>NZ_JASJUT010000003.1:111386-477680 GCF_030135505.1 Pseudoalteromonas obscura
CGTACCAACTTAATTTAGTTAAGTTATGTAACAGTTTTATGATACGACCGTAGCTCAGTTGGTTAGAGCACTACCTTGACATGGTAGGGGTCGGTGGTTCGAATCCACTCGGTCGTACCAACTCAACTAAAATAAGAAACACAATTCAGTACGACCGTAGCTCAGTTGGTTAGAGCACCACCTTGACATGGTGGGGGTCGGTGGTTCGAATCCACTCGGTCGTACCAACTTAATTTAGTTAAGTTATGTAACAGTTTTATGATACGACCGTAGCTCAGTTGGTTAGAGCACTACCTTGACATGGTAGGGGTCGGTGGTTCGAATCCACTCGGTCGTACCAAGCTGTAAGCCTCCTTTAAATTTTCTAAACGTTCTCTCTTACTGATAGTAAAACGCAAAAACTCTGCCCTATTCTAAACTTCATTCTGACATCATAAATTTCAATAATAGTGCTTGCTAATTTATCACCGTTAACCCAATAAAGTTGAGGCCGATATTTGTTAAAGCCGACAATAGAAAAAAGAAAGCCAGCATTATTCAGCAAAGAACTTTTAGGCCATTGCTGTAGTTATGGTTACACTTATATTGATTGAATGGGGTAAAGATAAAAAAATAGGCACCTAATTACCTGATTATTTGCCTAGCTTATATAAAGAAGTTCTGTGCTAGTTGTTGTAGTTAAACCCCTAAACACTGGGCCTTGAAACAAGATCAGGATGACTAAAAGGGCGTATTTTGATCGGTTACAGAATTCATCATACTTGGCTAAGTTCGTCATCCCGGACTGGCTCCGGGATCCATGTAAAGCGTATAACAAGTACATATAATATTGTGAAAAGTGAGGCGTATCATCTTGCGAAAAGAAATGTACTCACTGTGCTTGCAGTCATTAGTCCTTTGCACCCTACTTGATAATTATCTGTTTTTAAAGCAAACTCATCCTACCTCTTTATAAATATAAGGAAAGAGTATGGATACTGAGTTGTTTTCCTTTGCGTTTAATCTATTTTTGTTTATTGGTGTAGTCATTGCACTTAAAGATCGTGGTCAGATCAAAGAGCTCATTCAAAAAGTCACACATCTTCAAAAAATTATCGACTTTCAGACTGCACAAATCGACAAGCTCAAACAAGCAATACACGAGCAAGCACCTGAGCCATCATCAACAAATATACAAGCACCGACGGAACAAGCAACCGTAGCTCCTCCCAGACAAATCCAGGCTACTGAAATTGACCAGTCACACAAATCGACTATTTCCCAATCGATTACTCCGAAGCCTCCAAAGCGACCGGTTAAAAGCCAATTTTCACTGCCTGAATTTAATTTAGATTCCCTTCTAAAAGGCAATGGTATTTTTTGGTTAGGCGCACTTATTTTATCCATCGGTGGTGTATTTCTCGCCAAATATTCAATTGAATCAGGCCTTATGCCACCAGCTGTGCGTGTTGTTTTAGGCGCTTTGTTCGGCTGTGCGCTAGTCGCTGGAGCTGAGCTGGTTAACCGCTTTAAAACTAAGCTCAATGTGAATACGCCCTATATCTCTGCGGCGCTTGCCAGTGGCGGTGTAATCACCTGCTTTGCTATGGTTTTGGTGTCATTTAATCACTATCACTTTTTACCTGCCAACCTCGCATTTATCTTTTTAGCGGTCATTGCCCTGTGCGCAACCTATTTGGCGCTGCGCTTTGGGCCTGTGCTTGCTGGAATTGGGATCATAGGTGCGTATGCCGTGCCAGCACTTGTCTCGACCGGATCTAATAATATCGGAGCGCTTTTACTCTATGTGGCTTTTGTGTCTGTATCTGCAGTATGGGTTGCAGACTACGTCAGACAAAAGTGGTTGTGGTGGCAAAGCTTTGTTGGCCATTGTGTTTGGTTTGTCGGTGCCATTGTTTTGGGTGATAAAGGTGATTTTGCTGCTGTTACCCTCTTCACTGTTGCTACCCTGTATTTTTATGTGCTCTCAAACCTACTTGGCTGGCGACTGAATTTAACCATGCACAATCCACTTCCCATTAAGTCATTGTTGATGGCAAGAAGGGAACAAGTCGCGACCCTCATCACCCTATTCTTGTTTGCCATTTACCTGATGTTTTCACCAGTATTCAGTCACATGGTCATAGCAGCTTTAATTGTTACAGCCATCACTTTCGCTTCAGCTTACAGGCATAGTGCCTTAGATACTTGGCCATATTTGGCACTGTGTTTTGCGTTAATTATGTTTATCAATATGCATCACAAAGTAGATTTTAATGACATCCTTTATCCATTTACTGGTAAATATTTGTTTATTCAAATAGCCGCGTTGTTAGGAATGGTATTCAGTGTGCTTATGATTAAACGTGACGCAGTACGCCACGCTTATTTACTACTACTTGTGTTAGTACCGCTTAGCCTATTTGGGGTAAGCTATATTTCACTACCCGTAGACAGTGATACTACCCTTTACCCTGTTTGGGCTTTTGAACTCCTGCTTATCGCCGCAGTCGCAGCACTTGCCGCTGCAAAATCATCAATGCCTTTGCAACGAGTGACATTTTTAGTGTTAGCAAATGCCATGCTGACTTTGTGTTTGACCATGTTGTTATCGGCAAGTACGCTGACCTTGGCCATAGCAGCGCAAGTCGCATCCATGAGCTATTTAAGTTGGAAGTACAAGGTTGAGCTCCCTGATTGGCTATACAAAGTAGCCTTATTAGTTGTGGTTGCTCGATTATCTGTGGCCCCTTGGGCACTTGACTACAAACATGAAACCATTTTAGATATCCATTGGACACTCATCGTCTACCCAATTGCGCTGGCTTTAGTTTGGTTTGCAGCAAAATATAATCCATCCAAGGTGCTTAATACTTGGTTTATGGGCGTGTTTATTCACTTATGTGCGCTACTTGTCACCACCGAAACCAGCTATTTACTAGTTGGGGATTATCCTGACTTTGATAATTTAAGTTATCAAGAAGGCATCGTTTTATCCTTAAACTGGTTAATTTTGGCAGGTGTATACTATTGGCGCAGTCAGTTTACACAAAACCTACACAAACTATACATGATTGGTGGCAGCATATTACTCGGTGCAAGTGGCCTGATACATGTGCAATTCTCGTTGTTTGAAAGCCCGTTTATACACAGTCAACACGTAGGCGGATATGTTATAAACTGGTTGTGGATCCAATGGCTTGCACCTGTATTATGCCTGTATGGGTTTATACACTTTAAGCTAGTTAAAGCGCACTTTAACCGTTTTATTTATGTGGCGATGACCATACTTGGCTTTATGTTTATCAACGGTGAAATACGCACCTTATTTAATGATGGCTTCATCAATTGGCATTTGGGGATGGAAGAAGCGGAGCTATACACTTATTCGATTGTCTGGTTATTGATCTCAACCACAACAATTTTTGTCGCGCAGCACTTTAATCATAAGCACTTAATCAATATTGGTTTTATCGGCCTAGCCATGGTGATTTTAAAAGCCTTTATGGTCGATATGTCTAATCTTGAGGGGCTGCTCCGAGCCTTATCATTCATAGGCTTAGGCTTATGTTTGGTGGGTGTGGGTTGGCTATTTCAAAAAATGCAGCCCAAGTCCGCTGCTAGCGTTTCAGGCAAAGAGAGTTAATTGCCAGCAATCATAAGCGAGTGCAGGTCACTCGCTTTTTTTCAATCACAAAAAGATTAACTTGAACTTTTATTTTTACTGGGCAGGACTTCTGAAAAACCGTCATCATACAAGTCAATCACACTTTCAAACCCATATTGTGGGGTCCAACCCAATTCGTTTTGCGCCTTAGCTGAGTCATAAACTCTGTCTAAGGTTTGTGGTAAAGACCAACCACGCTGTTTAAACAGCGCCACCAGTTTTGGTGATCGTGCGCGTAAAACGGCCTCACAATCGTAAAATAATTGCTCACAGCAACTTAAATCGAACGGTGTTTTCCCTGAAATAATAAAACGATTAAAACCTGGCAACGCTTTTTCAATGGCACTGCGGTGCGCAGACGCCACATCTCGGTAGTCAATTCCTCGATTTAACCGATACAGTGCCATTTGCTCAACTGGCTCTGGGAAACATCTCGACATTTGTAGTACAGTCACGGCGAAAGCAAACTCATTGCTTATCGCCCTAAGTGCTTTTTCCGCCTCAATTTTAGTATGATGGTAGATGGTTTTAGGTAAAGGTTTTGTCTGCTCTGTCACCCACCCTGCTCGACCATTCGGCGTGCTTGCATGCCCGTATAACGCTGTGGTACTGGTAAACACGAACTGCTTTACACCATAGGCGATGGCAAGCTCTGCTAATTTTATAGTCGCCAAAACATTCACGTCATGAAACATCTCGTCACTCATATGACCGATATGCGGCGCATGGAGTGCCGCGGTGTGCACAACCACATCAACCCCTTCAAGTGCCTGTTGTAAAAGTGCTTCATCTCGAATATCGCCAATAAAATCTGCGGTTGAACAAGGTGTGCTATCCAAGCCCACAACCTGATATGTGTGTGCCAAATTAATATAAATGGCTCGACCAACGCGTCCAGCGGAGCCTGTTACTAAAACCTTCATAAACCACTCAGTGTGACTATCATTGCTTTTATTGTAACAAACGAAAAAGGGCCTTTAAATCGGCCCTTTACTTAGTTTAATTCGTGTATCGTCTTTCTCGGCTTCAGTTTAGGCGACTGACAAGAATAAGGTCTTATCTCGCAAAATATGCCCGAGCTATACCCCAAGTAAGCTATTGAGTGCAGAATGCACTTGCATCTTGGCTTTTTCTTCAGTGTAAGGTGTAACCGCCAAAAGCGGAAAGTTGAGCCGTTGCTTTAACGTCTCAAGGTTTGCGTCGTACTCGGCCATGTTTGGGTCAATTTGATTGGCAATCCAGCCAACACATTTTGCACCTGAAGCCTCAATAGCTTGCGCTGTCAAAAACGCATGATTTAAACAACCAAGTTTCATGCCGACAACCAAAATTACAGGTAGGTTTTGCTCCGCAACCCACGTTGATAAAAAATCCTCGTCATTGATAGGTAACGCCCAACCACCAGCCCCTTCTACTAGGGTAAACTCAGCACCTAGTGTAGAAACATCAGCCAGTTTATTGGTCAAATCCTGCTTTGAAATATGCACACCTGCTCGACTTGCAGCGATATGCGGCGCAATCGGTGGTGCAAAGCAAAACGGATTAATTTGCTCATAGGTGCCGTGTACATTTGCCGCTTCCATTAAAGTTAAAGCATCTTCGTTGACCAGCTCGCCAAACGCTTCTTCAGCACCAGCGGCAATGGGCTTAAAACCAAGTGCCTTTTTCTTTTTTGAGACGAGATACTTAAGCAGCAAACTCGTGACATACGTTTTGCCAACTTCAGTATCTGTGCCGGTAATAAAAAACTGACTCATTATTTTGTTAACTCCAAAAATGCCACTTCGTAACTAACATGGGCGAAGCCATCGACTAACGGATAAGCTTTTAACAAAGCCTGATAACTTTCTTTACCTACTAAGCCACGGCGCGTATCCGCATTGTTTAACTGGTTTGCACCTATGCTTTTTACCGACTTAAGTGCCTCGCGTGGAGTGTTATAAATATCCACCAAGCAACGTTTGCTCATCGAGCGGATCGAAAACCCAGCTTGCCTTGCAATCTGCTGTATGTCCTCAAATCGCGTGAATTGGTTTACATGGCAATGACCATCTACCCCCTGCCAAGCTTTGGCAATTTCACGTAACGAACCATCAATAACAATGGATAAATGCGCACTGCCACCAGCCTTTAACACGGTATTCAAACGGCTAAATAATGTTGGTAAATCACTGCTCCACTGCATCGCAAAATTACTAAACACACATTCCACAGATTCAGCTTGCAAAGGCAATGCATCCATATCCGCGCACACTTTCATGGCGGATGCTGGCCCTTGCTTTAACATGCCTTCGCTCAGGTCCAAAGCCACTAAAGTATCGCACTTTTGTGACAACACACCATGATGCTGCATAGGCCCTGCACCTAAATCCAACATAGTGTTGTAACGACGGTTTAAACCCGCAAACAGGATTTCGGCAGAGCGTTGTTGCACGTTGGCGTGCTTAATATACTGTGCAGACGCGCGTGAGAACTTATCTGCAATATTCAGTTTTAACACAGCACTCATACAACCTCCTTAAGGCACTGCACCAAGTATTCGATGTCAGCTTGCTGGTGTGCTGCGGTGAGGGTCACACGCAATCTAGCAGTATTGTGTGGCACCGTTGGCGGTCTAATCGCGGTCAGCCAAATCCCTTTTTGTGCAAGGCGTTGCTGAGCATTTAGCGTGCTTTGCGCATCACCCAATACAATAGGCTGAATCGCACTATTTGACGCTTGTACAGGAATGCCCGCATCGCCACAAATCGCTTTAAATTGCGCAATGTGGCGATGTAGTGCCTCACGAGCGCTATGACTATCGCATAGTCGCTCTAGCTGCGTCGATGCAATCTCAGCTAAAGCTGGTGACATGGCCGTTGAGTAGGTGTATTCACGATTAAACTGCACCATGTAATCAATCACCCGCTTGCTTGAGAGCACAGCAGCGCCTTGACACCCCATGGCTTTACCAAAAGTGATGACCAAAATATCTGGCCTCACATTGGACTCAACAGAGCCTAATCCATTTTCACCGCACACCCCGAAACTGTGCGCATCATCAATCATCAACCAAGCACTGTGGGTATCAGCCAAAGACTTCAGCTCATGCAACGGCGCACCATCGCCATCCATTGAGAAAATACCTTCACTGACAATAAGCTTGTTTTGGGCGCGTGTTTTTTCCAAACGCGCGCGCAAATGACCCATGTCGTTGTGATTAAACCTGACCAGCTTAGCGCTGCTGTTCAGCCCACCATCGATGAGACTGGCATGATTGAGCTTGTCTTGAAAAATAGCGCTATCTTGGCCAGCTTTATTATCATGAAATAAAGTGCTGAGCACACTAAAATTAGCGCCAAAGCCACTGGCAAACAGCATCGCCCGCTCATAGCCGAGCAAATTACATAATTTGGCTTCTAGCAGTCGGTGAGTACGCTGATATCCAGTAACTAGTGCAGAGCTTTTGCTGCCAGCAACAAAGTCACCGGATACAGCTTGATCTGCAAGCGCTAAATAATCATTACTGGCAAAGTTTAAGTACTGCTGCCCATCAACCTGGATATGACGAGCAGACACTTTATCTATGCAGATACGGCGACGCTGTAGCGCGTCACGTGCTTTGTCTTCTAGCGCTTGATCTATAAATTCAAACGCCATTTATTTTGCTTCGTAGAATAGCTCTGACGTTGCTTTGTCTGCAATTGCAGAGTTTAAAGACGCTTCATACGCTTCATCTGAGTAATCTTCGCGCGTCTCAGGCTTCATACCTAGCTTTTTAAGTAGGTTCATATCCGCATCTGCTTCAGGGTTTTCTGTGGTTAATAGCTTATCACCATAGAAAATCGAGTTTGCGCCAGCAAAGAAACACATTGACTGCATTTGCTCATTCATTGCTGTACGACCAGCTGATAAACGCACATAGCTCTCTGGCATCATAATACGCGCCACAGCAATAGTACGGATAAACTCAAAATGATCTAAATCTTCCACATCTTCAAGTGGTGTACCTGCTACTTTTACTAGCATGTTGATTGGTACACTTTCAGGCTGTTTTGGTAAATTTGCTAACTGCATTAATAAACCGTAACGGTCAGCTGCTTGCTCACCCATGCCTACGATACCACCAGAACAAACCTTCATACCTGCATCGCGCACATGATCTATGGTATTTAGTCGATCTGCGTAAGTACGTGTTGTGATAATCTGCTCGTAATATTCAGGAGAGGTATCTAGGTTATGATTATAATAATCTAGACCAGCATTTCTTAGTGCATGTGCTTTTTCGTTGTCTAGCTTTCCTAGCGTCATACAAGTTTCTAGACCAAGTGCGCTAACTTCTTTAACCATTTTTTCGATGTATGGCATGTCTCTGTCTTTAGGATCTGACCAAGCAGCGCCCATACAAAAACGGGTTGCGCCCTTCTCTTTAGCTAGTTTTGCTTGATTGACCACCTTTTCCACTTCCATCAGTCTTTCTCTTTCTAGGTCTGTTTTGTAATGACCCGACTGCGGACAGTATTTACAATCTTCTGGACATGCACCTGTTTTGATCGACAGAAGAGTAGAGATCTGGACTTCATTTTGTTTGAAATTTTTGCGGTGTACACTCGCTGCATAAAAAAGTAAATCGTTGAAAGGCATTTCAAATAATGCTTTTACTTCTGCGTGTTTCCAATCGTGACGAACGATGCCATATTCCATAACTTAATCTCTTCTTTTTCTGGTTTTTTTTCGCCAGATAATTTGACGGTGATTGGCTTAGTCTACTTCTTGCTTTAGTATTGTCAACGAGTGATGAGCAAACAAGGTTTACAAATGAATAAAAATCAACCGATTGATCTCGATTTTGACAAGCAGCATATTTGGCACCCATATACATCGATGATTGATCCACTGCCTGTTTACCCAGTGACACACACAGACAAAAACCGGATCTTCCTAGAAACTGGTGAATCGTTGATCGATGGTATGGCATCATGGTGGAGCGCTTTACACGGTTACAACCACCCCAAACTGGTAAAAGCCATGACTGAGCAAGCTAGCCAAATGAGTCATGTGATGTTTGGCGGTATTACCCATGCACCTGCTGTAAACCTATGTAAAAAACTCGTCGAAATCACACCTGAGCCTTTGCAGCGCGTGTTTTTAGCCGATAGCGGTTCTGTAAGCGTTGAAGTTGCTATTAAAATGGCTTTGCAGTATTGGTTGAGCCAAGGGCGTCAGTCTAAAAATAAGTTAATGACAGCAAAAAAAGGTTACCACGGCGATACATTTGCGGCGATGAGTGTGTGCGACCCAGTCAACTCCATGCACAGCATGTATCAAGGTTTTTTACCTGAACATGTCTTTGTTGAAGCACCACAGTCTAAATTCAATGCACAACAAGAAGAAGCGGAACTCGCCACCTTAGAACAAGCATTCGCAGAGCATCATACCGAACTTGCAGCATTTATAATCGAGCCGATTGTGCAAAACGCCGGTGGTATGAACTTTTACAACCCCGCATATTTGAAAAAGCTTCGCGCACTTTGCGATCAATACGATGTGTTGTTGATCCTCGACGAAATAGCCACTGGATTTGGCCGAACAGGCAAGATGTTCGCCTGCGAACACGCAGATATCGCACCCGATATCTTGTGTGTAGGCAAAGCACTCACAGGCGGTTGCATGACTTTATCCGCCACGCTAACCACAGATAAAGTGGCATTGGGAATTAGCCAAGGCGAGGCCAAAGCCTTAATGCACGGCCCAACCTTTATGGGCAACCCGCTCGCATGCGCTACCGCAATTGCAAGTCTCGAGCTGCTTGAACAAACAGACTGGCAAGCAAATGTAGAAAGAGTCTACCAAGCCATGCAAAACCTGCATCGTTGCGAGACACTTGATGCAGTCAAAGAAGTCCGGACACTTGGTGCCATTGGCGTGGTCGAATTATTCGAAACCGTTGATGTGGCAAAAATCCAGAAGTTCTTCATTCAAAAAGGCTTGTGGATCCGACCATTTGGAAAATTAATCTATATTATGCCGCCTTATATCACGTCAGATGAAGACATTGCACATTTGAGCCACGGTATTTACCAAGCGATCGAGCAAAAAGCGTATTAAAATCGTGCTGTACCAGCGCACCTCTATCCCTGGGCTGGTACAAAACATTCGCTAGATGATTATTGTTCAAACAAGTCTGTATATATTCCAACCACATACGATGAAAAGTATCATTTTTTCATAATGTTTGATGAATTGTACCTGAAATTACTTCAGCTTTTTGATACAATACGCCTCTTATTTTTAATAATCTAGCAAGCTGAGAAGTAGTAAGTATGCAACAATCCGTCCAATTGCAGCCGGCAGAGGCCTATCAGCCACCTCGCTTTACTGTGTATCAACACCGTCAAATTGATAAAATCGAACAGCTCGATAAGCTACCTGAGCACCTTCGTTTTCAAATGAAGGTCGTTGCTAACGTTTTCCCATTTCGTGTAAATAATTACGTTATTGACGAACTGATTGATTGGGACAAGGTGCCTAACGATCCAGTATTCCAGCTCACATTCCCTCAGCGCGGCATGCTTGACGATGAGTCTTATGACGAAATGGCTGCTTTATTGAAGCGCGATCACACACCAGAAGAAGTGTTCGAGCTTGCAACCAAACTAAGACAAAAGCTTAACCCACACCCAGCAGGTCAAATGGACAAAAACGTACCGTCTTTTGAAGGCGAAAACGTAGCTGGTGTTCAACACAAGTATAAAGAAACAGTGCTGTTCTTCCCTGCGCAAGGACAATACTGCCACTCTTACTGCACTTTCTGTTTCCGTTGGGCGCAATTTGTTGGTAAGGCAACGCGTTTCAACAATAACGATGAAGAGCTACTGCACAGATATCTTGAAGAACACACAGAAGTCACCGATCTACTTATGACAGGTGGTGATCCTATGGTTATGCGTACTGTTAAATTGCGTAAATACCTAGAGGCACTTAAAGAGCCAAGATTTGATCATATCCGCACAATCCGAATTGGTACTAAGTCTTTAACTTTCTGGCCTTTCCGATACGTGACAGATCCAGATGCAAAAGACTTACTCGCACTTATCAAAGAGCTTGTTGATGCAGGTAAACACGTGTCATTCATGGCACACGTAAACCACAAACAAGAACTACGCACTGATGTTGCTAAAGAAGCTATCAAGCTTATCCGTAAAACTGGTGCGCAGATCAGAACGCAAGCGCCTTTGCTTAACCACCTAAATACAGATCCAAATATGTGGGCAGAAATGTGGAAAGAGCAAACACAGATGGGCATGATCCCATACTACATGTTCATTGAACGTGATACAGGCGCAAAACGTTACTTTGAATTACCACTTCACAAAACGTGGGAAATCTTCAAAGATGCGTATAAGCAAGTATCTGGTGTAAGCCGAACGGTTCGCGGCCCATCAATGAGTGCTGGCCCAGGTAAAGTTGAAATTTCAGGCGTTACTGAAATTAACGGCGAAAAAGTATTTGCTCTGCGCTTTATCCAAGCACGTAACCCTGAGTGGGTACAACGTCCATTCTTTGCAAAATTTGACGAGAACGCTCACTGGCTAGATGACTTGAAACCAGCATTTGGCGAAGAAAAGTTCTTCTGGCAAGAAGAATACGAAGCGATGTAACGCAGAAAAAAGCCGACTTTAAAGTCGGCTTTTTACCATTCAAACATATGTGCCATTTTACTTATGGTTTTTAATGCAACGCCATGTTGGTTTCGCTTGGCATATAGGTGCTGCATTGATTTATCTTTAACCTCTCCCACGATCACCTCTTTAACTTGGTAACCCATTGCATGTGCAGCACTGACGTAAGCGATAAATTCCCACTTTTTAATGTTGGTATTATCAAGAATAACCAGAGGCATACCTTCAGCCATTGCATTTATAAAACGTGCAATGTTTAGGTTGTGAAACTGAGGTAGTTTGGCTTTATTGAACTCATAATGGCCTTGTTCGTCAGTGAAATAATCATCGGTAGAGCAAATGGTGTACCTTGATTCATCACCCGAGACAAGTTCATCGGCCAATGTGTGCGCATAGTGTGTTTTGCCAGAGCCCGGCAACCCTCTAAGAATAAAAGCTTGTTTCATTTAGTGAAAATTCATTCCGACTATTTTTATTTATAACCGAGCTATAATGCCATAAAAATGTGCTGTCGCACAGTCTTCTATACCCCGTAAAACAAAGTGATAAGTCAAATATTGGTCGCAATCGTCAAATTTTTTTGAAATAGCGCCATTTGGTAGTTTTTTTATGTAGCCATCAGAGGTAAGATACCGATCACGTGACTCCAAACACAACAAGCAAATTGCGTTAAAAAACCGAGTCACAACAGAATTTGCGCTCAGTGCATTGAAATTTGCGCTGGTGAGCATATATAGACAAAAACAAGCTGGGCACTTTTAGCCCTTTTTACAAATCATTTTGGAGTAAAGATGAGCCACATAGCGATAACGGAGCTACTAGCAGGCACCGTTGCGGTAGACAGCCAAGTTACAATCAAAGGCTGGATCCGTACACGACGCGATTCAAAAGCGGGTATTTCATTCCTTGCCGTCCACGACGGTTCTTGTTTCGACCCTATTCAAGCAGTAGTACCTAATTCGCTTAATAATTATGAAGAAGTAACGAGCCTAACTGCTGGTTGCTCTGTGGCTGTAACAGGTGTGCTTGTTGAATCACAAGGTAAAGGCCAAAGCTTTGAACTACAGGCTAACTCTGTAGAAGTACTTGGCTGGGTAGAAAACCCAGACACGTACCCTATGGCTGCAAAGCGCCATTCAATCGAATATCTTCGTGAGCATGCACATCTTCGTCCTCGTACGAATGTAATAGGTGCAGTAACGCGTGTTCGTAACTGTTTATCACAAGCGATTCACAGATTCTTCCACGAGCAAGGTTACATGTGGATCAGCACACCTATTATCACTGCAAGTGACTGTGAAGGTGCAGGTGAGATGTTCCGTGTATCTACTTTAGATATGAACAACCTGCCTCGTACAGACAAAGGCGACGTTGATTACAATGAAGACTTCTTCGGTAAAGAGGCCTTCCTTACGGTATCTGGCCAGCTAAACGGTGAGACATACGCAAGTGCGATGTCAAAAATCTATACTTTTGGTCCTACGTTCCGTGCTGAAAACTCAAATACATCACGTCATCTAGCTGAATTCTGGATGGTAGAGCCAGAAGTTGCATTTGCTGATCTAGATGATGTTGCAAACCTGGCTGAGAGCATGTTGAAGTATGTGTTTAAAGCGGTATTAGAAGAGCGCCGTGATGACATGGAGTTCTTTGCTCAACGTATAAACAAAGAAGCGATCTCTCGTCTTGAAAGCTTTGTAGATAAAGATTTTGCTCAAGTAGACTACACAGATGCAATCGACATCTTGAAAGCGTCTGGTAAGAAGTTCGAATTTGACGTTGAGTGGGGTGTAGACCTTCAGTCAGAGCACGAACGCTACCTAGCTGAAGAGCACTTTAAAGCACCTGTGGTTATCAAAAACTATCCACGTGATATTAAAGCATTCTACATGCGTCAAAACGAAGACGGCAAAACTGTTGCTGCAATGGACGTTGTAGCACCAGGTATTGGCGAGATTATCGGTGGATCTCAGCGTGAAGAGCGTTTAGACGTATTGGATGCACGTTTAGAAGAAATGGGCTTAGACAAAGAAGATTACAGCTGGTACAGAGACCTTCGTAAATACGGTACTGTACCACACTCCGGTTTCGGTCTAGGCTTTGAGCGCCTAGTTGCATACGTGACTGGAATGGCAAACGTTCGTGACGTTATCGCATTCCCACGTACTAAAGGCAGCGCAACTTACTAGACTGGCCTAGTTTAAAAATGAAAGCCCCGTTATTACGGGGCTTTTTTGTTTCCACGCTTTGTTCTTTGAAGAACAATAGCTTGTGGTGATTTTTTCTTTTGCTTGCGCACAACTTAAAGTGGATTCTGAGGCAAGCTCAGAATGACGACAGAGGTATGAATAGAATAACTGGCGTTTTAATACACCAAAATGCTCAGAATGACGAAGAGGAATATTACCTCGTCACTCTGAACTCGATTCAAAGCCCAATTCCTTAGGTTAAACCACTAACGTATACGTATTATGGCAAGAGCTTCAATTGTAAAACCTAGCTTGCCTATTAATTGTTCAATACGTAAGTCTTACATGCACCAAGATCTGTATAGCGATGTGCATGGCCTAAAGTTTGAGGTGCCACACCATGCAATGGGCCGCCATTTACCTCCCAGTTTTTACCTTCAAAGCTTACTACATCACCTGTACTATATACGCTAGGGTACGGCTGCCACTGCTGTGCACATGGTTGACACTTAGGTAGCTCTTGAGCAATTACATCCAATAGCTTGTAGTCGTCATCGCGTGAGTCTTGATGTAGCTCCCATATAAAAATTCCTGGATAACCGTTTTGTGATACAAAATCCGTTTTCGTCTTTAGTAACTCAGGTGTTTCCCAAAAATGTACATAGTTGTCTAGCTCGTAAAAGCCTTGATCGTAATCAATGCCCTCTCCTTTGACGATAACATCGACTATTTCTCTGGCTGTAAGCGTTTTCACAGGCCCACTGCCCAAGGGAAATGATTTATTGTAAAAAGGGATACCAAGGCTGGTCTTCGCGACTTCATATTTCGTTATCATACTTTGGCTCCAAGGTGCTGGGTGTACCAAACCGCCATGAATATACTCCCAAGCAGCATGGTGATTTTTAGGAGAACCACCCCATCCGCCAGTATAGTCGTAAGCCATAAAGCGAATAATATCTGCATATTCATCTAGATCTTTATGGAAATTGATCCCTGACCAACCACCAGCCTGAACATCTACTGAAACCTCTAAATGCTGAGGTAACTTTTCACGTAGTTCTTTAACTAAGTTTAATAAGTACGCACTCTCAACCGGGTTTGGCTGGTTATATGTACTCCAGTCTTCCCAATCAACATCAATACCATCTAGTTTGTGTAACTCAGCATACGCGACTAAATTGTCAACCAAGTTGCTTCGGGCCTTCGCATCCATAGATAGGAAATCTACCCCTGCTCCACCAACAGACAACATTACACCTGTATTATTTGCATGCGCATGTGCCACAATGTCATCAATATAACGATCAGCTTCTGTCGTATCCATGGTGCCATCAGAGCGAGGATAGGCGAAAGCAACAATAATATGAGTGAGCTGATCTGTCGCAAGATCCCTTACATCAAGTTCACCACCAGCGGGGTAGTCCCAAGTTGAATAAAAGCCTTCGACTCTAGGGCAAGACTCTGCACTTACAGCACTTGTTGCTATTGTACCAAGACATGCAGCAGTCAATGCTGCAATGCAATTTAGTTTAAACATAACCTTCTCCATGTTGTTAAAAAGTGTATCCTTACTTTAAGTAACACGAATAACCTTCACAGAGTATTGAATTTTTATACGGTCAATATGTACCTTTTTTATTAGGCTTATATTGTTAAAAACAACAAATAAAATGTTTAATTGCCACAGCTTGCAAATCCAAAAAACCGCTAACCGCTAGTGCTTTGTGTTAAACGCATGATTTTTCATCACAGTTGCAACAACTTTAAATACATCGATCCAAGCTTGCCTTAACTCTGAATTCCAATCGCTCCCCAATCCCTTTTTCAAGGTATACAGTAATGCGTTCCCAACAAGTGTAAAATGCTCAGGTTTAACTCCATAGTTGACATGTCGCTCGGCCAGTTTTTGCAGAACCGGGACCAATGCGTCTATATCATCTAAAGAATTGACTGCAACTTTTAAGGTCGCCATTAACTTTTGGCCTTGGCTTTTAATACTGTTTTTAAATAACGATTTAAGCGACGGGTCATATTCGAAAAGTGTAGTGTAAAAAATATCAGCCGCCTGTTCTGAAATAGGTTCAACCTTTGCAAAACTTTCTTGTACTAACTGCTTTTGTCTCTGTGATATGCTCATATTAACATCCGAGATTTATGGCTCTGTTAACAACTCTAGACCCTATAACTCAATCTGGCTAATAATACGTAATATCACAATAAAATTGGTTATTCCCCCACTTGTATAAACCCGTTAAACCATGAAAAAAAATCAAGCTAACCGCTAATCAACACTGCGTTCCATTGTTTTCGATTGGGCACAACCCGCTCCAAGATATCAAGCTATGACCTAACAAAAAATGACCAATGAATTTACATAGCAACGCCAGTAGATTCCAACTCTAAAAACAAATAGTTGTAGATCAATGTGATCACCGCCCTACTATTATTACTTCTTTCAGTATCGAATCTACTTAAGCCGAAATGATAGGTCAATGTGGAAACCACCACTGTTCTGAAAAAGTATAATCGCCAATACAACAAGCCAAATAGCTCCACTAGCAGCAGGCTCTGAGGCGTGGCTCTCCAGACTCGCTCAAAAGGCAATCACGCATCCACCGTACAATGCAGTATATGTGTATATCAATATTTAAATTATCAATCACTTTATGGAAGGATAAGTACTAAAAATTCTGTCACCCAGTCACAATAGGTCAGAAGTCATTGGAAATGGAAACTATACAAGCTGCGAACAATTACGTCACAGCCTGCGTAATTACATCACTATTTTTTTCTAGAATAAAAATTGGCGAATATGAAATCGCGTTCTTCAATGCTTGCATGACAGTTTGAACACATTTGTTTTATCATTGGTTCACTGCCTTTCCCAGCCAAAACAATATTACCTTCTTTGTCAAATTGAACGTACTCCCAATCACCAAACCCTTTAGAATAACCTTTTTCTCGTTTAATCATCATCGTAATAGTTAAGGCATCATGCGGTGCCCCAGATACAGATGAAAAGTTCTCCTTCAAAACAATGGTACCTGGACTGTAGGCCTTAAAGTTTGGCTCTGCTATTTCGTCTTCATCCTCTTCTTCATCATAATCTTGATAATACCTTAAGTATTCTAAATAGTTTTGCTCATATACTTTCGCCTCTTTATTTAGAAATACAACAATAAACTGCTGCCAGTGAAGGCCTGAATGCTCAAAGCCCGTCATACGATGCCACTTTGTTCGATAATCCTTCAAAGCATCTTTGTATTTATCTGGTATTTTAAACGGGTACACATTAAATGGATCTGCCGCCGATACGGAAAAGGCATTAATACTGAGTAACAGACAAAGCATTTGTATAGTTCGAGTCATTGATGGCTCCCTAATTTAGAGCAAGCTTTAATGTCGCACGTTTTTTACCTTTATACATCACATCAACACTCGTCTCTTGTCCCTTTGCCAACTTTAGCTCGACAGGGTCATACTTGGGGATTTGAAGCACAAATTCAGTATGAGAGCCAACGTCTAGTTTAATTGGGTATACCTTTTGCTTTTTTGTAAAAGGCAGCACCTGATAGGCATCCGAGTTTACATTCGCAATATAGCTGCGCATTTTAGGGTGAATTTTACAGCCAATTCTGGTCAACGTATTTTCTGACCAATCAGCTGACACCTTAGTCGTCTGCCCATGGTTCATAAGCCCAACGTCAAACTTAACGCCTGAATTAGGGTCATTAGCAAAAATGTTATGCTGAAATTCGTCGGAATTTTTAAACGTAATTTCTCCATTTTTTCCAATAACTACCGCTTTTTTATCGAACACTTTATTGGACTGGTCCAACTCTGCAACGCTTGGCCCCTTACCACCTTTCGCATAGACTAAACCGACAAATGAAGGGCGTTTAACAAACTCTAACTCCCCGGTTAAAACCGCCGCTTCGGCAGAAAATATCGAACATAGCCCTATACTTATTAACATATATTTTTTCATGGCCACTCCTTAGTTTGGTAATTGGGGACGGGTGATGACAACCGGATCTGTTAAAGCCGCCATAAATGCAATGAGATCCGCTTTTTCCTGTGGATTTAAATTAAGCGGTACAATCAAAGGGCTAACATTTTTCACGTTTACCGCACCTTTGTCATAGTGTTCAACAACCTCTTCTAGGCTAGCCAAAGAACCGTCGTGCATATAAGGCGCACTCATGATGATGTTTCTGAGCCCAGGAGTTTTAAATGCACCTTTTAACTTACTATTTGGATCTACAGCAAAGCGACCATCGTCATTGTCTTCAATGCCTATGTTATGAAAGCTGTCGTCAGTAAAGTTCGCACCATCATGACACTTGACACATCTAGCCTTACCTACGAATAGCTTGAGCCCCCTAATTGCTGAATGCGACATCGCCTCTCTTTGACCAGCGAGGTATTTATCAAATGCCGAGTCGTCACTAATAATAGTCATTTCAAATGCCGCGATTGCTCGGCCAATATTTTCAAATGTTAAGGCTCCATATACCTCTTTGAATTCTTTTTTGTAAAACGCTACTTTTTCTAATCTCTGTAGCGCCTCTTTCGGTGTCATTTGCATTTCAACATCAGAAACTATCGGTCCTAAAGCTTGTTCTTCGAGGCTTTTTGCCCTGCCATCCCAGAAAAAAATAGATGACCAAGCTAGGTTGTAAAGATGAGGTGCGTTGCGCCCCAAAATATCCCCACCGCTTCCAATGCCTTTTGCTAAACCATCACTAAAACCCAACTCAGGGTTGTGACAAGTTGCACATGACTGGTTTTGGTGTTTTGACAATCTGTTGTCAAAAAATAGCATTTTACCGAGATTTACCTCTCTCTCGCTGGGCTCTTCATCATCGATATATTCTATGTCGTCAATATCCGGTGTTGCCAAATTACCATATGCGGGTGAATCCACCGCCCACGCTCCCGAACAAAGCGTCAGAGCACAAGAAAATAAAAGCCATTTGTTACAATCCATTATCAGCCCCCAAGTAATCAATAATCATTTGTAAATATTTAGATATAAACTTTGACCTTACCGAAGGATTGACTATATTTTTCAATAAATCAAAAAATTAGTAGCTTTTAATAAAAGTTTATTAAATCCAAGCAAGTAGGTACAAACACCAAAGTACCTTGCTACTAAAATAAATCAGAGCTCATAGCAAAATATGAAAATTTCTCGTTTCGTTCCAGGCATTGCTGCGCAAATGTTACTGGCTTTTGGTGTGATTACATCATTAGGCATTTTTAGTAACTTTTTTGTTTACTTGAGCACAGGTACATTGGCTAGCAACTTCACTCAAGTATCGTCAGTGTCGATCCCATTGGTGAATGTCAATTCTGATCTAAAAATGAAAATCCTCGATTCATTAATTGCACTTGAAGAGCAAATTATTACAGGTAGTAATGTACAAGCACGTAATATTGCAGTTGCGAGAAGAGAGAATGCATGGGAAGACATAGAGCGAAACTTTTCACAACTGAGCCAACTTGCGAACCAAACAGGGTTTAGCGAGGATAAGTTACGCGTCATTCAATCAAATCTAAAGCGGCTTAAACAAGAACAACAAATTACTTCCAACATCGCAAACACGCTTGAGAACGAGCCAGCGGTTAAGCTACTGGTTACACAGGCTATCCCGCTTGCTGAGTCCATGGTGCAGTTACTAGCACAAATGATCGAAATTGAAAGTGAACAAGATTTGGATGAAGACCGCATTGAGCTGTTCAAATTGTTAGTCGATTCTGAAGTCAGTTTTGCCACTGCCATTTCAGAGCTGCGGGCTTTTTTATTGACTCGCGAACAAAAGAACATAGATGGATTTGATCAAGCTTGGTTTAAAAATAGTGATGCGTTTGTATCTATCCTAGATGACTTCGAAGACTTATTTACCGATGAGCAATTAGACTATTGGAGTTCGTACAGTGAAGAGCGGGAAAAACTCGCCCCTATCACCATACAAGCCTTTGAAAAACAAGCCAGTGAAGAAGCCAATTTCGCCACTCACCACCTCAGCACAACAATAAAACCGTTGACAGAAACTATTTTCAGTGAACTGCAAGAAATGAACGAGCACGTAGAGTTTGTCACCAAGCAAGGCATTGATGACACACAACATGCGCTCTCCAATATGCTTGTTGTACTGGCGATCAGCTCTATCCTCACAATCATAATAGCCAGTGTGATCAGCGTGATGTTCAGCAGCAAGCTCAAAAACCGGGTTAAATCTTTGTTGACGAGAGCAAAAAACATATCTGTGGGTGATTTTAAAACACAACAATCGTATTTTGTTATTCGTTCTGATGATGAGCTAAACCAGCTGTCGGAAAGTTTTAACCACATGACGCTCTCTCTGTCCTCGACCATTGCGACAGTAAGGCGCCAATCTAGACAAGTTGGCCACTCGGCTCACCAAGTAGCTGCAATTGCGACAGAAATCAGCACTGTTGCCAAAAATGAGAACGCGAGTTATTCAGAAGTAATGCGCGTAATAGAGTCATTTATGGATTTGTTAGTTGAATCTGGGCAAGCTATTGAACAAAGCCAAGGAGTCTTAGAGCAAGCCAAAACAGAAGCTGACACAGGCATACAAGCGGTAGAGAGCAATCTCAATGAAATGGCAAAAACAGTTGAGGTCGTTACCCTTGCTTCTGAAGGCGTGGAAGAGCTCAAAGCTGCGAGTGAAGAAATTGAATCAGTGACTGACGCCATCTCAACGGTCGCAGATCAAACCGCGCTGATAGCGCTTAATGCCGCAATTGAAGCTGCGAGAGCTGGTGAACAAGGCAGAGGCTTTGCCGTTGTTGCAGACGAAGTGAGAAACTTAGCACAGAGAACAGCCAACTCTACAGACGAAATTAGAACTGTGATCTCTCAACTAACTAACAAAGTGGGTGATGTGATCAGGTTAATGTCGGATATCATTCATCAAGTGGATGTCAGTAAAATGCGTTCAGATGAAAGCGGTCAGGCGCTTAGAGCGATGACAAACACAATTGATTCTATTATTTCTGCAAATGACCAAATTGCACAACGTTCTAATGAACAAAGCAATCAGATGCACGAAATGCAACACAAACTACAGCACCTGTTCTCATCACTGCAGCAAAACGCTGAAAAAGCACAGATGGTTTCCATGATTGGGGCCGACTTATATCAGACATCAGAACTTGTAAACAACCTAATGGATAGTTTCCATTTTGACGAAGATAAAGATGCCATTAAAAAGCGACACGAGAAAAGGCGCTCAGACAGATTGGAAGCAAAAATTAAGATCCAACTCATCGCACAAGACATATCGTATTCTACCATCACTAGGGAGCTAAGCTGTGTAGGCTGTGGTGTCACTCTAAGCAAACAATTAAATCAAGAGTTAGACATTGATGCAAATTTAACCTTGGTAATGTATCTCCCCAAAAAGAATTACAAAGAGTATATGGATCAAACACCTATGAAGATATCCGCACGTGTGGTAAGGAAAGAGGAAAAGAATCAGGAATATACTTACTACGGTATGGAGTTCGTGATTGAAAATGAAGAGAGACGTGGCAAGTTGTCAGAACTATATGAGTTTTTTGATCAGTGATAATAGAATAAGTATGCTCAGCGCTTACTGAGCATACTACTTTTCAAGACAACCTAACTTATAGGATCTCTAGAAGCTCAACATCAAAGATAAGTGTTGAGTAAGGTGCGATTGATGCACCTGCGCCACGCTCACCGTATGCTAGGTCGTGTGGAATGTATAGACGTAGCTTAGAGCCAGCAGTCATAAGCTGTAGTGCTTCAGTCCAACCTTTGATAACACCATTTACTGGGAACTCAGCAGGTTGACCACGGTCATATGAGCTATCAAATACTGTACCGTTGATCAATGTACCGTGATAGTGAACACGAACTGTTGAATCTGCAACTGGCTTGTCGCCTTCGCCTGTAGTAATCACTTCGTACTGTAGACCTGACTCAGTCACTGTCACTTCTGCACGCTTTGCATTTTCTTCTAAGAAAGCAGTGCCTTCAGCCGCTAGTACTTTTGCTTCTTCTTCACGACGAGCTTGGATTTCGCCATTGATCTTTTCGAAAGCAGCTTGGATCTCAGGGATCTCAACGCGGAACTCACCGCCTGTGTATGCGTCTTTCATACCTTCAAAAACTGCATTTAAGTCTAGACCTTCGAAAGGGTTAGCTTTTAACTGCTCGCCCATCTGTAGACCAATACCGTAGCTCGCTTTACCAGCGTCTGTGTTGAATAAATCTGACATATAAATTCACTTTATTTATCATTTTAAAAGGACGCGCAGTTTAGCACAGAGAAAGGATAACTTATAGGGCGCAAAGAAAATACACGCCCTATAAACTACTTATCATGAGTTAGTATCAAAATTTTTTGATTTTAGTTCTTTAACTAAGAATGTCGCAAACGGGAGAGATAACACTAAACCTATAATCAGCTCATAGCTGTAACCAGCAAGTTTGTCGCCAAAGAACACCCCAAAACCAATCACACCAAATAATGAAATAACAATTGATGCTAAAAATGGCCATAGCTTTTCATATTTCGTAATGAGATGTCCAATCAGCGCATTAAATAGAAACGTATATAAAAGTGTTTGCCAAAGTGTCGGTTCAGACTGGCCATCAATTGACATTATCACTGCCATTTGCAGACCACTTAAATAGAAAAAACTAAAGACAATCCATAACGAGCAATGTTTAACAACATCTTGAGCCATTGAACTCTCCTAACGAAAAAAACCGCCGTTAGGCGGTTTTGGGAATGAGGTGGCGGAGAGATAGGGATTTGAACCCTAGATACGCTATTAACGTATGCCGGTTTTCAAGACCGGTGCTTTCAACCACTCAGCCATCTCTCCGTTGTTGGCGCGAATATTAATGGCTATTCATAAATATGTAAAGTACTTTTTTGAACTTTTGACAATTATTATATAATACCGAATTTAGTAATATTGTTTTGGACGTCGTGCCAAGAAAGCACAGACAATGCTCACTAATACGATACACAGAAACACAGCACCAGAGTCAATTGCAATATGGATTAGTTTTTCCCAACTATTGAACTTTTCTGCCATGAGTGGAATAACCGAAATAGATGCAACCACCATGAAAATTTTTAATGCAGCGAAGAAATCAAAACGCCGATTAAAGTTCATCCACGTGGTAATCATAACAAGTAGTAAAACAGGCGATGATAACGACACCCAAGCGTTGCTAACATATATAAGTAAATAGTGGCAAATGATACACCCGAGTACACCCCATGTGATCCACACCCACCAATTTTCTCGTCGCTTTAGAAACAAATCTCCCATAACCCATCTTCTTATATTTATTCACAGGTAACAAACTAGGTACATCTATACTAAGAATTACTAGACTAACAAACACAGTTTAAAAAACAACCAGCACACGAAGAATTATTTCACTCATCAGTATTAAGGTTTTTGTAAGGGTTATAAGAATGGACAAAACTTAATTAGAAATTACTTTTTGCACAGAAATTACTTCGCCGATAACCATAGACTCTATAAAGAAAACAAAATTTAAGTAAAACCTCCCTATTCCATTAAAAACTTAATATATGGCAATTTTTCAAGTTGTTATATCTAAATCAGCTTGACTTCACAATACCCATAACGATAATGCAAACCATTATCAGTTAACACTATATTTGGTACAAGCGTATGGACCGCATATTCCTTAACTGACTTCAGTTGCACCATTTATTGGTGTGACATTCACTTGTTCTTCTGGATAGGATTTTATGGACAACTCAACTTTTCAATCTTCTAATAAGCGCAGTGGTACTCTCCGTTTGGCTCCTGTTGCTATCGCGCTTGCTTCAGCTTTTACGGGTACTCATGCCTTTGCCGAGACCGAATCAGATAGCAGTCAATCTGCGAACGAAATCGAACGTATCTATGTTACAGCATCAACGGCTGGCAACTACTCTGACGCGGCGACCAAATCTGCGACAAAGATGATTCTTTCTTTGAAAGAAACGCCGCAATCGGTGTCGGTTATTACTCAACAGCAGTTGGAAGACTGGAAATCAGTTAATATCAAGGACATTTTGCAACACACAACGGGCGTCTATGCCAGCACATCTCGCAGCCACGACCGTCCATTTTTCATGGCGCGTGGTGAGCGAGTCAACTTAGTTCAAGTCGATGGTGTACAGCAGTTCCCTGGTGGTCGCCGTTCGGATGTAAATGGTGACGCCATTGCTTATGAACGTGTTGAAATTTTACGTGGGGCAAATGGTTTAATGACTGGCGTAGGTTCCCCGACAGCAACCATTAACTTAGTTCGCAAACGTGCTATTAGCAAAGAACTAGATGGTCATGTAGGAGTGACTACTGGCCGCTGGAATAATAATCGTGTTGAGTTAGACGTCTCTACCCCACTTAGTAGTGATGGCAGTACTCGTGGGCGTGTTGCAGCTGCGCATTACGATAGAGATTCTTTCGTAGACAGATACAGCCAGGAAAAAACCTCTGTTTATATGACAGCTGAAGCCGACTTAACAGAATCGACGCTTTTACGTATCGGCTACGAATATGCAGACACTGAGTCTTTGGGTGCAATGAATTCGCACGCTGTTCCATACTATTTCAGCGACGGCTCATTGTTTAATGCTGATAGAAGTGATACGGGTCTTGCCGCAAAGTACAGTTCGTGGCCGCTTGAAGAAAATACTTACTTTACAAGTATTAACCACGGTTTCGATAACGGATGGCAGCTAAATACGATTGCAACATATAACACTATTGAGATGGAAGGCGGCAATCTGTTTTTTGTGTGGACAGATGACTATTACAACCCCGACGGCACTAATACACTTGGTCACGGTTACAATTTTGTGATCAGTAATTCAAAAGACACGCAAAAGACTTTTGATATTAACTTACAGGGCGGCTTCGAGTTTTTAGGTCGAGAGCATGACCTTATTGTCGGTTTTAATTTATTTGATAGAGAGCGTATTGGTTACAATAAAACTGACAGTCAACGAGATATCTCAATCGACAACATCAATTATTTTGAGTGGACTGGAGATGTACCGCGTTATTCGTACACTCACTTAGACACACCAAATTACACAACACAGCATGATAGTAACGGTTTGTATATCGCCACACGTCTTTCTCTTACTGATAATTTAAAGTCCATCATTGGTCTCAGACAAACTGATTGGGAAGTAGTTGAATATAGAACTAATCGAAGGACGGGAAAGTATGCTCATAGCCAAGGCGGCAGCTATGAATTAAACAACGAAGTTACACCGTATGCAGGCCTCATTTATGATGTGAACGACGAGTTTAGTATTTACGCAAGCTATACCGACGCATTCGAGCCCCAAAACAAATACGATAAAGATGATAACCTACAAGACCCTGTTGTCGGCGACAGCCTCGAAGCAGGTTTGAAAGCTGAAGTCGGGCTGTTAAACTTTTCTTTTGCAGTATTTGAAAGCAATAAAAACAATGTTGCCCAAGATGACCCCACTCAGAAGCAACTCACACCAAATGGTAATACTGCTACCATTCTTATTGATGGTGCCAGAACCAGAGGCTTCGAATTAGAGCTCAGTGGTGAAGTATCTCCTGGGTTTAATATTTATTCTGGTTATTCATACGCTAAGACGGAAGATGAAACAGGTTACCCACTGAATACAGAAGTACCAAAGCAACTGTTTAACTTATACACAACTTACGAGCCAACTGAACTGATAGAGAATTTAACGGTTGGTTTAGGCGTCAACTGGAAGGACGGCTATTGGGTAAATAGTACCCGCCCTGCGGGCAATGGCGAATATTACGAAGCGCCTTGGGGACCAATGCCTGTAGAGGTTAAAGAGCTTCGTACCCACGGCTCTATAGCATTATTCAATTTGATGGCGCGTTATGACGTAACCGACAATTTGAGCGTTTCACTTAATGTAGACAACCTGTTTGATAAGAAATACTACAATGCCATTTCTAAAAATCAGGGTTATGTCACATGGGGTGAGCCAAGAAATTGGAAGCTATCAGCAAGATATAATTTTTAAGCTAACCTCACTTTCTCTCTAACAAGCGAGCACTGCGGCTCGCTTTTTCACACACACCAAAATTATAGCTAATACCGCAACCCCCTTTGTAAATTTATTGTTACACACAATTGTTTGTAATTAATGCAAATATTAACAATCTGATTTAGAAACAAAGTGGTCAAACCTCTGTTTATTTATCGGGCAAATCTTGAAATCTAGGTGTATCTCAGATTATTCATATATTAGCTCAATTCCGAGCTATTAAAGGAAACGATACATCATGAAAAAGGTTAATTTACTCCTATCAGCGCTCACAATAATGACAGCTAATGCGTATGCTTCACCACCTACAGATGTCCAACCAAACGTGGTTGGTGGCATAGAAACACCAGCCTACTCAAGACCATACCAAGTTGCTCTACTTATGAATGGCCGTCAGGGATGCGGCGGAACACTGATCAGCCCTAATTGGGTATTAACAGCTGCACACTGCCTCGACAGTGCTTCAACTTCGAGCTTAACCGTACGCGTTGGTGCGCATTCAATTAGTCGTGGTGACGGTCAATCTATCAGAGTATCTCAGATTATCAATCACGAACGTTGGCGCGGTGCAAACGGCATACGTTCGGGCTACGACATTGCACTTTTGAAGCTAGACTCTCCTGCCTCGAATCAGTATACCCCTGCAAAACTACCAACTGCCGCCATTGAATCTCAATATGCAAATGTAGGTGACTATGTCACTGTCTCGGGTTGGGGACTTACTTCAAATCGCGGTAGACCAAGCGATGTATTGCGAGAAGCTGAACTGCCGGTAATTAGCAATAGTAGCTGTAGCTCCTTACTAAACTTCTCTATTCCAGGCTCAGTAATTTGTGGTGGTGGCGAGGGTGGTCGCTCAGCCTGTAATGGTGACAGTGGCGGTCCGTATGCCGTGCGCGTAGGTAGTGACTTCTATAGTATTGGCACAGTCAGTTGGGGGATTGCTTGCCAAGGCGCAACCGCTTTTACGCGCACTACAAGCTATGTCGACTGGATCAAACAAAAAACCGGAATTGGTGAAGACAATCCGCCTGTAGCAGACTTCTCATACACAGTGAATGGCACTTCTGTTAACTTCACGAGTAAATCAACAGATGACAATGGCATCTCAGGTTTCGATTGGCAATTTGGCCAAGGTAATGCCTCTTCATCGTTAGAAAATCCAAGCTATGATTATAATTCAGAAGGTAGTTTTAACGTTACTTTGACAGTAACTGATACCAAAGGCCAGACTGACAGTATTTCAAAGCTTGTTACTATCGGTAAACCGACCGATTGCGCCGCGCAATGGCAAGCAACACAGAATTACTCGCCAGGTGATAAAGTGACATTTAATGGTGTAGTCTATGAAGCGATTTGGTGGTCACAAGGTGCGCAACCTGATCTATATAGCAATGTATGGAAATCCAGTGGTAAATGTGATGGTTCAACAGGCCCGCTTCCTGTTGCTGATTTTACCGTCGTTAAAAATAACCTTACCGTCTCGTTACAAAACCAAAGTACAGGAGCTGTTACGTATTCATGGGACTTCGGTGATGGCGCTATGAGCAGCCTACAATCACCAACACATACTTATGCTGTAAAAGGTCAGTACACGATCACTTTGGTTGCAAAAAATAACAAGGGTGAATCTGCAACATCCAGCAAACTTGTAACAGTTGGAGAGGTTACAGGAGGATGCGGTGGTTTACCAACTTGGTCTCCTGATGCCGTCTACTTAAAAGGTGACCGAGTTGCACACAATAGTGCTGTCTATGAAGCAAATTGGTGGGTACAGGGAGAAAACCCGGCTAACTCAGGTAATTGGGGTCCATGGACATATATCCAACCTTGCAATTAACAAACTGATAGTAAAATGTAAATTTTACTTTTAAAGCCAATCAGTCCCATGTAATCTTGTAGGAAAAATTTGTTATACAGAGAGCATGGGACTTAATCAACAAGACAGAACAGAATTAACCCGGTTAGGAGAAAGGATCCAAAAAACCTTTATCGCAGTACGAGATGCATTGCCCGATCATGCACAAACGATCGGCGGATTTACAAAGTACTTAGATTATAACCGCTCAAATAGCCAACGATTTTTCTCTGCATGTAAAGCGAACAGTGGATTGCAAGTACTCGTTGAGTTACCAGGTATTCACGCCTTAAAACAGCTATTACAAAAACTCTCCCCTATGTTATCCCAGTCACTGATGAGCCAAGTCAATCAAGTTGTTACTTTGTTTGTTCAGTGTATTGAAAATAATGCGAAAAGTCATGCTGACTTAAAACGTCGTATTCTTGCGCCACTGCACCAGATAGATGACAACAACGAAACCACTAACCATAAAGCTCAACTATATAAAGCGGCACAAGCACTTTTAAAATTTAGTGTTGAAGAAATATTTTGCGTCTATATTTTGCGCAAAAATCAGAACGATCCAAGGTATCTACAAGAAGTCGCACTTATTAGTAAATCCGGTATAAACCGACAAGTTGGTGCGGTACCTTTCGTGCAATTTTACACCCACCCTCACCCAGAGCATTTTAAAGGCCCCATTGCAATTACGCGCACTAGCACTTTACAGCCAAACGAATTCACACTTGGCGTCTCTAAAGAATATTCAAGTGCTGGGTTTCTCGAGGCTTTCAGTACTTATTCACCTAGTAATTCTGGGCTGGTATTTGATCCTTTACCTAGCAATAATTGTTACGTCACATTTGTATTTAATAACCCAGACGAAGTAGTCAACCCTTTACATCAAAACAGCCCTTGCAGTTCCACCAGCCTATCGATTAAAAACCCAGCAAAAAAGCTCACAATGCTTGTTTTGCTTGAAAAGCAAATAGATAAATGTAGTACGGTAAACATTGGCTGCTATCACAGCAACCAAAAAGTAGAGGAAGGTAAGCTCAAGGCCAGTGACTTATGGACAGAGCGTTTTCCTGAGTTTCCCGAGCTTAAAATTACATCTTTAGAAGAGCGCTTCGCACACAGCCAATTGCAACCGGCTCAAAAAGACAAGCTGCGCTATTTGCTCGACGTCAGTGGCACCAGAACAGATGACTTTATCTGTTATGCGACAGAAGTAGATTATCCAATTTGGTCAAGTACCTATAGAATATATTTCGAGCATCAGTGATCAGAGCTTGTCCAAGTTGCCTAGAAGACCTGAAGCATGCTGCAGTATTTCAGTTTGTTGTTCAGGTGACTTTTTGCGCCACGTTGCATAAACCATTCGATTGCGAGGATTAGCAGAAAACTGCTGCTCATGTTCGTGCATAAAATGCCAATAGAGTGAGTTAAGTGGACAAGCATTGTGCCCTGTTATAGATTTAATCTCGTAGTGGCAACTGGAGCAGTAATCGCTCATTTTGTTGATATAGTTACCACTTGCCGCATATGCTTTGGAGCCCACAATACCACCATCAGCAAACTGGCTCATACCACGAGTGTTTGGCATTTCTACCCATTCAATCGCATCAATATATATACCCAAATACCATGCATCAACTTGAGATGGTTCAATACCTGCAATCAAACAAAAATTACCTGTCACCATTAAACGTTGAATATGATGCGCATAGGCATAATCGAGGGATTGTTTAACAGCATGTTTTTGACAATTCATTTTGGTTTCTCCATGCCAAAACCAAACTGGCAAGTCTCGCTTTGCTGCAAGCGTATTTAATTGTCCATATCGCGGCATATTGAGCCAATAAATACCGCGTACAAACTCTCTCCAGCCAACTATTTGCCTAATAAAACCTTCTACTTGTGCAATATCTATTTCATCTTCATGTTGATGAAAATAAGCTATGACTGTATCTACAACAAATTTTGGGCTGATAATTTTACTATTCATTGCAAATGACAATCTCGAGTGGTACAAACTCCATTGTTTTTTCACATACATATCATCTGCTTTACACGTCATAGCATCTTGAAAAAAGCCAAATTTACTGAGTTGCGTTTCACAAAAAGAAAATAGAAGCGCCTTAGCTTGCTGCCTGGTTATGGGCCACAGACATTTTGATTCGTAGGTTCCAAAGGTGCTTATCTGATGTTTTTTTACTCTTGAAAATATATCACTCACATCATTTGCAAACACCAAAGGCTCTGGGATATGAGATAAATCTTTTTGTTTTAGTTTATTACGGTTACTAGTGTCGAAATTCCACTCTCCTCCCGCAGGTTGTCCATTATTCATAAGGATATTAAACCTAACCCGCATTTTTCGATAAAAAGCTTCCAACCGGTGCTTCTTTCCAGCGCTGAAATAGGTCGTTAATTCACTATCGGATAAATAAAAGTGCTCTGTTTCATATCCTCGGGTACTCAATTTACAGTACGCGCAAAAGTCACTCAGCTGTGTGCGGAGCCGATACTCATCGGGCAGCTGATATTCAAAAGTCTCTATCGCGTATTTTTCAAACAGTGCACCTAATAACGCTGGTAAATCCTCATGAGGCAGAGTGTCATCTAGCGTTAAATGAACAACATGATGGCCCGCTTTTTTAAGCGCATGCGAGAACTCCTGCATTGCGGCAAAAAATGCACAGACTTTCTGAACATGGTGTTTCACATAACTTGTCTCTTGGTGCAACTCTGCTATCACGTACAACGTACTGTCATTTATAGTCTTGTACCATGAATGACTGGCGTTGAGTTGATCGCCCAATATAAGTCGAAGCGTTTGATAGGTTTTAGCCATAATTTATTAACTCTCTTTAACGCGGTTCAACGCACAGCGTTTCGAACAGTACTTTACATTAGACCAATCCCTTGCCCACTTTTTCCGCCAGTAAAATGAACGCATGCACACAGGGCAAATTTTCGAAGGTAAGTTCAGTTTCTTGTGCATTACCTTTCCCTTACATGCGTCGCCAAAATACGTTTCGACTCCATTGTGACGTCTTCTCGTTTTTTCCAGTGCCATAACAAGGCTTGTGCTTTGGTATAACTTTCTTTTAAATTTATAATCGGCGACGGATAATCAGAACCAATCTCAATGCCATACATCAATTGCTCCATTTCCGATAAGTCCCAAGGAGAGTGCACCAAAGGAGCTGGAATATTGGACAGTTCCGGTACCCATTTTTTGACAAATATGCCCTCGGGATCTTTCTCTTGGCCCTGTTTAACTGGATTGTAGATCCGTATGGTATTTATCCCTGTGACGCCAGCTTGCATTTGAAACTGGCTGTAGTGGATCCCGGGTTCAAAATCTAAAAATAATTTGGCTAAATGCGCAACTCCCGCTCGCCAATCTAGCTCTAAGTGGTGGCATAAAAAACTCACCAACATGGCTCGCATTCTAAAGTTTAAGTATCCTGTTTTGATTAAGCTTCGCATGCAAGCATCAACCATAGGTATACCGGTATGCCCAGTTTCCCAAGCCCGAAGCCTCACGGTGAATTGATCACCTGCAATCCTTGGCATGCCCTCAAAGGCGCGGTTAACACACCTAAACTCCATCTCGCACTCGCTCTCAAATTTCTGAATGAAATGACAGTGCCAATGTAGCCTCGATGTAAAAGCGACGAGTGAGCGCCGCCATTGTGGCTTCTTCCAATTAGCCAAAACCGATTGGTATACCTGTTTCAAGCTCACATTCCCCCAGGCCAGATGAGCCGATAGCCTAGAACAGTGTTTCTGCGACTTTTCAGGGCTCGACAAAGAAAAAGCATACTCCTTCCCCCGATAGTCAAAAAAAGAGTCGATCACATACCAAGCTTGAGTTTCTCCACCTTTTTGAAAATCAGCTGCATCTTCTTCATATTTAAAGCGTGCTAAATCAACATGTCTGTTGAAATGGTTACCTCCTGAAAACCAATTAACCTGATTGCAATCGACGTCGTATAGCTGGCCGCGCATCACTTGTTGCCAATGTTTGTCCCAGTAAGTTCGCATTGTAAGACCCCGGACCACCGCCCCTTGAGGAAACTCTAACCAAGTAATATCACATTCATCGCACCACTGAGAGACCTGCTTATCTCTATCAAATGTTAAACCAAGTCCAATCTCTTGATGGGAATATAAGCCATCAATACCCACCTGTTGGTTGATCTGCTCTAGCACGTCTAGGATTTCTCCGTAGGCACAATACAAACTTCCAGAAGGGATATTTTGTGCGATGTCTTCTAGCGACTGTGTAATAAACCTAAGGTGGCGGCGTGATGTATGCTTATCTTTTACTACATTAGGTTCAAAGCAGTAAAAAAGTAAAACTGGACTACCCGATTGAGTAGCTTTGTGCAATGCAGCATGATCCTTGAGTCGCAGATCTCTCTTTAACCACACTAGACTAACGCCCATTGTCGGTTCTCATTACTGGCCAATCGACCATATCTACATCTACCAGACTTGGTTCTGATCCGCAGAGCCATTTCTTTTGAAAAGATCCATCAGGATCATACATTTGAGTTTGTTTTTCGATATTGAAATGCCGACCACCTCTGGGGTCATCGCCAACACCTGCAATGTACTGCCAGTTCCCCCAATTTGAAGCAACATCATAGTCAATCAGTTGCTGTTGGAAATACGCTGCACCATAACGCCAATCTACTTGAAGCTCGTTGACCAAACAGCTAGCAACTATTTGCCTACCTCGATTAGACATGAATCCTGTCTCATTTAACTCCTTCATAAAAGCATTCACGAGTGGGTACTGAGTTGTACCGCAACACCAGCTTTTAAATCGCTGAGGGTAATAACTTGTCAAGGGGCGAACACCCTGCGCGCCTGAAAACTTGAACAACATTGGACCTTTTAACATGGCTTTATGATGGAAGAAATCTCTCCACATCAACTCAAATCGTATCCATTGGGTTGACTCATTTGTTCCATTCTCTTTTTCATACTGCATTAAATGGTTAATTATTTGCCTTGGTGACAAGTTGCCAACACACAGGTAAGGGCTAAATTTAGTTGAACTGTATTTTCCATCTAATGCATTTCGAGTCAGCTTATATGTGGAAGCCGCTGGTTTTGAAAAGTATTCCTCAAGGTGATTTTGAGCTGCTCGTTCTCCTCCTATAAATTGGTGATGACCTATTGAGTATTGACTTTCCAGTTGATAGTTTTTTGAATTAAAAACTTTTAAATTTAAGGGTAATGGTAACGTATCCGAAAAAACATCTTCTGTTGGCTCAGTGGTAGCTAATTTGTCCACCTTTTTCCTAAATTTTGAAAAAGAGCCACTCAAATCTTGGTCATTCAACTGCTGAGGACCAAACAACAAGTTGTTGTGCTGATGTATAAAACGTACACACCCATTATCAGATTTTATATCACTCAGTAATGCTTGCTCATAATACCCTGCTCCTGCATGACAGCCCACTATGTCTATATCTGTCTGTTCGATTACTTGATTTAATACATCCCTTGAATTTCCTTGAAACACATGTAACTCATACCCCAATTGTTGCAGCTGCTCAGCTATATCAATTAGGCTGTCGTTTATAAACTGCTCCCGCTTTGGACCAAGGTGAACATGACTATAGTTGGTCGGCATAAAGAGCGCTTGGTCAAACACATAAATAAAAAGGATGTTTTTACACGCGTAAAGGGTTGAGTTTAAGGTAAGATTATCTTGAAGCCTTAGATCATCGGTAAACCAATATAGTGCATTGCTCATGACGCGTTAGTACCCTGCCCGTAAAATCAATATTTGACAGAGATATACGTATCAACAAAGAGATTAGATTTAAATATCCGGAAGAGTTTATGAGGAAAAGGGTTAAGGCTGGAATTAGCCTTAACCAAAAATCTGATTTTGTTTAAGCAATACTCTGGTTAATCTCTCGAAGCGCCTGAGCAGGATCTTCTGCTTTGGTAATTGGTCTGCCAATAACCAAATAATCACTGCCAGCTGCGATTGCTTTTGCAGGTGTCATAATACGCTTTTGATCACCTGCATCACTACCTGCTGGTCTAATACCGGGAGTGATCAACTTAAACTCGCTACCTAGCTCAGCCTTGAGAGATTCAGCTTCTTGAGCAGAACAAACAACGCCATCTAATCCCGACTCTTTAGCAAGTTTTGCAAGGTAGAGCACTTGCTCTTGCGGTGTTTTATCAATTCCTAACTTATCAAGCTGAGCTTGATCCATACTGGTCAGCACGGTTACGGCGATAAGTAATGGCGCTTTTTCACCATATTTGCTTAAAGCTTCTTTCGCTTTACTCATCATTTCAGTGCCACCGCTTGCATGCACGTTAACCATCCATACGCCCAACTCTGCAGCCGCAGTCACGGCCTTTGCAACCGTATTCGGAATGTCGTGGAACTTCAGGTCTAGAAATACGTCAAATCCAAGGTCTACCAGCTTTTTAACAAACTGAGGTCCAAAATAAGTAAACATCTCTTTACCTACTTTTAGTCTACACTCGTTTGGAGAAAGCTGAGACACAAACGCTAACGCCGCATTTTCGTCATCGTAATCCAATGCAATTAGCACTTTTTTTAGTTCAATATTTGACATAATTACCTTAATTTTCTTTTAAAAGAATCACATACAATATTAATATCCATCTAATCCCCGACTTGGTACAACTGACTCCCAAGTCTTACAAGATGGGCATAACCAGTATAGCTTATGGCTCGTAAAGCCACATTTATTGCACTGATAGTCAGGTTTTGTGGATATATAAGATGTCACTAGATGATCTATCTCTTCTAGCACATCTTGGATCTTTACATTTTTGGTACTCAATAACTGTAATAGATAACTAAAGCCTCTAATTGAAGGCTCTCTTTTTAAACTATCAGTTAAAAACTCTATCGCTTCAGCTACTCTTCCAGATTCTACTAACCCCTGACAGTGTTTTATTTTTATCGTTACACCAGCGTTAGGTAATAGCTCTTCAATCAACCCATAAAAGTCATCTGAAATATTTAAAGATGCATAGCAAGATTGAAGGTCATGAACAACAAGAGGGGCAATTTGAGGAAACTCAGAAGTTAACTTTCGCCAATAGTAAATGGCTTTAACATTGTCTTGGCGCTCATGCGCGTCTAAACCAAGCTCATAAAGTGGCCTGATCGCCTGATGGTTAAGCTTGGTTGCCCTCTCCAAATATTGAGTATCACTGGACTCAAGGGCAACTTCACAATAGAAGTTTGCTATCGCTGCACAGCTTGCTTTATCGCTAAAAAGTTCTGAATACGCCTCATACATATTCACCCCTTTTTGCCAATCCCGTGTTTGTGAGTACAGCTGAATCATGGGTTCCAATGCATCTTCAAAACCAGCTTTAACCAAAACAACTAAATTTGATTCAGCCCCATCTAACAAACCTGCCATTATATAATCTTTTGCAAGTTCAAGCCGACATGACTTTACCAACTCAATGTCTAAATTGGGCTGTTCTATAAGAAGTTCATGGATTTTAATTGCTCTATCCAATTCGCCGCGTTTTCTAAACAGCGTGGCCAAAGTGAGGTAGTGCTCTACGGAGTCTGCGGATACTTCTAATAATTTAATTAAATGCTCAAGACCCTGATCTTCTTCTCTATCAAGTAAGAATTTCAGGCCTTTACTGTATTCAGATGTGATTTTTCTATTTTGCTCATGTGCCAAATTTTTAGCACTGTTCTTTCCCATTACATAACCATAAGCAGCGGCAACAGGAAGCAGCAAGAACAAAAGCTCGATCATGGGTGGCTTTGATCTTTATTCAATAATAAGTTATTTGTTTTATGTAACTGACTATTCTTTCGTTTTAACCTTACTATTGAGCCCAAGTTAAACAAAACACCAAGAATTATACCTGTAAATAGACATAAACTCAGTAGTGTCGCTAACGGCATTTCGGCACTTGCAACGATAAAGTTTACTTCAACAACATTCGGATTTTGTGTGCCTACTACAAACGCCACTAAAAGCAACACCAAAAGTAGTCCCTTTTTTACAACTCGAACCAAACTAGGTACTCCAATTACCCTTCGAGACTGGCGTTAACGCGATCTCTTAATTCTTTACCAGGTTTAAAATGTGGCACATACTTACCATCTAGTTCAACCGTTTCGCCTGTTTTAGGGTTACGACCAGTTCTAGGTGAGCGATAGTGCAGAGAGAAACTGCCAAAGCCACGGATTTCAATTCTATCAGAACCAGATAGTGAACCCGCCATTTGTTCTAAAACTTCTTTTACTGCATTTTCTACGTCTTTTACAGGAACATGTGCATGCTGTTCAGCAAGTTTTTCTATTAATTCAGACTTTGTCATAACGTTTCCTTTAAATAAAAAAAGAAGGGCTAAAGTGCCCTTCTTGATTAGACTTAAAAATTAGTCTTTTTGAGCATTTTTGAAAGCTGCTGCCATTGCATTTTCGAATGCAGGCTCTTCTTTCTTCAGCTTCTCTAGCGCTTCTTTCTCTTCAGCTTCGAAGATAGCTTTAACTGATAGGCTGATCGCACGGTTCTTACGGTCAACACCTACAAATTTAGCTTCAATTTCGTCACCTGCAGAAACAACAGAAGTTGCATCTTCAACGCGCTCTTGAGCGATGTCAGCTACACGGATGTAACCTTCAACACCTTCAATAAGCTCTACAGTTGCGCCTTTCGCGTCAACTTCAGTCACTTTACCTTTAACAATAGCACCTTTTTTGTTTGCGTCTAGGTAGTTATTGAAAGGATCTGCTTCGATTTGCTTAACGCCTAGTGAGATACGCTCACGCTCTGGGTCAACTTGAAGAACGATTGCAGTGATCTCGTCGCCTTTCTTGTACTCACGTACAGCTTCTTCGCCTGGAGTGTTCCAAGAGATGTCAGAAAGGTGTACAAGACCGTCGATGCCGCCGTCAAGACCGATGAAGATACCGAAGTCAGTGATTGACTTGATCTTACCAGTAACTTGGTCGCCTTTGTTCTGTAGACGAGCAAATTCCTGCCAAGGGTTAGCTTTACACTGCTTAAGACCAAGAGAAATACGACGACGCTCTTCGTCAATTTCAAGAACCATTACTTCAACAGTATCACCTAGTGAAACAACTTTTGAAGGGTGGATGTTCTTGTTAGTCCAGTCCATTTCAGAAACGTGTACTAGACCTTCAACGCCTTCTTCGATCTCAACGAAACAACCGTAATCAGTTAGGTTAGTTACGCGACCAGTAAGCTTAGCGCCTTCTGGGTAACGACCAGCGATTGCTGCCCAAGGATCTTCGCCAAGTTGCTTAAGACCTAGAGAAACACGAGTCTTCTCTTTGTCGAATTTAAGTACTTTAACAGCGATTTCGTCACCAACATTTACGATCTCAGATGGGTGCTTAACACGCTTCCAAGCCATATCAGTGATGTGAAGTAGACCGTCAACACCGCCTAGATCTACGAATGCACCGTAGTCAGTAAGGTTTTTAACGATACCTTTAACTTCTTGACCTTCAACAAGGTTAGCAAGAAGTTCTTCACGCTCTTGTGAGTTCTCAGATTCGATAACTGCACGGCGAGAAACAACAACGTTGTTACGCTTCTGGTCAAGCTTGATCACTTTGAATTCAAGCTCTTTACCTTCAAGGTGAGCAGTGTCACGTACAGGACGAACATCAACAAGTGAACCAGGTAGGAAAGCACGGATTGAATCAACTTCAACAGTGAAACCACCTTTAACTTTACCGTTGATAACACCGATAACAGTCTCTTGGTCTTCACATGCTTTCTCAAGACGGATCCAAGCTTCGTGACGCTTCGCTTTCTCACGAGAAAGGATAGTTTCACCGAAACCGTCTTCGATTGCGTCTAGTGCTACGTCTACTTCGTCGCCAACAGCAACTTCTAGTTCACCAGCAGCATTTTTGAATTGCTCTGCAGGGATTGCACTTTCAGACTTAAGGCCAGCATCAACAAGAACGATGTTGTTCTCGATTGAAATAACAGTACCTTTAACGATAGAGCCTTGCTCTGCTTCAAAACCCTTTAGGCTTTCTTCAAATAACTGCGCAAAATTTTCTGACATACTAAATACGTCTCATATATAAATGTACCAATAAGCAACCATGCCGCATGGGGTAGTTAAAAAAACACCAGCAGCCCTGCCAGTGCTATGAAAAATTAGCTAACTTTTGGAAGTTTACCTGCCAAGACAGCTTCATCAACAAGTTTAAGCACTTGCTGGTACACTTGGTCAGCATCTAAAGTCGTGGTATCAATATGAATAGCATCGTCAGCTGGCACTAGCGGCGCCACCTTTCTATTCATATCTCGCTCATCACGCGCTTTAATATCTTCTAAAAGGCCCTCAATTGTAACATCAAGGCCCTTTTCCTTCAACTCATTAAAGCGTCTCTTAGCTCGCTCTTCGGCACTCGCTGTAAGATAGATTTTTAATTCAGCTGATGGAAAAACAACAGTACCCATATCTCTGCCGTCCGCGATAAGGCCGTTTTCTGTTCTGAACGCACGCTGCCTGCGAAGGAGCGCTTCCCTAACGCGTGGAAGCATTGCTATTTTGGACGCTGTGGCACCTACTTCTTCGTTTCGAATAGTGTTCGTTACATCTTCACCTTCTAGTACGATTTTAGACTTCTTTGACGCACTATCAATCACAAATTGGACATCAAGATTCGCAGCCAGAGGCACAAGCGCTTCTTCATTATCCAGAGCAATTTGGTGATGTAACACTGCAATAGATAACACGCGATATATTGCGCCACTATCTAATACATCCCAATTTAGTTTCTCAGCCAACAAGCGACAAACAGTCCCTTTGCCAGAACCGCTTGGGCCGTCTACGGTGATTACGGGCATTGCAGCCTGCATTAAAACCTCCTGAAATGCACACCTTATATAAATCGGCGCCCATTATACGCAAGTTTGCTGAATAGATCCTTATCAACATGTAACTTTTTGTTCTATTGTCGAATTTGTATCTTTTATAGGTATGAGAGCGTGTAAGAAACACGCTCTTTTTACAGAAAATTAATGATGTGAAATTGATGCCAATACGTCAAAGTACGTCGGGAAAGTTTTGGCAGTACACCCAGGGTCATTGATGGTGACAGGCTGCCCACCTACAGACACCATTGAAAAGCACATTGCGATCCGGTGATCATTATAAGTGTCGATCTCTGCAAGTTTAAACTCTTCTGGTGGCGTAATTTCAATAAAGTCCTCACCTTCAACAACTTCAGCGCCAACTTTACGGAGTTCTGTCGCCATGGCATATAACCGGTCCGTTTCTTTAACTCGCCAGTTGTAAATATTGCGAATAGCTGTTTTACCTTCTGCAAATAATGCCACTGTTGCAAGTGTCATAGCCGCATCCGGGATCGCATTTGCATCAATATCCACCCCCATTAACTGGCCTTTTTTGACAATAAGCTTCTCGTCAAACCACTCAATTTTCGCACCCACTTGTTCCATTACTTTTGCAAAGCCAATATCACCTTGAACGCTCGATTTACCTACACCATTGATCTCGATTTCACCACCAGCAATAGCAGCAGCCGCAACAAAGTAAGAAGCAGACGACGCATCGCCTTCAACCATTATACTTTTAGGCGATGTATAACCCTGTTGCCCTTTGACATAGAATACTTGGTAGTTATCGTGTTCAACGACGACACCGAACTGCCTCATAACACCTAACGTAATATCAATATAAGGCTTGGAGACCAACTCTCCAGAGATTTTAATCTCACTGTCTCCATCAAATATCGGCGCTGCCATCAACAATGCAGTTAAAAACTGACTTGAGATACTTCCGTCAATTTCAACTGTTCCACCTTGCAGCTTTTTGCCTACAATATCTAATGGAGGGTAGTGTTCATTTTTAAGATAAGTAACATCTGCCCCGAGTGCATCCAAAGCATCAACAAGGTGACCAATTGGGCGCTCTTCCATTCTCGGCTCACCCGTAAGCGTGAACTTACCTTGTGTCGCGGCCAAAACAGCTGTTAATGGTCGAAATGCAGTGCCAGCGTTACCTAAAAACAAAGGTTCAGATGGCGTTTTAAACTGTCCGCCATTACCGTGCACCAGTGCAACCGTTTTGTCGTCGTTTAGTTCAACTTTAACACCCATAACGTCAAGTGCAGCGAGCATATGACGAATATCATCGCTATCAAGTAAATTGCGCACTTCAGTGACGCCGTCACACAATGCAGCGAGCAATAAAATACGGTTCGATAAACTTTTTGAGCCCGGTAATGTAACTGAACCTGACACTTTTTTAATTGGTTTTAAAGGTAACTGTTCCATCAACTATGCTCCTTGGCGAACTTTTTCATAAATGCGATAAGTGCTTCGATACCTTCTTTTGGCATCGCATTGTAGATGCTAGCACGCATACCACCAACAAACCGGTGGCCTTCAAGTGCCATTAAACCGTGCTCTTCGGCTTGCTGCAGGAAGGTGTCATTTAAGGCATCATCTTTTAACCAAAATGGGACGTTCATCAATGAACGACAAGACTCAGCCACTTTGTTGTAGTAAAAGTCAGAGCTATCAATATAGTCGTATAAAAGCGCAGCTTTTTCTTTGTTATGTTTCTCCATCGCTGGCACACCGCCAATTGTCTCTAGATACTTAAATACTTCGGCTGCTAAATACCAAGCATAAGTTGGGGGTGTGTTGTACATGCTATTTTGCTTTGCTTCGATGGCATAATCTAAAATTGCAGGCTTTGGCAGGCCTTCTCTTTCAAGTAACGACTTTCGAATAATTGCGATACTTAAACCTGAAGGACCAATATTCTTTTGCGCGCCAGCATAAATCAAATCAAAATCATCTACGTTGATTTCGCGAGAGAGAATCATTGAAGACATATCGGCAACAATAGGTGCTGTAGGATGCTTAGGTACTTCAAATATTTCTATACCATCAATGGTTTCATTTGGGCAATAATGAATAAATGATGCGTTTTGTGGTAGTGGCCATTCTGACACTGGCAAAATATCAAATTGACCATCTTTGTCGGTGCGAATGTCAACTGATTCTACTTGTGTAAATTTAGCGCCCTCTTTGGTCGCACCCACAGACCAAATGCCATTTTCTACATACACGCCAGGCGCATTATCTAAATGCAGATTCAAAGGCACAGCTGAAAAGTGCCCTCTACCACCACCATGCATGAATAACACTTCAAATTCATCCGAGATATTCATTAACCTTCTCAGGCTCGCTTCACATTCTTCTGCCAGTTTTAAAAATGGCTTTGAACGGTGGCTGATCTCCATAACAGATACGCCCAACCCCTGCCAGTTAATGAACTCAGCTTGCGCTTTCTCCATAACGGCGGGTGGCAACATAGCAGGACCTGCACAAAAGTTATAAACAGTCATATTTTCCTCATTCCAAATAAAACGTGTCGCTCAAATAGCACAAATAAAGTTTGTACAGCGCGACACGGAAATAAAATTTTCAATCTATGAATTTACATCAAATACGGGGTCAGATAAAACAAAATTCTGGACTAAATCATCTTGGTTGGTTGAATTTTTTTAATAAAAAAGCGGCCTAAGCCGCTTTTGTATTATTCAGAATCTTGTTCTGGTGCACTTGGTGGTGCTTCTTCGCCAGTTGCATCATCTACAACGGCGTCTTCTATGTCATCTACTTCAATTTCTTCGATGCGCTGAAGCCCAACAACTTGCTCGTCTTCTATAGTACGGATCAAAATAACACCTTGCGTGTTACGACCAACTGTAGAGACTTCATTTACGCGTGTTCTAACCAAAGTACCACGGTTAGAGATAAGCATAATCTCATTGTTATCTTCTACTTGGACTGCACCAACCACGTTACCATTACGCTCAGTAACTTTGATAGATACAACACCTTGTGTAGCACGACTCTTAGCTGGGTACTCATCAAGAGGAGTGCGTTTACCATAACCGTTTTCTGTTACAGTCAAAATTGCACCATCATTCTTTGGTACAATTAAAGACACAACTTTCACGCCGTCAGGCATCTTGATACCACGAACACCGGTCGCAGTACGACCCATTGGACGCAAGGCTAACATTTCTTCACCCGTTTCAGGGTCAAGTTTCACTTCACCAGTCTCAGAGTCGCGTAACTTTTCATTGAAACGTACAACCTTACCGTGATCAGTAAATAGCATGATGTCATTGCTGCCATCAGTGATATCTGCACCAATTAGGTTGTCACCTTCATTAAGATTGATTGCAATGATACCACTTGCACGCTGTCGACTGTAGGCAGTCAATGGCGTCTTCTTAACAGTACCATTTGCTGTTGCCATCAAGACATATTTGTCTTCTTCGTATTCTCGAACTGGAAGAATTGTCGTAATTCGCTCGTCAGCTTCCAATGGCAATAAGTTTACTATCGGCTTACCACGTGCTTGACGCGACGCCAATGGGAGTTGATAAACTTTTAGCCAATACAGTCGGCCCGCTGTCGAGAAGCACAATATCGTGTCATGGGTATTGGCAACAAGTAGACGCTCGATAAAGTCTTCATCTTTCATCTTAGTCGCCGCTTTACCTTTACCACCACGGCGCTGTGCTTCGTAATCTGATAATGGCTGGTACTTTACATACCCTTCGTGTGAAAGCGTTACTACAACGTCTTCTTCGTTAATCAGGTCTTCTAAGCTGATGTCATGAGCGGCTGCTGTGATTTCTGTCCGGCGTTCATCGCCGTATACTTCTTTAATTTCAACCAATTCGTCACGGATAACTTCCATTAGACGCTCTGGTGAAGAAAGAATAAATAGTAGCTCTGCAATCAAATCAAGAAGCTCTTGGTACTCACCTAAGATCTTCTCATGCTCAAGACCGGTTAGCTTATGTAAGCGTAAGTCTAGAATTGCTTGTGCCTGTTGCTCGGATAGATAGTACTGACCATCTCTAATACCAAGTTCATCCGCTAACCAGTCAGGTCTAGCAACATTTTGCTCACCAGCACGCTCTAACATGGGTGCTACTGAACCTAGCTCCCATGCGCGTGAAGTCAACGCAGCCTTGGCCTCTGATGGAGTTGGTGACTTTCGAATAAGTTCGATAATAGGATCTATATTCGCAAGGGCGATTGCCAAGCCTTCAAGTGTATGTGCTCTGTCTCTTGCTTTACGCAAGTCAAATACAGTACGACGTGTCACAACTTCGCGACGGTGGATAACAAACGCCTCTAGCATTTCTTTTAAGTTGAAACACTTGGGCTGGTTATTGTCTAGCGCAACCATGTTCATACCGAACACAGTTTGAAGCTGCGTTTGAGCGTATAGGTTATTTAATACAACCTCTCCCACTTCTCCACGCTTGATCTCAATGACAATACGCATTCCGTCTTTATCCGACTCATCACGTAATGCACTGATCCCTTCAACTTTTTTATCTTTTACTAACTCGGCGATTTTTTCAATAAGACGCGCTTTGTTTACTTGATACGGGATCTCATGGACAATGATTGTTTCTTTGCCCGTTTTTTCGTCCGTCTCAATCTCAGCACGTGCGCGGATATAAACTTTACCACGACCCGTTTTATAAGCTTGCTCAATCCCTTTTTTACCACTGATAATTGCCGCAGTTGGGAAATCAGGGCCAGGGATATATTCCATTAGCTCTTCAATGGTGAGATCTGGATTTTGAATAATAGCCAAACAGCCATTGATAACTTCTGTTAGATTGTGTGGCGGAATATTTGTCGCCATACCAACTGCGATACCTGATGAACCGTTTACCAATAAGTTTGGAACCTTGGTCGGCAATACATCGGGAATTTGCTCAGTACCATCGTAGTTTGGCACATAATCAACAGTTTCTTTCTCTAAATCAGCAAGTAGTTCGTGAGACATTTTAGCCATACGTACTTCGGTATAACGCATTGCTGCAGCTGAGTCACCATCTACAGAACCGAAGTTACCTTGGCCGTCTACCAACATATAGCGCAAAGAAAACGGCTGCGCCATACGTACGATAGTATCGTATACTGCACTATCACCATGAGGGTGGTATTTACCGATGACGTCACCGACTACACGAGCTGATTTTTTATAAGGTTTATTCCAGTCATTACGTAGCTCGTTCATTGCGAAAAGTACACGACGGTGAACTGGTTTTAGTCCGTCACGTACGTCTGGCAATGCACGCCCTACAATTACACTCATCGCGTAATCTAGGTATGAATTTTTCAATTCATCTTCAATATTGACCGGGAGGATTTCATTGGCGAGATCAGTCATTTGATACCACTTTCCTTCAGAGTCTTGCCCTTTTGTGTCAAACTATTAGCAACAAAGGGTTAAGTTATTATTTATTCGGCTGCCGATAGTAACACAGTTAAATTCAATTTGCAGTCGTAAAATGTCTGGTATTTTTATAAATAGCCAATACAATGCGCCCAGATAAACGAGGAAGCTTTTTATGACCGAACATCAAAATGTAGATCACCAAGAAATCGCAAAATTTGAAGAAATCGCTGAGCGATGGTGGGATACCGAGGGAGAATTTAAACCGCTACATGACATCAACCCATTGAGATTGGACTTTATTAATGATAAAAGCGCAGGCTTGTTTTCTAAAAAAGTACTAGATGTCGGTTGCGGAGGCGGGATCCTAACAGAAAGCATGGCAAAACTTGGGGCACAAGCCACAGGTATCGACATGGGTCAAGAACCACTAAACGTAGCCAAATTGCACAGTCTAGAAAGCGGAATAGATGTGGATTATCAAAAGATCCCCGCCGAAGTATTTGCGCAGCAACATACAGAAGAATTTGATGTCGTCACTTGTATGGAAATGCTAGAACACGTGCCAGATCCAGCAGCGATTATTGGCGCCGTTGCACAGGCAGCAAAACCCGGGGCCAGTGTCTTTTTCTCTACTTTAAATAAAACACACAAAGCCTACTTACTTGCTGTGGTCGCTGCCGAAAAAGTATTAAAAATGGTGCCTGAAGGCACTCATGATCACAACAAATTCATTCGACCGTCGACGCTAATTGGGTGGGCCGAAGAACATGGTTTAAAAGTACGCAACGCTGCTGGTATCAGTTATAACCCTTTCACTAAGACATTTACGCTGACCAAAGATGTCAGTGTGAACTACTTACTTCACTTTGAGAAATTAGCATGACCAAAGCCGTTCTGTTCGATTTAGATGGTACGCTATTAGATACCAGTGACGACCTCGGGGCTGCATTAAATCACGTGCTCGAAGAGCATGGATTACCGACTTTACCCAAAAATGAATATAGCCCCGCAATCTCTAATGGAGTAAAAGCCCTATTAGAAGTAGGCTTTAAAGACAAACTGGTCGACTACGACTTTGCTTCTTTAAGGAAGCAAGTCTTAGACTATTATGAACAAAATATTTCTGTTCACAGCCATTGCTTTGACGGTATTACCGACATGCTAAAATCGTTGTATGAGCAAAATATCGCTGTTGGTATAGTCACAAACAAGCCTGAGTTTTTGACTTTCCCACTTCTTGCAAAAATAGATGCATTAAAAGACATTAAAGCAGTTGTGTGTGGAGATACGCTAAAAGTTGCTAAACCACACCCAGATCCACTGCTATATGCAGCCGAAAAACTTGGTGTCACGGCAACACAGTGTACTTATGTTGGTGATGCACAACGTGATATAGAAGCAGCTAAAGCAGCGAAGATGCGCTCAGTCACTGCTTTATGGGGGTTCATTCCTTCTCTTGAAGAAGCTCTTTCTTGGCAAGCCGAGTTAAACTTAAAGCAACCAAAAGAGTTAATTTCGCACATATAGTGAAAAATTATAATTTGAGACACTACATATTGTGTCTTACACTTTATTGGGCAATAAATTGAACATAAAAAAATCATTCAGTTTTTTTGTTAAAAAAAGACAAAAATCACCGAACTGAAGTTGATTTTTTTACGCACGCAGACTTCGTGGATAACAGAAGGTTAGTAAACACTAACACGCTAATTTTATCCCAATGTTATCCACAATTTGAGTGAAGTTGTTCTATTGCAAAATATAAATAACCACACTATCTTGTGATGCACTTTCAAATAGGCACCATATCTAGTGGTGATTTCCTAGCCAATATAAGAATTTGGGAATACAGGCATAGCTTATGAACCAACAATTATCTGTCAGTAAAAGAAACGGTCGTAAAGAGCCGCTTGATTTAGATAAAATCCATCGTGTGATAACTTGGGCTGCCGAAGGCCTAGACAATGTTTCAGTCTCTCAAGTGGAATTGAAGTCTCATATCCAATTTTACGATGGGATCCGTACTGAAGATATCCATGAAACAATCATTAAAGCAGCTGCTGATTTAATTTCAAAAGATACACCCGATTATCAATATCTAGCAGCACGTCTTGCAGTGTTCCATTTAAGAAAGAAAGCTTACGGTCAATTTGAGCCACCACATTTATACGATCATGTAGCCAAGCTGGTTGAAGATAAGCGCTACGACGAACACCTATTGAAAGACTACACCCGTGAAGAGCTTAACGAGCTAAATGAATACCTCGACCACAGCCGCGATATGACATTCAGCTACGCTGCGGTTAAACAGCTTGAAGGTAAATACCTGGTACAAAACCGTGTGACAGGTGAAATCTATGAGAGCGCGCAGTTTCTATACATGCTAGTTGCAGCAAGCCTGTTCTCAGATTATGAAAAAGAAACTCGTCTTGACTATATTAAGCGTTTTTACGACGCAGTTTCACAATTTAAAATTTCATTACCAACGCCTATTATGGCGGGTGTACGCACACCTACGCGCCAGTTTAGTTCATGTGTACTAATCGAGTGTGATGATAGCTTGGACTCAATCAATGCAACTTCTTCTGCAATCGTGAAGTATGTGAGCCAGCGAGCTGGTATTGGTGTTAATGCCGGCCGTATTCGTGCGCTAGGTAGCCCTATTCGTAACGGTGAAGCTTTCCATACTGGCTGTATTCCATTCTACAAGCACTTCCAAACAGCAGTAAAAAGCTGTTCACAAGGCGGTGTGCGTGGTGGCGCTGCAACACTATTCTACCCATTGTGGCATTTAGAAGTAGAAAACCTACTTGTTCTGAAAAACAACCGTGGTGTTGAAGAAAACCGTGTTCGTCACTTAGACTACGGCGTACAATTCAATAAAACGATGTATACGCGTCTATTAAAAGATGACTACATTACCCTATTCAGCCCGTCTGATACTCCGGGGCTATATGATGCATTCTTCGAAGATCAAGCACTATTCGAAGAGCTATACCTAAAATACGAGCAAGACGAGTCTATTCGTAAAAAACGCATCAAAGCGATTGAACTGTTTTCAATGTTCGCGCAAGAGCGTGCTAGTACTGGTCGTATTTACTTACAAAATGTTGACCACTGTAATACACATAGCCCATTTGACTCAAAAGTTGCGCCAATCCGTCAATCAAACTTATGTTTGGAAATAGCGCTTCCTACTAAGCCACTAAATAATGTAAATGATGCAGAAGGCGAAATCGCACTGTGTACCTTGTCTGCATTTAACTTAGGCGCGATTAACGACCTTTCAGAGCTTGAAGAACTTGCTGAGCTAGCGGTTCGTGCACTTGATAACCTACTTGATTTCCAAGATTACCCAGTGCCAGCAGCGCACACAGCAACAATGGGACGTCGTACGCTAGGTATTGGTGTTATCAACTACGCTTACTACCTTGCTAAAAATGGTAAGAAATACTCAGATGGCAGCGCAAATGCCCTAACACACAAAACATTTGAAGCAATTCAGTACTACTTAATGAAAGCGTCAAACGAACTAGCAAAAGAGCGCGGTGCTTGCCCTATGTTCAATGAGACGACGTATTCACAAGGTATTATGCCAATCGATACTTACAAAAAAGACATCGATGCAATTTGTGATGAGCCGTTACACCTTGATTGGGATTCGCTAAGAGCAAGTATCCAAGAGTATGGAATGAGAAACTCTACGCTATCAGCACTGATGCCTTCAGAGACCTCTTCTCAAATCTCTAACGCAACGAATGGTATTGAACCACCTCGAGGCCATATCAGCGTAAAAGCAAGTAAAGACGGTATCTTAAAGCAAGTTGTACCTGAGTACGAAAAGCTTAAAGATCAATATGAATTGCTATGGGATATTCCTTCAAATGATGGTTACCTAGGTCTAGTTGGTATTATGCAAAAGTTTGTCGACCAAACTATTTCTGCAAACACAAACTATGATCCAACTAAGTTTGAAGGCGGTAAAGTACCAATGAAGCTGTTACTAAAAGACTTACTAACAGCATACAAGCTTGGTGTTAAAACACTTTACTACCATAATACTCGCGATGGTGCAGCCGATGCACAAGACGAGTTGAAGCCTGAGCCAGAAGATGATGGCTGCGAAGGCGGTGCTTGTAAGATTTAACAAGCTTTAAAATAATAAAAGCCCAGCTATCGCTGGGTTTTTTTGTCAAAAAATTTTAACTCTCTTTTCAATAATCAACTCATTACATCAGATCCAACACCATATTAATCGCTCTAAATTATTCAGCCCAATTGACGTAACCAGCTATTTTTTCGTAAGCAATTTTCTTTTTGATGCCAAAATGCTCTTTCAAGGCTCGATTAAAAAGCTGCTCACTGTCCAATATTGTCTCTATGGTTTCGTCTTGCGTGTCAATTTTTAGCCTATTATTAAATAGAATATTTTTTCCGTATTTTGTACGCTTTACCAGCACTATATTCGATGTAAATAAAGAACTAGAGCCGGTAGAAGCAAAGTGATTACCATACTCAATATCTCCCTCACAGACATAGCTCATGTCAAGGCTGTAGAGACTTTGCCAACCACCTTCAATTTTACTTTGTAGCATCACACCAAAAGTGGTGTCTTTGACGAATCGAAAAACTTGCTTGTCGGTATTAAACTCCTGATCAAAAACAAGAGGTAATGGTTTTCTCGGTGTATTTGCACCAAACCCTACATCAACAACCCACTGCTGGCCTTCTATTGATACTAAATTAATAAGATGCCCTCGCCCTGTAGGTTTGTCTGACAAATGAACTCTGCCTAATGCTTGCGTCACCTCAAAGCCAATGGTCTTTAAAACTTGGTATAACAAGCCATTTAATTCGTAGCAGTATCCTCCCCGCTGTTTGTCCACCAGCTTTTTAAATACATGTTCATTAGATAAATCTATGGGGTTGCCATCAATAATGTCGAGGTTCTCAAAAGGGATGAACTCATGTTGCAATTCATGAATATGGAAAAGTGAATCAATATCCACAACCGCATCAGTTTTAAGGTTAATTCTATTAAAGTACTTTGCTAGTAACTCGCTATTCATAGGTATACCTCGGCTTTACTGTTGGCGCTTGCTTAAATTAACAGGCTCAATGTCATTACTCTTAAATGAATCTATTAACTGAGAATTAAACGAATCACTCGTAACCGTATTTGTTTCTAAGTCAAAATTGTCATAAAAACTAGGAAGCGATATAGCGCCAATAAGGTTAGCACTGAAGCTACTGGCTGATGATTGAGCCGATGATAAAACCTTTTTTGCTCCCCCTGCCCCCGGTGATGTGGCCAGCATGAGTACCTGCTTTTGCTGAAAAATTTGCATGCCAACTCTCGATGTCCAGTCAAGCAAGTTTTTATAAGCGGCAGTATATGAACTATTATATTCTGCAAATGAAACCACAATTAAGTCGGCCTCTGCTATTTTGTTGTAAAACCGAGTTGCTAGCTCTGGTATACCAAACTCCTTCTCTCTGTCCTCACTATAAATTGGCATTTCGTAGTCATTGAGATCGATTAGAGAAATAGTCGCGCCATTCACTTGTGTGGCAGCATAGAAAGCCAGTTTTTGATTTATTGATTTTTTACTATTGCTTGCACCAAATGCCAGTATATTCATTTAAAGCCCTCATTAATTAATCATAAGTTATCGATTTAAGTCGCGGCTCCTTACAGTCCAGCTTGCCTCAAATCTTATACTGCCACTCTAAAACCTTAAGTTAAGTTGAGGTCAAGCACTTAAAATAACTTTTAACGACAAGAGCAAAAAAGACGGAAAAACAAGAATCTAGTCGTAGAATGACCAAATATGGCAGCTCTGCCATACCAACTAAAAGAGGATCGAATTAAATAAAAGGTCTGAATACTTGGAATATATCAGCGCTTAAAAGCACCCAAATGAAACAATATGATATTTTGGTTTGTTTTAGAAAAAGTGATTACAAATATACAATTCGGATATTATTTACAGTGCCCAGGTAAAAGAGATGCAATACACGTCTTTTACCTGAGCATCACTATTAATTATTCGCAGTGAGAAGCTGACTGTTTTCACTTTTTATCTGTTGAACGTTTTTAGCAAGTAACATATAAACCGTCGGCAGCACAAATAATGTGAACACTGTGCCTATCAACATACCAGCAACCAGAATAATCCCTATGCTATTTCTTGCCTCTGCGCCTGCACCTGTAACCAACACCAAAGGGAAATGCCCCAACACGGTCGCTGCGGTTGTCATCATGATAGGCCTTAACCTGACTACCGCCCCTTCAATAATCGCTTCACTCTTGGACTTCCCTTGCGCTAATAATTCATTTGCAAACTCAGTGATCAAAATGCCATTTTTTGCGATTAAACCAACCAATGTAATAAGCCCAATCTGGGCGTAGATATTCATACTTGTTAGATTGAAAAAGCTAAATGACATAGCGCCAGATATCGCTAACGGTACCGACCCCAATAAAATTACCAATGGCGATCTAAAACTGTTAAATTGCACTGCAAGTACCAAGTAGACTACTAGAATGGCGACGCCCAATGTCGCTAAAAAGCTATTGCCTTGCTTTCTCAGCTGACGACTGTTTCCCGCATAATTTAGCGCGTACTCATCAGGTAAAATATGTCGGGCTTGTTCTTCAAGCGCTTTAAGTGCCTGCTCCGCCGTCACCCCGGGGGCCACTCCGCCAAGAATTCTAAATGCATTTTGCTGATTAAATTTCCCCATTTGCCTTGGTCCAACTCTCTCTTTAAGCGTCGCGATTGAACTCAACTGGATAAGCTCACCACTGGGTAGTTTTATATGTAACCCTAATGCTGCTTCAGCGAAACGACGATCTTTATGTTCAACCATAGGTATGACACGGTATGCCTTACCGTCAGCATCAAACCGATTAACCGCCTGCTCAGACAGTAAAGAAGACACTTGATTAACAACATTTGATACATCCAACCCCAAATCAGCCATTTGTTGATGATTAAATTCAAAATGTGCGAGCATCCGATCCACCTTCAAATCAGTATCTACAAAAAGAAACATGTTCGTTTCATATGCCGCACCAACCAATTGATATGCATAATTCAACATTTCTTCATAACTATCTTGAGATTGCACCACAAGCTCCACGTCAAACTTTCCAGCTGTTGGCAAAGGCATGGGCAAAACCGGGAACACTTTAATACCGGAAATCTGAGATAACTGCCCATATAATGTAGGTAGCATGGATTGTACTGACTCATCTCTTTGTTCAAAATCAACAAAGTTGATGCCACTGAATGCATTGCCCGGGCGTATAATTTGCCAAATAGCTTCAATGCCTTGGTTTTGACTCAAAGTATCAACAGCTTTAGACATATATTCAGTACCATAAGCCAACGTAGAAGCGGGAGGTGCATCCGAAACAATGTATACTGAACTTTGATCTTCAACTGGCGCTAACTCTTTCGCCGAGTACAAATAAAATGGCACCATCAAAGAGCTCAAGACAATTGATGTGAAAACGATTTGTACTTTATACCTAAAGCTTGCTTTTAATACCTTGGCGTACATCAACCCGAGTCTGTCAAAAAACTGGTTTACCCGTTTGGTGAAACTGCTCTCTGCGCCGCCTTCATTGAGCACAAATGCGCTCATCACCGGAGATAAAGTAACAGCAACAATACCGGAGATGAAAACAGCGATTGCCAAAGTAAACGCAAACTCTTTAAATAAAGCGCCCGTGAGGCCCGAGACAAAGCCAATTGGCGCATACACTACGGCCAAAGTTATTGTCATTGCCACAATTGGTGAAAACAGCTCTTTGGAACTTATCAGCGCAGCTGCGAGACGAGATTTGCCTTGACGCATGTGTCTGGCAACGTTTTCAACCACTACGATGGCATCGTCAACGACCAATCCCACTGAAAGTACAATCGCTAAAATCGTCAGTAAATTAAGTGAAAAGCCCATCGTTAAAATCACAGCAATACTGCCTAGAATTGAAATGGGTATCGTCACTAAAGGAACAATCGCCGAGCGAAAAGATCCCATAAGAAACAGAATAACAATACCGACAAGCACCACAGTTTCTAGCAAGGTTGTAAAAATTTCCTGCAAGGCATCTCGCATATAAAGTGTACCGTCAAAGCTAATATTGATTTTGATGCCTTGCGGTAAACTTGCATTAATTTGTTCCAACTGTGCATACAGCGCATCACCGATTTCGATTTCATTCGCCCCCGGTAGCGGATAAACAGACAGGTAAATGGTTTGACGTTGGTTGATTCGAGCATCTACCCTGCCCCTATCTTCTCCTTTCTCTACTCTCGCGATATCAATTAACCGAATGAATCCGCCATCAAACTTTTTAATGATCATCATTTCAAAGTCATTAACCGTTTTCATGGTTGCGTTACTTAAGAAATCTATCTCATGCGCATTATTTTTCGCACGACCTAGCGAAGCGACTACGTTATTGCTTTTCATCGCGTCATATACTTCATTACTGCCAATGTTAAATGCGGCCATTTTTATCGGGTCTAACCACACTCTCATCGCAGGGTTTCTTGCCCCTTCTAAATCTACTTTCTGCACGCCATTAATGCCTGACAGTAGTGGTGTGATTTTACGACTAAGAAAGTCAGTGAGTTCAGCTCGGCTCAGATCAGGTGCCTCAACATCTAAATAAAAGGTTGCACCGGGTCTGTCGACTCGAGAAACGGTAACAGCAGGGTCTTCTGCGCCTTCGGGCAGCTCAAACTTTATTTGGCTAAGCCTTGAGTTGAGTTCAGCCATCGCGTCTGTACTATTTTGATTTAATTTGAGCCACGCTGTTACTGTGGATGAGCCTGCAATAGTTGTAGAATCAACAAAGTCAACACCCGGAACTGTCATCGCGACCCGTTCTATGGGATCTGTTACAAACCCTTGTACGGTTTGCGCTGATACACCACTATATTGGGTAGAAATAACCAGTGAGGTACTTTCAATCTTAGGAAACTGAGAAACGGAGATTTTAGTCGCGGCAAGTAGACCACTCAACAAAATAACAACAGATAAGACAATCGCCAAGATTGGCTTTTTTACGAAAATTTCCATCTTATAGCTCCTTGTCCAATGGAGTCGAATTACCAGCCAGAGCAGTTGGTAGACTGACAATATTTACCAACACGCCATCAAACAACTTAAATGCACCAGGTGCTGCAACCAAACTGTTAGGTGCCACACTCGGCTTTAAAAATGTCACATGTTCATCCGAAGCAATAATTTCTACCTGTCGACGTTTAGCTCTGAATTGCTCATTACCACCTGTAGGTATTAATTCGAAAATATATCCTCCTGAAACATCCCTTAGAACAGACATGTTAGGCACGCTAATAACATTGTCATATTGTCTCACCGGCACATGAACCGACAGGGCTTCATTTGCATCGACTTCCAAAGCAGAACGCCATACTTTCGCTCTGTACTTGCGGCTTCGGATCCCTGCTTGAAGCGCGTCTTCCACTGCGACAATACTTGCGTTTGCCTGTAATGGAACCGTTGATTCTTCCACTTTTTGTAAATGAACTTGATTCCCAACACCTAGCTTGTGATATGTCTGCGGAATATAAAAGTCGACCCACATATAACCGAGGTCGCCAGTGACTGACACAACACGTGTATTGGCATTTAAAAACTCCCCCTCTTTCGCTGAGTGGATACCCAATACACCGTCAAATGGCGCTGTGATAGTCTTTTTCCTAATTATGTTTTTGATTGCTTCTATTTCGGCTTCAATGACTACTAGGTTGGCCTGTGCGGTATCCAACTCTTCTTGGCTGATCGCTTGGTGAGCGCTAAGCGCTTTGACACGATTATAATTCGAAGACACTAGTTTCTTTTTTGCAATAGCAGCCTTGAGGGTAGCTTGTTCGCTGCGAATATCTAATTGAATGATAACCTCGCCGCTTTTAACCCGCTCTCCAGATGAATAGTTGACCGCTTTGATCACGCCTGATGTTTCGCTCAGCAGCACAACATGATCAGGTGCAACAGCATTGCCTATTACGGCAACGGATTGTGTATATGTCGCCTTTTCAACTCGGGTAGCCTCCACGGTCTCAGAGTATTCCGGGGTATTTGATGCAGCCGCTAAAATAGCAGACATTTCAATCCACTTTATGTACCCCATGGTGCCTATTAGTGCAGCTATCATGACAACAGTTGCTATCCAAGCTTTTATTTTCATACGTCAAACCTCTTTTAATGGATGTCAATTCATAAAGTACGCGCACAATAAAACCTCAAGCTAAGTTGAGGTCAATGACGATGTTGAAAAAATTAAAACTGGATTTTTTGTTTAGCGAGCTAGATAAAATTTAATGTTATGAAGGAGTTTGTACGCATGCAAAAACACATACTTGATTACTTTCTCGCGATATTTGATAAAAAGCACCGCGACTGGACAATTGAAAACAGTCGAAAACTTGGTGGCTGGGCAACTGCCAATATACCGCCAAAAGTGGTGCAGCAGATCCGGTTGCAGAATCTTCCTTGACTCCGTACTGTGGTGCAAAATATCTAAAATATAAAGTGTGTGAGTGATTATCATCTAGTGCCGTTACAACTAGCGCTCTGCGTGTAGTTTGACAGTATTTATCTACTGCAAAATCAAACTTTAATAGACTATCTTTATTTGGCAACTGAGCTACGAAATAGCCATTTTCAGGCTTCGTTTGTTTTAAATTTCTTACCTCTTGTTCAAAAATGTTACGCATATCATGCGTTAGTGAGCTTATTCTCAGTTCGGGCTGAGGAAGAAACATAATATATTTACTTAAAGCCGTCCTTTTCACACAAATTGAGTGACTTGCAGATTGAAAGTTTAGGGTCTCTTGTGAGCTATTCAGGAACGTTATCAATACATCTGCGGCTGCTAAAGTTCCATGACCACAAAATTGAATCTCACCATGGGGTGAAAACCAACGAATTAAATGTGGGCCGTCAGATTGAACAAATATAAAAGCGGTTGCAGCCACCCCATTACGGATGGCAACTGATTGGAGGTACCCACCATCAGTAAACTCTGCTAAGTTCGCACACAGTTTCACATGAGCAGCCCCCCCTCTATAACGACCCGAGCAAAACACTTGACGAACAAAAACTTCATTCTTTTGGATGTCTTCAAAGTGTGTTTTTAACAATGTATTTTCCCGTCTAAAAATACCGTAATTGCTCGTGGTCAGCCTGCGTTACTGGCCATCTTTAACAACTTGCCAAAGAGAGTCGACGAAATCATGCTGTTCATCTGTAAAGTGCTTAGTGACTTTAAAACCTGTTTGTTGACATAAACACTCAATATCACTTTGTGTGAATTTAAACGAGTACTCTAAATGAATGGCTTCATATGCATCAAAATGAAACGTGCGTTGCAACGCCTCTATATATACGTCCTGTTTTTCGGTTGATAACACGTAACTTTCCATAGCACCCAAAATAGGGTTGTAAACGCCAAAGTGTTGAAACTTTTCCAACTGAAAGTTGCCACCCAGCTCTTTGTTGATTCGGTGCAGTAAGTTGAGATTAAATTGTGCTGTCAGTCCAGCTCTGTCATTGTATGCCGCAGTGAGCTTGTTCACGTCTTTTTTCAAGTCGTAGCCGATCAGTATGTAATCTGATGCATTTAAACTCATCCAGAGTTTTCTCAGAAAACCTTGGCTCTGCTCACGATTAAAATTGCCAATATTAGAGCCTAAAAATAGTACCAACTGCTTGTTGCTTGATTGGCTCCTAACAAGCTTTAGCCCTTCAAAGTACTCTGCAACGACGCCATGAATCGACAGCTTGTCATCCGGTATGATGTTCTCTTGTAACATCACCATGGCTTTTTCTGAAATATCAATAGGATAGAAGTTTACTTTACAACCACTTTGTAAAAAACCATCTATAATCAACTTACTTTTGTGACCATCCCCCACGCCAAGCTCAATAATATCAATTTCTTGCTCATCAACTAATTGTGCGAGCTGCCCGCTTATTCGGGTTAAAATTTCGACCTCTTTGGCAGTCAGGTAATAGTCTTCATGTTGAGTAATTTTCTGAAAAATTTCGCTCCCAATGTCGTCATAAAAGTACTTTGCTGACAAATGTTTTGGTGAAGCACTCAAGCCTGTCAATACCTCGATTGCCAGCTGGTCATCTTGCGTATTTTCACCGTGCGAGTCTTGCGTGAGTAATCTGAAGTGTGTCATTAAATATCCTTCGCTAATCTAATGCCTGAAAACATCCAGCGTTGATGGGGGGCAAAAAAGTTTCGGTAGCTATGGCGGTAATGATCACTGGGTGTAGCCACGCATCCACCTCTCAAAACAAACTGATTGCACATGAACTTACCATTGTATTCATTAAGCATGCCCTGATAGGGTTTGTAACCTGGGTAGCCCGAGTAGTGGCTTTTGCTCCAACACCAAACTTGCCCGAAAGGCATGTCACTTGATGTAGGGTGAAAAATGTCTGCACTTTTTGCGCTTTGCGTTTTAATATTGGATATCCTCTCAAGATCAGAGCTAGCTGACAGGTAGACCTCTAGTTCCTGTTCCGTTGGCAACCTCTTGCCTTTCCAGTTGGCAAACGCATCCGCTTCAAAATAACTAATATGTGTGACAGGGAGATTGAGCGCTAATGGCATTAATCCATGCAATGTGAACTCATACCATTCATTATCTATTTTTTGCCAATATAAAGGATGGCCAATTTTATTGTCATTTGACCAATCCCACCCCAAACTCAGCCAAAGTTCTGCTCTGTCATACCCTCCATCTTGAATAAAGTCCAAGTACTCCCCGTTTGTAACTAACTGTTCGCTCATGGCAAATGCATAGTTGTAGCTCTTATGCTTCGGCTTTTCATTGTCGTATGCAAAACTGCTGTCTGTAGCACCGATTTCGTACATCCCCTCGTCAAATGAGCGCCAAGGTGCTGTTTCAATATGGGTATTGTCTAGAGAAGACTCAAAATAAGTGGGAGAAAGAGGATTACAACCCAAAATATATTTAATGTCCATGAGCAATAATTCCTGATGCTGTTGCTCATGATGCAATCCAATTTCTAATAAAGATAAAATGGCGCTGTCTACTTCAGCAGTCGATAAAAAGTTCACTAGCTGTTTATCTACATAATTTCGATAACTCATGATCTCGCTGACGGTTGGCCTCGAAAGTTCACCCCGCTGGCTTTGCAACCAGTGTGCGCCAGCTGACTTGTAATAAGAGTTAAACAGCGTGCGATACCCTTGATGATACCTAGAGTAATCAACCATATGTTTTACTAGGATAACCTCTTCAAAAAACCATGTTGTATGCCCCAAATGCCATTTAGGTGGACTTACATCCGCAATGGGTTGAACTGTATAATCCTCAACCTCAAGTCTTTCACATAGCGCAGTTGAACGCGCTCGGATCCTGAGGTATTCCGCGATTAAATGTGTAATTTTGTTATTCCTGCTCAGTTGCTGTTTACTCATAAGCTACCTAATTGAAAAGTCTTTTATGTGTCAGTCGCCTATGAATTATTCTCTCGAACATACAGGCTTTGCTTCAATTCCTGTGTAAATGCTCGCCATCCCCCCTCGCTTGTAACTGTGTAAACACCCTACAGTGCAGTAAGTTAAGATTGTATAGCGATCGACGGGTGTCAAGTTCATATCAGAAGAGCTCCCTAAATCACCAAATAAAGTCATTTCATCTTGTAGCAATCATTTGTATATCGCTTTAAAGGTATTATTCCTTATGACCTTTGAACCGTGTATGTCCGATGCGACTTCAATTATGTCCAACTGTATTTTTAGATTTGATGTTGAGCTTTAAGTTTGCCCTAACGTTAAAATTGGTAGCTTGTAGAGATACGTATTGCACGAGGCTCAAACGAGTGGTGATGCACATCGTCAACTGGTGCTGCTTCATTCGCCAGCTGCGATTGATAAAAGTATGTAATATCGTGATTGCGGCTATCGGTCAAATTTAAAATATCAGCTTTTATCACCCAGTCATCAAAGCGATAACCAATACGCATATTCCAGATAGTGCTGGAACCAGATGAAACCGAATTGTCTTCAGTTAATGGACGTTCACCGAAGTACCGAACACGGATACTGCCAAACCAATGCTGGCCTTCTTCAAAATTCAACCCTGCTTGCAACACGTGCTTTACGGTGCCAGGAATATACTTTTCCTTCGCATTTTTATTGCGATATTGAGCATCAGTATATGCATACTCAATATCAATACTCCACCAGTCGCTCATTCGGAAGTACATGGTAGCCTCAACACCCTTACGAGTTGATGCATCGGTCGGTTCAGTATTGCCAGCGTCGCCAACAAACAATAATTCACTGTCTAAATCCAGCGCCCAAAAAGAGATAGACGTATTGACTTTGTCATCAATAAAACCTCTAAACCCTAATTCATAACCCGAGGACTCTACCAATGCATCAACTGTGTCAACGTGATCACCCGACACAGGATCAATTTGAATCGTTGTCCCCCGCGCATCATTTGAGTGAAACCCTTGTCCGAATGACAAGTAGCTTTGCCACTGTTCAGAGAGATCATAGATAAGACTTGCCTTTAGCGAAGTTAAATCGTCATTTCGTTTACCGCTATTGACGTTTAAATTGTGTCCATAAAAATTTTCACCAGCATTATCTGTGACGTCAAAATCAAAATAGTCGTAGCGGACCCCAAAAACAGTAGAAAAATTATTAAACCAATCTATTTTGTTGTCCCAATATAGACTGGCACTGGACTCTTTAATGCGGTCGCTTCGAACCGTGCCCAATCTATGCCTTTGTTTAGTTTTATATAAGCCGACTTCGTCAATGTCATCAATACGAATTTGCGTACCTAACGTATTGAACATGAGTGTATTATTCAACATGCTAGAAAACTCGTAGCTAACATGACCGCCATATATTCGTCGCTCATCGACTTGCTCAAATTGATCCCCAGAATCTGCATCATCTAAAAAATAAGTAAAGTTGGACCACAGTGCCAAACTGTAATCAATTACAAACGCTGATGCATGCCAGCTTTCATTTTCCCAGTTTGCACTAAAACTGTATCGGTCGGACGCGCCGCCTAGCGTTTTATCTAAAGACCCTAGTGGATCTAGAATGCCTTGTTCTACGGCTCGCGCTGGTATTTGATCTGCACTATTCCATTGATTGTCATAGGCCATAAAGTTGAGCGTCATCACACCATTTTTTATAGACTTGGTGTATTTGAATAACCCATTTAATTTTTCAACGGCTTCATCCACATCTAACCAAGGACCACGATAATTATTCCCCTCAAATGCCAAAATAGCATTGCCACCTTGTATTTGTAGGCTATCCATTAGTAACAAGCGACGAAATTCATTTTCTCCAATCGTAACTTCAGCCACTCCTTGGTTTAATACAGCCACAGTAGATAGAGATGCACCACCAGCACCACTGAAATCACCAACATCAGCGTAATAAGCGCCTTTTTTATATGCCAAAGTAGAAATCGTTTCTGGGATCACAAAGTTCATATCTGTATAACCTTGTCCATGGCCATGGGAGCGCATATTTACTGGCATACCATCAACAAAAGTGGCAAAGTCCGTACCGTGATCCAAGCTAAACCCGCGAAGAAAGTACTGAAGCGCTTTTCCAGATCCACTGTGTTGCGTAGCAATCATACCTGGAACCAGTTCCATAATTTCACCGCTGCGTGCTAGTGGACGAACTGAGATTTCCTTTTGACCAACAACACCTTCCGAAGCCGAGATAGAGCGGCCAATTAAATTTATGTTATGACCAGAAACCGAGATCGTTTCTATATCAACATCACTGCCAGCCAATATAGGTAACGACAGCGTTCCTGATAATAATACCCACACACGATTCACCATTGATTTGCACTCCTGAGTACCTAGCTCAATATTCAGTTCAAGGCACTTTTAGCTGTTGAGGCTGCAAGCACATATCGCCAATTAACTCTCTATTCATTGTGCCTAAATAGCCCGATTGGAAATATGCTTGAGAAACCGCTTTTCATGTCAGATCGTCCTTAACCTATTGAATAACCGCAACTGTCACAATTGATAGCGTATCAGGATTCTCTTCGCTCCTTGTTCGTGCCAAGTTGGGCTATCTCAACTATAGTTTTCAATGGTATATCATCTTGCAGGCACAGCCATGGGCCAACATACTCAATCAACACCACTGTTAGATAATTTACAATTGCTGCTAAAAGAGCTTAGAGAGCCCGCCGCAGTGTTTGATAACCGTGGGCAAAAGATCTTCGCCAATCGAGTGTGGCAATTCACTAAGCAAACATCCCAAAATGCGGTTCAGACACTGGTATCTGAGCGGAACCGACAATCTCACGAGTGTCAAATTGAAGGCGGCAATGTCTCTATTGCACAAGTGTCGAACTATCAAGTTGTGATCTTCTTTCAAGAGCAATCGTATTACGACCTTAAGGACAAGATCCTAAAGAGTATCTTGGGCTGTGTAGATTGCGAAGAAAGCATATTTACTTCTATCACTCGTGTTTTGGGCGAACTACTTGGCTGGCGTTGGGTGGCAGTCAATAAATTTAAACCTGACTGTACAGTTGAAGTATTAGCTCATTGGGACACAAACCAACTGGTGGACAATTTTACCTATTCACTTGCAGGTGTTCCCTGTGAGTCTGTCGAACAAACCCAGAAGTTTACGCGATTTGAAAACCTCACCGAGCTATTCCCAAACGACACTCACATACAAGAAATTGGCGCACAAGTATACGCAGGGTATGTCTACAAAGACTCTAGAGGGTGTGTCGTGGGGCATATTTTTTTGATGCATGATAATAGTTTCGTAAATTGGTCACTGGCAGAAGACGTTTTACACATGGCATCAGTGATCATCGGAAAAGCGATTTCATTGCAACAAAAAGAGCAAGAAGTACAGAAACACAAACACCTCGCAGAGCGAGATAATCTCACTGGCGTATTCAATCAATTGGCATTTGATAGAGATATCGCAGCAGCTTTTAAAGCGCAAACAACGGATAGTAAAAACCAATTCGTCATAGCTGTTATTGACCTAGATGGAATGAAACAAATTAATGATCAACTGGGTCATCAGCAAGGAGACAAATTGCTGCAAACTTTTGCCCAAGAGCTCTCAGCTGCGTGCCGAGATAGTGACAGAGCTTACAGGATAGGCGGCGACGAATTTGTCGTTATTTACTACCTCGCTAACTTAGACTTAGCAAAAGTACTCAAAGAACGCTTAAATCAGGCTATTGCAAACGTTGTTGCAAGAGGTTTTGAGCAAGTAGGTGCTAGTATCGGATTTGCGGCCTCCAGCGAAGGGGATAAAACGGCCAAGGGTATTTTTGCCTTAGCCGATGAACGGATGTATCAGGACAAACGCTTGAACAAGCAAAATATGCGCAAGTGAATACACCAACAATGATAATACCTATCATTGTTGGTGTATTCACTCAGAAGGGGTTAATCAATGCCAGTGCAGCAGCTTTTATACCAAGATGCTTCCTTACGTGTCTGTGAGCTTTATGATGCAATATTGGAACAATTTAAACTTGAACACTTGCCCAACTGGGCACTTTACCTAGGTAATGACTATAGCTCACTTAAAGTTACCTGCGCTATTTGGGCTGATTTATATCAAAACGGAACTTTGCCTGTGTTATTAAAAGAACTCATCATGTTCACGGTATCACGTGAACAAGCCTCACCTTATTGTGCAGAGTTACACGCATACAATACACTATTTCTTGCTAAAAACTTAGACTATGACGCCTTGATCGAAATCGTCGACAATAAATCTCAAGGAGTCGTTCCTGATCAATATCACTGCGCTATTACGGTGGCCAAAAACCGCAGTCAAGGATTATGCAATTTTGTCATTGATGACCAAGCTTCATTGCTTTCTTGTGGTTTCAACCAAGCACAAGTCGTTGAAATCATGGCGACCTGTGCACATGCAATGTTTTTGTCGACTTTAACTCTCGCGCTTAACATCCCTATTGACCCCGACAAAAAAGTCCCCGGTTTTAGGCTCAAATAGCCTGCCTTTAGCTACTTACCTCAAAAAAGTCGCGTAAAAGAAAGGCTAATGAAATCCAGCCCCGGATTGGGACGCTTTATCCCTGCATTAGAATAATGTAAATAGCGTAAGGCGATAATATCCTTATTCTTTTCACCAAACTTCATCGCAACTCCAATTCTATCTTCAAACTGTAAGTGACTACCGATGTTTTTCCCAACAAATACCTTATTTTTTACATACGCCACGCCAATACCAAGCTCAGCAAAAATTGCAGCGCCATTTTTTAAACTCATTACCTGATAGTGAAGTATTGGAGAAATGGCAAACACCAGATTAGTTTCCTTGATATGGTATTTTTCCCTATCCCATAGGTTGATGCTTGCTTCAAGTGATACATCGAAACTCGCCAACAAATCAGACGAGGTCATTAGCCTTTCCAAGTAAGCTAGCTTAACGCCCGAAGTCCCGCCTTCCCCTTGAATATAATCAATGGCTAATGCACTTCCTCTACTTTGACTTTGCGCAGAAAACACGCTTATTGCGACCAAGAGTAACGCAATAAAAGTGCTCTGAGATTTGACTGCTGACATCACCTCTATTCACCAGAGCACTCTGAATCGGCAGCATCACTGTCATTGGTGAGCAAAAGGTAGTCAATTATATCTTGTGATTCATACATCCAATTGTCAGCACCTTCTCCCCTAACCAACAAACAGGGAACTTGCCGTTTACCCCCATGTTTAATCAATTCGGTTTCATACTCAGCACTGTCTGTAATATTTCTTAGTTCAATGTTAATGTTGTGGGCTTTTAGTGCGCCAAGTACATAGTGGCAGTAGGGACAACTGGGCCTATAATAAAGTGATAGTTTTTGATGTGTCTGATTAAAACCTGTAGAACGTGTTTTTGAAACTTTGGTTGCTATATTCACTTTCATCACCGCATATATTTAATTGGAGATAAAAGTATAAAAAAAACTGTATTCTGGTTTTTCCCCGAAAGTTCTAACAATTTGACTAATCGTTTTTATTTAACATTGCAATATCGAACAACTCGCCATGCACAGAGAGCATGGATTATTATCTCACCAGCAACATTCCTTTATTAAAATCTGTGTCGCTCTTAGTAGGCGACATTTATTGCCGCTTTTCTATAGGCAGAAGGCGCCAAATCATAAAATTGCTTAAATGCTCGACTAAATGCCGCATCAGACTGATACCCTGCACTCAGCGCAATGTCAAAAATGCTTCTGTCGCTTTGCGCCAGTTGGTTTGCGGCCCAAATCATGCGCCACTGTGTCATATATGTACCAGGAGACTGGCCAATAATGTGGTTAAAACACGCAATAAATTTACTGCGAGACAAGCCAGCAGCATGTGCAAGTTGCTTTACTGTCCAAGGCGAAGAGAAATCTTTATGAAAAACGGCCAGTGACTTCGACAAATGTGGATGAGCTAACCCTGCGATTAACCCTCTATCAACAAAACTTGAGTTCAACACATATCGTAAAATGAGCGTAAATAGCAATTCTGTCAAAGACTTTGCCGCTACGTTTGCTCCATATTTCTTACTATTTACTTCTTGTACTAACATCTGCATCACCATGGCCAACCTTCTGGACTCAGACATGTGTTCTTTTTTAATAACAATTACGTCGGGTAAGCTATCTAAGAAGGGTTTGTTGTACATCGCTAAGAATTCGAAATAGCCGCATATCAAAGTTGTTGTTTGGGGGATTTGAGCACGAGCACTTTTGAGTGTGTGGTGGTGAGTCGGCCGTAATATCGCGATGAAATCCCCCTCTTTCAGATGATAGTCTTTGTTTGCTGTAGAAATAACACATTCACCCCTTTCGATGTAATGAAATGGCATCCGATCGCGATTTAATGCTTCAAAATCATGAAATGCATTTTGAAACGTCGGGTGGTTAATGACGCTACCTGTGTAGCGAAATCCTGACAAAATAATATCAATTAGATCTTTGGTATAAGCCATAATATCGTACCTAAGATATCAGATTGCAATACACACTTAGTATATTTAAGTGGCTGTTTAAGCGAAGGCTTTCATACCCATAATGGTGCATCTCAAAATTGAGAAACACCATGGTCGGGGTAAAATATAATTAGCCTATTACTGCACTGGTACTACGTATGGAAACTTAACAGGGTGTCGATTAAAGGTGTTTGCATGATCAGTCACCTTGCGCCCAACCATTAAGCTCAGCACGGCGTCCATACCATCATCACTGGGTTTACGACCATTAACTTTAGGGTAGCTGTACTCTGCACGGCTGCCCACCTTGTAAGAAATCATATCAGGTAACAATTGTGCTGCCACCGAGTCCGCATACTCTACAGGATTAGATATTTTTCCATCCAATGCGACAGCCCTTAGTACCATCCCAGATATCGCATATCTGCGAGTCACATCACTATCAGGGCGGTGTTGAATATGTTCACTCACTTCCATTTTGTTATTTGCCAAAAACATATGCGTGACAAGCGGATTTGCCACTCGATTCACTTGCACCCACTGGTCAACATTGTACATAGCACTGCTCGCATACACATGAATACTTTTAGGCAACATTTTGTTAGGCACCTCAACTAAAATGATGCTGCTGTTAAAGTCTTTAAATAAATCAACCCCTTTATTGAACTGGGACAATTCAAGCTTACCTTTGCCAATCAGTGTGGTTAAAAATCCGACAATACCTTCGGAGTTTCCTACAAATGGATCTCGTGCTGCTCCGCTCCATACTTTCACGCCATTTTTAAATTTAACAGTTTTGCCTACTCCAGCCCTACCAAATACTTTACCTTTTGTACCTACGGCCTGATTCGCGCCATCTACGAGCCCAAAAACCAACTGATTTCCTTCCAAATGTGCTGTAATAGTCATTCCACCACTACCAAAAGATTTATCACTGGCAATATGAAAGCTGTATACTCCTTTCTCACCAAAAGCTGCGCTGCCTTTCGTTGTTGGATTCACATCCATCATAAATGCAGTGTAACCTCGTCGCTCAGAGTCAAACACAAACATGTCAGTCAGATCAAACTGCGGATGCTCCTGAGCCAATTTACTTTCAAAGTGATGGCTCGCAACAGCCGGGGCAGCGCTTATACTTGCACCAATAGCAAAAGCTATCGCCGCCATAGCTGATTTATTGGGTAATTTTTTTAGCAATTTAATCATGGTGGTCTCCTATAAACCGGGTTGCTATTAAAAAGTGGGTTTTGCGGTTTAAATTTTTGCTCTATACCCCCTTACTTTTTTATATTTGAGTTGCTTCATTGGCTCAGCTGCGAGCACGTAAACGCGCAAAGCAGTGAGTCGCTACTAATATTGAAATACCTAACAACGCAACATCCTTGATTAAAAATTGACCTAAAAAATTGACATATGGAAATCCGCCTTCTTTTTCCTCCCATATAGGCAGCACAAGTAAAGTGCTCACCGTCACCAAAAAAGTCATCGCACCCATAGCCCCGCCGGCAATACCTGCACGTGCAGACCAAACCGACATGACTAATAAAGTAGCCGTAATTATCTCAAACACACCGAGAAAATAAGACGCTCCCTCAAAGCCAAATAAGGCATATAACCAAGTTAACCAAGGGGTGCCATTGATAATTGGTTTCAATGCCTCAACTTCTGTAGGGGTGAACTTGAGTATCCCAATTAGCAATAATGGCAGCACTACTCCCAGCAGAGCAGTGCCTTGTCCAATCTTGTGCATAGAATTAATTGAATTAGTGAGCATAGGCGGCCTCCTTAAAAAATGAATAAGCTTCGAATTCTCATTGCCGTGTCCAGAAACGTAACAAAACGGCGGCTGTCATTACGCTTAATGCTTTGCATGTCGCGACTTCATCTATCTATTGCCATTCGCCCCTAGATATTTCAGGCCAGCTGCAAAAATAACGTCATCTATCAACGGCTCGCTATAGATTATTTCCCAGCTGCTCTGTATGAACCATGACCATATGAACTAAAATCTTGTCTATTCGTACAAATATAAAGGGAAATAAACAAATTAAACTTGATTGTAAGCTGCAATAAAATTGCTAAAAGTAAATCCCACCAGTGTCCGGTAATAAAGCCAGCAACATGTGTTTTAGATATGGAAAAAAGACAGTTGGAATGAAGAAAGGCGTAGAAAGGTACCACTTAACGCTCAGGCATAGCGAGGAGTGATATTTCGCGATTGAACCTATGCCATGAAAAATTTTGATTGACTACATGACGCCTGTATTATTTAAAAACGACTGCGGGTCATTGCAACCCGCTCATATATGTCACTATGCCCGACTTATACTGTATATTACTGATTAAAAACCTGCTGGCGTGTTTTATATAGACCTGTCGCCATCAAAATACAAAATAGCCATGGCATAATAAACATGGGGGCACCTGTTTCAAAATAAAACTGAGTCACGCTATAAACATCATTAAAGCCTTCCCACACAAGCATGAACAAAAGGTAATACCAAGCCCATTTTTGCCCCTTTCTAAGAGCAAATATAGAGATAAGAATAATGGGCACGGCTGCTGAAACAATGTTAACACTTGCAAGCATCGCTAAAAACGCAACAAATGGACCCGCTTGCGGATCGACTGCTGCAAGCTGAGAAAAACTAAAGTCTAAGTTGTGAATAACAAATGTCCAAAGCGACATATCATTCGACATAGAGATATTTGAAGTCAATAACATAAATAACCCCGCCATCAAAGGTATTAACCCAGCATACATTGTCCATTTCCAACCTGTTACTTCATTTGCTGTTTCATTCATCGTGATACTCTCCACTTTAATAAACGATAGAATCAACAATTTTATAGTTTTTCCTTGTACTAACTATGATATTTAGTGCAACATAAATGTCCAATCGTACTTTTTTAGTTCACATTAACCAATGGGAGTAAACAAGTGTTTAATCATGTTCAACCCCAATCTAATGATCAGGTCCCCAATGCTGGAAACAGTTTAATTGGGGGGGACGCATTATCAGATATCCTAAATGCGCTTCGTCTCCAAGCTAGCAGTTACTTTTGCACTGAGTTCTCCGCACCTTGGGGCATAAAGGAGCAAAAGACAGACTATGGTACTTTTCATTTTGTGGTGCGGGGCAGTGCTTGGCTAAACATGCCTGAATCACAGCATGCCACTTACCTCTCAACTGGAGATATTGTCGCCTTCCCCACGGGATCTGCTCACCAAATTGGCGACCAACCAAATGGCGTATGTGTATCAGGTGACGAATTACTAACGCAGATCCAAAATAACGAAAATCCATTTACTGGGGATGGTAACAATACCACCCTTTTATGTGGATACTTTAAATATCAACAGCATATCCAACTGCCTCTGCTAAGAGATATGCCTGATTTTTTGCATATTAAAACAAATGAAGAACCCTCACTCTTATGGTTAAACAACCTCGCCAATATGCTGGCCCATGAATCCCGTTCAACATTACCTGGGGGCACCGTCATAGTTGATCGTCTAACCGAAGTGCTTGTCATTCAATTACTTCGATGGCATATGAACAAACAACACTCTGGTACTGGGTACTTTAGGGCGCTCGCTGATACGCGTCTTAGTCATGCATTAAGCCTGATCCACAAACAGCCAGCCCAAGCCTGGACAGTTGAGCGGATGGCACACTCTGTTGGTATGTCACGCTCAGCATTTGCTAATCTATTTCATGAAATCATCGGTATGACGCCTCTGTCGTACCTGAGTCAATGGCGAATGCATATCGCTCAGGACCTGTTGAAAGAAGGGAAAGAGTCTATGATCAGTATTGCAGAACAAGTTGGCTATCGTTCAGAAGCCTCATTTAGCAAGGCTTTCAAAAAGATTATCGGTGTCAGCCCTGGCCAATTAAGAAGACAAAAATAGTTACTAATCAAATATTTTACAAGTCCAAGCTAGTATACCCCCAACGTCTATACTAGCTGGCTTTGTGCGTCTTAAATAATGCCAAGATAATACGGTTTGACATAAATCCTATACCTTCCAACATTGTTTAGCAGGCTTGTTGTTCTCAAAATATATGGCGTCTGAAGCAGGTTTAAAGTACAGAGGTCTATATTTACTTCCTGTTTATTTTATCTGTTCATAGACGCTTTTATTTCGCTAAACATCATAATTGGAGTGTAACTATGACTCGTATCAAACCGATTGATCCAAATATTGCTGAGGGTGAAACCAAAGAAGTACTAGCACTCGCTCAAAAGCAATTTGGTGGCATACCGAATGCTTTCAAAACACTCGCAAGTTCGCATGTGGTACTAGAAGCATTTCTTGGTATGAGTAGCCCGTTGGCTAGAGGAAGTTTAACGCCCGCTCTGCGCGAACAAATTGCATTAGCGGTGGCTGGCAAAAACAACTGTGATTACTGCGCATCAGCACACACTGCCATCGGAGAAATGGCAGGTCTAAGCACAAAGGAAATGGCACTTAACTTAAAGGGTAAGTCTCAAGAATCAACAACACAGTGTATATTAGAGTTTGTTAATCATATCCTCGAATCCCGCGGGCAAGTATATGATATCGAGTTTATCAAGTTAAAAGAATTGAAACTAACGGAAGCTGAGATCAGCGAAATTGTGGCACACACTGCTATGAACATCTTTACAACTTACTACCATATGATCGCCAAAACGGAAATCGATTACCCACTAGTCAAAGCCCAAAATAAACAATTTGATGATTACTAACTCCAGTCCGTCAAAGTTTACTCTTGTTACTAGTTCGAACTTACATTCGGTGTACTGCTTTAAAATTAAATGGGGTTAGGCAATTGCGCCTAAAGCTATTATGCAAAACAAACGCACAATACATTGCAAAACGCAAAATTCAATCTCATTATCTGGCTCATATGGCCTTAAGTATTTGCTACCAATGATGCTTTTCAATTCTTCTTTGGCATGGGGCCAGATTGAAACATCAGACAAACCGCCTCAATGGAATAAAATCAAAGCCGCTCAGTGGCTCGATAATAGAGCGCTGTGGTGGCTCGATTATCCAATTAAACAAACGCCTACAGACCATAACGGCGCAGTACAATGCAATGCCTGTCACACAACACACACTTACACACTCGTTCGTCCTAAGCTTACACAAGGAGCAGGACTGAATGAGCGCATATTTGATAACATACGTCGCCGCCTTGTTGCCGGCCCAGGCGTTGCGCCATGGTTTGTAAATCCTCCCGGCAGATTGACTCAGTCTCGCGGTAGTGAAGCGATTAATACCACTTACTTGCTCGCGATGAAAGAAGCCAGAGAAGGCGCTTTGCAGTCTTCCCCTTTATTGATTACAGCTTTCGAACGGCTTTGGCTTCATCAGCGCGCCGATGGTGGTTGGGATTGGTTTAACTTTACATACGAACCCTTAGCTACGATAGAAGCACAGCATTTTGCAGCTTGTCAGGCTGCGGTTGCTATCGGCACAGCTCCTGGCTACTTCAATGAAAACGCACTGCCAGCACTTAAAGGTCGTGTAGATAAACTGCGAAACTGGCTCAAAGCCAGTCGTAATCCAAATAATCTATTTGGAGAAGCTTGGTTGCTTTTTGCGTCAACGCGATTGCAAGGGTTATTAACACCTCAAGAGCAAAATCAAATAATTAGTAAGTTGTTACAAAAACAAAACAGAGATGAAGTGAATAAAGGAAGTTGGGCCCTATATGAGCTCAACGATTGGCGCTACAGTGAAAAAACAGCGCCAACCAAGCCGAGAAAGCTGCACCCTGACGCGCGTAAACCGGAGGCTTATTCAACTGGTTTGATTGCCTATATTCTGATGCAAGCTGGTGTTAAAAGTGACGATCCAAGTATTACATCCGCTCTCAATTGGCTGCGTAACAATCAACAGCCTGACGGCTCTTGGAGAACATACTCTATCAGTGTGAACCGAAGCAAAGACGATCCTGCCTATCTATTTTTATCTGATGAAGCAACCGCTTGGGCGTCACTCGCATTGCTCGAGGGGGAAAGGAGTTGAGATGATAGCGAACATGGTTTAGGCCCATAGATATTCATAGGCCTTGAAGGCGACTGACTGAAGTCAGTCGCCCTGTTCATCTAACGGAGCTACGCTCGTCAGTTCTATATCTAAATAAACTTTTTAATGATAAAGTCTACTTTCACACGTTTAGCCTGCCCTAGTATCTTTTGCACAGGTGCAGGGTAATCTTGCAAGGTTTCGATATCATCTGGCCCACTTAATTTTCTACAATGAGATAAAATCGCGTTTTTCTCATCGTCTATAAATGGCTTTAATACTTGGTTTCTATCTTCAATTAAAATGCCATTTTCAATGTCTAGTCCCCATGCTCGTGGGTTTAAATTATGCCCAGTCATCAAATGAACCTGATTATCTTGATTGATACCTTTCAAATGGAATGAGTTGTCTCCATCTTTCCAGAGGTACACATTAAGCAACCCCTGCTCTATATACCTTTTTTGTGACTTTAAAAACTTGTGTAAAATTCGCTCATACAAATAAGGCAAAGCCCCTATGCGGCTGAATGGCTTATCTGGCGCAATATAAAAGTCATTTGCCGTCTTATCGCCAACAACAATAGTAATAGACTTACCTTGCTTGAGTAAGCGGCGCAACGAACGCAATAATGGAGCCGGAAAGTTGAAATAAGGCGTGTATAGGATCAACTCTTGTTCTGTTGTGTCAAACAAGGTTTTAATCAATCTATTCAGCTTATTTGTTCTGCGCCCAAATCCAAGGAATGCACGGACATTTAAGTCTGTTGATTCGGTTGCCTTGGACATATCGTAATTGGCACGCTTCAGTGAACGCATTAACTTTTTCTGCGCCAGTTTAATATCGCTAAAAGGCGTTAAAGGCCGAGTATCAATACGGGGGACTGCTTCCGAGCTGATTAGATGCTTTTCAATAAAGTCAGTAAAACTGTTGGCTAGCATCTCATTTTCGATAAGGAAATAACGATCGAGTCTATATCTATCTTCTTGATGTAGATACACATCGTTAATACTCGCACCGCTGTACAATACGGTGTCGTCAATCACAAACCCTTTAAGGTGAAGCACACCAAAAAGCTCTTTCGCTTTAACAGGCACACCATAGACTTCTACATTAGAATTAAACTTTTCCAAGTAATCACAGTACAAACGTGCATTTCCCTCGGACTTAGCTTCACCAATAAGACCTCTTTGCGCTCTGTGGAAGTCTACCAGTATTTTAATTTCTAACTCTGGATTCTGCAGTGACGCATTATGTAACGCAGCCAATACGCCTTGGCCAGCAGTGTCATCTTGTAAATAAAGTGCTGCGATATAAATTCGCTGCTTCGCTTTACTGATCAGAGACAAAAGTTCACTGTGATAATGCTTAGCGTCTGTTAAGACTTTACAGCTGTCTGCTTGTAAAGCAAAGCCGGAGTTGTCCTGCCAAAATGCCATATACACCTTTTAATCTTGGGCTACTGATAATTTAGTAGCAAAAAAAATTCCTTCAAACATAACAAAAAAAAATAGAAAGGTCATGAAGATCCGACAATTTCAGCTTTGTTGGCTTACTTTTCCATCAAGTACACTATATTTGACAAGTTTAGAATTTCGAAATTTGCTTTATTTGATTTTTATTTTACTTCTGGGTTGATTTACTTAGAATCGGCATCATTGTAATGCTAATACTAAATTTTAGGATAGAAATTCATGAGTGATAAGCACTGTAAACTATTAATCCTTGGCTCTGGCCCAGCTGGTTACACTGCGGCTGTTTATGCAGCGCGTGCAAACTTAAACCCTGTTTTAATCACGGGTATGCAACAAGGTGGTCAGCTTACAACAACAACAGAAGTAGAAAATTGGCCTGGTGATGCACACGGTTTGACAGGACCTGCTCTAATGGAGCGTATGAAAGAGCATGCGGAACGCTTTGAAACAGAGATCATTTTTGACCATATTAATAAAGTAGACGTAACAAAACGTCCATTTACCTTAACTGGTGATCAGGGTACGTATACATGTGATGCTCTAATCATCGCAACTGGCGCGTCTGCAAAGTACTTAGGCCTAGAATCTGAAACAGCCTTCCAAGGCCGCGGTGTTTCTGCTTGTGCTACATGTGATGGCTTTTTCTACAGAGGCCAAAAAGTTGCTGTAGTAGGTGGTGGTAACACTGCCGTTGAAGAGGCACTATACCTTTCAAACATCGCAGATGAAGTACACGTTATTCACCGCAGAGACAGCTTCCGCAGTGAGAAAATCTTATCTGACCGCCTGATGGAAAAAGCGAAAAACGGCAATGTTGTTCTTCACTTCGACCGTACGTTAGATGAAGTACTGGGTGATGACATGGGCGTTACGGGCATCAGAATCAAAGATACTCAGTCAGACGCAACTGAAGATTTAGATCTAGCTGGTGTATTCATTGCGATTGGTCACAAGCCAAACACAGACATGTTTGCAGGCCAGCTTGAAATGAAAGATGGATATTTAGTTGTTGAGTCAGGCTTAAACGGCAATGCGACGCAAACAAGTGTTGAAGGTGTATTCGCTGCTGGTGATGTTTCAGATCATATCTACCGCCAAGCAATTACCTCTGCGGGCACAGGTTGTATGGCCGCACTAGATGCTGAGCGTTATTTAGATAACCTAAAATAATGCAATTGCACGCCATAAATCATGGCGTGCTTCACCCCTTAATTTGCTAAACTTGTCTTAGCAAACTTCCTACTCAAAACTAAAGTCACTTATGACACAACAGCTGTTTCACCTATCGCCAACTGACTACATATTTCCACCTTGCCACTTTGCATTAAAAGAACCTGATGGCCTATTAGCCATTGGCGGCTGCCTGAACACGTTAAGGCTAAAAAAAGCTTACCAGCAAGGTATTTTTCCTTGGTTTAATGAGCGAGAACCCATAATGTGGTGGTCACCTAGCGAACGGGGTATATTGGAATTAAAGGATTTTCATATCGGGCGTACCTTAAAAAAGGCCAAAAATAGACTCAACCCTAGGGTTACTATAAACCACGCCTTTGAGCAGGTGATTTCACAGTGTCGCAACCAAAGGCTTAATGAAGAAGGGACATGGATCAACAAAAATATGCTCAAAGCATATTGCCAAGCTCATAAAGAAGGGTTTGCTCACAGTGTAGAGGTGTGGATAGATAACCAACTTGTTGGCGGGCTATATGGCATTATGGTCTCTGGAGTATTTTGTGGCGAATCGATGTTTCACAACCAGCCAAACACGTCTAAGTTAGCCATGTGGGCGCTGGTGAATTGGCTTAAAAAGCACAATGCTCACTTTATTGATTGCCAGCTCGATAACCCTTACTTAAGCTCTATGGGCGCAAAAGTCATTCCTAGAGAAGAATTTTTGACTAAACTAAAAGAAGCAAGTGACTATCACCCTGTAAGCACCATGTGGCAACCACAAGACATAGGGGCAATATATGACTGAACACTTTCCTTCTAAAATAGGCCTCAGTCAACAATTTGATTGCAGCTATCTGCCAGATAGAAAAGAACAACTGCTCGTTATCTTGGATAACGAGTGTTATACGGCTCCTCGGTTTGAGGCGTTATTATCTCTGGGGTTTAGGCGTAGCGGAGACCAAATTTATCGCCCACACTGCCCTATGTGTAGTGCATGTCAATCAGTCAGGGTACTTGCAAAAGAATATGTGCCTTCAAAATCACAAAAGCGTAAATACAAGAAGATAGATAGTAACTTTTCAGTTAAAGTCAGCTTTCAAGAGAAGGAAAATTACTTTTCGCTGTATGAAAAGTACATCAATCAAAGGCACAGTGATGGCACTATGTTCCCGCCAAATAGACTGCAATATGAAAGCTTTCTCTTTTGTCGCTGGATGCCGATTTCATTTATAGAGCTTTGGCATGAGAAAAAACTCGTTGCTGTCGCTGTCACCGACACTATGCCCAATGCATTATCTGCCATCTATACTTTTTTTGACCCGGATTACGAACATTTAAGTTTAGGCACCATCATGATAATGGCGCAGCTTAACCTCGCGCGTTCTGAAAATAAGGATTTTGTATATTTAGGTTATCAAATAGACGAATGTAAAAAAATGCGCTACAAAAAGCAGTTTGCGCCAGCTCAACAGCTTAAAGAAGATACTTGGATAAATATTTAAGTTACTAATTTAAGCTCTTACCTTTACTTATTGTGTGCTTTTGGGCAAAATCTCCAACGATAAACTTATATAGAGGTGATACGCTCCAAATGGCGAAAGAAGACGTTATTGAAATGCAAGGCACGGTCCTTGAAACATTACCAAATACAATGTTCCGTGTTGAATTAGAAAATGGTCACGTTGTTGTGGCACATATTTCTGGTAAGATGCGCAAAAACTACATCCGTATTTTAACAGGTGACAAAGTCACTGTAGAGTTAACTCCTTACGACTTAAGTAAGGGACGCATCGTTTTCCGTGCACGTTAATTCTACCGTCTCGCCAGCATCTGTTTGATGCTATAAGACGTATGTAGCAAAAAACCTAGCCAATTGGCTAGGTTTTTTGCTTGTGTACTACCTTTAGAACCAGCCAGCTCCGCCAGCCGGTCCTCATACGTTGCTAGTTAGCTAATATTATGCAGAAACTAACTCCTGCTCAAAATCAAACTCCAACGCATTGCCTTTCACAGTCACTTTAACGCTACCGCCGTCAATTAAAGAGCCAAACAGAATTTCATTTGCCAACGGCTTTTTAAGATTGTCTTGAATAACTCGTGCCATCGGACGTGCGCCCATCGCTTTGTCGTAGCCAATGTCAGCTATCCAATCTCTCGCTTCGTTAGTAAGCTCTAAGTTAACAGACTTTTTATCTAATTGAGCTTGCAGCTCAACAATAAACTTATCAACAACCTGCAAAATAACTTCTTTTTCAAGGTGGTTAAACCAAATGATATTGTCCAATCTATTTCTAAATTCAGGAGTAAATACCTTATTGATTTCAATCATTGCATCATGCGAGTGATCTTGCTGCTGGAATCCAATCGACTTTCTCACCGTCTCTTGAACACCCGCATTTGTCGTCATAACAAAAATCACGTTTCGGAAATCGGCTTTACGACCATTGTTGTCTGTCAGCGTGCCATGATCCATCACTTGTAAAAGTATGTTGTATATATCAGGGTGGGCTTTTTCAATCTCATCTAACAATACAACAGCATGAGGGTGCTTAATGACAGAATCAGTCAACAAACCGCCCTGCTCAAAACCAACATAGCCAGGAGGTGCGCCAATTAAGCGGCTCACAGCGTGTCGCTCTGAGTATTCAGACATATCAAAACGTATAAACTCTATGCCCATACATTTGGCGAGCTGCTTAGTCACTTCCGTTTTACCAACACCCGTCGGACCAGCAAATAAGAAAGACCCAATTGGCTTTTCTTCGTTTGCAAGGCCGGAGCGTGATAAACGAATAGCCGATGTAAGCGCATCAATAGACTCATCTTGGCCAAACACAAGCATTTTCAGGTTTCTATCAAGGTTTTTAAGTACTTCTTTATCACTTGATGACACATTTTGCTGTGGAATACGTGCAATTTTTGAAACAATTTGCTCAATATCAGCAACACCAATGGTCTTTTTACGCCTAGACATAGGTAATAGTCGTTGATTTGCACCCGCTTCATCAATCACGTCTATCGCCTTGTCAGGTAAGTGGCGCTCATTGATATATTTTGCGCTCAGTTCAGCTGCGGCTTTCAACGCTTTTTGGGTGTAGCGAATACCGTGATGTTCTTCGTAACGTTCTTTCAAGCCGTATAATATCTTGGCTGTGTCAGCAACACTAGGTTCAACTACGTCAATTTTTTGGAAGCGACGAACTAGCGCTCTATCCTTCTCAAAAATGTTTTTAAATTCTGAATAAGTTGTTGAGCCCAAACAGCGCAGCTTACCACTAGAAAGCAGTGGTTTAATTAAATTCGACGCATCCATTACCCCGCCAGATGCAGCACCTGCACCGATAATTGTATGAATTTCGTCAATAAATAAAATTGCGTTTGGTTTGGCTTGCAGTTCTTTTAAAAGTGCTTTAAAACGCTTTTCAAAATCCCCACGGTATTTTGTACCAGCGAGCAATGCGCCCATATCAAGAGAGTAAACGACCGCATCTTCAATGACTTCAGGTACTTGGTCATTCACAATACGATAAGCCAACCCTTCAGCAATGGCAGTTTTACCTACCCCAGCCTCTCCAACAAGTAATGGGTTGTTTTTCTTACGGCGACATAATACTTGAATGGTTCTTTCAACTTCTTGATCGCGACCAACCAAAGGATCAATTTGCCCAGCTTTTGCCAGCACATTAAGGTTTGCAGTAAAGTTTTCAAGCTTGGTTTTTTCGTCGCTTTGTACTTCCGCTCCCTCTTCGTTGATATCCTCATGCTCTTCTGGCTCAGGATCATCGTCCGATTTTGAAATACCGTGACTAATAAAATTAACGATGTCTAATCGACTGACATCTGCTTTTTTGAGTAAATATACAGCTTGGCTCTCTTGCTCTGAGAAAATAGCTACCAAAACATTGACGCCAGTTACTTCGTTTCTACCTGAAGACTGCACATGAAACACTGCTCTTTGTAATACACGCTGAAATCCAAGCGTTGGTTGAGTCTCCCGGTCTTCCTCTAACTCAGGAATGATTGGCGTTGTTTCATCAATAAACTCTGACAGCTCCCTTTTAAGGTTGTCAGTATCTACGCTACAGGCATTAAGCGCTTCACTTGCCGAAGGATTATCGATTAGGGCAAGTAATAAATGCTCCACCGTCATAAATTCATGACGACGTGTACGAGCTTCACGAAACGCGGTGTTAAGTGTAATTTCTAAATCTTTATTTAGCATTGGCAACCCCCAACGAGAATAAATAAGGTCATTCTTGCTCACAGCTACACAGGAGCGGATGCTCATGATCGCGAGCGTATCTGTTCACCTGCTCAGCCTTTGTATGGGCTATGTCTGCAGGATACATTCCACATACCGCTTTTCCCTCGTGATGTACTTTCAACATCACTTCAGTTGCTCTTTCGCTATCCATGTTGAAAAAAGTCATTAACACTTCGATGACGAAATCCATCGGCGTGTAATCATCATTGTTTAAAATTACTTTGTACTTTTTCGGTGGTTGAAGTTTTTGCTTCTCTAGGTCTTTGACCTCTTCCAACACACCTGAATCTTTTATCCCACTCATAATTAAATATAGTCTTGTCTTATATACTCAAGCAAACTTGAATTAAAAAATAAATAAAATGTTAAAAAACTGCACTAAAAAACTTGACTGTATGGTTATTTAAACTACATTCTAGTCCTAGTTGTTCATGTTATGGACAGCTTAGCAAATTTCAAAGGTTAGATTAACTTAATTAGTCAACTTATAGAAGGATGTAGAAGTATGGCTTGCGGAAAAGTCAAATGGTTTAACAACGCCAAAGGGTTTGGTTTCATCGTAGAAGACGGCAGTGACGAAGATATCTTTGCACATTACTCGACGATTGTAATGGATGGATACAAGACGCTTAAAGCTGGTCAAGATGTAACATTCGAGCTACAGGAAGGGCCTAAGGGCTTACATGCTACTAATATTGCACCGAAAGTTGGTGAAATGGCATAGCAATTCTCAAGGCTCTAAAAGCGAGCTACGCAAGTTGCTCGCTTCATCTCTTTTTTCTCACTATAAATCCCCCCTTGTAACATATTTTTCTATATCTTAAGTAAATTGCATTAGCAGCATTACGATTAGATTGGTACAATCCCTGCCGATGTCCAGGTCTGTTAGTTATTTCTATTCCCTAACTTCAGTAGGAATAACTAACAAACTTGCTAATTACAAAGAGATTAAGCTTTTTATTTAAAGCTAATTTTTTTGTCACTCAATCGTCAAAATAGCGTTGGGTAACAAAAGTTAGCAAGATCTTGCTTATTGTTGAACGGTCTAATTGACCCAAAACTATCTAGGAATGATGATGACATCAAAAATTATTTATACAAAAACCGATGAAGCACCAGCTTTAGCAACTTATTCTTTGCTGCCTGTGATCCAAGCTTACACAAAAGCAGCTGGTGTTGAAGTAGAAACAAGAGATATCTCTTTAGCTGGTCGTGTGATCGCTAATTTCCCTGAGTTTCTTACTGAAGAACAAAGAATCGCAGACGCCCTGTCTGAGCTAGGCGAACTTGCTAAGACGCCAGAAGCAAATATCATCAAATTACCTAATATCAGTGCTTCAATCCCTCAACTTAAAGCAACCATTAAAGAGCTACAAGAGAAAGGCTACGCACTTCCAGATTACCCTGAAGAGCCAAAAGACGACAAAGAAGCTGCTATCAAAGCAACTTACGACAAAATCAAAGGTAGCGCTGTAAACCCAGTACTACGTGAAGGTAATTCAGACCGTCGTGCACCTGGTTCTGTTAAAGCATACGCACAGAAAAACCCACATTCAATGGGCGCTTGGTCTGCGGACTCTCAGTCTTATGTTGCAAGCATGAGCGAAGGTGACTTCTTCGGTTCAGAGCAATCTACAACAGTAGCAGAGGCAACTGATGTACGTATTGAGCACGTTGCAGCAGACGGTACTGTTAATGTATTGAAGCAAAGCACGCCGCTACTAGCTGGCGAGATCATCGACGCTTCTCGCATGAGTGTTAGCGCACTTCGCAGCTTCCTTGAAGCTGAGGTAGAAGCCGCTAAAGAAAAAGGCGTACTTTTCTCTCTTCACATGAAAGCAACTATGATGAAGGTTTCTGACCCAATCATCTTTGGTCACGCTGTAAAAGTATTCTACAAAGAAGTTTTCGAAAAGCATGGCGAAACTTTCGAGCAATTAGGTGTTGACGTAAATAACGGTATTGGTGACGTTTACAACAAACTTGCTAACTTAGATGATGCAAAACGCGCTGAAATCGAAGCTGATCTAGCTGCTGTATACGACGTTCGCCCAAGCATTGCAATGGTTGACTCTGATCGTGGTATCACTAACCTACACGTACCAAGTGACGTTATCATCGACGCATCTATGCCAGCGGCTATCCGTACAAGCGGCCAGATGTGGAACGCTGAAGGTAAGCAACAAGACACAAGCTTTGTTATTCCAGATCGTTGTTACTCTGGTGTTTACCAAGCAACTATCGATTTCTGTAAAGAAAATGGTGCTTTTGATCCTCGTACTATGGGTACAATCCCTAACGTTGGCCTTATGGCTCAAAAAGCAGAAGAATACGGTTCACACGACAAAACATTTGAAGCACCTTCAAATGGTGTTATCCGTGTGGTTGACCAAGCAGGTAACGTACTACTTCAACACGATGTTGAGCAAGGCGATATCTGGCGTATGTGTCAGGTTAAAGACGCACCAATCAAAGATTGGGTTAAGCTAGCTGTTAACCGTTCACGTGCATCTAACACACCTGCTGTTTTCTGGTTAAACGAAGCGCGTGCACACGACGCTGAGCTTATCAAAAAAGTAAATGCATATTTACCAGAGCACGACACAGACGGTCTTGATATCCGCATTCTTGCGCCTGTTGAAGCGACTGAGTTTTCACTTGCGCGTATGAAAGACAGCCAAGACACAATTTCAGTAACTGGTAACGTATTACGTGACTACCTAACTGACTTATTCCCAATTTTAGAGCTTGGTACAAGTGCGAAAATGCTATCTATCGTTCCACTAATGAACGGCGGTGGCTTATTCGAAACTGGTGCTGGTGGTTCAGCGCCTAAGCACGTTCAACAGTTCGAAAAAGAAAACCACTTACGCTGGGATTCTTTAGGTGAATTCCTTGCACTAGCTGCTTCTTTAGAGCACCTAAGCCAAGTAACTAACAATCCTAAAGCGCAAGTACTTGCTGATACACTAGACGCGGCAACAGGTAAATTCCTTGATGAGAACAAATCACCTTCTCGTAAAGTAAATGAGCTGGATAACCGTGGTAGCCACTTCTATCTTTCTCTTTACTGGGCACAAGAGCTTGCAGCCCAAGGTACTGATGCTGAGCTTAAAGCTAAATTCGAAGCAGTTGCAAAACAACTTACCGAGAATGAAGCTGCTATCGTGGCTGAACTAAATGACGTTCAAGGCCAAGCAATGGATGTAGAAGGCTACTTCCAGCCAAACGATGAAAAAGCGTTTGCAGCTATGCGTCCAAGTAAATTATTTAACGATGCATTAAACCTAATCGCTTAAGTTAAATAAACTCAATTAGAAAGGCAGCAATACGCTGCCTTTTTTCGTTTTACAAGCTGAAGTATTTGTTCAATTTTGCTAGTATAAGCGCCCAATCATGCTGGCCCTCTGTGAGTTATGACACATAAAAATAGCAAACGCCCTAACACATCACCTAAAAATAGATCCAATGGCAATACTCGACGACGCCCTTCCAACGGCTCCAAAAAACCGCCAGTCAAGCCTGAGGATGTTAAGATTGTCTTATTCAACAAACCTTTTGATGTTTTATGTCAATTTACTGATGACCAACACCGAAAAACCTTAGCTGACTTTATCGATGTCAAATCAGTCTATGCTGCGGGTCGACTAGACCGCGATAGCGAAGGTTTATTACTTTTGACTAACTGCGGCAAGTTGCAGCACAAGCTCACCGAGCCGAAAAAGAACACTGACAAAACTTATTGGGTTCAAGTAGAGGGATCGCCCGATGAGCAATCACTCGAGATGCTGAGAAAAGGGGTCGAATTAAAAGACGGCATGACCAAACCCGCCAAAGTCGAAGTCATTGACGAGCCTAACATTTGGCCTCGCAATCCGCCAATACGAGAGCGAAAAAATATTCCCACAACTTGGTTAAGTATTACGATTTCTGAAGGGAGAAACCGTCAAGTTCGGCGCATGACTGCACACATTGGCTACCCAACCTTGCGGTTGATTAGATACAGCATTGGCAAATATACACTCAGTGGTCTAAATAACGGGCAGTATAAGGTTTTACAGCCAAATAAAGTCTAGGGAGTGTCTTTTGAGGGCGGCCAAATGCGTGCTATACTCACGACCTTTCAAATATTACATATAGATGTACAGCGATATTATGAGCGATAACAGTAACATTAAAGTCATTGTCGGCATGTCTGGCGGCGTGGATTCTTCAGTTTCAGCTTACCTTCTAAAAGAACAGGGCTATCAAGTAGAAGGCTTGTTCATGAAAAACTGGGAAGAAGACGATAACGATGAATACTGTGCCGCAGCTGAAGATCTAAAAGATGCACAAGCCGTGTGTGAAAAACTGGGTATTGAACTGCATACTGTCAATTTTGCGGCTGAATACTGGGACAATGTATTTGAGTATTTCTTAGAGGAATACCGTGCAGGTCGCACACCAAACCCAGATATCATGTGCAACAAAGAAATCAAGTTCAAAGCTTTTTTGGAATTTGCAGCAGAAGCACTAGGTGCTGACTATATAGCGACTGGCCACTACGTTCGCCGTGAAGAGCGTGATGGTAAGTTTGCAATGCTAAGAGGCTTAGACAACAACAAAGATCAAAGCTATTTCTTATATACGTTAAGCCACGAACACGTTGCACAAACACTATTCCCTGTCGGTGAGATTGAAAAGCCTGAAGTACGCCGCATTGCAGAAGAACAAGGTTTAATCACTCATAACAAAAAAGACAGCACGGGTATCTGTTTTATTGGTGAGCGCAAATTTAAAGATTTCTTGCAAAAATTCCTTCCTGCTCAGCCTGGCATTATTGAAGATGCTGAAGGAAACCAAGTCGGCGAGCATGAAGGCTTAATGTACCACACGCTCGGCCAGAGAAAAGGCCTACTAATCGGCGGGATGAAAGAAGGCTCTGGCGAGCCTTGGTATGTTGTCGATAAAGATGTAGAGCGCAACGTCCTTGTGGTTGGTCAAGGTAAAGACCACCCTCGCCTGTATAGTAACGGGCTCAATGCCAATCAACTGCACTGGGTTGACCGCGAAGGCCCACAAGGAACCACTCGCTGCACAGTAAAAACTCGTTATAGACAAGAAGATATTCCATGTACTCTGCTGGTAGGTAAAGATGGCATGGCACGAGTGCTGTTCGATGAGCCACAAAAAGCAGTTACACCGGGTCAATCAGCGGTATTTTACTTAGATGATGCCTGTCTTGGCGGCGGTATCATCGAGTCGGTGATCAAATAATGCAACCAAAAGCCGTTATTCCATTAGCAGCTATATGTCAGATAGCTAAGCTTGTTCAAAAATGCGCACGTTATGGCACTTTTAACGAAAACGAAGTCCATACATTTTTGCAAAGTATACTAAATACGTCACCTCAAAACCCAGAGGACGTCTATGACGACCACTTCGCTTTAAAAGGTGGCTATCAAGCTTTGGTAGCGCAATTATCCAGCGAAGGTGAAAAAGACGTTGAAATCGTAAAATACGTCGGTAGCTTGTTACAGCTTGAACGCGCTTTGTCTGCAAATAGCGCTGTATTTTCAGAGCTGGCCAAACGCATTGAACAAGTCGAAAGACAAACCTTACATTTTAATGTATACGACGAACAAGTATTAGGTGCACTTGCTGATATCTATACCCAAGTTATCAGCCCTGCCGGTCCTAAAATCCAAGTATTTGGTAAACCAGATTTACTTCAGCAAAGCCATATTCAACACAAAATACGTGCATTGTTGTTGGCAGGAATTAGAAGTGCGGTGTTGTGGAGACAACTTGGTGGTAAACGCCGCCATTTCTTTTTTTCTAAAAAGAAAATTATCTCCACTGCACAACAGTTTATATAAATTATCGTTCAAAAAACCAATTAGTTAGGAGAAATTATGGAGCTTTCAGCGTTAACCGCTATCTCTCCAGTGGATGGTCGCTATGGTAGCAAAACCAAAGAGCTGAGAAGTATCTTTAGTGAGTTCGGTCTTATCAAATACCGTGTCACAGTTGAAGTTCGTTGGTTACAAGCTCTAGCAAAAGCAGACGCAATCAAAGAAGTGCCTGCTTTCAGTGATGAAGCTAATGCGATACTTGACGGCATTGTTGCAAACTTCAGTGAAGAAGATGCACAACGTGTCAAAGATATCGAGCGCACTACAAACCACGATGTTAAAGCAGTTGAATATTTGCTAAAAGAGAAAGTAGCGGATAATGCAGAGCTACAAGCTGTAAATGAATTCATTCACTTTGCTTGTACATCTGAAGACATTAATAACCTATCTCATGGTTTAATGCTGAGTGAAGCGCGCGATCAGGTGTTACTACCATACTGTGATAACCTACTTGCGGCAATCAAAGAAAAAGCAGTTGAGTACAAATCAGTACCAATGATGACTCGTACCCACGGTCAACCTGCTTCGCCTTCAACTATGGGTAAAGAATTTGCTAACGTTTATGTTCGTCTACAACGTCAACGCGAGCAAATTGCTAACGTCGCTCTTTTAGGCAAAATCAATGGCGCTGTTGGTAACTACAACGCTCACCTAAGTGCTTACCCAGAGTATGATTGGCATGCACATGCAGAATCATTTGTAACTAGCCTAGGACTAACTTGGAATGCGTTCACAACGCAAATTGAGCCGCATGATTACATTGCGGAGCTATTTGACGCAATTGCACGTTTCAATACTATCCTACTAGACTTTGATCGTGATGTTTGGGGTTACATTGCTCTTAACCACTTCAAACAAAAGACCATTGCAGGTGAGATTGGCTCTTCTACAATGCCGCACAAAGTTAACCCTATCGATTTTGAAAACTCTGAAGGTAACTTAGGTCTAGCAAATGCGATTTTCGCGCATCTAGCACAGAAACTACCAGTTTCTCGTTGGCAACGTGACCTAACTGACTCAACGGTTTTACGTAACCTTGGTGTTGGTATGGGCTATGCGCTAATTGCATACCAAGCGACACTTAAAGGTATCAGCAAATTAGAAGTAAACGCAGATCGTCTTCTTGCTGAACTAGATGACAACTGGGAGCTGCTTGCTGAACCGATTCAAACAGTAATGCGTAAGTACGGCATCGAAAAGCCATACGAAAAGCTAAAAGAGCTAACACGTGGTAAGCGTGTTAATCAAGAAATCATGGCTGACTTTATCGATGGTTTAGACTTACCTGACTCAGTTAAAGCGGAAATGAAGTTGATGACGCCAGCAAACTATATCGGTCGTGCTGAAGCGTTTATTGACGAATTAAACTAATCTAGTCAATTAGATTTTATTAAGCGAAAGGAACAGCATTGAGCTTGTATCTTTCGCTTTTTTTATGGAGAAAATATGTACCAGCTGTCTATTAATAACATGACTCAAGAAGCGTTTTTGAGTCAGTACTGGCAAAAAAAACCCTTGTTAATTAAAGGAGGTTTCAAAGACTTTCAGGACCCCTTGTCTGCAGAAGAACTTGCAGGATTGGCAATGGAAGACAGCATTGAGTCTCGATTAATCACTAATCATGACGAAAATTGGCAAGCGCACCATGGTCCATTTGAAAACTTCGAAAAACTAACTGACACAAATAGCACCTTATTAGTGCAAGCCGTTGATCACTGGCATCCACCAGCGGCCCAACTACTTGTCCCTTTCAGGTTTATACCTAATTGGCGGATCGATGACTTGATGGTGAGCTTTTCAACACCGAATGGTGGTGTAGGTCCACATTTAGATCAGTATGATGTTTTTATCATTCAGGGAGAAGGCAAAAGACATTGGCGAGTTGGCATGCCAAATGCCAACTTAAAACAGTTCACAAAAGATAAAGCCTTACTTCAAGTCGAGCAATTTGAAGCTGTAATAGATCATATTTTAGAACCTGGTGATATTTTGTATATTCCTCCGGGTTGTCCTCATGAGGGCTATGCAGTTGAAAATGCGTTAAATTATTCTGTCGGTTTTAGAGCGCCGGATCAAAAAGATTTCATCAGTAGTTTTGCTGACCATGTCATTGACGAGGAAGCAGGCATAGAGCGATACAATGATCCAGAACTGGCAATAAGGTCTTCTCTTGGCGAAATAACCACACAAGATAAAACCAAAATACAAGCAATGCTATCAGGTCTGATCCATGATGAAGAATTGTTTAGTAAGTGGCTAGGGACTTATCTCAGCCAGCCCAAACACGATATGGATTTAGCTCCTCTTGAAGATGCACTTGTTGCCGACCACTTAGAATCAGAAATTGAACCAGATGACACAATAGTGCGAGCTGGTGGCGTTCGAGCAATATATCAAAACATTGGTGAATATATACTCTTGAGTATCAATGGTGAAACCTATCAATTGTCACAAAATGACCTAGAGCAGGTAAAGTTGTTAACTGATAATACAAATTTTTTGTTTAAACAGGTAAAACCAGCGTTAATGAGCTTGGAATTCAAACAAACGTTAACTACGCTTATAAACGACGGGCTTTATTATGTCGAAGCTTGGTCTTAATGCCTGACTGACAGGGCCAACCATACAAACAAGGTGTCACGATATTTGGCACCTAAAATAATAATAAGGGTTGATATTTCCCTTATTCGTCAGGGCGTGTTGTATGATTTTCGCTAAGAGGTAATCATGATTTATCACGTCGACAAAGTGAGTTGGAAACAAACTCAGGGACAGCTGCGCCAAATTCGTGAAAGAGTGTTTGTGTGCGAATTACACTTACCAAAGCATGTTGAGTTCGATCAACATGATAAAACTGCGGATCATGTCTTGATTCGCGATGAAAACCACCAGGCTGTTGGTACAGGTCGGCTGTGCAGTGACGGGTTAATCAGCCGTATCGCAATTGTTAAAGATCACCGAAATAGACAAGCCTATCAATCTTTAATCGGGTACCTTGCAGATCTCGCACAGCAAAAAGGTCTTAAAGAGGTTTTTGTGCAATGTATTTTGGAAGAAGTACCCACCTTTGTAAAATCAGGCTTCAGCAAACAGGGTGGCGTTTTTATGGAAGCGGGGATCCCAAGACAACGTCTCAAGTGCCCAGCTTCGATGATAAACTCAGAACCATTTACGATGCTACACTAGCCCACAATTTGTCATTGTTATAAATTGCATATATGTCATGAGCTTTGTTGACCAGTAAGTTGGCAAAGTCCACTTGTGTTTTCTCTTTAACACCGGCCGTAATAATGCCATCTGCTTTGAGCTGCCATTGATATGAAAAATACCTCAGCGCTTCTCTCGCATTGCTCGCGGCTTTGTCTCCGGTAGCATCGGTTGGCACTTGTCCTGTTATTGCCCAATACCCTTTGCCCTGTTCGTCTTGCAGCTTCCAAACTGCAATCGCTGGTGGCAAAATGCGGCACTCTTTTTCAATGACTTTATTGGTGATAATTCCTTTTTCTGCCAAATGGCGCTGCGCAGCTTGTAGTTGCTCTCTTTGCCACAATTGTAGTGACTGCTGCTGTTGTGATTTAGACATAATAAACCTTGCTTACTTTTATTCTTACGCACTTCAACTTGCCTGTAACTCTATTAATTTCGTTAATGACTTGCAACATAGAAACGCCAAAGTGCAGACATAAATTAAAGTTTGCACAATAATCATACTTTACTAGGCTAAAATTAATCCAACTGAAGATTAAGTAACATGTTTTTGTTTGTATCTTACATTGTGCCAATATTGGTACTCGTTATTGGTTTAATATTTATTGACTCAGTAGCTATCTCAGTGCTTATGGCGGGTTTATCTGCTGCGAGTTTGTTTATGCAAAAGTTGGCACTCGCACAACAGCAGGCTGAGCAACAAGAGGAGCCAACCCTACCCCACGACAACATAATACAAGAACAACAAGAAGACCTCGCTTGTTTAGAGCAACTCAGCAGCGTGATCATTCCACAATTGATTGCCCAAGTGTCAAGTGCTAGAGAACAGACAAAAGGCTCCGTCGTAAACATGTCAGGAGAGTTTTCAAATCTCGTTGGCAATATATCAGCTACGCTAGATAGAACAGCAAATGACAGTGGGGCCAGTTTACAAGACGTTTCAGAGTCTAGTCGAGACAAGTTAAATGGCGTACTCGCCTATATTGAACAAACCAACGACTCACAGGCACAGATGACTACGACCATTAAGGATCTAGTAGATAAAAGTAACGAACTTCAAACCATGTCAATTGATGTGTCAAAAATTGCTGAGCAAACCAATTTGCTTGCACTAAATGCATCAATTGAGGCGGCGCGTGCTGGCGAGAATGGTAGAGGCTTCGCTGTGGTCGCCGACGAAGTGCGCTCTTTGGCCAACTCAAGTGGCGAGACCGGTGTACGTATTGGCCAGCTCATAGAAAGTATTGCCAATGCAATGCGCTCTTCAATGGACTTGATGAACTCAGAGCTTGAAAAAAAGCAAGTGCTGACTGAAAAATATCGCACCGAGATAAATACCGTTGTTGACGAATGGCTGGCTCTGTCGCAGCACGTCGAATCTCATGCAGCTGAATTACATGCGTCGAATTTAGAAATTCGAGAAAAAATCTCTCAGATCCTTGTTGATTTGCAGTTTCAAGACAGAGTCGATCAGATCCAAGACAGTGTCACTATCGCTTTAAATATCATGATTGAAGAAATAGACCAATTTATTTTGAGTCGCAGAGAGTGCCAAACAGCCAAATTTAATCATCAAAGGATCAGTAATGAATTGAAAAAAACTGCTGCGACTAATGAGCAACGTAGCATCTTATCCAAAGGTCGTGACGACGACACAGTTGATGATTTAACTTTCTTATGAGGACGTTATGAGTAAAACCATTCTAGTTGTAGACGATTCTGATTCTCTCAGACAAGTTGTAAACATTGCTCTAACCGGGGCGGGATTTAATGTTGTCGAAGCCAGAGATGGTAAAGACGCTTTAACTAAGCTAAATGGCAATAAAATACACTTGATAATCAGCGATGTGAACATGCCCAATATGAACGGCATCGAATTTGTAAAGCAAGCTAAGCAATTGCCGCAATACAAGTTTACGCCTGTCATTATGCTCACTACGGAAAACCAGCAAAGTATGATGGAAGAGGGAAAAAAAGCTGGCGCCAAAGCTTGGATGGTCAAACCCTTCAAGCCAGCACAGATGTTGCAAGCAGTATCGAAACTTTTAATGATGTAGAGAATACGTATGTCTGAGTGTTTTAAATTTCCAACAGAGCTGACAATTTACGAAGTTCAACAAACGTTCAATGAAATAAAGTTATATATTTCAGAAAAAGACAGCGTTTCTTTTGATTTTAGTGAGACCACGGAAGTCGATTCAGCGGGCCTGCAACTCATAATTTGGGTTGTTTATCACAGCCAAAAGATAGGTTTAAAAATTGATACTATCTCCACCAATGACGTCATCGAAGCGCGCTGTCAAAAACTGGGTGTTGGCATGTCCACGCCCCCAAATGACTAAGGGGTAGTCATGTCTATTGATTTGTCTTCGGCTATAGCAACATTTGTCACTGAATCAAAAGAACTGTTGCAAGAGATGGAGAATGGCCTTCTAGACTTGGAGTCTGAAACCTCTGAAGAACATGCGAGCGAAATTATCAACGCACTGTTCAGAGCCATTCATACAATCAAAGGCAGCGCAGGCATTTTTGATTTTGTGCATGTCGTTACACTGACCCATATCGCAGAAACGTTATTGGAAAGTGCCAGAAATGGTGAACTGCAATTGGGCAAAGACTTAATTTCACTCTATCTAGAAACCAGAGATGCAACAGAAACACTCATCACACTCGCCGCTGCTGAAACAGAGCCCGATCAAGACCTACTCAATAAAGTAAATCATTTAGTCTCTTGCTTCTCTAAATACATTGAAGCAGATGCCGATGAAGCCCAAGATGAAGTTTTTAAAAAAACGACCTCGGGAAACCAACTTGATAACGAGCGCTGGGTACTATTTTTTGTGCCAAATGAAAATGTGCTCAGGAATGGATTGGACCCCTACTCGTTCATTCACTATTTGAATTCAGAAACAGATGATCTCAAAGTCAGTACATGGTTTGATTCAATGTTTGGACCACAACAATTTGACCCTGAGTCCAATTACTTGTCGTTTATAATATCGTTCAATACAGACAAAACGGAAAATGACATCATTGACATTTTTGAATTTATTCGCAGTGAAGCTTATATCGCCATTTTACCGCCTCAAGGCGACACTGAGATCCTCAAAGCCAGTATTCAAAAATATCAAGACATTGACTTTGTAACCCACTCTCTCAAAGAAGCAGACCCTGCTTTTGCTGACATAATGCAATTGCTAAATCAAAAAGAAAAAACACCTCCACCCGAACAAACCCTTGAACAATCAGGCGCTGCACCAACTGTAAATACATCAAAGCTTCATAAAAGTAAGACACTCCGGGTTGAGGCGCTGAAACTAGACAGGCTCATAGATCAAGTTGGGGAGATGGTCATAACTGGCGCTAGAACCAACTTGCTTGCTCATGAAACAGGCAACGAAACCCTAATCGAAGCAATGGCGCTTCTAGAACGGCTTGTCGAAAACATTAGAGATAGCTCATTAAAACTCAGAATGGTGCAAATTGGTGAAACGTTTAATAAGTTTAAACGTGTTGTACGAGATATTGCGGACGAGCTTGGAAAGCAAGTGGAATTAACCATAGTCGGTGCAGAAACCGAACTGGATAAGACGTTTGTAGAAAAAGTCAGTGATCCACTAATGCATATTGTAAGGAATGCAATTGATCATGGTATAGAAGATCCAGATACACGGCGTGCACAAGGTAAACCCGAGCAAGGACAGTTAACACTTAAAGCGTATCATGACTCAGGTTCAATAGTAATTGAAGTGAGTGATGATGGCAAAGGGCTAGATCAAGAAAAGATTTTAAAACGTGCAGTCGACAGAGGGCTAGTCTCCGCAAACCAAACTCTTCAAGAAAAAGATATTAACTTGTTGATTTTTGAACCCGGATTCTCAACTGCTGAGTCGATCACCAATATCTCTGGACGCGGTGTGGGAATGGATGTCGTGAAGCGAAACATCGACAGCCTAAGAGGCAGTGTTGAAGTTGAAAGCACACCGGGGCAAGGTTCAACCATTTTAATTCGCTTACCTCTTACTTTATCTATTATCGATGGTTTTATGTTCGAGGTCCACAAAGAAAACTATGTTATCCCATTGGATACCGTTGTCGAGTGTTTAGAGCTTCATGAAGTGGTATCTGAGCAGGATATTCAGGATAAAAGTTATATCAATTTAAGAACTGAAGTTCTGCCATTTATACGGTTAAGAACCTTATTTGGTATTGAAGAACAAATAGATCATACCAGAGAATCTCTGGTCATTGTTCAGTTCGGCACGCTGCGTGCTGGTTTGGTAGTGGACTCGCTTAAAGGCGAGTTCCAAACAGTTGTAAAACCACTAGGAAGGTTGTTCGAAGGACTCAAATGTATTAGCGGTGCGACCATTTTAGGTAGCGGAAATGTCGCCATTATTTTAGACGTTTCCGCACTTATAAAGTCTGCAATTTCAGTTTATGAGGCGTTAGAGAAAAAGCATTAGGTAATCCCGGAGAGCTAACATGTTTAAGAACTTTACGATTCGCAACAAGATTATTCTTGCGATGTTTACCATGGGGGTATTGTTATTAGTCATAGCAATGTCTGTTCAGCTTAAAAATGGAGAAATTGAAGAGTTTGCGGTAGACGTCGGTAAAGTGGATATACCTGAAACAATCTACGCATTAAACATGTTGGACGAGCTGGGGGATATGAACAGTAACGTGCTGGAATATATTGCTGGCGAGTCTGATGAGAGTGAGGACTTTCGTTCAAATTACAATGAGTTCATTCGTTATTTAGAGGACTTGAAACAACTTGGAACAGTCAATAATTCTCTATTGAGACAACTGGAAGAATTAGTTACTCGCTACGCAAATGAAAATCAAGAGTTGATTTTCGACCGCTTCGACCCCTTGTTAGAAGCAAAGGCGATTGATAAATACGACTATCTAAACAAAGAGTTTGCCATCCCTCTTGAGCAACTTCTAGACACATTGAAAGAAGAAGAAGTGGCTGATGCAGGTAGTAGCGGTGACTTCAATGAAGTGGTTAACGATGACCTACCAGGTGTTCGCTATTACCTTGAGTTAATTGATGAACAAGGGGATATGATGAGCTCCCTGAATGCATATATGCGTGGTGCATTAGGTGCAGACTCGGCATTTGAAAAAGATGCGAGAACATTCTCTGGTTTTTTAGCTGATATCAAACCCCTAGAAAGAAAACCTCCAGAAATAAAAGCGCTGAGTGAGGTCGAGCGGATGTACCTCGAGCTATACAATGGCGGTAAAGAAATTTTTGCCATGTATGATCCGCGCAATAAAATCAAGGCATCTAAGGATGTTGACCGCCTCGAACATGAAGTATTCAACAAAATCGAAGACCTCTTAGAAGAGATATCAAATGAGGCCATTCAAGAGGGTGATGAATCTCTCAACGCTTTAGTCACCGCAGCTCGAGAAAGTATTTCGTTAGTATGGGCACTATTAGTTGTGGCCATTGTGCTGGCAACTGCCACGGCAGCTTTTCTGATCCGGGGTATCGTAATTCCCATCAACGCACTCGCTGAAGCGGCTGAAGACTTGCGTTCAGGTGAGGGAGATCTAACAAGACGCATTCCAGATTTTGGCAATGACGAAATAGGAGAAACTGCACGCAGTTTCAATGGCTTTATTGAACGTCTGCAAAATATCCTGCTAGACATTCAAGAATCTGTTGAATCTATTGCCCATAGTACTAACGAAGTGGGAACGACATCGCGAATGCTCAGTTCTACGTCGAACCAACTCGCAGCCAGCGTAGAAGAAACCTCCGCGTCTTTAGAGCAAATGAGCTCCTCAATTTCAATGAATACAGAAAACTCTAAGGTAACCAATGACATTGCCAAGCAATCAAGTAGCGAAGCAAACGATGGCGGTCGCGCTGTAAAGGATACCGTTAAAGCCATGACACAAATTGCTGAAAAAATTGGAATCATTGAAGACATTGCCTACAAAACTAATTTACTTGCACTTAACGCTGCTATTGAAGCGGCAAGAGCTGGCGAGCACGGTAAAGGGTTTGCCGTAGTAGCAGATGAAGTCAGAAAGCTTGCTGAGCGCTCACAAGTTGCTGCACAAGATATCAGTACACTGGCAGATAACAGCGTGAAAATAGCGCAACATGCCGGAGGAATGCTAGATAGAATGGTGCCTAATATTGGTAAAACCGCTGATTTGGTACAAGAGATCACCGCAGCTTCAACAGAGCAAAGCACGAGTGTTGCTGAAATCAACCGAACTGTCTCGCAATTAGATGAAATTGCGCAACAAAATGCGTCAGCATCGGAAGAACTAGCTTCAACCGCCAAAATGGTGCAAGACCAAACCAGTGATATTCGCTCTACAGTGAACTACTTCAAACTCAGTAACGATAGGCAAATGATGAAGTTGAGACGTTCTGTACAAGAAGCTAAGTCATCAAGTTCAATGCCAGAAGAAGGCTATACACCGTTTGATGAGTAAATGTTATGACAGATCATACTAATCAAAGTAGTTTAGTCGACAAAGATAAGTATTTGGCATTTGAACTCAATCATGCCTCTTACTCCATCAATATCTCTTTGGTTAAGGAGATCATGGAATATATTGAGGTTGACCCTATCCCCATGGCACCCGAGTTTATTATTGGTGCTATTAACTTACGCGGAGAGGTTATCCCGGTTTTCGACCTCTCCTTGCGCCTTGGTAAACAATCTCAAGATATTACCAATCGAACCTGCATTATTATCGCTGAATGCCTGTTCAATAGCCAACAGATAACGATAGGCTTAAAAGTAGATATGGTCACCAAAGTACTTGATATTTCTGGGGCAGACATTGATGCAGTGCCAAGTATTGGTGGACAATTTCACAGCCGATTTGTACTTGGATTGGCCAAGTTACCCGATAAGCTAATGACAATCTTAGATATATCTAAAATTCTCACGTTAGATGAACTAAAACTTATTGAGGATCTCAATAACGCAGACCTTAACGAAACATCTCAAGAGCCTGGTGACAACATTGAAACGCAAGAAAACTTAGATGAAGAAGCACCAAATGAGGTAAACCATGAGTGATGGACATCAAGAACTGACCCATATTCAGCAAAAAGGTGAACTAAGATACTTATTTGTCAAAGTTGGCCATGATCACTTTGGGATCCCTATTGACTCTGTAAAAGAAGTCATTGAATTGGTTGAAACAACTATGGTCCCAATGTGTTCTGATGTTATTCGCGGCGTGATCAATGTCCGTGGCAGCGTGATACCAGTGTTAGATCTACAAAGCCGCCTCGGTCTAAAATCAGTAACCCCTTATGACAAATATAGTTGTATCGTGTTGTACGATTTTTTTGACCAATCATTAGAAGAGTCAATGACGCTTGGTATGTTAGTGAATAGTGTGGTGTCCATCGAGTTTATTGATCTGAACAAGCTCGAATCTTCCCCTTCCTTTGGTTCCAACATCCCTCGTCATTTTGAGTGGAAAATGGCAAAGATTAATAACAAACTCACCACATTATTGGACATTGCAAAAGTGCTCAATGTGAATGAAATCAACTCTACGTTAAAGCATGAACAAGAGCAGTTTTTTATTGATTATTGCCAAAGGTAATTTTAATACATGACCATCAGTCAGCTGGAGTTCAATCAATTGAACAGAGTGCTCGATGAACACACGGGTATTCGGTTGAACAATGCTAAGGCTGACATAATGGCAAGTCGCTTGAGTTCCCGGCTTAGAGCAACAAAATGCACAACACATAACCAGTACTACCAGTTAATTACCAGTCCTAACGGACACAAAGAACTTGATATATTTATCGACAAGCTGACCACACACGAAACTTACTTCTTTCGTGAACAGTCTCAATTCGAGTTTATGTATGAATATTATAGAAACAGGCGTAGTCGCAACGTGCCTATCAGAGCTTGGAGTGCAGCCTCCTCGACCGGGGAAGAAGCATACTCAATAGCCATGGTGTTAGATGACTTATTCTACAATGGACGCTGGTCTGTCACAGGCACTGATATTTCTCCAACTGCGGTAGAAATGGCCAAAGAAGCGTGCTTTGCTGTTTCTACCGCACAAAAAATCCCTAAAAAATACCGAAAGGCCTATTGTTTAAAGGGCATAGGACCAAATGAGGGAACGTTTACGGTCAATAAGTCAATTAAAAGCCACTGTACATTCGATGTAGACAATTTGTTGCACTTACGAAAGGTAGACTATTCTTTTGATATTATCTTTTTACGCAACGTCTTAATTTATTTTGACGAAATTAAACAAAAAGCAATTATTGATAATATTGTGCATCGTCTTAATCATGGTGGCCTTTTGTTTTTAGGACATTCGGAGTCATTGAGAAAAAAGCGCCCAGGGCTGGAGTTAATTCAACCCTGTATCTATAAAAAGGTTAGGTTATGATCAGCGTATTCATCGTTGACGATTCTGCGGTAATGCGGCAACTCGTCGGCGAAATCATACAGCATGATAGAGAATTAAAACTTATTGGTTCAGCACCTGACCCGATATTAGCTGAGCGAAAAATGAAAATGAATTGGCCTGACGTCATTTTGCTTGATGTTGAGATGCCAAAAATGGATGGCATCACCTTCCTAAAGAAAATCATGCAAGAGAAGCCGACCCCAATTATCATGTGCTCGGCACTCACACAAAAGCACACTGAAACCGCGATGGAAGCACTCGCTTCTGGTGCTGTCGATGTTATCGCCAAACCAAGTCAGGGCCTGTCAGATTTCCTTAATAATCAAGGTATCACACAAATCATTGATGCGATCAAAGCGGCGGGAAAGGCGAAAGTGAAACCTCTGCGTTACTTAGCTGAAGAATCAGTACGGCATAATCACACCGTTGATGAAATGCTGCCGCCTACTGCGCCAAATGAGCTTAAACCACCTATTACTCCAGAAAAAGTCATCGCGGTTGGCGCTTCAACTGGGGGCACTGAGGCCCTCACAGGGTTTTTGTCTCTTTTGCCACCCAATACTCCCCCAATTGTCATAGTTCAGCATATGCCTAGCAAGTTTACCCATGCGTTTGCACAACGGCTCAACACGGTTACTCGCCATACAGTCGTTGAAGGTGAAAATGCAATGAGATTAAAAACAGGTCACGTATACATAGCGCCTGGCGGTAAGCATATGTTGGTAAAACGTCAAGGTAGCGACTACTATTTAGAAGTACGTGATGGTCCTTTGGTAAGCAGGCACAGGCCTTCAGTGGATGTTTTATTCAGGTCAGTCGCCCAGTCAGTCGGGCGAAACGCAATTGGCGTAATACTAACAGGCATGGGCGATGATGGTGCATCTGGCATGCTAGACATGAAAAATGCTGGCGCAATAAACTTTGCTGAAAGTGAGGCAAGCTGCGTTGTGTTTGGTATGCCAAAAGAAGCCATTGCACGAGGCGCCGTTGATAAAGTCTTTTCACTAAGCAATATCCCGTATCAAATTTTAAAAGTGTTAAGGTGCTAGTTATGCAAAAAAGCCTTCTAGAACTGCTAGATATTATCTACGTTGCCTATGAACAAGACGGCACCATTACAGGCATCTCAGACAAAGCCAGTAATTTAATCGCACTAAAAGTAGGTGATAATATTATTAACTGCCCTACCTTAAAATTTTTCGACGAAGACTTTAACGATTTAAAAAGCCAAGACGTATTATTTGAAACCTGTTTTGACCAGCTAGAGCTAGGGGTTAGTGTAGACAACAGTAATGTGCACTGGGTTCGGTTTAGTTATACAAAAAAAAATTCTCTCACTTTTGTCAAAGTAGATTTAATAGAAGAATTAGTTGCTATTCGGCGGCTAAATAAACAACTGGCAATTCGCGACCCACACACAGGCCTTTTATACAGAGAAGCCTTTGTAGCAAAAGTACAAGAATTGGATACCGCAGGCGTTATGTGCTGTATTCGAATTTGCAACTATCAAAGGATCTCTGAAGTTTGGAACATTGGTGTCGCGAACCTTGTATTTATGGAAGTGTTGTCACGCTTCCAAGGAGAATATGAACAAGGTATTTTTTCCAAACACTCATCTGATTGCTTTTGTGTATTTGTTCCCAACTCTTCTTCCCTCAATATCGAGGCCTTATACAACCACCTAAACGAGCCATTTGAGTTCAATGACAGTAGCTTTTATAGCAATGTCGCCTTGGGGTATTACAAAGAAACGAGTAAAGATGACCATGAACTAAGCCTCAACAAAGCAGAAATGGCAACTTTTGATGTCCTATCGGAAAAGCTTAGATTGGTTGAATTTCAAGAAGGGTTAGCGCGACAGATCGAACGGCAAAATAAAATAGAGACTGCGCTAAGAGATGCTTTACATAATGAAAAGTCAAAAAATGCTTTTAATGTTGTGCTACAGCCTCTACACGATACCAAGACGGAATGTTTGATTGGCGCTGAATGCTTGATGAGGTGGACGCTCGACGGTCAACCTGTCTCACCTGTTGAGTTTATTCCTATTGTAGAGAGTACAGGGGATATCAATAAGCTCACTATGTTTACACTTTCACAAATAAAGGAAGCCAAAGACAAGCTCAGACGCGAAGGTATTGATCCCAAAAACTATATGTTTGCCATCAATATCAGTGTCGTAGAAATTTTGGATGTCAACTTTGAAAGTAAATTGCTTACCGCTTTATCTGATTACAACATAGATCCGCGTTGCATTAAATTAGAACTTACCGAATCGGCCCTAATCGATAATTTCTCCTATGTAAATGAAGTGCTTATATCTCTACAAAGCAAAGGGTTACTCATTTCTATTGACGACTTTGGTACTGGGTTTTCAAGCCTAAGTTATTTATGTAAGCTGCACTTTGATGAAATCAAAATTGACCGCTCGTTTGTGACCAACGTGGTCAAAGATGGAAAATTGCAATCCGTTTTTAACTCAATTGTATCTTTGGCAAAAAACCTCGATAAACCCTTAGTCGCAGAGGGTGTGGAAGACATGGAGCAAATGATTTATGCAAAAGCAAAAGGCGTCCAATATGTTCAGGGGTACTATTATAGTAAACCGCTTCCAATAGACGCCTTTATTGAATATGTACTTGAAGACAAATCAAGTTACTTACACTTTGAGAGCTAAATCTCGCGCTGCGTAAACTACCCACCACCAAGTACGCGTGCAGGTTGCACCTTAGTAGCCTGCCATGCAGGATATACACTCGAGATAATTGAAATTACCACTGTCGCCAATAGTACAATTATGATATCCGAAAATTCCAATTTACTCGGTAAAAACTCAATAAAGTAAACCCCTTGCAATGGGTTACTACCATCAATTGAAGTCCAAAAAGCGAATATATCTGATACATTAAGCGCGATTAAAGTACCGACAATTAGCCCAAAAAACGCGCCTACTAATGCATAACTTAGCCCTTGTACTGCGAAGGTCATAAAAATTGTTTTGTCTCTTGTGCCCATCGTTTTTAAGATAGCAATGTCAGCTTGTTTTTCTTTTACTTCCATGACCATTGAAGAAATAATATTGAAACTCGCTACTGCAATAATCAGAAAAACAACAAGGTAGACAATAGTTCGCACCATTTGAATGTCTTGATATAAACTACCTTGTGTTCTAAACCAACTTTGCACGTAAACCAGATCTGGCAATATTCTGCCAGCATCCATCGCAATTTGGTGCGCATTGAAGACATCATCAACAGTAAGTCGCAACCCCGTTACGGTCATTGGTTCTAGTGAAAGCGCCTGCTGAATCTTCGCAATGTTGACCAAGGCTAAATTTTTATCTACCTCCCCTCCCATTGCAATCAGGCCTGCTACATTGAAAGAAACACGTTTAGGTGCCGCAAGGGCATTTTTTGCATGCTGATTTGCGACAAGTACCGTGACCTTATTCCCTAAGTTTACACCCAAATGAGCAGCGATCCCTTGCCCTAAGACAATTTCGTCAGCTGCAAGGGCTTTTAGGTTTAGTGGCTGAATATATTCATGAATGCTCGAAACGTTGACATGTCGGCTTGGATCAATACCTTTCAGCTGAGCTGCTTTTAACTGGCCTTTGTACTGAACCATACCCGTTAAATTGATTTCCGCCGTCGCAGCTGTTACGCCAGGTTGCGCTTCCAGCAATTCAACTTTACTAGGCCAGTCCGAGATTGGGTCATAAGGCGCTTGATAACTCACATGTGGAACAACCGACAGTAACCTTTCTTTAAGCTGCTGCTCAAACCCGTTTATTACGGACAGAGCCACTATCAGTACAGTAACACCTAGAAACACACCTATTGTTGAAGCTTTACTGAGAAAACCTATAAAACCGCTTTGATGCTTGGACTCTCGCAGCCGTTTACTCAAAAACAGACTAAGCATGCACACTCCTATCTGTTTTCTGGTAATCAACCAAAACACCGTCATCAAGCTGAACTACACGTCCTAACTTTTCAGCCAATTCCAAATCATGAGTTACAATGACAAAACTGGTGTCGAATTCCTTGTTAAGTTCATTCAGTAACTCATAGATTTTAAGGGCGTTATGTTTGTCTAAATTACCAGTCGGTTCATCTGCAAGTACCAATGATGGTTTGGTTACTAGTGCTCTCGCTATTGCAACACGCTGCCTTTCTCCGCCAGAAAGCTCAGATGGGCGATGTTCAGCTCTGTGTCCAAGGCCCACTTTTTCAAGCATTTTTGTAGCTTCATTTTTTGCCTCTTGCTTTGGTTTACCTGCTATCAAAAGTGGCATAGCCACATTTTCTAGTGCACTGAAATCCATTAACAAGTGATGAAACTGGTATATAAACCCCATATGACGATTACGAAAATCGGCTTGTTTCGCACGCGAAAGAGACTGAACATCTACACCTTTAATTTTTAGCGTGCCATCTGTGGCCGCATCCAATGTGCCCAGTATATGTAGTAGCGTACTTTTGCCTGAACCTGAACTACCCACAATCGAAAGCGTATCACCTTGCTGCAAAGATAAGTTGACCCCTTTTAAAACTGACACTTGATTGCCAGCTTCTTGATAGGACTTGTTGAGTGCTTGGCATTGAATCACTGGATCATTCATATCTTAAAACCTCTGCAGGCATCACTTTGGCTGCTTTTTTCGCAGGGTAAAGCGTTGCTAAAAAACTTAATAATAAACTGGTGAAAATAATAAAGGACAAGCCCACAGTATCAAATTTCACTGGGAGTGCCATTCCCCCTAATAGGGATAGACCAATCAAATTCAGAACTTCATTGATATTCGCAGCAAGTAACAGTCCTAAAATCGAGCCAATCAAAGTGCCAACGACACCATTGTATAAACCCTGGACCATAAATACTTGAGCAATCTTACTAGGTGTAAATCCAAGGGTTTGTAAAATCGCCACCTCCCCTTGCTTTTCACTTACCATCATGGATAACGCTGAAACAATGTTGAATACCGCGACAATGACAATCAATGCTAATAGTAAAGACATAACGCGTTTTTCCATGGCAACGGCTGCAAATAATGCCCCTTGTTGGACTTGCCAATCTTGGTAGGTAAACTGAGACAATAATGCTTGATGATCAGCCTTAAAATCTGACACAGAAAATGCGTCATCTAGGGTCAAACTCACATCGTATTCGCCGGGCTTTTTCTTTAGCATTTTCATCAAGCTGTTGCCATCAGCGAAGGCTAAGCTCGTATCGGCCTCACTGCGTGAATTGTAAATTGCCGCCACCGTAAATAGCCTTTGCTTGGGGACTCTGCCTAAGGGAGTGTAACTCGTAATATCTGGAAAAATAACTCGCACTTTACTACCTAGCCTAACGTCCAGCTTATTTGCCAAAAAGCGACTTAACGCTAGCTGATACCTATCATCATGCAGTGATTTCACACTGCCTGATTCAATATGAGGGCTTATCGCAGTTGGGTAGCCATCAAATGAGCCTTGTAGCCGAACACCGACCAACTCTTTATTGGTCTGTAAAATCACATCCGAAGTCACATAAGGAGAGACACGTTTAATACCTGGTAGCGATGTAAGTGCATCCAGCTTTGTAGCTGGCTGATTATGTTCTTTTGCCGATAACTGTATATGTGGGATGAGATCCAACATGGCATTTTTTAGGCTTTGTTCGAAGCCGTTCATAACCGAATTTACGGTTATCAAAGACATTAATCCAAGGGCGATCCCTGCAATAGAGAAAAATGAGATAAATGAAACAAATGCATTTCCCTTGGATGAGCGACTATATCTAAGCCCTACAAATAGGCTAACCGATTGAAACATATTAAAATTTAATTATTTAATTTCTTCTAATTTGGTAATGCTAACACAGATAAGATCCACTGGTCACACCTAGTTGTGTAAAAAATTTTTAATTATCCGCTACTTAATGTCTCAATTTGGTGTAAAATGCGTGAAATCTTGCGGTATGGAAGTTCTATGTTATCCCTAGACAGATTTAAGCATATGAATTTTAAGGGGGATTTGTTCGGTGGTGTGACCACTGCGATTATTTCTCTTCCCCTAGCCCTCGCCTTCGGGGTTGCTTCTGGTGCCGGTGCAGAAGCAGGAATGTGGGGCGCTATTCTCGTCGGTCTTTTTGCTGCCTTATTTGGTGGTTCTACCTCTTTGATTTCTGAGCCTACAGGTCCGATGACGGTTATTATGACCGCAGTTTTGACCACCATGATGGCACAGTACCCCGAAAATGGATTAGCAATGGGCTTTACCGTTGTTATGATGGCCGGGGCATTTCAAATATTGCTCGGAACTTTAAAGTTAGGCAAATATGTCACCTTAATGCCATATAGCGTAATATCCGGATTTATGTCTGGTATTGGTGTTATACTCATTATTTTGCAGTTGGCCCCTCTACTAGGCCATCAGGCACCGGCAGGCGGTGTTTTGGGTACTCTCAGTGCCTTACCTGAACTCTTATTAGACCTACATTTTGCTGAGTTATTTTTAGGGATCCTCACATTAGGGATCTTGTTTTATCTGCCACAAAAGTATCGCCAATATGTTCCTGCACAATTGGTCGCGCTTGTTGCAGTGACTCTAGTATCTATCCTACTCTTTGACAAAGATAGCATTAGCCGCATCGGCGAAATCCCAAGTGGCCTACCTTCAATCGTATGGCCTACGTTCACCGCAGAGCAATTTACTTCCATGGTTATTGATGCTCTGGTACTTGGTACATTAGGCTGTATAGATACGCTTCTAACTGCGGTTATCGGCGACAGTTTGACACGAACAGAACACGACTCAGATAAAGAGTTACGAGGTCAAGGCATAGCAAATATGATCTCAGGCTTGTTTGGCGCATTACCAGGGGCTGGGGCGACTATGGGCACTGTCGTCAATATTCAAGTTGGTGCTCGCTCGCCACTGGCTGGCATTATTCGTGCCCTGATCTTGATGGCTGTGGTATTTGTCGCAGGCGGTTTGACTGAACCTATTCCTATGGCTGTACTTGCAGGCATCGCCGTATATGTTGGTTACAATATTCTGGATTGGAGTTTCATTCAACGAGCGCATAAGCTAAGCCTTAGCCAAATGGTGATCATGTATGGCGTTATGCTTTTAACTGTATTTGTCGATTTGATCGTCGCAGTAGGTCTGGGTGTTTTCATCTCAAATATCATGGTTATCGAACGATTAAGTCGTGTTCAAGAGCAGCATGTTAAAGCCATCAGCGACAGTGATACAGATGAAGATGTGCCGCTCAATAGCCATGAAAAGGCGCTACTAGAGCAAGCACAAGGCCAGCTATTATTTTTCTATTTGTCTGGGCCAATGATTTTCAGTGTGTCAAAGGCTATCGCACGTCAGCATAGATACATCAGTGAGTATAAAACCATGGTACTGGACTTAAGTGATGTGGCTATGTTGGACGTCACAGTAAGCTTGGCCATAGAAAATGCCATCACAGATGCAATTGATGCGAATGTTCAAGTGTTCATTTATTCACCTAACCAAGAGACCAGTGAAAAACTGAACAAAATCAATATTCGTGAAAAGCTGGGTAAAGATGCATTTTGTCACAGCCGTGAAGCTGCTTTAAATAAGGCATTAGAAGCAATGTCACTAGGAAATGACAACTAGTTTGACAATAACCCTTCTGCTAAAAACTCAAGCAGCTCTCTGACTGAGGTAGGCAAATAACGTCTGGGTGGATACACTGCCCAGACCCCTTCCGCCTCTGGCCTGAATGCGTTCAATACTTCCACCAACTCACCCTTTTCAATTTCTTCTATTAAGTAATAATGGGGAAGCTGTGCCAAACCCAAGCCTTGCTTGGCTGCATCGACAAGCGCCCAACCACTGTTACAACGCAACCGTCCCTTGACGCTTATCTGGCGCTCTTTTCCTTTCTCAACAAAGCGCCAGACACTCGACTGCCCTACCAAACAAGCGTGGTTATCTAAATCAGCAATGCTTTTGATTGGTTTATTGTTGTCTATGTACTCCGGAGCACCACAGACTAGAGTTTGTCTATGCGTCAATAACCGGGCTCTCATGGATGAGTCTTTTAAATTGCCAAGGCGTATCGCAAAGTCAAATCCTTGCTCGATTAAATCAAGCTGGTTGTTATTGAGCTCCATATCAATTTGAATATTTGGATATTTGGACATAAATTGGTTTACCAAAGGCATAATATACTGTTCGCCATACATCACTGGGGCTGTCATTTTAATTTTTCCAGCTGGTTGGCTGTCCCTCTGTCTAAGAGCTGAAGTTGCATCATCCAAGACATGTTGCAAGTGCTTGGCATGTGACAGGAATACATTTCCTTCTGTTGTTAGCGATAACTTTCGCGTAGTTCGATTTAACAACTGGTAACCCAAAGTACTTTCAAGCGCTTTGACCCTGCGACTTACCTGCGCAACCGATGTATCTAATTGATCTGCTGCCCCAGTAAATGATCCACACACCGCAACAGCGACAAACTCATCTATACCAATCCATCTATCCATTATTACATATCCGTAAAAGTCTTTTATTATTTTCGAGATTATCAAATTTCTAATAAAGGTTATACTTAAGCCTCTCTATAAAACAGGAAAGCAAGAACATGACACAATTCATTAAATCCAAAGCCGCCATTGCTTGGGGACCAGGAAAACCACTCAGTATTGAGGAAGTGGACGTCATGATGCCCAAAGCTGGCGAAGTGCTAGTGAAAATTACAGCAACCGGTGTATGCCATACCGATGCATTCACCCTATCCGGTGAAGATCCAGAGGGTGTTTTCCCTGCTATTTTAGGTCACGAGGGCGCAGGCATTGTAGAAGCCGTTGGCGAAGGCGTTACTGGTGTTGAAATCGGCGACCACGTGATACCACTTTACACACCAGAATGCGGCGAATGTAAATTCTGTACATCAGGTAAAACAAACCTTTGTCAAAAAATCAGAGAAACACAAGGTAAAGGTTTGATGCCAGACGGCACGACTAGATTCTACAAAGATGGCGAACCTATCTACCATTATATGGGAACATCTACCTTCTCTGAATACACTGTTTTACCAGAAATTTCATTAGCTAAAGTAAATAAAGAAGCACCGCTAGAAGAGATCTGCTTATTGGGTTGTGGTGTGACAACTGGTATGGGTGCGGTACTTAATACGGCTAAAGTTCAAAAAGGTGATACAGTCGCTATATTCGGCTTAGGTGGCATTGGTTTATCAGCGATAATTGGTGCCACTATGGCCGGTGCTGGTCGTATCATCGGTATCGATATCAATACCGACAAATTCGATTTAGCGACCAAGCTTGGGGCTACAGACTTAATCAACCCGAACGACTATGACAAACCAATTCAAGAAGTCATCGTCGAAATGACAGATGGTGGCGTCGACTTCTCCTTTGAGTGTATTGGTAATGTCAATGTAATGCGCAGCGCTCTTGAGTGCTGCCACAAAGGTTGGGGGGAATCTGTGATCATTGGTGTTGCGGGCGCAGGGCAAGAGATCTCAACACGTCCATTCCAACTTGTTACGGGTAGAGTCTGGCGTGGTTCTGCTTTTGGTGGTGTAAAAGGTCGCTCAGAGCTACCTGAGATTGTAGAACGCTACATGGCAGGTGAGTTTAAGCTAAATGATTTTATTACCCACACGATGGCATTGGAAGAAATTAACAATGCATTCGATCTGATGCACGAAGGTAAGAGCATTCGTTCGGTCATTCATTACTAATTGCGATTTCGCGCGGCAAGTCTATCACTTGCCGTTGACTTCCACTTTAACCTTTATCAATCTCTAATTAGCGTAAAATATATGGAATTAATCAGCGAAAACAAAGTGTTTGGCGGCGTGCATAAACGCTTCAAGCACCAGAGCTCAACTAACAATTGCGAGATGACCTTTGCTATTTTCTTGCCAAAGTCAGTAAACAACGACACCAAGCTCCCCGTTTTATATTGGCTCTCAGGGCTGACATGCACGGATGAAAACTTTATGCAAAAAGCCGGTGTATTCAAATATGCCAGTGAACGGGGGCTTGTCATTGTCGCGCCGGATACTAGCCCACGTGGTGAAGACGTTGCCGACGATGAAAATGGCAGTTACGACTTTGGGCTGGGCGCGGGGTTCTATTTGAATGCAACACAGTCCCCCTACTCAACCCATTACAACATGTATGACTATGTCACGAACGAACTGCCAAAGCTTATTGAATCAAATTTCCTTGTCAGCACGAAAAAGTCAATCAGTGGTCACTCTATGGGCGGTCATGGCGCATTGACTATCGGCCTTAGAAATAGCCTCCAATACGAGAGTATCTCAGCGTTTGCCCCCATTTCAAACCCAACCAATTGTCCTTGGGGTATTAAAGCATTTAGCGGATATTTAGGTGATGATGAGGCCTCTTGGGCACAATACGATGCAACGGCGCTCTTGAGACAAAACACCATCTCTAGACAAATCCCAATCAAGATTGACCAAGGCGCTGACGATGCTTTTTTAGTAGACCAGCTAAAACCTGAAGCACTACAAAACGCAGCTAAAAATATCGGCTATAACATCGAGTTTCAGTTGCATGATGGCTATGACCACAGCTACTTTTTTATCAGTTCATTTATCGAACAGCACATCGAGTTTCACGCCAAACACTTGCGTTGATCAACGGTACTTAAAGCACAAAAAAAGGCGCTATTCCCTAGCGCCTTTGTTGCTTAACATTAATTCTATTTGCTGATATCAGCATACTGATTGTTACCAGTTAGCTTAATCGCTTCTTCAAAACCTGGAATGTGTAATTCATTTTGGTCTAAGGTCAGTTGTGATTCATCCACCATGCCGTTACCAAAGCGATAAATCAGCTCATAATTACCTAAATCTGCGGCTTCTTTATATGCCTCCTGATTCTTGGTAGTTTGCGCCAGTTTTTGCTGATACCCATTAAGTGCCTCTTCGCCATGGCGCTTTGCCAGTAAACTGTGCGTTACTTTTGGCGAGAATACTGTTGCTGTTGCATTATTTCCACCAAAACCTTTGGAGTTGATGAACGCAATGTCCATGTCGCCACAGTCATAGTGGTAATTACGTATATCCAAATGCTCATCGAATACATCATCCGCCACTTTATCAATTGTCGTAATTCCCGGCATAATATTATGGCTAAATACACCTAGGGCCATTGCCAACTGATCACCTGATGCCGGCGCAATTGTGTGCCCAACATAAGCTTTTGGAGCAGCAAGCTTCCAGCCATTAATTGAAAATGCTTCTGCAACTTTATGGTAAATAGCAGACTCTGTAACGCGATTTTGTGGAGTACTTGAGCCATGAGCCAAGATGAAGCTACGCTCTTTTAGAGATTCTTCGCCTACAATCTCCTGCGCTAATGCCACAGATTTTGCCATTGTAATATAATTACCAGGCCCCGGCGCCGTAATCGACTTTTTGACGCCATCAGCATTTACAAAAACATCGACGACTGATCCCATTACCTCAGCACCGAGTTCTAAAGCGAGTTTGTCGTCCATCAAAATCGCAACCTGTGCACCTTCACCAATAGTGAAACCACAGTTTTCACCAAACGGGCGGCTCGTTCTGCGATGATCGACTTGATCCGTATTGTCCAGCTTTTTCAAACCTTCTTCATTTGCAAGAGCCCCCATATTACCGAAGCCTTCGATAACTTCTGGCGTAAGTGCACATTCGACGCTGGCTACAACCGCTACACGTGTACGGCCTGCCTGAATGTCATTAACAGCCGCGCGCAAGTTGTAAAGGAAGGTTGCACATGCCCCTGCTGTCGAGAATGTAGTACCTACGCTTCCTGTTACATACGCATTGATAAAGTCAGTTGACATGGTGTTTAGTCCTAATGCCAGCTGTTTAGTACTTACACGCTCTCCTTTGAGTCGGCTTCTTACCAGCCCACCGAGGCCTTCATTATCCATTTGTCCTGCAACAGATGCTGAGTAAGTGCCAATTTCATCAGGCTTCACACGAGACATGACGCCGTCCCAATCAAGGCCTGTTGATTTAATCGCATCAGTTGCGGCAAATATCGTGGCTTGTAATCCACGAGGTTGGTAACGGCTGTTATACATTTTTGCAGGTTCAAAGCCTGTAGGTAATTGGCCCGCAGCTTTAATTGGGTTGTCTCTGAAGCTGTCGTGTTTAACTTCTAATTGCTCAGGAACATGGACGTTAACCGTTTTTGCATCCACCTCTTCGACCACCCAACTACTAGGGACTGGAGTAGGTAAGTCTTTTTTACGACAGGTAAAGCGGATACCCTGCTCAGTATTTGCAGTAATTGTTAGCTTCTGCTGCCAATGCGTTGCATCTACATCAAAGTGGTTTTTTTCTATTCTTCGAATTAAAGTACCAGCAATCACTTGCTCACCAACTTTGGCTTCAACTTCTGACTTACTGATGACATCGCCATGGTGTGTGACGAGATTGTCCCCGTCCACAGACACTAAATTCATCAAAGTTGCCAAACCTAAAAAGGTATCTGCTCTTGCGTCATTATCTAATTTATCTAGCACAATTCTGCGATACGCTTGGTGAAAAGATGTTCTACCTGCGGCATTAATACCACCCATACCGACAATAATAGGTAATGCTGTCATACTTAACTCTTTAATACATATTTGTTGCAATAATTCTAGAATGAAGTAGATAATATAACTTTACACAATTCGCCACTGAATTGACTTTTTTCGCCAACCTAACCAGATCCGATGAGTTTTATGGAAATAATAAAAATAGCCATTTCTTTATATGAGCAATTATTGATCACTAGCGTAACGCTACCTATAGAAATGCTCAAAGCTGGTGAAGCTTATGCAAAGCGACACAAAGGTCAAAACTTTAAGCCTCTAGCCATAGAGTGCTTAAGCGAGGACGGGAATAATATAACGACGAGTGTTGGTATCAATATGGCTGTTCATTCTGACTTTCAGTCATTAAATAGCTACGACTATATTATTGTGCCTAGTATCTGGAGAAACCCTAGACCCGTTGTTCGGCACAATCCGCAACTCGCTACAAACTTAGCCTTTGCATGGGAGCGTGGCGCCACCATTATTGGTGTTGGCACAGGCGTATGTTTTTTGGCCGAGTCAGGTATGTTAAATGGCCATTCAGCAACTACACATTGGCACTACGCCAACCAATTTATGAAAAGCTACCCTGCTGTCGAGTTAAAACCCGACTATTTCATAACCCAGTCTGATAGGTTGTACACTGTAGCCAGTCTCAACGCTTTGGCGGATGTTGTGGTGCATTTGATCGGGCAGTTTTATGGCAAAGACGCAGCCAATCACGTGCAACAAAATTTTTCCCATGAGATCAGAAAGCCCTATGAAGAGCAACGTTACTTAGAGGGTGCTGTCGATCGGCACAGTGACGAACAAATTGCCGCTATCCAGTTTTGGCTAAAGAACAATGCGAGCTCCGCCTTATCACTGGCAGAAGTTGCGCAGCAATTTGGTATAAGTTATCGAAGCTTCAACCGCCGATTTAAAGCTGCCACAGGTAAAACGGCCATTGCATACTTGCAAGAAGTTAGACTCCAACAGGCATGCGAGCTATTGGCCTCGAGTAACTTAAGCATTCAGGAAGTTGCCTTGACGGTAGGCTTTAACTCACAGAGCCAGCTATCTAGGGCTTTTAAAGAGCAAATGAACCAAACGCCGAGTGCGTATCGCAAAATTGTCAGAAAAAAGCTATTTTCTTAGTGCAACTCGAGACCAAGTTACATTGTGTTTATGTGGCATCTTGCTGGGCTGATCTTCTACATGGAATACAACTTCGAGTCCACACTCCTTCGCATACTTGAATAGTTCATTGCAACTGGTTGGAAAGATATGGGTGCCTTTTCCTGCCGGACCATTTCTCAAAGAAATTGCGCAGACGCCACCAGGAGACAACAAATTAGACAATCTATCGATACAGCGCTTTCTTTGCGAATAGTTTAAATGATGCCAAACGCCATCCATCAGAATAAAGTCAAATAGCACATCACGGGGTGTCAGCAGCTTTAAATCAGGTAAACTATCTTGCTGCCAGTTAATTTCTAACTCTGGAAACTGCAACTTAGCTGCTTCTAGAAAGGCGCCTAAGGGCTCTATTGCAACAACATCGTAGCCCATTTTAAACAGTGCCGCAGAGTTCTGTCCTACGCCGCACCCAGCATCAAGTACTCGCGCTGGTGCATCTGGTAAAAAAGGTAAAAACTCTTTGTTTATATACTCAAACTCAAGAGCGAAACTCACCTTTGCAAAGGTCAAAACATCTTTTTCGTATCCTTTTGTACCTGCAACCATAGTGTTAGCTCCTATCCAACTATAGTGATGACGTATACAATGATGTGACGATATCACAGTGAAACTCAGTATCCCGTCCCGTTCGTAAAAAGTACTTCTTCAGTCACGGGCGCTTCGACAACCAGCGTCAAAACTAGATTTTTGAACGATAAAATGCCAGTACATGCGTAAAACTCTTCATTACTCAAGTCGCAAATTGCTTATCAACGATTGCAACGACATCTAACAACGATTCAACTTTGTTTGCGCTTAGCTTGCCTTTCTTTAATACAAAAATAAAAACTATAAACAATACCCATCAGGCAAAGCGAAGCAATCAAAGCAGCAGGAATGAAAACAAGTAACATGCTCGCCTTATAGCCAACAACAGCAAGTACGCAGCAGATAACACCAACTATCAACTCGATTGAAATCAGCTCCCAATCCACTGTATGGGTTCTTTTTATTGTTTTTGCCGCATAATGATTGACTTTAAATCCCATTGAAAAAACTTCCTTTAAAATGCTCATTATGGTGATGATTGTACCATATCAATCGTGAACTTAAGTTCGGCATATTAGAAGTTGCTTAACAATAAATGAAATCTGCTTTGACGTATAAAATCGACTATAAAATCTCATCAATATAAAAAAGCTGCTTTGTGCCATTAAAGTCAAATTCAACTTCATCGTCTAGCTGCTTATCTTTTAATACTTGTCCTAATGGAGACTGCAAGGTAAGTACTAATATCTTTGTATTCAAAATAGTGACTTTAAGACCACCTTCGGTCGGTCCGATAAAATACCAGTAATACTCGCCTTGCTCATCACTAATTTTGACCAATGCTCCTTCAATTACTGAGCCAATTTTTTCCGCTTTAAACGCTGATTCGAAAGCATTAATTGAAAAATGTGCCTGCTCAACACGTTCACTTTGCCCTTCGGCCAAATACCCTGATTCAATGCTTAATGAGTCATACTGTGTTTCAGCAGCACTTTGCTCATGAATCGCATCCATTCTTGCACTATCAGCAGCGGCTTGGGCTTCATAAAGCTTTTTTTCTAAAGCAAGCCTCAACGTTTCTACAACAACGACTTTTTTCACTCGACAACCACCAAATAAAAAAGGGCCATTTGGGCCCTTTACTTTGTTCATTCAAAACAATCAGAACAAGGATTCAAAGCTCCCATCAGGAAATAAAATTCCTGGGATGCCTCTTATTGTTCGTACATCTCCCACGAGTTTATCACCAAAATAGAATCCTCCGGTATACAATTTCTTCTTTTTCTTGATATCGACCCAGTAACCGTCTCGACCTCGTACAATTAGGTTGATATTCCCAACTAGATTTGTAACCGTTAGTTCACTCACATGCCCGCCTAGAATAAGTGACACATCCGCACTTGTGAAATCGGATAACATATCAGGCTCACCAGAGAGTTGGACCCTTAAATCCTTGCCACCGTTCAATGGCAGCTCTAATTGCGCACCAAAGACGAGATCCATATCAGATCGCATAGCCAACGGCGAGCGCTCGTTTGCATACAGTCTGATAGGCGTCACTTGATTTGGGGTTGTTAGTACACCATCGATTGATAAATAAGGGATAACAGCTTTGATAGTTCGGACACTTAATCGCTTTCTCAAATAGTCGATCTCGATGTCACCTGATAAAATCGAGCTTCCCTGTGTCAATTTTACATTGCCTGTAGCGTCTGAAACACCGACAACCTCTTCTATGTTGTTCGGGTCGAAACGCCCTTCTGTTACAATTTCGAATTGATCAAAGACGAAGTCTAGCGCAATATCAGGTTTAGTTACCGACCCTTTACCAGACCCAACTATTTTATCACCCAATAATGGGCTGATCCGCCATTGAGGCACGGTAATGTCCATATCAACCTCAAATCCACGTCTAACACCTGTTATTATCCATCGAAAACCGTCCTCAGTCTGATATTCGATGTTGAGTCTAGGTAACGAATATTCACCAGCTACTGAGCCTTCGAAAGGAGACACATGCTTCACCACGTCACTGATGACTTCTAGCGATGCTAAAAATGCATTTTGAGCATCTGAGTTTGCTAAGTCTTCAACTTCCTCAAGCTTCGTTTTGATTTCCTCACTATATTGCTCGTCCTGAAGACGCAAGACACCCAAAGCGTTTCTTACTTCGGTCAGTAATTCATTGGTATACGGCTTTATCTCTGTATGTAATTCTCTAGAAGAGCCTAATCGAAGTAGCTCATTCACCTCCAAAAGTACCTTAGCTGAGGATACTCGGTACACCGTGTTTGACTCTTCCGACAATAATGTCTCAGATAAATACTGGTTCGCTAATTGTTTGTATACTGAAACCGCCTCGTTATTACCACTTACCCCCTCCGCAATAGCATTTGAGAACAACGAGATATCTTTTTGACCCGTTGCATGCTGCTGCATTATATCGGCATAGGTTAGTGCGTTTGCAACATACTCAGCTTTTTGCTCATTGAGTATGGTGCTTTGTGTAATATGATAGTTTGGTGCTGCGGTTAAAGACCAAATAGCACTATCTAACTTAGCTGACACCAATGCACTTGAAAACGTAGAAAATAACAATTGATTTAGGCCAGGCACAGGCAACGCTATTGCCTCATAGCTAATTTCAGCATTAATTGGTTCGCCAAAATCGATTTCATTATTCCCATTAAGATCATTTGGGTCATTTAACAATGATCGCCCACAACCTTGCTCCCTTGGACAAGATACTTGGTTATTATCTGGCTCAAACTTAAAATGATATTGACCATCTACTGGCAAGGTCAAAGAAAAACGATTGAGTGACTCAACCTGATGGCGTGTTTCAACATTGTCTTTGAGGTTTTGTACGATCAATTCACCTTTGTGGCTTATAAAGTTTGGCGCATAAAATTGCATATCAGCTTCAAAGCTCTCGGTTACATCATTGCCAAACCCTGGCTGAATATCAGAAACTTGAGGAACTTCATCACTACTACCACCACACCCTGTTAGACCAGCAATGAATAGGCACAATACACTTCTTTTTATCATAATTATCCTCCTAGAACACCAAACGGATAAACCAGTTAATGTTTGCATAGTGCGCGTCATCTAAATCTAATTTGTCTGTTTTAACAGAAAAGCCAAAATACTCGTTCGCAATTCCTAACTCGACAGCCTTGGAGTTCGATTCATAACCGGAAAATACACGCCAACTATCATTAAAGTGGTAGTTCACGTTTCCTTGCACAAACGTGTCTTTATAAAACCGTCTCGTAAACACATCGAACGACACGCGACCATTTAAACGATAGGATACATCTAAATAATATCGAGCATCGTGTTCAAATGTATAATCGACTTCTCGATTAAACGCAGATGTCCGCAGTCGAATTGACGGTGAAGTAACAATGCTATCCCCTTCCTCTATAAATGGCACATCAGTTGTCACGCCATTGACATAGCCAACGCCTTCATACTTTGTTTCATTGACTAAATCGAGTGCTTTAAGTGACACATTCAAATCATCACTAATTTGCCAGTCAATTGATAAGTCGAAAGAATACCCTTTGCCTTCAGGGCTTTGTTCAGGCGTAAAAGATTTAAATAAAATGTCTTTAGAAAAGAAGTACTGTGTTTGTAGATCACCTTTTATTTCATCACTAAATACCGTGCCATCAACGCTTGCGTCTTGAAAGTGAGCACTCTGATAGTAAGTTACCTTGGGTGTGATAGTCAGGGAGTTATCAAATAAAGACACATCATAAGCAAGAAAAACCCCATGTGTGGTTGACTGTTTACCTTTTAGTAAATAGCGATAGTTTCTTCTTTCAAATGGCAGATCATTCTTTTCAAGATAGGTAAATAGCGCTGTGTCTGGATCAAACTCAAGCGCATAGTTATATCGGCTTTGAGCGCCCAAAGAAACCCCTTTATACTTAACTCCGAGCTCAAAAACATTGAATGTAAAAGCACTGTCGCCAGATTCAAGGGGTTTGTTAAACTCATCAAGAAATGATTTAACTGGTTGAGCTTCTGTATATATTTCGGAGTCAAAGTTATTAATTATTTCGAAGTCGTTGGCATATGAAGAAGTAGAAAAAAGCATCGCCAAGAGAAGAGCATTGGGTTTTGTCATAAATATTAAGTTAAAGGCGGTATAAACCGCCTTCCTTTTATTATTGTGAAGAATAAACTAGTTGGTATTTTGTCCTAGGAAGTCGATATCAGTATAATCAATGACTGAGCCATCGTTATAAGTCACTCTAAATCCATTGGTAATTTCAATCACGTCACCAACTTTCACAGGCGTTGTATCATTGTATAGTGTTACATCACCGAGTAATGGGCCATCAGTATCGACAAGGTCAACATTGAACACATAACCATTAAACTCATTTAGCATAATTTTAGCTAAACCGAGGTCATCATTATTGTCTTCGTTCTTAAGCTCGAAGTCAGCGGTGAACAGAAGACCCTCTGTCGTTCCTGAAACAACAATGCTTGCATGCTCAATTGCGTCATCAACAAAGAGTGGAATCGAGTTACCTGCGCTATCGGTCGAAGTGAGCTCTGAATATAAAGTACCGTCGAAACCGTATTGACCATCAACAAATTCAACAATGTTAAATGTCTGTGCTTTAGATGCATCAAAGTTTCTAGCATCTTCAATCGTAGTAATGCTGCCATCAACAAAAATCACAGAACATGAAGCATTTGGTTGTGCCACGACATCTAGCGCCCAACGTTCACACTCTGCTAAATCAGATGATTTAACTTGAACTGTTTGGCCTTCAGTCGATTTCAAAGTACCAGTCCACGTTAAAATAATTTTACTCGTTGCGCCCGAGTTAACCTGAGCATTTGCAAGAATGTGTTCTTCTCCTTGCGTATTCGTCAACTCAACTTCATAGGTCTCAGTGTTGTAACGATATGTCCATTCAGGGTAGTTAGGTGCCGTACCATTGTGTGAACCAGAATCAAGGTTTTGGTCCCAAATGTCTCTTACTACATCGTATACAACTTCACCTGCATTAAATACCGCATCAGCACCTTCTTTTGTCACAAATGCGATTGAAGTTAGTTTATCTGTACCTGACTTGCCTCTAGCAGTATCAACAGCTGAATTAATATTTGTTCTCAAAGCGCGGATACCTTGCTCACTCGCTTTAAAATTATTAATGCCACTTGTCACATTCGTTTGAACTAGCGTCGCGTCAGCAAGTAACTGCTCAGCGCCTTCTTTTAACGCATCAGTAGCTACTGCCACATATTCATCGGCACGGGTTTTTGCAGTATTGACATCAGTTAAAAATCCATCGGTTAACGCATTTAATGTGTTGAACTTTTCAACTGCGTTTTCAGCTGTCGCCAATGCTGTTTCAAGCGCGGCCAAATCACTACCTGCAGCTGCAAATTGGCTAGTTGCTTCAGTAAATAGCGCTGACACCTCGGCATTGCTTGTATTGAAAGTCTGCTCGCTTGCTTGAGCCCTTTCTAGTGCCGCTTCAGCAAGTACTTTTGCGGCATTTGCAGCATCGTCAATGGCTGCAATCGCTTTTTCGCGCTCAGCGTTGGCGGCCGTGATTAGCGCAGCAACGTTTGTGTTAAGCGTGCCAGAGTTAGTTACAAGTGTTTGTGAATTTGTAACCGCTCCCTGTGCGTCTTGAGTCAATGATAGTAAGCCTTGTGCACTGGTTAAAAGCTGACCTGCTTGAGAAACCAACGCTGTTACATTTTGCTGTAGGTTCAGATTTGCAAGTGCTGCTACAAAATCGTCAGCCGCTTTTAGGTAAGCCTCTTTTTGTTCTTGAGATTCTGCCGCTTCACCCAGTGAAACAACCGTGCCCAGAACTGTATTTTGCTCTGTATATGACTGATTAAGTGTTGTAAATTGCTCTTGTGCCTGAGTCAGCGCAGTCTGCAATTCTGCTAAACTGTCATTGATCAAGCTGGTATCATCAGTGTCACACTCATCCCCTTGGCAGCCAAGGTCTTCAACGGCTTTCTTCGAATCTTCCGCCGCATCTTCAAGGGCATTTTCATCGGTAGCACCAGATTCAATCGCTTGGTCACGCGCATCTTTTGCTTTCTCAGCTAATTCATTTAACGCGTCTTCACCTAGTTCTGGAGCGACTTCCTTAAGTGCTTCTTTGATCGCTTCAACATCACCGCTGGCAATAGCAACAAACACCGTCGCTGTTTTATTTACTTCTTCTTGAAGTGTTGTTGCAAGCGCAGCTACCGCTTCATTATTACTGTCTTTAAGGCTTCCATCACCAACACCTTGCTTCAAAGTTGTAAGTACAGACTCCAAAGAAGAACCGTCATTTGCGCTAGAAGCAATATTTTGAATTGTCGATGCAACGTTAATAAGAGCCAATGTACCAGCATCAATAGTGTCTTCAGCGGTTACATTTGTAAAATCTACAGCACCGCCAAGAGAAATATCACCCGTTAATAAAACCGCATCTTTTGTCGCTTCAGGACCCATTAGCAATAGCAAAGTGTTTAAACTTGCATTCGCGACACTATCGGAATCGATCGCGCCACCATCTTCAGACACTTTTTGTAATAGTTCAGATGCGAGCGTTGTAAATATGGTTGCGTTAGCCGTGTATGCCTTAGTTGTGCCTTCTGCACCTCTTGCCTGACGATTAGCTTGAGCAGTGATCTCTTTTACGACGTTTAATGTCAAATCATCTTGATACCACTCATTAAAATCAACCTTTGAGTTTGAGTTTGTATCGTTTTCGTTTGCTTCGGCAAAGTCACCACACCCTAACAGCGCATCACATTTGATAAATCCACTGGTCTTAGTCGTTTTGATCGTAATGTAAAGAGCACCACTAAATTGTTGATCAATGTAGAATCCATATGTGCCGTCGTCTGCAGTAACAAGTGATGCGGGGCTATCACTGACTATCTGGCTTTTTGCTTGCGCAACAGCTTCAGCTTCAGACGCTGCAGTTGCTTTCTTTTCTACTGTTTCGAGGTTGCTTCTATAAGCAACGTCAACCAACTCGCCGTCTTTTAATTCTTTAACTACAAGCTCAGCACCTCTCAATGTACCTTTTACAGCTTTACCAGAAACAAAAACATTGAAGTCTACCGACGCAGTACCTTCAACATCAGCTGGTTGTACGGGATCAACTGGAACAACCGTGGTCGAGTCTTCACTCTCAAACAGGCTACAACCAGACAGGCCAAGTGAAAACGCAATTGAAGCGGAGATTGGGGTAAGGTAAATTTTTTTATTCACCACAGGAGGCCTCCTTAAATGCCTATAGATTTTTCTTTTATTTGTTTTAAGCGTAGTTGTTATAGAGTAATTCTCTAGTGCTCGGGCTATTTTTTTCAAAATTTCTTGTTAATTCATTTGTACTTAGCAAAAAAGCGCACGTTTATTTTTGCAATTCTTTGGCTAATGACCTCCAAAAAAAACAACAATTCAGAAACCACGAATATACACAAACTCCACATTGTTACGCATATGAAAACAAACTAACCAATAAAAATCAACAAAACAATACAGAGATCACAAGCACAAAACCAAAAAAAACCTATTGATTAAGACAAAAGCCCTATATTTCGTGTGTTTAGAGTAACAAACCCAAAATAATATCTACCAATTGTTTCAATAACACTGCAGTGCAAGTTACAGTAAAATTACATTATTAATGAAAGGAGGCAGTTTGAAGAATTGCAATATTAAGAAAGGTTGGGGTAAGAATAGTGTCAATCATTGACGATAAGAGAATAGGTATGCCGGCCCGTTTGAAGACAGTTTACTATTTTCAGTAAACACGATTTGCCATTTCATTTCTGTTAGATTACACGCTCCGAGCATTGCATCAGCTTTCCATCTCCCAGCTTCCACTTCACGGAAAAAAATGGGGATTTTTCCCATATACATAGACACACCCTCGATATGTGCACCTTTAACTTGCAAACCCGGCCGAGCTTCAATAAAGATCTCGAAAGGCTCCTCAGCCTTAAGTTGTGCATTTGACACCCAATACCTCACACCATTCCCCATTTGACACGGTTCAGATTGAATGCAATTTTTAGTTTTGACTGAACGTTCACTTTTTTCTGAACTTTCATGTATACTTATATATAGGTCTGAACAAGACGCAAGTAAATAAATTAAAAATACCAAAGCGAATGTTGAAAAATAGCGCATAATTTAAGCTGATAATTCGTCTTATACATATGCCTATGATACTACGCTTATCAAGATTTAGGAGCCACCTGAGGTTGAAATTAATCTCGGTTGGCTTGACCGTGGTCATGAAAACTAAGCGGTTTTTAACTACCTGCTGAAAACTTGATTGATGTCATGCTTTGGGGTGTTTTAGGTATCTTTTGTTTTGCAAAAAAATTATTATTTCCTTGCAAAAATAAGGGTTTCTCAGGCTTGCTTTGTCTTATTTAGCGTACGCAAAGCGGGACTGTTGAAATATAAAATATAGGGCCTGTTTTACAGGTTAATCATTTCTAAACGCATTAACTGCAGCGGAATCCAGAAAATGAGCCAAACAGTAGCATCACAAACTGAGTACAATTATAAGGTTGTACGCCAATTCGCTATTATGACAGTGATTTGGGGCATCGTTGGCATGGGTGTAGGTGTCTTTATCGCAGCGCAACTTGCTTGGCCTGCTTTAAACTTCGACATTCCATGGTTGACTTACTCTCGACTTCGTCCGTTACATACGAACGCTGTTATTTTCGCATTTGGTACAAGTGCATTATTCGCAACGTCTTACTATGTTGTGCAACGTACTTGCCAAACGCGTCTATTCTCCGACAAATTAGCCTCTTTTACATTTTGGGGCTGGCAAGCAATTATCGTTGCAGCCGCAATTACCCTCCCTCTAGGCATTACAAGTTCAAAAGAATATGCAGAGCTAGAGTGGCCTATTGATATCGCAATCGCGGTTGTTTGGGTAACCTATGCTGTTGTCTTTTTTGGCACGTTGATTAACCGTAAGGTATCTCATATATATGTTGCCAACTGGTTCTATGCAGGATTTATCATTACCGTTGCTGTTCTTCACATTGTTAACAGTATGGCCGTACCAGTGTCACTTACTAAATCGTATTCAATCTATGCTGGTGCTGTAGATGCCATGGTGCAATGGTGGTACGGGCACAACGCGGTAGGATTCTTACTCACTGCGGGCTTCTTAGGTATGATGTACTACTTCGTTCCAAAACAAGCTGGTCGCCCGGTTTACTCGTATAGATTGTCAGTTGTACACTTTTGGGCACTTGTTTCTCTGTATATTTGGGCAGGTCCTCATCACCTTCATTATACTGCGCTACCTGATTGGACTCAGTCTTTAGGTATGGTGATGTCTGTCATTCTATTTGTTCCTTCCTGGGGTGGTATGATTAACGGCATCATGACGCTATCAGGGGCATGGCACAAGCTTCGTACAGACCCAGTTTTACGCTTCCTTGTTGTATCTTTGTCTTTCTACGGCATGTCAACATTTGAAGGTCCAATGATGGCGATCAAATCAGTAAATGCGCTGTCACACTACACAGATTGGACTGTTGGTCACGTACATTCAGGTGCATTAGGCTGGGTTGCAATGATATCAATCGGCGCTATCTACCACTTGATCCCTGCTCTTTTTGGCCACGCAAATATGTATAGCGTTAAGCTTGTCAACACACACTTCTGGTTACACACAGTAGGCGTTGTTCTATACATTGTAGCCATGTGGATTTCAGGTGTAATGCAAGGCTTGATGTGGCGAGCAGTGAACTCAGACGGCACACTTATGTATAGTTTTGTGCAATCTTTAGAAGCATCATACCCATTCTATATCATGCGTTTCTTAGGTGGTGTGTTCATCGTAGTCGGCATGCTAGTAATGGCTTATAACGTATACCGTACTGTTACAGCAAAAAGTGGCTCATTGGCTACTGATGCAAACACACAAATGGCTTAAGAGGTATCGAATATGAGCAACAATAATTCGACAAACAAACACGAGATTGTAGAAAAAAATGTCGGCTTGATGGCGATTCTAACTGTGTTTGCAATTAGCTTTGGTGCATTGGTAGAAATAACGCCTCTAATGTTCCAAAAGGACACAACACAGCCTGTAGATGGTTTGCGTCCACTCACGGCTCTTGAAATGGAAGGTAGAGATATTTATGTGCGTGAAGGTTGTTACAACTGTCACTCACAAATGATCCGCCCATTTCGTGATGAAGTTGAGCGATATGGACACTACTCTGTTGCTGGTGAATCAGTTTGGGATCACCCTTTCCAATGGGGCTCCAAACGAACTGGCCCTGATTTAGCTCGTGTAGGTGGTCGCTATTCAGACGACTGGCACTATGCGCACTTAATCGACCCTCGCTCCGTAGTTCCTGAATCAAATATGCCAGGTTACCCTTGGCTAGAAGAGAACATACTGGATGGTAAATTAACCGCTAAGAAGCTTGAAGTCTTCAAAAACTTCGGTGTGCCATATACCGATGAAGATATTCAAGGTGCAAAAGCAGCTGTGGAAGGCAAGACCGAAATGGAAGCACTCATAGCTTATTTGCAACAACTTGGCACGCACTTGAAGTAATTTATTATGGATTACGGCACATACAGAGGCATTTTAACTCTGGTAATTTTAGTACTGTTCATTGTGATTGTTGTGTGGGCATACAGTAAGCGAACAAAGAGTCGATTTGACGACGCTGCGAAAGCCATTTTCGACGATGAAATAGAACACGACAACACAGTCTCAAAAGAGGAAAAGGAGTCTGAAAAATGACTAGCTTTTGGAGTATTTGGGTCATTGTATTGACCTTAGCATGTCTGGCTCTGATCTTTGGCCTACTAATTTGGAACCTGAAAAACTACACAGGTGTCGAAGAAGGTGCCAGTTGTGGTCACGAGTTTGACGGCATTGAAGAGCTTAACAATCCATTGCCAAAGTGGTGGACTTACATGTTCTTCGCAACGTTCGTTTGGTCTGTATATTACCTTGCGATGTACCCTGGATTGGGCAACTTCGTAGGTTTGTTAGGCTGGACAAGTTCTAACCAAGGGGTCACTTCCCTTGAAGAGTCTAAGCAAGCTATTTTGGAAGCAAAAGACAAAGGTCTCTGGGTTCAGCTCGACAAAGAGTTTGAAGCCGCAGATGAGCGCTTTGGTCCCATCTTTAAAGCATTTGCAGAGCAAGATGTATTAACACTAGCTAAAAACTCTGAAGCGCTTGAAATTGGCCAAAGACTCTACGCACAAAACTGCGCTCAGTGTCATGGATCAGATGCACGTGGTGGATTGGGTTTTCCCAACCTAACGGATAAAGACTGGCTTTATGGTGGCAACCCTGAGCAAATAAAAGAGACGCTTTTACAAGGTCGCGTTGCAGCGATGCCCGGTTGGGAAGCGGCGTTAGGAGAGCAAGGCGTAAAAGAAATGACCGCCTATGTTTTGAGCTTATCAGGTCGAAAGGTTAATCAAAAAGACGCCGATGCAGGTCAAAGTAAGTTTGCAATGTGTGCTGCTTGTCATGGTATGGATGGCAAAGGCTCTGTTGCTCACAACTTACCATTTGGTGCTCCAGACTTAACAGACAATATTTGGCTATATGGTGGCTCTCAAAGAGCCGTTGAAGAGTCCGTTCGTCATGGCCGCGCAGGTGTAATGCCAGCTTGGAAAGACATTTTAGGTGAGGATAAGGTTCACCTTCTAACAGCCTATGTTTACAGTTTGTCGCAAGACAAATAAACAGTTAGATGAAATAAGCAAGCTTCCGAATTTGGAGGCTTGCTCTTTAATATAAGAATAGAGCTTAGATATATAAATCTTGCGATAAAGTAGATACAACAACATTGTAAAGTAGTGAACAATTATGAATCCAACACCCTGGTATAAGAATTTTTGGCCTTGGTTTTTAATGTTTTTCCCGCTCGTTACCATCATCGCGTGCGTTATTTTAGTCACTGTTGCAGTGGGCAATGGACCTGATATGGTGGTGGATGATTATTATAAAAAAGGTAAAGCGATTAACCTTGAATTGAGTAAATTCGATAAAGCTAAAGCACTATATTTACACGGTGACCTCGTTGTTGAAAATGAGCGCGTGAGTTTTAATTTTACCAAGGGAGATCACAGCAAAGTTAACGCACTTAAAGTCTCCTTCTATCACCGAACAATAAAAGAATATGATTTTTCACTCACGCTGCTGGCAAATGCCAGTGGAGCCTTTACGGCACTGCTAGATGAGGCGCATCACGGTGCATTCACCGTCTTTATCGAACCAATGGACAGCAGTTGGAAAATGAAGGAAAACCTACAGTTACCGACTGACAAACCGATTTCAATTACACCTCAATACAAGTAAGTCTTATGGCAAAAAGTTGTTTCCATTGCCTCGAAGCCGTACCTCATGGGTTTCAAGGCGAAGTAATGTTTGAAGGTGTAGCAAGCCCTGTGTGCTGTACAGGTTGTCAGGCCGTTGCTGAGACAATTCTCGCACAAGGTATGAGCGATTATTATAAGTTTCGTACTGAGTCTAGTGGAAAGGTGCAGGAGCTTGTTCCGGAGCAATTAAAAGAGTTGCTCAGTTACGACAATCAAGATATTCAGAAAGATTTCGTTGCCGACCAAGGCAGCAATAAAGAGGTATTGCTTAGCGTCGAAGGGATCAGTTGTGCGGCATGTGCTTGGCTGATAGAAAAACAACTACTTGCGCTTGCTGGCGTGCAGCGCGTAGATGTAAATACTTCCACCCACCGAGCTATGGTTTTATGGCAAGATTCGAGCACAAAACTTAGTGAAATTATTGGTGCCTTATTGCAGATAGGATACAAAGCCTACCCATTTCAAGCTGATGAAGAAGCAGCACAAAAGCAAGCTGCAGCAAAGGCATATTTGCGCCGACTAGGTGTAGCCGGATTAATGACGATGCAAGTCATGATGTTCGCATTCGCCATGTATTTTGGCATGTTTTCCGGGATGGATGAGGGGTTTGAGCAGTACTTCAGGTGGATAAGCCTAATTTTAGCGTCACCCGTCATTCTCTACTCTGCCCTGCCATTTCTTGCCAATGCGATCAAAGGCCTTAAAAGCCGTCAACTGAATATGGACTTGCCCGTCTCTTTGGCTATTTTTGGAGCCTATGGCGCGAGTTGCTACGCTACTGTCATGTCTGTCGGTGAAGTCTATTTCGAATCTATTTGTATGTTCACCTTCTTACTATTACTTGGGAAATACCTCGAGTTTAGAGCCCGAATGAAAGCCAGTGAGTTTACCGCAAACTTACAAAAACTAATGCCGCTCACAGCGAGAAAGATAACAGGCGCAGTTGAAGAGGTCATTGCTGCAAAAAGCTTAGCTCTTAATGATCTAATTTTGGTTAAACCAGGCGAAACCATTCCTGCCGATGGTATTGTTGTTGAAGGCACCAGTACCGTCGATGAGTCGATGATGACAGGTGAGCATTTACCAATTAAAAAATTTGTAAATCATCAAGTCTATGCTGGAACTCTTAATCATGACGGCGCTATCACTTTAAAAATTAATAAAGTAGGTCAAAACACACTACTCAACCAGATCATTAAACTGCAACATAATGCTCTCATGAAACGACCAAAAATTGTTGAGGTAACAGACAAGGTAGCTCAATGGTTTGTGGCGTGTTTGCTCATTTTTGCCTCAATCACCGCGATTGGCTGGTATCACGTTGAGCCTGAACATGCGTTTTGGATCACTATTGCTGTTTTAGTCGCTACCTGCCCTTGTGCACTCAGTCTTGCTATCCCCACAGCATTAACCTGTGCAGTTGCCACCCTAACCAAAAAAGGGATCTTAATCAAAGAAGCGCATGTGCTCGAAACAGCACCAAAAGTAACTCGTTACGCGTTTGATAAAACCGGTACTCTTACCGAAGGACGGTTTACGATTTTGAAAGTAGCTGTTTTAGACGAACAGTACACTGAACCTATGATCATGGCCCTTGCTTGTGCATTGGAGCGCTACTCCGAACACCCTATTGCAAAAGCCTTTATAGACAAAAGCGACCATTTCATTGAAATAACAGATGCTATAGTCTCTACAGGACTCGGTGTAAGCGGTAATTACGACGGCAAAGACGTTGCTATTGGCAAGGCAAATTGGTTTGGCAGCCATGCTTCATTTTCTCAAGCGACATTATTCATAGATAAGCACCCAGTTGCGGATTTTTATCTTCAAGATAAAGTTAGAAGCAGTGCACCTGAGGTCATTGAGTTTTTACAATCACAACAGCTAACCTGCCATATGCTAACGGGCGATAGCTCCAATGCGGCAAGTAATCTTGCCAATGAGTTAGGGTTGGATTCCTACAAACAAGCGTGCTCACCAAAAGATAAACAAAACGTGGTCGCACAATGGGCTGATAAAGCACATATTGTTGCAATGGTTGGAGATGGTGTAAATGATAGCCCGGTTTTCAATACCGCTCATTTATCTATTGCAATGGAAACAGGTGCTGATATTTCAAAAAATACGGCTGATGTAGTACTGTTAAATAGTGATCTAAATTCGCTAAAAACACTACAAAGTGTTGCTATAAAAACAAAGCAAATAATCAAACAAAATTTGACTATTTCTTTGCTTTATAACGGTTCCATCCTACCTTTGGCAGCACTCGGGCTGGTGCCGCCTTGGCTTGCAGTGATTGGCATGTCTGCAAGCTCAATCGTGGTAATAACTAACTCATTAAGGTTACTAAAGCTATGAGTATAATTTACGTGTTGATCCCCATCGCCATCTTATTTGTCGTCATTGCAATTGGCGTGTTTTTTTGGGCCGTCAGAAGTGAACAGTTCTCAGACCTAAACAAACAAGCTCACAGTATTTTGTTTGAAGATGACAAAGAGCAGCACAAAAAGAGTAACGATGGAAATTAGTTTTGCTAGTGCATTTTTTATGGGCTTGATGGGCAGCGGACATTGTTTGGCGATGTGTGGTGGTATTGCATCAAGTCTGCAGTTAGCACAAACAAAACAAAAGCCAATTGTTGTCGCCTTCTTATACAATTTGGGCCGACTATTAAGCTATGCCGTTGCGGGGTTACTTGTCGCGTCGCTGGGTGTTTCGCTGGCTAAGCAACACACCTCTTTTGCGTTGGCTTTGTCTTACTTAAGTGGCTTGTTTATGTTGTTAGTCGGTCTATACATAATGCGACTAGCTGGTACTTTAAACTGGCTAGAAAAGCTAGGTAACTTCATTATCTGGCGGCGCATTGTGAAGTTAAACAAACATATTTTGCCAATTGATACCAAGACAAAAGCATTAGCTTATGGCGCACTTTGGGGGTGGCTACCATGCGGGTTAGTTTACACCGCGCTATTGTGGAGCCTTCAAGCCAAAAGCGCACTTTACGGGGCGCTTACTATGGTAGCTTTTGCCTTGGGCACCTTCCCTGCACTCTTGGTTGCAGGGCAGTCAGCACAATTGCTGAACAAATTTTTGAACCACACAATTACGCGCATTGCGCTAGGAAACCTATTTGTGTGGTATGGGTTTTACTTGATTATCATTACTAGTAATAAATTAGTAGTTTAATCTAGTTTTATGCTTGCGAATATTAGATAATAGCAAGCATCAATTAAGTTTTTAAAAGCAGGAGTTTTTAAAGGCTTATATCGTGAAAATTTCGAAGTACTGAACTTAATTGAAATATTTAAGTTTTTATTTCATGCAATTTTTGAATTTATTTTTTATGTGCGTCTAAGAGTAATGGATTAATTATGGATTTAAATAATCGCTCCAAAAGTCAGTGTACAATAAGTTGTACAAATTGCAGTATAAGTCAGCTTTGCCTGCCTTATTCACTTAACGGCAACGAAATGGATAAGCTTGATGAAATCATTGAGCGCAAAAAGCCTCTTCACAAAGGTGATTTTTTGTTTGAGTCTGGCTCACCACTTCAAGCTATCTTTGCTGTGAGATCTGGCTCATTTAAATCTTACACCCTGTCTGAACAAGGTGACGAGCAAATTACGGGCTTCCACCTTGCTGGTGATTTAGTGGGTTTTGATGCTATCAACAAAATGCAACATCAAAGCTTCGCTCAAGCACTTGAAACATCCATGGTATGTGAAATACCATTTGATACACTGGACGAGCTCGCTGGTAAATTGCCAAAACTTAGACAGCAGATCATGCGCTTAATGAGTAATGAAATCAATTATGATCAAGAGATGCTGCTGTTACTCAACAAAAAGACCGCAGAAGAAAGACTCGCTACATTTATCTTTAATCTATCTAATCGCTTTGGTGAACGTGGTTTTTCACGTAAAGAGTTCCGCTTCACAATGACCCGAGGCGAAATTGGTAATTACCTCGGCCTGACTGTTGAAACAATTAGTAGACTACTCAGTCGATTCCAAAAAGCTGGTCTTATCAAGGTCGAAGGCAAATTCATAACTATTTTAGAGTCACAAGGATTAGCTGCTGCGGCAGGTATTACTACTTGATCTAAGCCAATTTTTCCATCGAAATAGCTTTATACCTTGGCTATATCAGTTACACTCAAAGTATATTGATTAGCCAAGTGCCACAGGAGGCTTGTATGGATAAGATAAAGAGAATCCTTACTGTTATTGACCCGACTAAAGAGCAGCAAAACAGTCTTGAGCGCTCAATTAGTCTTGCACAAACAACTGGTGCTGAAATAACGGCGTTCCTTTCTATCTATGACTTTTCCTATGAAATGACGACAATGCTCTCTAAAGAGGAGCGTGAGGCCATGAGACTCGCGGTCATCAAGGATAGAGAAGCGTGGATCAACGTGTTGATTGAGCAATATACAGACCTTGATATTCAGGCCAAAGTGGTATGGCACAACCGGCCGTATGAAGCCATTATTGAAGAAGTACTCAATGAGCAGTTCGACATCGTCATTAAGTCCACACATCAACACGACACACTAAAATCCGTGATTTTTACACCAACGGATTGGCATTTAATACGGAAGTGCCCCGCTCCAGTTTTGCTGGTTAAAGATCAAGCATGGCCTGAGCATGGTGAAATTATTGCAGCAGTCAACTCCGTCAGTGATAACGATCAACATCAAGAGCTCAACCAACGAATAATAAAAGACGCAAAGTTCATTTGTAATTTAGCAAATGCGTCTTTAAGTTTGGTTAATACCTACCCTGCAACTCCGGTTAATATTGCAATTGAGATCCCCGAGTTCAATCCATCTCAATATAGCGAAGCGGTGAAAAAGCATCACGAAGACGAAACATGGTCTTTGGCCAACCAGTTCGAAATTGCCAAAGAAAAATGCATCATTGAAGAAGGTCTCCCTGAAGATGTGATCCCATCTGTAGCAGAGAAAAAGTCAGCCGAGCTCGTTGTCATTGGCACGGTTGGGCGCACAGGCTTAAGTGCAGCATTAATTGGCAATACAGCAGAGCATGTGATCGACAGCCTAGACTGTGATGTATTAGCACTGAAACCAGATGGCTATAAGAGCCCACTAGACCACTAACAAATAAAGTCCGATATTAGTATCGGACTTTTTTATCTCAGCTTGATAACCCGATATCCAGCCCATACGATATTCGTTCTTATCATTAGTGTGCACAACCGCCCGATTTAGATTTAAACACTCCCATAACCCATAACATCCAATACTCGTTCACATCAAAAAAAGTAAATTTTTTTCTATTCGCACCTAATTTGATACCTCATTGATTTTGTTGATGAAAAAGGAACTTAAAAACGTTGTTTCTTATTTGAGTACTCCTCTACGTTGATAATAATTCAACAAAACCATGTACAAATCTTAATCGCATACTATATATTGTATACAATCACGCTTTAAAAACTGTCATTAAAGTGTGGTATGCAAGAGGTATATCATTGAATTTCAATGGTTAAAAACCTCTTTAACAACATGTGAAGCATATTTTGCTTTACCCATACTCGTTAAAGGAAAGTTACAGTGCGACAAAAAAAACAATTAAGAAAGCTAGCCCTAGCAACGGCTATCACTGTTTCATTTTCAGCATCTGCTCAAGAAACCTATCTGTTTGATAGGCAATTGAGTTTTGAAAATGAAATTTCAAATCTAGTGATGTCATCAACAAATGAGCCTACCCAAACAAAGCAAAAGCTGATTTTAGATTCAATCAAACTAAATAGTGCTTTGGGTGAAAACCTGCAAGTAGGAAATTCACTGAGCCTTACAATTGATGGGCAGTTTGTACAAATTCACCTGTATGAAGTAACGAAACAAAATAGTAAAATAACCTACATAAATGGTCGCTCGTCCGACGGGCATGCCAAGTTGTCAATGATCAAAACAAATAGCAGTTACAGCGCAAAGATTTACATTGGCAATACTGGTTATTTATTAACCCCTGCGGGAAATGGTCTTTATAAATTAAGTAAGTTCATCCAAGACAACTCGCCTATTGACTCCACGGCTGATAGACCAGGTTTGGAGCATGGTGACTCTTCACATGGTTTAGTGGGTCATACGGAGATCTCGCCTTTCTTACGCGCAGCAGCAAGCAGCGACGCAAGTGCAACGCCTGAAGTAACTGTCGTGGTTGCCTATACAGATAAACTCGCGGCAGAGGTTGGCGATGTCGATGCATACCTAGCACTAATGGAAAAAGACACCAACGACAGCTACGCGGCTAGTGGCATTAACGCAAGCGTCAGAATCATACATTCCTATCAAACCGGCTATGTATCCACCGGAGACATGGCAGAGGATAACTCGTTACTACTAAATGAAAACACAAGTAGTTGGCTAGCAGAGCCTAATCCACTGGCTCCAAACGGGTTTGGCGTAGAACTAAAAAGTATTCGAGATGAACACCAAGCAGATATCATGGTGTTTTTAGCAGACCAAGATGCCAGCTCACCTTGGGCTGGGTGGGCTGGACAAATCGGTACGGATGCTGAGAGTGCCTTATTTACTTTGAGTAGCTGGGGTACTTTTAAAAACACATTTGCTCATGAACTTGGACACTTGTACGGAGCAAGACATGACAATGATTCGACGACCACTCCTTTTGCTTTTGGCCACGGATATTGTAATGAGTCTAAAACGTGGCGCACACTGATGGCCATCAGTGATTGTGGAGAAAGGCTAAATGTATGGTCAAACCCCAATAATAACTATAAAGGTGAAGCTGGGGGAACTGTTGACGTCAATGATAATGCACGAGTACACAATGAACGCGCTACATTTATGGCTGCTTTACGCACATCAGCACACAACGCGCCGTCAGCTACAATTACGCAAACTACCATTACACCAGGCAGCTTAACAGCCAGTTTCTCTGGTCAGGCTAACGATAGCGATGGCAATATTGTTTCTACGCTATGGGACTTTGGTGATGGTGTATACAATAATAAGCCATATGCACAAGGTGACTCGGTTACCCATAACTATCTATTTCCTGGCACTTACATTGTTAGATATACAGCTACCGATAATCAAGGATTGATCCATTCAGCCTCTCAGCAAGTAACCATTACCGCTACGCCAGGCCAAAGCTACTGTGGAGTTAAAGGAACAAATGCAGTCTATCAATATACACAAAGTGTATCAGTGAATGGTAAAGCACATCAGTCGGATAGAAGGCAGTATACCGATCACACTGCACTAGAGCCGTTTACTGTTTACGCCGGCTCAGCAACAGGAATTGAGTTGCAACAAGGTACGCGTGGCAGTAAATTTGGTCCCTACTCCGCATACTGGGCCGTCTACATTGATTTAAACCAAAACAATAGCTTTGATGACCCAGGCGAGCTCATTCATTTTTCTGAGCCGCTATCCAAATCTTCTCCTGAGCCCATACTCGCTAATATCACCATTCCCGACAGCGCACTAGCTGGCACAACACGAATGCGTGTTATTCAATCCAATACGCTGCGTGAGGGAGAAACACAACTTGCTGCGTGCGGTGATTTCAAATTTGGTGAAGCCGAAGATTACAGTATCACCATAATAAAAGAGCAAAACCCAGCTGAATTTACAACGTCCATTAACAACAACGATTTCAACGTAGGTTTTGCTATCGACTCTACTGATGTGGCTTCGGTCAAGTGGGACTTTGGCGATGGACTATTTAGCGATTCAAGCACCAGCACTTCGTTAAACCCAAATCACCAATATGTTTTTGGTGGAGAGTACACGGTAACGCTCACCGTTACTTTGAAAAGTGGTGAAACATATACTCATTCGAAGGTAATTACAGTATCAGCACCTGCTGGCCAAGATTATTGCCGTGCATACGGTAACCAACCAAAGTATCAATACAACGCAAATGTTACACTAAACGGTAATAGTGTTACGTCTGGCGCAGCAAATTATACTGACCACACAGACAAAGTACTCGGCGCAGTTAGAGGTGATAATATTCTATCTGTACGTCAAGGTGCTACTGGATCTAAATCTTCTTATAACGCGGAGTGGCGTGTTTATATTGATATGAACCACAACGGCTCTTTTGAGGATTCAGAAAGCGTTTGGTACTGGGTCGGCGCAAATACAGCAAATGACATAGAAAAAACAATCTCTATTCCTACAACCGCGTTGACGGGTAAAACCAGAATGCGCGTGCTACAAAGTTACGAAGAGTTGAAATCTCCATGCGGACGCATCAGGTGGGGTGAAGTTGAAGATTTCACTGTAGACATCCAGTCTGATAACCCAGCCGACTTCTCTGCCAATGTAACGACAAATAACCTTACTGTTAACTTTACGGATTCGTTTGGAAGTAATACTGAAATTGCTTCGATTGAGTATGATTTTGGTGACAGCGCGGTAAACCCAAATCATACCAGCACACAAAGTAGCCCTTCACACACTTATCTATATTCTGGTACTTATGCTGTAAGAGCAAAAGTTACATTGCAAAATGGCGTAAGCTATGTGAAAGAGCAAAACGTCGTGGTTAGTGGCGCTGCTCACTGCATTGCATACGCAAAGTCAACAACTCAATGGACGAGTAAAGTGCGCGTTGGCAACTTGAGTAATAGCTCAGAAAAAAGCAAATTCAGCCACTTTGACAATGCAGGTTTCAGATTTAAAAAAGGCGACGCAACAGAGATTGGTTTAACACACGGTTCCAATGGGCCATACCTTGCAAATTGGGCTGTTTATGTAGATCTTAACCAAAACAATAGCTTTGACGACTCAGGGGAGCTGTTAGTTCAAACTAGCGCTACTACCTTTGATGAAGTGGTTAACTCAGTAACGATTCCTGCTTCTGCCCAAAATGGCTCAACAACAATGCGAGTGATCCAATCTTATGAATTAACAGATGGGAAATTACCAGCATGTGGCACGTACGGTTGGGGTGAAGTTGAAGATTACTCAGTGACAATTACCGACGAGCAAGGTCCTGAATCAGACTTACTCAATGGAGTGACTAAATCAGGCATTTCAATTGCAGCAAAAGAAACTAAAACCTTTACATTTTTCGTCCCTGAGGGCGCTGAAAATATCAGTGTTGAGATGGGAGCGGGAACTGGTGACCCTGATCTATACGTAAAATTTGGTGATTCAGATACTGCAAACAACTGGGATTGTAGACCATATACTAGCGGCAATAGAGACGAAACATGCGATAGCAGCAAATTAACTAAATCCGGCGGTCTGTACTATGTTTCGGTTGTAGGCTGGACAGCCTCTGACAACGTTACATTGACTGGTTCATACACAGAAGGTGATGTTATCAAGCCTCCTGTCAATGCATGTGCGACTAAAACACCACAAACACGTGGCAACTTGTCTAATAATGATGCCATCTGTATGGGCGCCAACACAGTCTATGTTGCCATTAGCGTTCCTGCAGGTCAGTCTAAGCTAACAATCACCACTTCAGGTGGAGACGGAGACGCTAGCATTTACCAAAACGCAGCCGGTTGGCCAAGCACAAGTAACTTCCAAAACTCAGCGACTACTCAAGGTAGCAGCGAAGAACAAATTGTGATCAATAACCCAGGCTCTGGATGGCACTACTTAATGGTGTCTGGCCAAGGTACCGGAACACAGCTTAACGCAAAGTTTGAATAAACAGATAATCTTCTCACTGGCCAAAGCCTCTTAGCAATAAGAGGCTTTTTTATAGGGTAAACAGGTACGCAACCCCTAGCCCACATAAACAAAATAGCACCTTCATCAAAAGACTTAGCCCCTTATTTTTGTTTGACATTTCATTTTTCCTAATGCCTTTAAGATAGCGTGCGTCTTTACTAGACAAACCTTTGCAGTGCGGGCATTCAGATTGATCATCACTCACTAAAACACCGCACCTTTCACATGGGCTACTATGCTCACTTTTGTAATTAAAAAACTGAAACCACATCTTTTCTTTAAGCACCTATAGTAGAACTACAGGCTGATTACCAAAGCACTGTTTTGCCTAGGAGTATGACAGCTATCAACAGGTTAATTGTACAGGTAATTTCGAAAAAATAAAAAAGGGCCAATTGGCCCTTGAGGAATAACCCAGTGCTCTACTAAAACACTAGTTTTTATAAAAATAGCTGTCTTTCGTAATCGAAATACTACTATCTTCATTCGCGGAAATAGTGAATTGGATTGGCGTACGCTTTCTCTGAATATCATAACCATCAGCAGCAATGGTGACAGGGACGAGTAACATTTTGCCCCCTTGGATCTCAATCTCTTGTGGCGCACTCAATTCTGCGCCCTGTAACCCATTGAAGCTAACTTGGTAATGCAAGGTTTGCTGGGTTTTATTGATGATGCTTAAGGTATAAGGGTTTTCAACTAAGCCTTCAAAATTTACTCGATACAACGCATTTCGGTCACGGATCACGGATGCTTCTATCGGAGTGCGATTAAATGCCCAAATAGCCATTGTCGCAACAATCACAGCAAATAACCCTGCGTAACCTATGAGCTTTAACCTAAATGGACTGGAAGTTTTTCCGCCAGCTTGATTTTCACTGGCATACTTGATCAATCCAGTAGAGTAACCAAACTTATGCATAGTATCGTCACAGGCATCGATACAAAGCCCACAATTGATGCACTCGTATTGCAACCCATTTCTTATGTCAATACCTGCGGGGCAAACCTCAACACACAGATTGCAATCAACACAGTCTCCCAAACCTTTCGCTTTATAATCAGACTTACGTTTGCGTGGTCCCCTATGCTCCCCTCTTTGCGCATCGTAGGTAACAACCAAGGTGTCTTTGTCAAACATTACCGATTGAAAGCGCGAGTATGGACATGCGACATTGCACATTTTTTCTCTTAAAAAGCCTGCGTTCCCATATGTACAAAAGGCAAATAAAAACACCCAAAAGCTTACTAGCCCAGACCATTCCAACGTAAACATATCCATGTATAAAGTTTTGGCTGGTACAAAATACGCCATAAAAGAGGTCGCAGTAAAAAGTGAAATTACAAGCCAAATAGCGTGCTTAGTCATTTTTCTAGCTGCTTTTTGTGCATTCCAGCTTGCTTTGTCTAATTTAATCCGTTGGTTACGTGTTCCTTCCACACGGTGTTCAACCCAAGTAAACATTAACATCCAAATGGTTTGTGGGCAGGTATAACCACACCATACACGCCCAAGCCAATTTGTTACGAAGAAAAGGCCGAAGGCTCCAGCCATAAATATCCATGCTAGGATCATAAAGTCATGAGGTAAAAATGTTTGGCCAAAAATCCTAAATTGCTGACTCGCAACATCTAGAAGAATAGCTTGTTGACCTTTATACGGGATCCATGGAATAGCGACAAATATAAACATTAGGATCCAACCAAGATAGCGACGGATTTTTTGGAAGAACCCTTTTTGTTCACGGATATAAATTGGGCCCTCTTGCTTGTAGGGCTTGATAATCATATCCTCTTCTTTTATATCAAACTTCATATTACTTGCTTACATTAAGTGAAACACACCTTGTCATTTGCAACTTTCAGACCAAACTGAAACTTATATATGATATTGATTTTTATATATTTTTATTTTTTATTCAATTTATTAATCGTGATATATCACGATTAACCTCTAAATATCGCGCTTTTTAACAATTCCAAGCTTTTTCATTTTCGAGCGCAATGTGCTTTCATTCAAGCCAAGCTTATCTGCGGCCCCCTTGCTTCCAGATATTTTCCAATTGCTCAGTTCGAGTACTTCTGCAATGTGCGCTTTCTGAATTTCATCAAGGCGCAAGCTGATCTCACTTTCGTCCTTCACCCCATCCTCAATGCACAGCGGCTGAGATAGGTGCAGGGTATGACCGTTGGCCAGTATAGCTTCTCGTTCGAGTATATTTTGTAGTTCTCGAATGTTGCCCGGCCAGCCATACAACTGTAGTTTTTTAAGTGATGTTTTGGCAATTCCCTTAATGTGTTTTCCCAGACGGACATTCAATTTGTTGATCATGTTTGCGCATAGCATCGGGATATCTTCTCTTCGCTCCCTAAGTGGTGGGACTTTAATAGGAAATACGTTTAATCGATAATATAGGTCCATCCTAAACGTCCCTTGCTCAACCATTTGCCAAAGATCTCTGTTCGTAGCCGCTATAACACGAATATTAACGGAGATTGTTTTACTGCCTCCAACACGCTCAAACTCCTGCTCCTGCAATACTCGCAACAATTTACTTTGTGCTTCTTGGGGCAACTCCCCGATTTCATCTAAAAAAAGCGTTCCGTTGTGGGCCAGCTCGAATCGCCCTTTCCTTCTATCATGAGCACCAGTAAAAGCCCCCTTTTCATGGCCAAACAGCTCCGACTCTAACAAACTAGGGGAAAACGCCGCGCAGTTGACCCTTACGAATGGTAATTCAGATCGTGCGCTTAGGGCATGTAGATTACGCGCAACTAACTCCTTACCCGTGCCGTTTTCACCTAGAATAAGCACAGTACTATCTGTTTTACTCACTAGCTTAATTTGCTCTAACATACGATTGAAGACATGACTTTCACCAACTAGGCCGGATCCTTGCCAGTTTTGGTTGATTTCGGACAATAAATAGCTGTTTTCGTCTTTAAGCTGCTCGGAAAGAGATTGAACTTGCGTCAATGCATCCCGCAGTGCCTGCTCTGTTTCAACCTGCTGTGAAATATCGCGAAAAATAGCCACGGCACCGATTACTTGGGCATCCCGGTACACAGGCGTCGACGTATACTCCACTGGAAAGCAAGAACCATCTTTACGCCAAAACACCTCTCCTTTGACATACCGTGTTTCCCCATCAAACATGGTTTTATAGATCTGACATTCATCTGCTGGGTATTCACTGCCATCTGCATGGCTGTGGTGATGATATTGGTGGATTTTTTTGCCAAGTAACTCGTCGGCGCTCCAACCTGTCATTTTCTCTGCGGCTGGATTAATAAATACAGCATTACCCGATAAGTCAAAACCGTAGATCCCCTCGCCTACCGCGTTTAATAACAACTTAGGATCATTTAAGAAGTGCTTAATAACTGATGACATTATCTTTCCTCGTGATATTTCACGATTAATACTACGCCAATCTACTTGTTCAAACTAGGAACCGGGCGGTAAAGAATGATCTAGGTCAATCGATAACAATAAAAGGAAAGGGACATAAAAAAGCCCAGTAACAATGTACCGGGCTTTTGGTCTATAGGTTAGACTAATTAGACATATTCAACTTCGATGATTTCGTATTCAACAGTACCGTTTGGTGTTTGAATATTAACTGAATCATCTAATTCTTTACCAATTAAGCCACGTGCAATCGGAGAATTAACAGAGATTAAATTGTTTTTAATATCTGCTTCGTCATCACCAACAATTTTGTACGTTACTTCTTCGTCAGTATCGACGTTTACAATAGTTACAGTAGTACCGAAAATGACTTTGCCATTGTTTGCCATTTTTGTGACATCAATAACTTGAGAAGTTGATAATTTAGCTTCAATTTCTTGGATACGACCCTCACAAAAACCCTGTTGTTCACGCGCAGCGTGATACTCAGCGTTTTCTTTTAAGTCACCGTGTTCACGCGCTTCTGCGATATCGGCAACAATTTTAGGACGGACCACTTTTTTTAGATGGTTCAGTTCTTCACGAAGCATTTCTTCGCCTCGTACAGTCATCGGAATTGATTGCATAAGTCTCTCACTTGCAACCAAGGCCAAAGGCCTTGGCTTATATCCATTAGTTCAATCGCTGGTGTAGTTCTTGTACAGAGTTTACAGAGCTTCTGTCGTCTGCGGCATGCGCAGTACAGTTTGCAAACGCTGCATTTAGCGTGGTGGTGTAGTTAGTCTTATGCTGAAGTGCACCACGACGTAACACCTTCGAATCTTCAATCGCTTGGCGACCTTCTGTCGTATTTACGATGTAGCTGTACTCACCATTCTTGATGCGGTCAAGAATATGAGGACGACCTTCGAATACTTTGTTCACGCGACGTACTTCAATACCTGCTTCTTCTAAAGCTTTAGCTGTGCCGTTTGTTGCATCAAGCTCAAAACCGATAGCTTTCATTGTTTTAGCAAGCTCAACTACGCGTGACTTGTCGCTGTTACGAACAGATAGTAACGCGCGACCGCCACGTGGTAAAGCGTTTGATGCACCTAATTGTGCTTTCGCGAACGCTTCGGCGAAGTTTTCACCAACACCCATAACTTCACCCGTTGAACGCATCTCAGGGCCACGAATTGGGTCAACACCTAAGAACTTAGCAAAAGGAAGTACGACTTCTTTTACGCTGTAATAAGGTGGGATAACTTCTTTAGTCACGCCTTGGCTCTCAAGAGACTGACCAACCATACAACGTGCCGCTACTTTTGCTAGTGCAACACCTGTTGCTTTTGAAACAAATGGTACAGTACGCGCGGCACGAGGGTTAACCTCGATTAGGTATACTTTGCCATCTTTCACTGCAAACTGGGTATTCATTAGACCCACAACACCTAGCTCAAGTGCCATGTCACGAACCTGCTTACGCATTACGTCTTGGATATCTTGAGAAAGCGAGTGTGCCGGAAGTGAACACGCTGAGTCACCTGAGTGTACACCTGCTTGTTCAATATGCTCCATGATACCGCCGATGATCACGTTTTCACCATCACAGATAGCATCCACGTCCACTTCGATTGCATCGTCTAGGAAACGGTCTAAAAGTACAGGCGCTTCATTAGAAACGGATACAGCTTCTGTCATGTAACGACGTAGGTCATCTTCATCGTAAACGATTTCCATCGCACGACCACCTAATACGTAAGAAGGACGTACAACTAGAGGGAAACCAATTTCTTGAGATTTAGCTACCGCTTCTTCTAGTGAAGTCACCGTCGCGTTCTCAGGCTGAAGAAGGTCTAGACGCTCAACAAGTTGCTGGAAGCGCTCACGGTCTTCTGCACGGTCGATCGCATCTGGAGAAGTACCAATTACTGGCACACCATTCGCCTCTAAGTCACGTGCTAGTTTAAGTGGCGTTTGACCACCGTACTGAACGATAACACCTTTAGGCTTTTCAACACGTACGATTTCTAGTACATCTTCAAGTGTAATTGGCTCAAAGAATAGGCGATCAGAAGTATCATAATCTGTAGAAACTGTCTCTGGGTTACAGTTAACCATGATAGTTTCATAGCCATCCTCACGCATTGCAAGCGCCGCGTGCACACAACAATAGTCGAACTCGATACCTTGGCCGATACGGTTAGGACCACCACCGATAACCATGATTTTGTCTTTTTCAGACGGTGCTGCTTCACACTCTTCGTCATATGAAGAGTACATGTAAGCTGTGTCTGAGCTGAACTCAGCTGCACATGTATCAACACGCTTGTAAACAGGTAAGATCTCTAACTGATGACGCTTTTTACGGATTTCTTTTTCAGAAACACCTGCAATTTCAGCGATACGCGCATCAGAGAAACCTTTACGCTTTAAGCGACGCAAGAAGTCTTTGTTAAGGCCCGCAAGGCCTGCTTCTGCAATAGCAGTTTCATCGTTGATGATGTCTTCAATCTGAACCAAGTACCAACGGTCAATCTTAGTTAGGTCAAATACATCGTCAACACTCATACCGTGACGCATTGCATCCGCAATGTACCATATACGCTCTGCACCTGGCTCACGTAGTTCACGAATGATAGTTTCTTTTGCTTTAGGGTCATCAAGTGCAACGATTGGGTTGAAACCCGTTGCGCCAACTTCTAGGCCACGAAGTGCTTTGTGAAGTGACTCTTGCTGGTTACGACCAATCGCCATAACCTCACCAACAGACTTCATCTGAGTCGTTAGGCGGTCATTTGCACCTGCAAACTTTTCAAAGTTGAAACGAGGGATCTTAGTCACAACGTAGTCAATTGAAGGCTCGAAAGATGCTGGTGTTGCGCCACCAGTAATGTCGTTTTGAAGCTCGTCAAGCGTGTAACCTACAGCAAGTTTTGCTGCAATTTTCGCGATTGGGAAACCCGTTGCTTTTGATGCAAGAGCTGATGAACGAGATACACGTGGGTTCATCTCGATGATAACCATACGGCCATCTTTTGGATTCACACCAAATTGTACGTTTGAACCACCTGTTTCAACACCAATCTCACGCAGTACCGCCATAGAAGCGTTACGCATTAATTGATATTCTTTATCAGTAAGCGTCTGCGCAGGTGCCACCGTGATTGAGTCACCAGTGTGAACACCCATTGGGTCAAAGTTTTCAATCGAACATACAATGATACAGTTGTCGTTTTTGTCACGTACAACTTCCATCTCATACTCTTTCCAGCCCAGTAAGCTTTCATCGATAAGAAGTTCATTTGTTGGCGATAAATCTAAACCACGAGTACAGATTTCTTCGAACTCTTCCATGTTATAAGCAACACCACCACCGGTACCACCCATTGTGAAAGAAGGACGAATAATACATGGGAAGCCAATGCGAGTAAGTACGTCTTTCGCTTCGTCCATAGAGTGTGCAATCTCTGCGCGAGGACACTCAAGGCCAATGTTTTTCATCGCGATGTCGAAACGCTCACGGTTTTCAGCTTTGTCGATTGCATCAGCTGTTGCACCAATCAACTCAACATCATGTTTGGCAAGTACACCGTGCTTGTCTAAGTCCAGTGCACAGTTAAGCGCAGTTTGACCACCCATTGTAGGAAGGACTGCATCTGGCTTCTCTTTTTCAATGATTTTTTCTACAACTTCCCAGTGAATTGGCTCGATGTACGTCGCATCTGCCATTTCCGGGTCAGTCATAATAGTTGCAGGGTTCGAGTTTACAAGAATTACTCGATAGCCTTCTTCTCTAAGCGCTTTACAGGCCTGAGCACCAGAGTAGTCAAATTCACATGCTTGGCCGATAACAATTGGGCCTGCGCCCAAGATTAGAATGCTTTTTATGTCGGTACGTTTTGGCATTGTTACTCCAGTAATAAATTAGGCTTTACGCGCTTGCATTAATTCAATGAAGTGGTCAAACAACGGTGCAGCGTCGTGTGGACCAGGACTCGCTTCAGGGTGACCTTGGAAACTGAAAGCAGGCTTATCAGTGCGGTGAATACCCTGTAACGTACCGTCGAATAGAGACTTGTGCGTTGCGCGAAGGTTGTCAGGGAGACTCTCTTCATCAGCAGCAAAACCATGGTTTTGAGCAGTGATCATCACAACATCACGATCTAGGTCTTTAACTGGGTGGTTACCACCGTGGTGACCAAACTTCATTTTTACTGTTTTTGCACCAGATGCTAATGCCAGTAATTGGTGACCTAGACAAATACCAAAAATTGGAGTGTCTGTTTCAAGGAAAGACTTGATAGCATCAATCGCGTAAGTACATGGCTCTGGATCACCAGGTCCGTTTGATAGGAAGATGCCATCAGGGTTTAACGCCAGTACTTCTGCAGCGGAGGTTTCTGCAGGGACAACGGTTAGTTTACAGCCGCGGTCAACTAGCATACGTAAGATATTTTTCTTTACACCAAAATCGTAGGCTACAACGTGGAACTGCTCTTCACCTTGCTCAAGCGTTTTAAAGCCTTCGCCTAGTGTCCAGCTACCTTCATTCCAATGGAAAGAAGACTCTGTTGTTACTACTTTTGCTAAATCCATTCCTTTCAGGCCAGGGAATGCCTTAGCCGCTTCAAGCGCCTTTTGCTCATCGACATCATCACCAGCGATGATACATCCATTTTGAGCACCCTTATCACGTAGGATACGCGTCAATTTACGCGTATCGATATCCGCTATCCCTAGAATATTACGTTCTTTTAAATAATCACTTAACGATTGTTCGTTACGGAAATTACTTGCAAGTAATGGTAAGTCACGAATCACAAGGCCTTTAGCCCAGATTTTGTCCGCTTCTTCGTCTTCACTGTTTGTACCAGTGTTTCCGATGTGCGGGTAAGTTAAGGTGACAATTTGTTCCGCATAAGACGGATCTGTCAAGATTTCTTGATATCCTGTCATAGACGTATTGAATACTACCTCACCAACAGATATACCGTCGGCGCCGATGGCAGTACCGCGAAACACCGTACCGTCTTCAAGGACTAACAGAGCGGATTTAGTCAAGTTAACCTCCATAGATATGAAAAAACGGGATAAGCAAACACGCTTTTTTCCCGTCTACAAAGCGCTTGGTAACACGCAGTAAATAAATTTTTGGCAAATTCGTTATAGTCTACAGCACTTTCTTCGATTCGTCTAACAATTCAATCAAAAAACTCAAAAATAAGCTGTTAAAACTCATTTTTAATTGAAACCGCCAAAAAAATAAACAAACTACTTCAAACCTAGCACATCTTGCATATCATAAAGTCCTGCTGGTTTGTTTTTTAACCATTGCGCAGCCCTTACTGCACCTGATGCAAACGTTAATCGAGATGCTGCTTTATGGGTTAATTCAAGCCTTTCACCCATGGTTGCAAAGTAAGCGGTATGTTCACCAACTATGTCACCTGCTCGGAGGACTGAATAGCCAATTTCATCTTGACTTTTAGCCGTATGATCACTGCTGCGATCATAACGAGCCACCTCATCGTGGTCCCACCCTTTTGCTTCTGCAATAGCTTCACCAATTGCTAATGCTGTTCCTGACGGTGCATCAATTTTGTTTCTGTGATGTGCTTCAAAAATCTCTATATCCATTTCGTCGGCAAGCTTAGTCGCCGCTGTTTGGACTAAGTTAAGGAGCAGGTTTACACCCACACTAAAATTACGTGCAAAAACGATCGGTATTACTTTCGCTGCTTCTCGTAGCTGTGCCATTTCATCATCTGCTAGACCTGTAGTACCAATTACCATTGGTACTTTATTGTCAATCGCAGTCTTCAAATGGACCAACATACCTTGAGGTAAAGTGAAATCAATTAACACCTCAGCATGACACTCCTTCGCCTCTTCATCAGAAAAAGTCAGCTCTGATGAATGCACTGGTTGTAACGCTTTAATTGGGGTTTCTAAAAAAGGCGAGCTTGATCTAACAAATGCGGCAGCCAACTGTGCTCCTTGTTCTATTTCCACAGCTTCAATTAAAGCTTGACCCATTCTGCCGTTGGCCCCAAACACACCTATTTTTGTCATTATTCTCTCATTCCTAAAATTATACGTTGTTATAAATCACACTAATCACTCCCGTCTAAACAGTACCCGACAGCTATCGCTGTTGGCGGCTTTGCGAGAACGGATCAGGTTGCTATTCAGTAAAATCACTAAGTTACATCACTAACTGTGATCACCTCAAGCTTTGTCAGGCCTAGAGTTTAGCCCATCTCTATGTCATAGTCAGTTATTCAATAATTATAATAAAGACCGTAGACTTTAGACGTCTAAACATTTAAACTTCCGCATTCGCCGATTTAATTATTGCGGGCGTTGAAGTTTAAATACAGCTAATAATAGCCCTGTTGGCTGTGGTTATTTCTACTTACACATTGCAATTAAGTAGATACTGTTTTTTGGGGAGTGCTATGCAGCCATCTTTTGACAACACTAAAGCAAAGTTATCTTTGCTACCTTTACTAACCTTCGTTGCCCTATTTTTAGGTGCAGGTCTATATTTACAATCTCAAGGTGTCGATTACGCCTTTTACCAGTTACCCGCACCAGTAGCCATATTGCCAGCTATTGTGCTCGCATTTTGGTTAAACAAGACTTCTATTAATCAAAGTGTCGAAACCTTTATTAAAGGTGCTGGTCACAGCAATATCATTACAATGTGTCTGATCTATTTACTGGCAGGCTCTTTCTCTGCTGTAGCGGGAGCAACCGGCGGTGTTGACGCGGTAGTCAATGCAGGGTTGTCTTTGATCCCTCCATCTTTCCTACTTCCAGGTTTGTTCCTTATTGCTGCTGTTGTTTCAACTGCCATGGGGACGTCTATGGGTACTATTGGCGCAATTGGGCCAATTGCTTACGCAGTGTCAATCAAAACAGGCATTGACCCAGCATTGATGGCTGGCACCATAGTATCCGGCGCCATGTTTGGAGATAACTTGTCTATTATTTCGGATACCACTATTGCGGCGACAAGAACACAGGGCTGTGAAATGAAAGACAAGTTTAAAGAGAATTTAAAAATCGCCTTGCCTGCTGCATTTTTTACGGTATTGCTTTTGGTATTTTTAACGCCAGAGCCACAGGCGGTTGAAACCAAACCTTTTGATTGGCTGCTCGTCTTACCCTATGTCTTTATTTTGGTATTAGCAGTGATGGGCCTCAATGTGTTTGCGGTGTTATTCAGTGGCATTATTTTTGCCGCTGCTGTGGGCTTCGCTGGTGATTACGAAGGCGGTGCTTTTGTTAAAGACGTCTATAAAGGCTTTACTGACATGCAAGAGATCTTTTTACTGTCAATGTTTATTGGTGGCTTGTCTGAGTTTATTAGAATCAACGGCGGCTTAGAATATATCGCTAAAAAGATCCACAAAGTGACCTCTTCACTCGGAAAGCTAAATAGCAAAGTTGCCGATCAGCTCGGTATTGCCGCTTTAGTTATGACCAGTAATATGTGTATTGCAAACAATACTGTGAGTATTATCGTTGCAGGTCCTGTTGCCAAAAAGCTTGCAGATGACAGCGACATTTCCCCCAAACGGTCTGCCAGCTTACTCGATATATTTGCATGTGTCATGCAAGGGTCATTGCCATATGGTGCTCAGGCATTATTGTTAGGCGCAACATTCAGTATAAGCCCTTGGGATGTTTCCACTTCTTCATTCTACTGCTTTATCCTTGCCTTCACGGCTGTAGCAGTGATTATCTTGAGAAGGAATAAAGCTTAATATTTGCTTGTGCACTCAATCAACTTGGGTGCACATTCGCTCTTCATTCAATTCACATAATTCAATTACTTAATATATAATTACAAGGTTTATCAACTTTGAAGATATATTAATGAATAAAATACGCTCTCTGACATTCATCACTGCTTTGACTTGTGCGTCCTCAACAGCATTTTCTGCGGATTGGAGTAACACACAGCTCCACCTAAACCATGGTGACTTTAAAAACCCATTTAGTACGAATGAAGCAAGTACAACAGTATATTCATTGCAACATAGCTCGGGTTATAAATACGGCGATAATTTCTTTTTCATTGACTATCTCGTTGATGATCTCGACGACAATTATCAAGACAGAGACTTTTATGGTGAGTGGTATTCCAACTTCAGCTTAAGCAAAATAGGCGGCTTAGACATTAAAAGTCGTTATATCAAAGATATTGGCATTGTTGCCGGGTTCAATATGGCTGGTGACTCCAAAGTTATGAAATACCTGCCGGGATTAAAAGTTTCTTGGGATGTTAAAGGGTTTTCATTTCTTTCTACTTTATTTACTGCCTATATTGATGACAGCGAAGGCCTTACAAAAGGCGGAGCGCCAGCGCAAACCAATAGCTGGATGATAGACATCGCATGGGGGTACCCATTTACTATAGGTAATCAAAAGTTTGAAGTAACAGGCCATGTAGAGTACATAGCTGAACGTGAAAGTGAAACAGGCTCAGATGTAAAAGGTTGGCTGTTAGCTCAGCCGATTATTCGTTGGGATCTAGGTCACGCTTTAGAGATGCCATCAAATCAGTTGTATTTAGGTGTAGAGTGGCAATACTGGCGCAACAAGCTTGGCACTGATACAAACGAATCTGTACCTCAAGTGCATGTGGCTTGGACGTTCTAACAGCTCTGTTGTGAATTTATTCTAGGCGTACACCCCAATGTGCGCCACGGTTTGCGCTCTTATCAAAACCTACCGGATATAGTGTACATAGCAACACTAGACTAATACCCAAACTAACTCATCTTTAATTAGCAAAGTATATATTTGTAATAACATACTGGGGTCATCGTCAGATCTTATTGAACCAATAAATAATTATTATTTTTGTCTAAAGTATTTCGTCACTTCGCCGATAACTACTTCGGTATCGTATACCCGTCTACTTTTTACTGGCTGTTATATCAAGGACTTTTTGATGAACTTATTACATGAAATGAGTGTGGCTTATGGCCATATGCTAGCAACGGATCTCATGAACAAAGCGAAAGAGAGAGAACAAGCGGCTGCTGCCGAGCAAAATGAAGACGCCGCTCAATCATCTGAAGAAGCCAAAAATACTGAGAAAACTGAAAAACCTTCAGAATTAGAAGGGGCTCATAAGCTGTCTCACGAGGAAAAAGAAAAACTTTCTGGCCGAGAAGCACAAGAAAAAAACGAAGATAAGTATGGCGATTTACCCGACCACATTCGCAGAATGTTAGAGCGCTTAGAAGAAATGAAGGAAGAGCTAGATCTTGTTAAGCAAGAAGTTGCAGAGCTAAACGCAAAAATTGATCACAATGACGAGGCTCAAAAAGCTTTTTACGATCAAAGAAACCAGTACTTTTTGCAGCTACAAACTCAGTATTTTGACATGATAAAAAATGTCAAAGATGCGATGAAAGAAGCTGGCGTGACTGATATGAGTGTATTAATAAAGGTGATTGCCTAGCAACACCCTCTATATTATTGCCATTTTCGCACTATTGAGCAAAATTAATACCCCCTCATCTCACTAATGCAATTTTGTGATCATATTTTTTGTTTATAGGTCGCAATAAATATCAAAGTTCACCGTGCTTTACTTTGTCAGTATTGCACTTTAAACGAACAATTCAAATCCACCTTTCTCATATAAACTCGACCCACCTTTAGGATGTACAGCATTTTATTACACTATATTACACAGGTATTTACTGTGATGGCATTTTGTGGAAAATAAGGTGTACCCCTGATGAGTTTATTGATTTTTTATAAATAAAATAACTATCTTTTTCATTAGACAAAGATATATGATGATTCTTTTTTAATACTAAAAGATGAGTGCCCACACAGCGATACCGAAAAGACTAGCGTTAGAAAAAGCAATAGTTATAATTTGTTCTCTTATATTAGTTACGTTTGCTATACCTCTGCTATTAATTCGTTTTCATACGTCAGTTGTATATCGCAATAAAGACACAAACTTAAATGAAAAGAAGCTGTTTACAATCATGTCATTAACTCAATTCTCTGATTCCCACATTCTTGAACGCTTTGAATCTTCAAGATATGAGTTGTTAAATAAAATAGGTGAAGGTGGCTTCGGGAAAGTCTTTAAAGCGAGGCAAGTAAATACTGGTCAATATGTCGCCATCAAGTTTTTGGCTATTGACCAGCACTTCGACGAACAAAAAAAGCAAAGGTATATTGATAGGTTTAAACGAGAAACTGACTTAAGTAGCCGACTAGAGCATCCGAATATAGTTCGATTACTCAATAAAGGACAGATTGACGAAGACCTGCTTTACGGTGTTTTCGAGTTTGTCGAAGGGCGATCACTGCGTGAGCATTTGCTAATAGATGGCGCATTCGAGGCATTGGAAGCGACTGATATTATGCTTCAAGTATTGGATGCGCTGATACATGCCCATGACAAATGCATTGTTCATAGAGACATCAAGCCTGCCAACATTATGCTTACCAGAGCCGGGGCTAAGTTGCATGTTAAAATTTTAGACTTTGGTATCGGCACTTTTACTCAGGACAATAGACAATCAGACTTTAGAACACTAACACTCACACAAGAAACGCTAGGCACCCCCTCTTATAGTTCACCAGAGCAATTGCGCGGAGAGCCTGCTACGACCAAAACTGACTTATATGTCTGGGGTTTGGTGTTCCTTGAATGTTTAACTGGCTCACCAGCTATGAATGGAACAAGCGTCGCCGCCATTTATCATAAACAGCTTAGCGAAGTTCATATTCCCTTGCCGAGTGCTATTCTTAGCCACCCTATTTCTGAGTTACTTAGACGCGTCCTAAAAAAAGATGTCTCAGAGCGAGTTGTAACCGGTGCCGAAATATTTGATGAATTAAAGTCCATTAATATGTCAAATTTAGTGGGGCTCGCAGCACCAACAGCAAATCATCCAAACTTTGACGACGAAACCGTTGTTTTTCGGCCCGAAGACGCCACCGCTTTGTCACCGGCTAGCATTCAAACAGTTAGTAGCGAAAAAAAGCAAATTACGGTGCTCGCCATTCGTTTTAGCACCAGCTTTGTCGACAACAGAAAACACGATTTAGAAGTTTTAGATACTTTATTTAAATCTCAGCGAAACCACTTTATTGATGTTGCATCAAGGTTTGGCGCATATCACGTCGGCAGTATTTCAGATACTTCACTATTTTACTTCGGTTACCCGACAAGCAGCGATAATGACGCACGTCTTTGCGCCAGAAGTGCTTTGGAAATTCTCAGTGAGCTTGCAACACGAAATGCCTTAATGAGAGAAGCCCATGGCGCCCAGCTAAACATTCATATTGGCATGCACACAGGCATGTTTTTAACCTATGCGAACGCAACGCCTGAAGGGTACGTTGCCAGCGCTGCAATGACTTTGGCTAGAACAGCCAAAGAAAAGCAGATCCTATGTAGCAATGACACCACAGCATTGCTTGAACCGTATTGTGAGCTTGAACAGTATGTTCAGTTAAAGTTGGGACAGACCTATCATCCTGAGCAAGTATTCTCACTTATTGGGGAGCGTAAAGCGGAAGCATTTGGATTCTTGAGAGGCACACGAAGCAGCCATGAATTTATAGGCCGCCAACAAGAGCTCGCACAGATCCAGACTGTGTTTAATGGCATTGGTTCTGACAACCGCCTTATTCATATTGAGGGCGAAGCAGGCATGGGGAAATCTCGTCTGCTGTTAGAAATAACAAATAGAAATGCCGATTTTGCTTACCAGCTGGCACAATGTTTACCCGAACACCAAAACAATGCACTCTACCCTATTTTAAATTTAGTAAAACACAAGTTCGGGCTTGAAAAGCTTAGTAGCCATGAGGCTTACCACCTTTTTAAAAGTACGCTGTCAGACAAAATTGAGCAAGTTAACTTAGACCAAGCACTGTCGTCTTTACTCATTTGGCTCAATATTAAATTAGACGGTAAACAACTTCGAAGTCCAAGCTCAGCACAAATGCAAAAAGAGCTGCTTTTTTTATCTTTGTATTCTTTGCTTTTTTCTCCAAAAAGTTTTGGCCCGAGGCGCAATTGCCTTGTTATAGAAGACCTTCACTGGGCCGATAATACCACATTAGAGTTTCTTAAATATGCAACGCCGCAGCTTACATCCGATAGCGTCGTGATAGCCACATCAAGGGAAAAGTTGCCTAAATCATTGGCAAACAAAATTTCTTATACCTCTTTGACATTGGCCAAACTAAGTGAGCCTGATGCGCGCGAGTTTATTAGCAAACTTTTTTCAGATAAACCCGTTTCCAATGAGCTACATAATACCTTGATCAGTCGCGCCGATGGTGTACCTTTATTTATTGAAGAGTTAGTTGGTATGCTCAAACAAAAGGAATATGTTGAGCTCAAACACGGTGAATACTGCTTCTCAAGCCCTGAGCACATTGCTCAAGTGCCGTTGACTTTAAGGGAGTCACTGCAAAGTAATTTGGAATCATTAGGCTTTGCAAAAGACACTGTTCAAAGAGCCGCTCTGCTTGGGCGCGAATTCGAACATCAACGTTTATTTAACCTTGTTGATATTACAGAATCTCAACTATCTGCCGATCTTCAATTGTTAGTCGAGCAAGGAATTTTAGTTAAACAACGCCAAGCACACTCAGACAATTATATTTTCAGGCACGCGCTGATCAAAGACGTATCGTACGACTCAATCGACAAAAACCATCTAATAAAATGGCATTTGAAAGCCGCAAAAGTAATAGAACAAGAAGTTACTCAAGATCCAACGCTTAGTTCTGAAGTTGCCAGACACTACGAAGCGGCCAACGACATTTCCCAAGCTCGTTTATGGTATTACAAATCAGCTAAATATGCCGAGGCTAAGTATTCACTTGACGAGGCAATCACGTTTTTCGATAAAACGCTTACGTTGAGTGGGTCACAAAAATTAAATAGTGACGATATATACTTACAGAGTTTGTACCGATTAGGGCACAACCACTCGCAAATTGGCCAACAGGAAAAAGCCCGAATTTATTTGAACCAGCTTACTGATAAGCTGGCCCACAGTGACTTCAACGAGCTAACAGTACAAACCTACTTGACCCTTGGAAAAACGTTTGAAATCGTTCATCAACACGGTGATGCATTGGAACAATATGAAATTGCCGACAACATACTGGAAACACTTCCACACACTCAATCACCACAAAACAACAGCTGGTGGCAGTTGTGGCTGTCGCTAAAAAGTGCTCAGCTATATGTCAATTATTGGCTCGGTAATAAATCATCAATGAGTAGATTAGTTGATCAAACGTCTCCGGTTGTAGAGCTAATTGGAACTGACGCCGTGAAAGCAAAATTTTACGATGATTTATTACACCTGAAGTTTCGTGAAAATAGATACATTCTTGGCGACGATGATCTGCACATTGCCCAGTTAGCGGAAAACTCAGCTAAAGCAACCGCCGATACGTCGCTTTACGCTTATGCGCTGTTCGTCAACGGCTTTTCACTCTCATTAAATAAAAGGCATGATGCCGCCATCGATAAGTTGAACCAAGCAATTGAAATCGCGAAAAAGCTTAACGACAAGGTTACTTTAACTCGCTGTATTACTTATCAAACGATTTCATATCGACTGGCGCAAGATGTGGATAAAACACTCGCTTGTGCAACCTTGGCACTTAAATATAGCCAAGAAACGGATATGGACGATTACAAAGCAGCTGCACACGCCAATTTGGCATGGGTTGCATTTAAACGCGGCAACCCGACTGAAGCCATCGAGCAATTAGAATGTTGCTTTGCTATTTGGAAAGAGCTCAGCAAAACATATTCTTTTCCTTTCAGTTGGATTGCGTATGCGCAGCTCATTTCATTGTCCGCACAGGATTCACAGGCGCGGGAAATGTACCAACCTAAATTGAAACAGATTTGCCACTCCCTATGTGATGTCAACCAAATGTTCTTAGGTTCTCAATTGCAGTCTTTACTAGAAACATATAGTAAAAACAGCGACAACCAACATTTGATAGATATTACGGATGCATTAATTCAATCTAAATACCTATAAAAAGGAAATACAAGATGTCTCAAGCACAAAACAATAAACCAAGTTCTAGAAATGATATTTTTAGAACTTCAAATGCGCCAAAAGTAGCTCAGGGTTTAACTGAAGAACAAATTGCAGAGCAATGGCGTCAAGTAGCACACAATATGTTTGTGCTAAGACAAAATGGCGAAATTGTATACCTAGACGTAGATTTCTATACACAGGGTTCACGTCTTATCGAGTGGGTGCACTCAGAGCAAGATATTCATAAGTTCTTCCTAAACGAAGACAACCTATTCCCACTCAATTTAATGGGTCCTGCGGTGACAAAAGTGATCCCTTGGAACCTTGCCGAAGCAAAAGACAAGCTACCTACTACATTTGCGGGACAAGCGCCGTTAAAACCAGGTTACATGATTGATTTACGTGTGATCCAACTGAATCGCCTAAATGCAAACGACCCTAACTTTGCAAGACTTTTAAATTCGGGTCTTGATATTCCAATTCAACTTGTATCCAATTCATTTGATCCTATCTACCCTGTACCTCACGAGTTTGAACATCAGTTAAGTGCTCCAATCGAAGAAGAAAACTTATACATCGTATCGTTCAAGAACCCTGAAAGAATTAGAGGTATTGATGACTTATATGGGTACCAGATCAGCTATATCAGTAAAGAAGAACTCGACAATGTTGATAAATATGTGCCTAATGAGGACGACAAAAATGAAGCATTGAAGTTAGATGAACTGAAAAAAGAGCATACAGGTCAGTATTTAGAACGCTATTATGGTGATACAAATGCCCAGATCGGGGCAATAAACCCGCGTGATATGGCACCTCACCTTTTAGGCGCTGCATGTTATATCGCTAACTTACGCACTATGAAAAAAGACTAACTAAGTCAATGAGGCCCTGTTTTCGATGGGGCCTTCTCAAGTTGGAAAAATGAAAAAACAGTATTTTGAAGGCACGCATCGTGTCCTAAGCCCTCAGCAAACACTAGATAAAATCTCTCCCACGCTCAAAACAATGGGGATCACTCGCATCGCAAATGTAACTGGCTTAGATAATATCGGTGTCCCTGTTGCAACCGCCTGTCGTCCAAATTCTAAAGCCGTGGCAGTTTCACAGGGCAAAGGGGCAACACTAGCTGCGGCTAAGGTCTCAGCGGCCATGGAAGCTATCGAGACTTATCATGCCGAGAATATAGACTTGCCACTTAAGTTTATGAGTTATAACGAGTTAAAGCAGGATCACTCCTTCGTAGAGATAACCTCACTGCCTAAATTGAGTGTAAAGCCGTTTTGCCCAAAAGAAAAACGTCTTTGGATTGCAGCTGAAGCCTTCGATGACAAGCGTGCTTTATATGTACCCTATGACTTGGTACATTGCGATTATACACTGCCATTGCCTGCTGGCAGCGGCGTTTTTCAAATGAGTACCAATGGACTTGCCTCTGGTAACACCATAGAAGAGGCACAGCTTCATGGGTTGTGTGAGGTGATTGAACGAGATGCACTGTGCTTATGGTCATTGAAAGAGAGTCATAAATACCAAATCAAGCGCGTAGATTTAAAAACGATTACAGACAGCTCTATCTCTGAGCTACTGTCAAAACTCTCAAGTGCAGGTGTATTGTGTGCTTTATGGGATATTACCAGCGATATTGGTGTTCCAACTTTTTTAGCAACCATCATTGATGAACAAGAAAACCCATATAGACCCCTATATTCGGCCTCTGGAGCTGGAACACACCCAAATGCTAACGTCGCACTTTCCAGAGCAATAACTGAAGCGATCCAAACGAGGCTCACTCTTATCTCTGGCTCTCGAGACGATATTAACCTCGCCAAATATGAGTCTAAACGTCAATTAGAGGCTATGTCTGAGCTACGTAAACTCCTACAAGATGAACCTGAGCATCAACTAGACTTTAATACGCTAGCTAGCTTTCAAAGTGAAACCATCGAAGATGATCTTAATCATGTTCTTCTCAAGCTCAAACATTGTGATATCAATCCCGTTTATATTGATTTAACCAAATCAAAATACCAGATCCCTGTTGTCAGAGTGATTGCGCCAAACTTAGAGGGAATCCATGACACCCCAGGATACATTTTTGGCACACGGGCAAAACATGTAGCACAATTAAACACAGAGAGTCTCATTCCATGAAGGTAATTGTATTTGCTGGGCCAACAATCTCTGAAAGTGAGGTTATTTCAGTACTCCCCGACGCGTCTGTCCTTCCTCCCGCAAAACAAGGAGATATACTTAAGGCGAAAGCGCTAAAACCAGATATTATTTTGCTTATTGACGGAACATTTGAGCAGCATCCAGCTGTTTGGCACAAGGAAATACTGGACGCAATTGACAATAAGGTCGTAGTAATTGGATGCTCGAGTATGGGCGCTTTACGCGCAACTGAGCTTGCTTTGTATGGCATGATTGGGGTTGGTGAAGTTTTTGAATCCTTTGATTCTGGGAAAATTGAAGATGATGACGAAGTTACTTTACTTCATACTGATAAATCATATGGATACGGGCATATTTCAGAAGCACTTGTAGATATAAAATTCACGCTTAAGTCCAGCGTTAAAGCAGGAATTATCAGTGACGAAGTAGCTACATCTATAGAAGGTAAATTAAAAGAAACATGGTACCCCTATCGTACCTATTCACTTGTATTCGAAACAGCAGCCCAATTCCTTGAGGAAGAAAGCTTAAAGCAGTTCGTTCAATTTGCAAGCAATGCCCCTTCATTGAAAAAGCTTGATGCATTTAAAGCGCTGGAGCTTATCAAGACAACAACCGAAAGCAGGTCGGTATTTCCTGCTGCGCCTGACTTTGACTTTAGCTTTACTGACGCTTGGCAAATGATGCTGGACGAATTCAACGTAGAAGAAAAAGCACCGTATTATTCTAGTCATTTACTGTCCAATACGGCAATAAACCATGATGGCTACGAAACTCAAATCTTAAGCCGCTATTTAGCCAAAAAACTCATAAGTGAAGTTTCAAAGGAAGAAACGCTACCAACGATGCACAAAATTGCGCAAAAATGGGCATGTAGCAGTAATGGACAAACGGATTTCAATAAACTTGGAAAACGTTTAGATAGTTTATCTCTTACGCCTGACGAGTTTATTCAGTTTATTGAACGGGAAACAGCTTTAGATCTTTTGAAAGCGAAACTCAGTGATCAGTCCAGTTTCGCTATCGATGAAATTTTAAGTTCAGGTGAACTGGATAAGTTGAACTAATCTTTCATTTGAATGATTTCAATTACATTTCCACTTGGATCTGCAACAGCAATATAGTGTGCAACAGGACATTCTTGCGCACTTTCATGCAGCAAATTTAAATTTTTTGTTTTCAAATCAGCTAGCGCGCCTTCAAGATCAGTCGTGACGAGATTAATGATCATTTGAGATTGGTCTGGGTATGTGATCTCCTTTGGCTGCTCAACTTTATTTAAGATAATTGTTAAATCATCTTTTTTCACATACATAGCTTGCGGTAACAGATCATCTCCTATGACCTCAAAACCAAGTCCATTAACATAAAAATCTCTCGCGGCTTCTACGTCATGAACACTAACTTGCAATGCAAAAAGCTTTAACATATTTTTCTCTCATTATTTTATTGAAGTTCATAATTTAATTAAAATGGGTCCGTAATTCAATATACACATGATTTTAAAAGTAATGTTTTCAATTTATAAGCATACAGTTCAATCACAACTCTTCTGCTCTGTCGATATCAACACGCGTTTTGTTCATTTTTAAAGCTCTCTTCTCATTTCCACACAAATGCATAAATAAAAAACAGTACTTCAAACAAAGTATGGCCGTCTCAAAAAATTCTAACGGAGTTATACCTATTAATTCCTATACGAAACCAAAATGGCGCAGCTTAAAAGCCAAGATCTTGAAACTATCGTATTTGACTATTCACGAAAATCAATCCCAATCAAAAACGGCAAGAGTTTTCGTTCCCTAGCTCTGTCATATCTCGCGGCAATCAGGCAATCAGGCAATCAGGCAATCAGGCAATCAGGCAATCAGGCAATCAGGCAAAGATTGTACAATGTGCCAGTTAGGCTAGGAATTCGAGCTAAACCTTTAAAATAGACAACAGTAACTAACAAGGGTTCTATATTTTGACCCTTCTAGGCACTTATAAATACAAGTACCTAGGCCTTTTATCCCGTTTATTTATATACAAGAATTTTTGTAATCTAGTATTTAAACGAAATCCCTCACATCAAGCACCTGCCCTGTCATAACCCCTTCTACCGCCGCTTGATAAGTAACTGCCGTATTTGCAGCCGACATACCCGTGCTGCTATCCATACCCATCATTTCCATGGTTTCTTTTACAAATATAGGGCTTACTGTGTTTATTCTTAAAGAATCACCCAACTCTAAAGCTGCGGCTTTTACAAAAGCGTTGAGTGCACCATTGACCGCACTGATGGAAGCAGAGCCAACCATAGGTTCTTCTGAAAGCATGCCTGAGGTCAAAGTTATACTGCCACCTGCGTTGACAAAACCGGCTCCGACTCTATACAAATTGATTTGACCCATCAGTTTATTTTGCCAACCTAGCTGATACTGCTCATCAGTTAACTCATTTAATGGAGCAAAGGCGGCCATACCTGTGGTTGAAATTATGGCATCTACTTTTCCCACTTTTTCAAACAGCGCCTGAATTGACAATTTACTTTGTAAATCCACCTGAAACTCACCGTCTTTATGGCCTACTGTGAGCACTTCATGCGATTGTGCTAAACGCGCATGGACCGCTTTGCCAATAGTACCTGTTGCGCCAATCAATAAAACTTTCATAGTCATTCTCCAAATTTAATATGTTGCTTTGCTTTGATGAATGCAGTGTAGATAATTCAGTAAATATGATAAATAATAAAGAAATAAACTCTCTTTTCACTTTTAATGCACAATGAATCTATTTAAATCTATGTTGGTATTCCAAAAGGTGTGTGAGTTAGGTAGTTTTAGCCAAGCCGCAGACCAACTGAACTTAGTCACTTCTGCGGTAAGTCGCCAAGTGAACGAACTTGAAAAACACTTTGGCGTGAGGTTACTGCAAAGAACAACCCGTTCAGTTACACTCACAGCAGATGGACGTCAATATCTTACAAAAATATCTGAAATAACAGACAGTGTGCAGGCGTTGGAAGCAATTCATAAAGGCGATGTAGTTTACAGTGACCATATTCAACTCACAGTCCCGCCAATCCTCAGTAAAGTGGTACTTACCCCCTTATATACCTCACTACTAAAGAAACACCCTGAAATTTCAATTTCAATCACCCAAATTAATCGAACCATTAATCTCGTAGAAGAAGGTTATGACTTTGCGATTAGAGTCGGACAATTGGAAGACTCCAATCTAGTCGCCAGAAGTATCTCTGAGCTGAAACTCGCTTTGGTCGCAAGTCCAGAGTATTTGAATACACATGGCCAGCTCAATCATCCGAAAGAGTTACCGCAACACAATTGCTTGATAAATACAATGCTCACACACCCTAAGCGCTGGGCATTCAAAGAGCACAAACGTTCTTTCACTGTAAAAGTAGATGGGCAATATGATGTAAATGATGATTCAGCACTTTGCGAAATGGCGCGTGCAGGACTTGGCATAGCCTATCTGCCCCTTCAGATTGTTGACGCGCATCTATCAACTGGTGAACTTGTCCAAGTTCTATCGGATTATACAGTCGACCCTCTACCCATTTCGTTGGTATATCCACACCGCCAGTTGCTCAGCCCTGCTAAACGAAAATTAATTGAATACCTGACGGGCGCGTTTTCTTAAATACCTGCTTGTTGCTCTTGCTTATAAGTGATTAACGCAGAGCCGCTTGCGCACTTTTCAACTTATTTAGCCACATATCTCGTAATGCTACTTCATGAATCAGTTCACTATACATTTCTACAGCAAAGATGTTGTCATTGGTATCTGGCAACCATCCACTATCCAATAAATTGAATATTGACGTAGTTAATTGTTCAGGATCTTCGTTTAGGGAATACCAAAAAGGTTGATATCGAATATCCAATTTCGTCGGCCCATTTAAATGTTCAGCAATAAGTGCCCTTATTTCCTGCACCTTACGCCTGTTTTCCACCTTCTTCAAAATCATTGCATAAAGCAAATAAACACCAACATGTTCGTTAACGTTTCGATTCAATCTGCTAACTGAATTAAAGTGCTTTTCAAATAGCAGCTTTGCGACACTATACTGCCTAGTTTGATAAAGCCCCATGATATATGGCATTGCATAGTGATTGTCTTCTGGGGCCAGTAAATATCGCTGCTTTAATAAATCAATTGCGCCCTGTTTATCTTGTTGGTACCACTTTAACCCTGCACGTACGTATAGGTTAAATGACGTCACGTTTTGCCGCGTTATTTGGATTTCTTCCGATTTTTGTATTGCTTCTTCTAAGTTTCCAGTACTCAGTAAAAACAAAATATGCGAGAGCTTATGCAAAGGATACACTCGACTGTACTCTGTCATGTGTTTTTCGTACCAAGCTTTATACGCTTTCGCTCTTTGCTTGTTTAGCAGGTAAAAATCTAATTGATAAAGCGCAATGTGTTTAACATGGGGCGCGATTTCAACACTACGCTCAAAATACTTTCGTGCATTTTTTAAATCTCGACGATTCAAGTAGGTGTATGCTAATCCTCTTAGCACCGTAGGGTTGTTAGGGGCTAGCCTAAATGCTTTTAAATGGGCATCTAGCGCTTTATCTAGATTGTTTTTCTCTCGGTGAAAGCGTCCGTACCAATGCCATAGCATGGGTGATTCATTTGACAAAGAAAGTGCTTGGTCAAAATACACTTTCGCTTGATCAAACTTTCTACTCAAGGTCTCTAATCTTGCTAGCGAAGTAAGTACATCTGCATTGTTGCTATCAAGCTCTAATGCCTTAAATAAAAGTGGTCGACATAAAGCATCTACCTGTGATTCAGGCAGTGAGCCATATATTGCCAAAGCCATATGCGTATTACATAAACCACTCATCGCCACAACATGCTCAGGACTTACTTCCAAAACTTCCGTATAAATTTGTTTCGCCTTGGTAATTCTCTCAGGAAGTTTAGATTTAGTAAGGTGCTCAGCGAGAGATACAGCTTCAAAGTGAGGGTCACTTTTTGAATCAGCTTGATTTTTTTGGCCAAACACATAGATAGCCAGCAAAATTAAAAATAACGTAAATATGGCCCCTACATACAGATACGCGTGTGTCTTTTTATCAACCACGTTGGAGTCTAAATTGAACACGTCAATTTCAGTAGACAGCCGATACCCTTGACCAGAAATGCGTTCAATATAGTCAATGTCGCTTTCTTCATTGAGCACTTTTCTAAGCATTGCTACCGCTTGATAGACAGAATTGTCTGACACCACTCTGTCCGGCCAAACTCGTTGGGCAAGCTCATCAACGCTTAAAGGGCTATTGCGATGTTCAATCAAGGTCGTAAGAAGCGCCATCACTTTTGGCGTCACAACATATACGTTAGGCGAAGCCGTAAGCTGTATTTTGTTTAATTTAGGTATTACAACCCACTTCCCAACTCGAATACTTTCTGGCTCTGAATTCATATTAGATTTTGTTTTTATTGCTTTTTATTTTTTTAAGACAAATTTAAGATTTATATTATTCGTTTTTCATTACATCAATAACCGTTTTTATAAACTCAGCGTAACAACGGAGGTCTTATGAAAAAAAATATCCAACTTACTGCTCTATTGATTACTACCAACCTAGCTTACGCTGAAGTTGACTTACTGATCACTGATGCAACGATTATATCACCGATAACCCAAAGCGAAGTATCAATAAAAACCAATCATTGGCTATCAATTAACGAGGGGCGAATAATTGAGGTTTCTGATAAAGCGAAAAAGCCACCAGCCAAAAAAATCATAAATGCAAATGGACAATTTTTAATTCCCGGGTTAACCGATAGTCATACACATTTGCGAACTATGCCTGGACTTTTAAAAACAGACAAAGACGCCCCAAAAATGCAAACGGCCTATTTAAAACGTCAAGGTAGCAACTACTTGTACTATGGCGTGACGCAAGTAGTAGACCCTGCAAATACAGCGCAGGGCATTGCCAGCTTTAAAGAACTTAACATGTCACCAAATGCCTATTTTTGTGGTGCAATGCCTATATATCAGGGCTACTCAGCTCAAGGCATTAAATATCAGCACCTTAATGAGCGTAGGCCTTATTATGTTCATCAACATGGCGACCCAACTCACCTAAACACGCCTTCCGTTAACTCCCTGCACGAAGCCCAAGCGGTTGTCAAAAGATTAAAAAAAGACGGGGCAATCTGTGCCAAAATATTTTTAGAAGATGGGTTTGATAAAGCGACAAATATTCGTCTCATTAATAATGAAAATGTAGAACAAATAGTTGATGAAGCAAATCGCCAAAATTTGCCAGTGATGGTTCACGCCAATGCGACTGACATGCATTCTGTAGCACTAAATAATCATGTTGATATTTTGGCCCATGGCATTTGGAATTGGCTGGATGAACATCAGCAAGGGGACGATATTTCCCTCGCTTTGCCAAAAAATGTTCAACGAGTTGCTGATGGGATCTTAACAGCCCAAACTTACTACCAGCCTTCACTAAATGTCATGCGCAGTCTAACTGATGTAATGGTGCCCAACCATTTGGACAACCCAAAATACAAAACAGTTTTACCTAGCTGGCAAATTAGCTGGTATACCTCAGCGGATGGTCAGTGGTTTGCTCGCGAAATGTTATCCGGCTGGCAAGGTCTGACGCAACAACAAAAAATTGATTATTTACGCAGCAAACAAATTAACGGTAAACGTGTTTTAAATTACCTTTACAAAAATGGCGGGAAAATATTACTAGGCTCAGACACGCCGCCAGCCCCGACCTACGCATCCCAGCCTGGGTTATCTACTTTTTGGGAGTTACAAGATATGCATGATTCGGGCGTTGACCTAGTCGGACTGCTAGCCAGCGCCACAATAAATAATGCAAAGGCATACGGGTTGGAGTCAAAATATGGAACAATTCAACCGGGTAAAATCGCAAACATTTTGCTGCTCAATTCCAATCCTCTAGTATCCGTCGATGCATATGACGATATCCATAGTATCATCCTAAACGGCAATGCGCACAAAAGAGAAATCTTTCATATTCGCAATTTGTGATTGTATTGAATTTTACCCAGTATTGAGTGCCTACCTCAATGCTGGGGTCATCTATATCCATATATCATTTTGTGCGGTCAACTTGCCACCTGCATCTCCTGTGTTAACAACACCTTTTGGCTCAATGAGTAAAATTTCACATTCTTTTTCCGCTACTGGTTTATGCTGCTCTCCCTTTTTCACCACAAGCATTTCTCCACTATTAAGCGTTACAACTCTATTTTCGAAATGAATGTCCAACCGCCCTTTTAAAACTAAAAACAATTCATCGGTATCATCGTGCTGATGCCACGTAAACTCTCCCAGTACTTTGACCACTTTTATTTGGTAATCATTGATCTGCCCAATAACTTTAGGTGACCAATGTTCTTCAAAAAGAGCCAGTTTTTGAGCCAAATTAACTGCGACGTAATCATTCATGTATAAAGCTCCTTACATTGACTTACTTGTAGATTAAGTTGCATTCAAGCATGAATCAAATGTACATTTTTCAGATAAATATGAATATGGTACATATTATGAATCTAAGACAATTTGACCAAAACCTATGGTTAGTACTTGATGCGCTATACCAGACTCAAAGTGTATCCGATGCTGCAAAAAGTTTAAGTTTGAGCCAATCCGCTATGAGCCATGCTTTAAAAAGGCTTCGAATTGCATTTAACGATCCTCTTTTTGTTAGAGAGAACGGTAAAATGCTTCCAACACAAAAGGCGCTAAATATACAACCACTCGCACAGCAAGGCCTTGCACTACTCAACCAAGTTGCGATTGGTCTTGATAGCTTTTGTAAAAATACGTCAAACAGACAGTTTGTTATCGCTGCCACCGACTTTACAACTAAGCTATTTATTTACCCTTTGCTCAATAAGTTATCCTCACTTAACTACAATATTCGAATCAAGGTCATAGATCTCAGGTCAGAAATCCCAATCAAAGCGTTGTCGTCCAATCATATCGACTTGGTACTGACGTTTAGTCATGCACACGCTTTCGACAATAATCTTAGCCAACAAAAATTAATTTCTGGACACTATCGTGTCATTGCTAGAAAACAACACCCGCTCGTTTCGAAAGAACTCTCTTTAGAGCATTACTTAAGTGCAAAGCATGTACTTGTCTCTCCTTGGGGGGCTGAAACTGGCAGTTTAGACAATGAACTGAAAAAACTCGGAAAGTATCGGCATATAGCGGCCACAGTCCCACAACTTATGAATGTGGCAGAACTTGTAAGCAATGGAGATTTAATCGCTACGGTCCCCGCTCTCTCTATCAGGCAACATGAAATAAAAAATGTACAGATATTAGAACCGCCTATCGCATTACCTGACTATAAATTGTTCATGGTCTGGCATCCATCCTATAACTTAGACCAAGGTCTAATATGGCTGAGATCTGAGCTTGAAACTATTGCAGCACAAATACTTGAAGGTTTTTCATAGTCATGCGTCCGACACCCTGTTTACATATTTAGAACAAAAATATTGCGCTTGAGTTTTATTTGTGACAACTTCTAAGGCAGGCAAAGCCGTTAAAATAAAAAATAATTATAGAGTAGTAAGTTATGACAGGATCTCTCAAACTATCACCAATAGCATTAGCACTATTGGCCAGTACCACAATGGCGCAAGCTAATGAACCAACTGAAGAAAAAATTGAAACCATTTCGGTCCTCGGCTCAAAAGTTTCAAACCGTACGGCCACCGAATCAACCTCACCAATCGATATTTTAGATACTGAACAACTCAACAAAGGTGGTTACACAGAATTGGGGCAAAGCTTGCAGTCAATAGCCCCCTCTTTTAACTTTAGTAGAACACAGGTTTCCGACGGCTCAGATCTATTTCGCCCAGCGACTTTAAGGGGACTCCAACCCGACCAAACACTTGTACTTATTAATGGTAAAAGAAGACACAACCAAGCCATTTTTGGCTTAACTGGTACTGTTGGCGCTGGTGCTGCAGGTACAGATATGAACTCCATACCCATGATGGCACTTAAAAATGTTGAGATCCTACGAGATGGCGCCGCTGCTCGATATGGCTCGGATGCCATTGCAGGCGTGATCAACTTGTCTTTAAATGACTCTACTGGTGAAACTACAGGATTCTTTCAGGGCAGCTCAACTGGCGAAGGTGATGGCGATACCTATGCTTTTGGCTTGAACAGAGGTTTTGATATTGGTAGCGAAGGTGGCTTTATCAACTTATCTTTGGAGTACAGAGACGCTGATGGCACCAATCGAGCTGAACGCGATACGGGTGGCTCTTCAACGATTCCCGCTGGGAAATTATCAGAAACCGTCAGGTGGCGCCAAGGTAACTCTGACAGCGAGTTTACCTCTCTATTCTTTAATGCCGCTCTCCCCTTGGGAGACAAAGAATTATACTCCTTTGGTGGCTATTCAAATAGAACAGCGTTCGGAAATGGCTTTTACCGAGACTTTAACCGTGCAGAGCGTAATGTTCCTCAAGTATACCCTGATGGCTTCTTGCCAAGAATTGATAACGAAGCTGATGATATTTCGTTAGCCGTTGGTTTTAAAGGGGATATAACGCCTGATTGGAGTTTTGATTTTTCAAATGTATACGGTCAAAACAAATATGACTATTCCTCTTCGAATACAATCAATGCTTCTTATGCAGCCGAATACCTTGCCAACAACCCAAATGCGACTGACCAACAAGTTAGGGACAACGCAGGTCCTCGAGGCGGATACTCTGGTGGCTTCAGATTTGATCAATGGACCACAAACTTAGACCTAAACGGGGTTATCGACCGCGCAGATGCTGAGCCAATTTATTTGTCAATTGGTGCAGAATACCGTAAAGAAAACTATGAAATTGTCCCAGGAGAAGTAGCATCTTATGCATGCGGCTTCTCAAACGCTTCTAGCTCATTCCCTTCTGTAATCGACTCTAGCGTATTTGCGGACTGTGGCTTTCAGGCTTATCAAGGTTTGAGGCCCGACGCGGCAAACAAAGCTGACCGCTCAAGCCACGCAATTTACATTGAAGCAGAAACCTTGCTTAACGAATACTGGTTAGTCAGTGGTGCGCTTCGCTATGAAGATGTTTCAGACTCTGGCGATGATATTATTTGGAAGCTTGCAACGAGATACGAAGTCACAGAGGACTTGGCACTTCGTGCGGCCGCCTCTACAGGTTTTAGAGCGCCTTCGCTACAGCAATCTGGGTATACGGCATTTACAACCAGCTTAGGCGGTGATGGGTCACTTGCTACATCCTATACAGCTACAGCAGGTTCACCTTTCCCAGAAGCGCTTGGCATAGAAGGCCTTCAGCTTGAGTCTTCCGACAACTACAACTTAGGTTTGGCTTGGGACGCGAGTAATGACCTCTCTATTACACTAGACTTTTACCAAATAAAAATTTACGACCGTATCAATTTAGGTAGCTTTATTGGTGCAGACAGTGATGAATTGAGCAACTTCCCAGATGCCAATGCAGCACTCAAAGCATCGGGTGCCGTACAAGCTAATTTCTTCTCCAATTCATTGGACTCGACAACTAAGGGCATTGATTTAATAGCTTCTTATTCTACCGAAGTAGCGTCTGGAGAACTTGAAATAACCTTTGCAGCCAATAAAAATAAAACCACTATCGACAAGGTTAACTCTCCTAAGGGAATACCAGAAAGTATTGCGTTAGATGAGCAAACACGTTCATTTTTAACTCACGGCCAACCACAAGAACGCGCAACCCTGACTTTTGACTATACAAAAGACAAGTGGTCATCACTGCTACGTTTAAATTATTTCGGCAAAACCGAAGTCGCTTACTTCTCAGGTAAGCATATTGAACTGCCAGGCTTTTTATCTCCAACAAACAGCTGGCAAGATCACAGCGTTGTCGAATCAGCAGTATTGGTTGATATTAACCTCGGATATCAAATCAACGAACACTTTGATGTGTCTTTGGGCATTGACAACTTATTTGATAAAACACCAAATGAACTTGGAGAAGATGAAGTATTGAACTTTATCACCAACGGCGCAATGCGTTACCCGCTTCGAGCACTACCGTACGGCTTTGATGGGATGACATACTACGCCAAGGTAAACTTTAGATTCTAATCGTTGAGGTAATGTATTGAGCACTCGCTCAATACATTACTTTTCGCAATAACCCACACCGTCAAGATGCAATAAAAAGCCGATAATACCTCAACATCTAGCTAACGCGTGTTTCAACTCAACTCAACTCAACTCAACTCAACTCAACTCAACTCAACTCAACTCAAAGTATGTACTTTACTTTTTATAACGCTAGCCTAATAAACCAAAGGAATATTTAAAATCACTGTAAACAAGCCTACCAACTGAGGTAACTGAACAAATAAAAAACGAAAGAATTGAGAGATATGCGTCTAAATTGCTTGCTTACAAAATATGGCTTTCTATACTCTGCTTCTTGGTGACAATGGACTTTGTAGCTAAACTCCGTTGAGCAATCTTGTGTACACTACTATTAGTATTTGACTTAGTGATCGCCGCAGTGCCATGCCAAGTTGAACATGGCACAATATCAATAATCCTTTCACAAGGAATAATCGAGTTCAACACAAGCTATTAAAAGCCATCCGAAAGTTTAAAAACTAACTAAAGTCTCACGCCTACAGCAAGCCAAAACCTATACTTCACCAAGCCGCTCACAAGTAAGTAAACTATACCTAAAAGCGTGTAAAGTATAATGTGCTTAAATCAACGTCTAAGGTAGATTGGTTAGATACGAATTTATATTAAAGAAAAGAATCGACGCTTTGCCGAAAACAGCTTAGTTTACTCACCTTACATATTTTCTTATGCCATAATGCTTATTGGACTGAAAAAGTTATGTTTACCTTGTTATTAGCTTGTCCATTACCATACTCTTTTTTATTGGCATACAAAAAGAATAAATACACCTTTTTCTGGGTTTTAGTCATGATATACAAGCCAGAAGTTGACAGCAGTCGTAGAGTATAAACATGGTCAACTTCCCAAAACTAACTAGAGTTCAATAAGCAATGTCATTTTTTGGCATTAACTGATTAAAGCTTTTAAGTTCAATTCTTAGGCCTCAGCAGCTTTAAGTACTTCAAATAGACCTAGCTTTCCAGCTCTTCCTTGCTCCAAAAAATTAACGACTACCTATCGTCCATCAGTTTGCGGAGGCGGCTCGTCTGCAGTATTGGACGCAGTTTGCCCCCCAAATATTAATGGTAATTGATTCCGAGTGAGAACTATTAAGTTTTTCTTTTTAAGCTTCATTTATTGTGTCCTTATTTATTTTTATCTCGCACATTTATTCAATGCACAAAAAGCTAGCTGGATAGCCACCTCTTAACGACCTCAGTATCAGCGACTAGTATATATCCAGAATACTAACAACCAACTTCAAATCGTGTATCAGATAATAATAAGTCATAGCCGTTTCATGCAAATAAAAAATACATTTACAATCAATTTATGAGCCTTTTAATAATTTGGCGATAAATTTTACTTTTTGTCCAAATAAACTTCAGTACTATCGTGTAAATGCCGCTTTTGGCTCTAGTCAAAATTAGGATTAAGATAGATTTTAGACATGTAAAATTGATATAGCTCCTTTAACCAACGACCAGCATTTATTTAGGGGACAGAGACTTGATTGCCTTAATCAAGAATTTGCCCTGACTAGGAAAGAGAAACGCGGCTTTTGATACACTTTCTGTCTCTGGGAAAGTTGCAAGTGCGACCTCAAAGTTTTGGCCTTATTTCAAAAAACTTGATAAAGCATTGAAATAACGATATGTTAAATCTTGATTGACAAATAAATTACAAAAGGAAATAACAAATGCAATTGAAGCTTAATAAGAAGAAAATAAAAACTTTATCCGAAGACAAAAACTCAATCCCTCATGCTCAAACACCAGCCGTTGGCGGTGGTAATATATCAGAATCGCTTTGCGTATCATTCAGTCATGGTGGCTGCTGTGGTACAGTTGCCCCAACTATACGAGTGTGTAGTGCTGGCATAACTTGTCAGCCATAATGACAGATTTGAGCTTAAGGGCATAGCCCTAAGCTCTTTTGATAAAGTAGCTGTAACTACATCAATTTAAGTACAGTGCGCTAGTAGAATTAAGCTTAGAGCTATACGCTTAACACGCTTTTAAACACATAACTTCAGAAGCCTACATTCCACTAAAAATAGAGCACTATCAATATAAAGCGCTTTAACCAACACCGTGCTTTATGCTGATATCTGGAACCAACATGTCAATCTCAGTCTATTGAATATACCAAAACACTGTTTTTTAGTGCACTGACAGTTTCTCATCATGAAACACCCTTCTTTAAATAATGGCAATCCAGCGTTTAAGCTATTTATGGGGTAGTGTCACACATAGTCTTGCGCACCTTTTATACCAACCTTAAGATAATTACCCAAAAGACGTAATGACTTGTTTCCCCCTCATACCTACATTAATGCTACCACGATACGATACCGTAAATGTTTCGTTTTACGCGTAAGCTGTCTCTGTGAGACAATGCACATGGAGAATCTTTTGTATTAACGAGATTACGTAGTTTCGCGTCAGTAAGTGCTGCCATAATATGCTACCGTTTTATACACACGTAGTGGTTTTTATATACACACATATACTCACTTGATCGACATTGCAAAAGACTCGAACAAAAAGAAAACAATACAGTTTCAATGTAAATAGTTGATTTATGAACAAAACAGACCAAGATCAGACGCAGCAAACAGACGAAAACATACCAACAATCTATTGGCACGATTATTATAATGCATAGATAAAATCTTGATTTAATTATGATTAAATCTTATCGCAACTTTCTATACACACACTCATACACACTTGTATACATTCAGCCCTACTTTCCAGCTAAACTTTCTGCGCACTTTTCGAATTTTGCTGAAGTAAAATTGTAGTTTCTCTGCCACTTTTCTGAGTAGTGAACGGGCTTCCTGTCAAGAAGATCAATTAATTCGTTTTCTAGCTGTAGACAATATAATGTAGGGACTGCTTTCCCCATAAAATCAATATACCCGATACCCGAAACAACTTTTGTTGCAGCACTGGGAGCCTTTACGCTATACGCGAGCTCTCCCGACTTTGCTACAAACGGGTTTATATCAAAAATGTTTAATGTAAATACTAGAATCACCAAAACTAACAATATATATTTCATGCATGCCTTCCTTTACATTTTTTTGACCTGAACTAGCATCAAATACACCTATCAATTAAACAACTACTGATAGATTGGTTTCAAGCTCGCCCGCGCTCTTGCTTAACTCACTCAATTCAGCTTTATTTAAAGGAGGCCCAGCTCCCTGCTCACTATGCCCATGGTTTTCCAATTTTGCGCAAAGGTCTTTAACGATAATAATAAGATGGTGTAAAACTTCAATAGCATTCACTGATTTATCACCCACCCAAACTTTCGCTCCCTCAAGCTTTGACAGCTCATTTGCTTTAATATGCAGCGTCATTAGTGATTCAATGTTCACATTCTCACGAGCCTTGATATTAATTTGTTTTTGACTGCCAAGGAGCAGACCTTCCAACGCTGTGAACAGCGCTTTTTCACCAACCACTGTTTTTAAGGCGCCCATGACCTCGTTTATCTGGTTACCATCAATGTGGTTAGTTTCATGAGTAGCTATCGTTGATTGTTTAACATGAAATTGCTCTACCCGTTTGCGGGCTTGGACTGCGCTTGAATCACTAACTTGCGTGATTGAATCGTCAGTTTCTATTATCCAATTTCCATCGCGCCCTTGGATTTGTGCTCGAGAGCTTTGTTTAAGACCAACGTCAGTATGCTTTTGCTCTGGTACCAAAGCCCCCCATGGCAATAGGTTTGTAATAACTGGGTGGCTGTTTAATCCGTCGATGTATTGAACCATGCAATACATGCCCGGTTTAGGTTCATTCACTAAGCCCGCATCGTTTGCTTGGCCTGTCGCTAGTGTGACTTGCTCGAATACTGGTGTATTAGTTGGTTCATGCGTGACGGGGTCCAGCAATTGTATATCAACCGCTTTGTATGGCCTAAATGGTGTGCTTATTTTTCCACTCTCTGTTGGCAGATCATAAATTTTTTCTATAAGGGCTAGCTGAGGTAGGTGTTTTCTTTCACCTAACTCTGGAAAGCAACGGAGTATTAAACGCTTAAAAGCTTGTTTGACCATCTTATTTGCATCCTATCATTTTGTAGCGTCACTTCCTGTATGTGGCGCCCGTTTAGTTTTAGTCCAGGTCTGAGTTTTGGAATGGCAATCACTTCGCCAGTGGTTGAGCTGGTTGTTTTCAATGAATGCTCAGGAAAATCATTAATTGTTGACTGCGCCCACCGACTATCGTGCCAACTCCCTACATAAACTTTGCCGTCCGGTCTTTGTTGAAAAATGTACTGCGGGATTTGCCAAACGCGGCCTATTTGCCTTAGTGCTTCAATGCCTGTGCCTGCATGACAAAACATAGGGACTTTGATTTGCATATAATCAGCGCTTGGAGTAACAAACTCGATGTGTTCATCCAACACGTCTAAGACTTGGGAGATTGTCGGGTGTCGCAATGAAAAAGATTTTTGGTATGCTAATGCCCCTAACAATTCTCTGCATGTTAAATACCAACGTCCGTTTGCAAAGTGTTTTGATTCAATTACGCCCAAGAAATAGGGCTTCATATCAGTCAGTTTATAGCCCAAATGCAACTCGACTATGCCTGTGGGCTCCGAGTTAGTCACAACTTCAAAACTAGCTCGGCCCGCGCTATTTATATCGAGCTGCACCTGTTTTTTGATAACAGCTGTTACCGCCACACCACCTATATGCAGTGAATCAGATAAACGTGAGCTCATTCACGGGCCGTCCACTTGCTCAAATTGCTGTTGCACTTGTGATTGAGCATCAGTAGATTGTTGTTCACTCGCTTGATTTGATGTTTCGTCTAGCTGCTGTTGTTCGCGCTCTGATACCGAGCGCACTTCAAGCAATTTAAACGTGATCTGCCACCCTTTTACGTCCTCTAAATCAGTCGCTTTTACTTCACCATCAAATTTGGCTTTGCGAATTTTATAAGCTTCAGCGAGTGAGTTGTTCACTGTATATGTTACCCGTGCGCCATTTTCGTCGAGTGCTTTAGCTTTCGTAATGAGTGCGGCTAAGTCGTTTTCATCAGTATGAGCAATTTTAGTTTTTACGGTCAACACACCTGGCTTTACGCCATTATCTGAACTCAGGGCAAATGAACCAAACCCCGACATATCATCGCCCGCCAGTTTAACCCCTGCATTTACTTGGGTGTCAAAACCTGGGACTTGCCAGCCATCAATGGCAATCATAGTGCTTCCTTGATTTGATTTAGCTCCCTTAGTTCTCCAACGAACAAGCAATAGGCCCAATATTGTGAGTCATCGCCCAGTTGCTCAACTTGTCTCGCCAATGCATCAGCACTGCCCGCATTCAGTATGCGTTTATCAATGTCTGTATTTCTTAGTGTGAACGGTCGATTTAGCCTCTCATTACAAGCGGCTTTTAATTCGATTGCTTGGGAAAGTGCATCGTCAATATTGGTAATTAAACTTCTACCCTGCTCGGCTACTTCTGCCAGTTCTTCAGCAATTTGCTTTTGTTGCAATGGCTTTAAGCTTTGCGAGCTATGCTCACGCCACTCTATGCTTTGACCCTCGTATACCGTGAGTTTATCTTGCTCTAATGAACTCAAGCTTTGTGCATAGTGTTGGCACGTTATTAAGTCGGGTATAGGGCAATAGTCGTTTAATGTTTCAAGTTGGCTTGCCAGCGCTGCGGGAGTTGTTGCGCCTACTGATAAGAGAAAACCGTTATAGCTTGATGGCTTATCAGTTCGTGAATTGTCCTTTAGAGCTTTAGTAAGCAAAACCGCGCCCGCTTGCATTGAGCAAGGAGCGGCGGTTTGGTTAAAGCATAGAGAAACGTTATGCATTTGGTGCTAAAGGCCAAACTACATTTTCTGGTGATTCAAATTTTTCAGGCAAATCACGAAGCGCTTGTCTATAAAGGTTCCACTCTTGCTTTCGCTCTTGCGTTAATGGACTGTCAGCCACTTGTGTCCAATCACAAGAACTTAGCAGTTTGTCCCTTTGCTCTCTTACAACAAGCCACTGCTCTTGCGTAACTGCATCTTTAATAACTGCAATTGGGATACCCGCCATCGATTGACCATCAGCAAAAAAGCCGTCTTCTCTAACGCCGTAATAATCTTTTCCATGATAATGAATTTTTTTCAAAACAAACATTTTACACCTCCATCCCGATCACATTAATTGCTCGTTGATTTGTATCACGAACTATATCCCCAACGACCAAATCCGCTGTTTTCGCCTCCTTATTTTTTGCTGACATCACTAACCCATTCGCTTCAACTGTTGCAACAGCGCCGCGTTTTAATAGCATTAAACCTTCAGACATGACGCCTTCGACCTCTAAGCTATTTGTGACAAAACTTCCTACTGTGCCTGTGTTTGGATAAAGCAAAACAAAATGTGTGAAAATACCGTCGATAGCTTGGTTGTTGCAGCAGCTAAAGCTAATAGAGCTGTCAAAATTTAATCGAACGGGACAGTCGTATGGATGTTGAAACGCCAGTTCATCAATGCTTTCAACGTCTGATCGATATGTAAGTGAGCTTGTATGAAGATACGAGTGATTTAAGTTGAAACCTACTAATCGAAATTTGCTTGATGCATCAATTTGGATTTTTTTAAAAATTACATCTGTTTTTATCTTTCCTTGGCCTTTCAACATTACCCTTTTATTTTCAACTTCAATATGCTCGTCGATAAAATGTCGCCCCTCATGAAGAATAACGTTCAACAAAGCGCCAGGAGGGAACGACTCAATTGCACATTTGATTGTTTTATATGTATGAAATGGTTTTGGATAATCAATATCGTCCCCGTTGTCATTTGATACATAGATAGTCGCGTCCATGATCTGACTAATAGTTGCTGGTAGATCACCCAACGCAATTTTAACTTTGCTGTCGATTTCAGACGTTTTATTTTCAACAACACTTGTCAATGCTTCGCATGCATCAACGGCTCTACCTAACAATTCTGTGCTCATAATTTAATGTCCTTATAAAAATAGTTTTACAAAGCGAGTCATGCTGTTTATCTGGCTGACAGCTAATCTCACTTGTGTTTTATTGATTTCATCAACCTGTGGCGAGTAATCAAACATCCAAGATTGTGCAGGTATGATGATTTTCGATAGTGCTGCGGCGGCCGCAAACTTGAGTACAAACGAGCGGTTATGTACGTTGTTAACGCCTTTACGCTTTCGCTGCATGGGCAAGTAATCCACGGCCAAAAGCAACCCTGTACCTGTTACTAAACCAATCCAGTTATAGTCAAAGTCGCCAATGTCTTGCTCTAGAATAACCGCCCAAGCTACGGTGTTATCATCCACTTTGCCTTCTACGTCGATATTGCGACGATGCACAATTTGTAAGCTTGGCGGCATTCCTTCGTTTGGGTTACGCTCAGCCTTTTCATTGAGGTTTGGAATATTGGCAAAGACCAGCTCTTTAATACCTAAGCCTTTATCGTTCAAAGCTTGGGTGGCAATGTGCTGTTTACCCGCGTTGGTTAAAATCCCTGTTATATTTTCGCTCATAGTTTAGCGGTACTAATGCCGCCCTCCTTGCTTATAAATCCATATCTATGCTGTGCAATAAGCGCATGCTGCACGATTAAATCGGCGGCAAAAAATTCGGTATTGCTCACTTGATTCTCTAGCCCGATAAACTGATACAGCTGTTCAAGTTCAAGGTCATGTTTGACATCGTGTTCGATTGGTAGCAAAGGCGCTGTACTTGACTCATTTTGTAATGCAGTAAAACCATGGGTGTATTGCTGTTGTGCTTTGCTATCTGCTTTTAAATACATAGCATGTGGTACATGACAACTGTCCCATTGCACATGTGTTTCACCTATAGACAAAAATACATCAGCCACGTTATGGACGGTAAATTCATAGCGGCGGCAAGTACGGCCATACAACTGAATAATTTCAGGTAATAAGTTGTTATTGTTGGCTAGGGCCGTATCACTGATATCTAAGGCGACAATGTCCCAGTCTCGCCCGTCGATGCGTTCCCGCACGCTCAACACTTCTATATCCAACCGGGCAAACACGTCTTTGATATTTGCCAAATCGCCTGCTTCAATAGTATTCACCAGCGCATATTGAACACGTTTTCGATATAAACTCACTGGTTCATTGTCGAGCTTATCGGTTAAACGTTCCCAAGCTAGAAAGCTTAAAATAGGCTCTTCGTTTTGTTGGGCTTCTTTTTGGTTAACTGCCCACATCACAAACTCAGCTGTTTTATTCCAATACCCAGAAGAGGCTTTTACCAGCTTTTGTGCATAACCTTTGTTCAGCCAAGTTGCGATTTGTTTGCCGTCAGACTTAAACACGGTTTAACTCCAATGTCCCAAGCACAGGCAACCAGTGTTGTGCATGAATGTCATCAATGTTGAATTTGATAGATTTAAGCTGCTCAAACTCTTCATGACATTCACTGATTAACTGACTGATTGAAAACTCGCCGTTATGGGCAACGCGTGTTGGTTTATAGGCGGCATTTTTTCTAAAAGCCGATTCAATAAAAGCGGTTAACTCAGCGTTTAAGTCTTGTTCGGTATGCAAAGAATATTGCGCCACCACATTAAAGCTTTGGGTAGGCATAGCGAACACCATAAAGTCATCACCTAAACCATGATGGCCTTTATCTCTGATGTGCGTATTTATGGCACTTATAAGCGCGGAAGGCACCGCACCCACATCAAGATAAATATATGCATTTGCGGTACCTGGTCCACGCGGGGCTTGTGTCTCAATCTCGATGTTATCAATTGGCACATGAAAGTTTGCGATTATCTGTTTATAGACAGAATTAATATGCCAACGCGCTGCGGTACCAAACACATTACGAATACGGTTACGGTAACTTTCAGTGTCTTCACTGTCTGCACCTGGTCTTAATAACCAATCTGCAGAATTGGTGACAGTGACACCATCTTGTTGTTCGGAAAAATAGCGATAGGCATTAGCAGGCAGATTAAAGCCCGCACCCTCTTCAACCGCTTCGGCCAGTGCATATGCTGTGCTTTGTCCGTCTTTAAAATAAGCTTCTTGCAATAAAACCAGTTTATAAACTTGGCCGCCAATCACATCGGTAACAACCTCAATTCCCTCTACTATGGCACTTTCACCATCGCTGCTTATTCGGGTAAAGGTCAGTAAGCCTTGAGCCTTTAGTCCTGTTTGAATAAACACATTTCGACTTGGGCCGTGTTTTTCAATTAATGCGTCGCGACTTGCGGTCATGATAAATAGATCTGGCATTACCGTTTGGGCAATCCAATTAAACAGCTTCACAACGGGTTTTGTGATCAAGGCTTCAATAGTTCGCCAGAACGGACCAAATGGAGAGTCATTCGCCACAGAAATATTCTGGTTTTTGAGTTCTTCACGCCATTGTTCGGCTGCTTTTTCTTCAGTAAGCGGTAGTCCTGCTTGTTCCATCAGGGACTTAAATTTCATGATTGCCCCCGTACTGTCTGGTTTTTGCGTCAATTGATAGTCCGTTATCGTTTTTTATTATATTGATTGAGCCAGGTTTAAGCCTGTCGTCTTTTTCAATAAGCAATTCAAGCTCGGTCAGAATTGGCTTAATACCGTTTTCATTGCGCAGCCCAACAAGCTTTACAAGCAAACCACTTTCTAAAATGCGGTGCTTAATGTCTTGAGCGATTACGTCTGCTTTTTGTAATGTTGCAGGACTAAGAGAGTCATTGAGCACAAAGTCCCCATCGACAACATTTAAATCAATATGCAACTGGATCTCGTCAAATGTCATCATGACGCCAGCTCCAATACATCCTCTAATGTGCTATTCATGTCATCAGTTTTGACAGTTAAGTTATCGATGTGCACATTCTTAGAGTTGTCACTGCTTGCATTGCTGGTACTGATATTGTTTGTTTTAGCAAGCTGCTGTAAAAATGCTGAGCGCTTTGGCTTGGCAACATAGGTGCTGTTCAGCTCGATTTGCTCTTGCTCAAATGACTGAGCACTTTGTTCAATAATCTGGCTTTGGGCATTGTTGGTAATTGCGTGATCTAAATAAGCAAGTTGCGTATTTTGCGTTAAGGTTTGTTCTGCTCCCACTGCATGATGATTGCTATTAGCTATATTATGATTAGCTAGAACTTGTGCATTTAGCGGTATCACACTACTTGAGAGTGCTTGATTTACTTCACTTACTTTTGAAATTGGTGTGTTAGTAAAATTCGTAGCCTGTGTTTGTTCTGACGCTGCAAAGATTTGTTGTGTGCGGCTTGTATTGTTAGATACTTGAGCATTTGAAAGTGCCATAACATTATTAGGAAAAACAATAGTCGATTGCGAAGACAAAGCACCATTTTGAGTTTGTTCAAGCACTCGATTAGTTACGCTATTACCCGTTTGCAAGCTTGCGAATTGCACAACATTGTTTGATTGTGCTTGCTCTAAACTTTGTAGTGAATGACTTTGAACTTGCGGGATCACATATTCTGCTACTTGGTAAGCTGGTAAATTTTGTTGAATAGCATTTGCATGTGTTGCGCCTTCTAACGATTGCACTGCTGAGCTTGGCTGCTGGCTGATTTTCTGCGCTTCTTCATCATCACTGAAAAAGTCGATTACCATTTTTAAAATGCCATTTTCGGCCACTGTTTTTAAAAAGCCGGTGACACTGGCTGTAATATCGCTGAAGAACGTAAAGAAGGCACTTACTTTTGAAAGTACGCCATCGAATACACTTGAGATAAATTCGCCAATACCTGAGAAAACGGCGGCAATTGGTTCATACACAGCTATAAATGCAGAAGTAATTGAGTTCGTCACCGTACCTACTAGCTCGCTAATAAAGCTAAATGCTGGGGCTACGAATTCATAAATTGCTAAGCCGATAGACTTAACCAGGTACCAGATTATTTGTAGGGGCAACGTTATCAAGTCAAACGCTATTTTCATTCCAGTCCAAACAGCCGAATTATCAGCCCAGTTATTGAAGGCAGTTGAAATTTCATCAAAGTAGTAGACCAGTGCAGAGACTGCGGCAATTGCTGCAACAACACCAACTACTATCCAAGTAATTGGATTCGCGAACAAAGCAGCAGAAAAACCCCAAGCAGCGGTGGCAGCAGCGCCTAACTTTGCGGTCACTAAAGTTAGTACCCCAACACTCATTGTTTGCAAACGGCTCAACACGCCACCCGCAAACATTAGTGCATTCCCATAATTCGCAGCTGCAAAACTAGCGGCTTTCATAGCTGCGGTTTGTATTACTAATACACCCGACCAAGCTTTAGACCAGATACTAGCAAGCTGTGTTGCATACGCACCTTGCAACATGGCTAAGCGATATAGCCCAACCAGTGCATTGAAGGTACCCATGATCACAGTTGCGCCCACTAAGGCAACAACAAACGCGCCAATAATGCCACTTAAAACTGGGAACTCTTGGGTTAACCAAACCACCCCCTGTAAAAGCTTTGCAAGTAAATCAACGATGGGCTCAATAATTGGCAACACGGTTTGACCCATGCTCACTAATGCCGCATTTAGCGAGCCACCGAATCTATCCCATGCGCTGCCCATTGCTTCGGCCATTTCGACGGCAACACCCATATCTGAAATATTTGAGAGCTGATTAATATTGTTCTCAAGCTGATCGACTTGTGGCATGAGCTGTTTAATCAAAGCTACTGCTTCTTTTGTACCAAAGGCTTTTTGTAATGCGTCACTCTCAGCAACGGTGTCAATGATCCCAAACTTTTCATGAAGCCGGTTCATCACATCAACCATTGGCAACATACGCCCCTGTGCGTCAGTGAGTTGGATACCAAGCTTTTGTTGGGCCTTACCAACTCCGCCTAAAAAAGCGCGATATTTGGTACCCGCTTCGCTGCCAGACATAGTGGCTTGTAGCTGGCCTAAAACCGCCATAGACTCATTCATTGTTATACCGTGGGAATTGGCCTCTGCTCCCAAGGTGCTGAAGGCCCCCGCCATTTCTGAACCCGTTGTTTTGAACATGCGAACTGACGCGGCTGTTTGCCCAGTCAGCATTTGGATCCATTCGGATTTGCCAACTTCTTTCGCCGTGTCTTGGTAAATACCGTACATTGTGCCGAAATAATCGGTAGTTGTGGCGGCGTCTGATTTGGTACCTTTTGCAAGAATGGAAGATGACTCAGTAAACTGGGCTAGCTCTTTACCAGTTAGCCCACTGATAGCAGATTGAATATCATAAGAGCTGCGAATAACTTCAGCAGTATTACCACCATAGTTACTCACAAAATTCATTGCAGTGTTATTGAGTTGTGTCAGTGCTTGGTTAGACACATCAAGTGATTGCACTTCACCAAGTGCTGCTTGCGCTTCAATTGCTGGATTGAGCGAACCAACTAGCATCATGGCCCCGCCCGCAGCATTCATTAACCCGCCAGTTAATTGCTCTTTGGCGCTAGCAGTTTGTTCACTAAGTTGGTTTATTTTCGCCATGATCTTATTCACAGGCCCTGTGACTTTATCAATCAGGCCTATTGAATATGTAAGCTTGTCCATTTTGCTTAGTGAACTCATGTGTTTTACTCTTCGCCATTAAGTGCCATGCAAATGCCATTGTTTACTGCAACGGTTAGCAACTCCTGTTGCTGAGTTTCAATAAAGAGCGCTTGTGCCAAGGCTTCATCAGTTATTGGCAAATTGCCAAAATGCTTGGCGTGATAAGCAAATAACTGATCTAAGCGGTTTTGCTTTATTCGCTTAGCTCGCTCTTCGATTTTTTTACTGAGAAATTAAACTCTGGTGTGTAGTCTTCAATTACAGTGCCGACCATATGTAACGCTGCACCGGGTTGCTGTAACAGTGCCTTAAGCTCTTTTTTCTGAGCATCATCAACAGTGGCTAATAAAAAGTTAGTTGCTGGCTGAATTTTATTGGTCGGTGTCGTGCTGTTTAAATATTTGTTGTAAGCCTGACCCGTCACCTTGAACGTAAACTCTTGTTCATCGGTTTCAATAACAATTTGCTTAGTCTGCATTTTCCTTGCTCTCTTTTAGTTGGTTTTGTTCAAGCAATGTATAGCTGAAGGCATTGCCATAGCGTTCAGCCGATTGCTCACAAAGATTAATAAATTCGTTAAAGTCATCGGGGTTCGCCAATACCTGGCAACCCGCAGACCACTTATCAACTCGTTTTGATTCGGTGTGTGCACTTGCTCGATGGCAGTTAATGCCAAAGTAACCAAGCTGCAACTCAGCCTGTGTTTCATCCGTTTCAAGCTCAGCGTTTTTGTCGTTGTCACGAAGCACTAAAACAGGTTTGTTTTGCACGAGTGCTTTGTACTTGCCTTGGTGATAACCTAGCCTCCAAAGACCAAGATGTTGCCCTGGCATAAGGACAGCCGTACCATCAATATTCATTGGGTGTTTACGCCAATATAGGCCCGCGTCAGTAGTCGCTTTAAACTGCTTAAGTTGCCACTCGCCATTTTGCTGATACAGCACACAAATTAAGTCATTAAAGGTATTTGATCGGGTATTTGCAGCACGAATACCAATAATGTTTAGGTTAAGCTTACCCTCAAACACTTTGTGTTTACTAAATGCCATGGCACTGAGTAACACTTGCGGGCTTAGTTTGCTAAAGCCTCGCATTACAGGTTTCTCACTTCATCAGCTGTTAAGTACGGCACACCATTGATGTGCACAAAATCTGGTGACGTTATTGGGCATTTAATAGAAAATGTATTCTCTTCACCGCCTTCAGCTTTAATATTTAAAAGCTCTTCGAGCTGCGGCATACAGCCAAAGGCTTCAACGTTTAGATCGCCCGCTGCAACGCTTGCAGTAAATGCCACATCAAAAGGTTCTATGCCTTTCCAGCTACCAGCTTGTTGTGCTTGCGCTTGCAGCAATAAGAAGTTTTCGTGATCAAGTTTTAACGCCAGTTCTGCTTCAACAGGCCCATCAATCCAACCCATGGGAATACCGCGAACAGTTTTAGCTTTTCGGCCATCAGTGATCTTTACGCTGGCCTCAACAACGTGAACCATAGAATTGCCGATGAAGGCATCAAAATCCTTTCCGCCTAATACTTTTTTAGTCATGGTCTGCCCTTACTCTACGTCGTCTAACATGATGTTTGCGAGAACTGTGTTTGGAGAGTCAATCGGTCTAACTTTGATTGAAACCTGTAGTGTTCGAGCATCCATAAACGTCAACGTAATACTGTCATCTTTAGGCGCATCAATCAGTCCAGGAAATTTATCAGCTCCGATATTTACAGATTTGCTCATATCACGGAGCGGTCTTCCCATAACGCGCTTACCAAATTCAATGCCGCTTGTACTATTGTTTAAGCGACGGTTTTTAATTTGCTGAATGGCAATAATGCGTACAGATCGAGATGCTTTATCAACAATACGACCTGTTTCGATGCGCTGAAAATCCCCCCCTTCAGCGTCGAGCATATTGACGTCACCAAAATAGACACCTTCAAAATCAGAGTAAAATTGCGTGCAGCTAAAGCGCAATGAATCTAATGCCAATGTTGTTGCATTTGTTAGCGGATTGCCTGAAGAGTCTTCTGGTAAAGGCATAAGCGACATTGAACCTGTTAACACTCGCATTGGTGAGTCAGCTATGGTCACTGAACGTTTACACAATCGTCCTAACACACCACCCAGCTCGTCACCAAAAAGTAAAGGAACAACAGCAACACGATTACCCACCACACCATCAGTTAGGGGTTGTAATGCCGTCACTAATTCTGACCATGTTTGTGTACCGTCTAAACCAGGAGCAGCCACAAGAGTGCGAACATAACGCGCATATTTGTTTAAGATTTCTAGGTTCTTAGCCTGGTATGCCTCGACTTCAGCTTTACCAGTAACGGGCGTACAAATGGCGATGACTTCAGGGCTAATGTCTTGCTCCATGGCTTTATCAATTAGCGCAAAAATATTTTCTCCAATACCATGAGAAATGGCATACCCGTTCACTAGATCATCGCCGTTACGCTGCCAAGCATTAAGTTGGGTTTTTAGTTGTGAATCAGCTTCACCAAATAGCGAATCAAAATCACTTTGTGCATTGATAGCTTGAATCACACCATTATTTACGGGCGCAGCACCAATCACTAAAACCGTGCGTTCGACTTCTTTAACCGCACCACTACCCGTTTGAATGGCTGCAACCGAAACTTTACCTTGTGCCATAATCGTTCCTTGTTAAATTAACTTTTCTGCTTTAAATACATTTTCCGTTCAAGCTCAGTTGTACGAATTTTATTTTGCTCGTTCACTGTATTTCCTAACAATTCACGAACTGGACGCTTAATGGTCCACTGGGTTTTCTTACGTTCTTTCTCTTCTTCTTTGAGCAAATTAATGATTAAGCCTGCTTGTCCAAAGGTGAGTTTGCTCATAATTTTTGTTTGACTCACTTTTCTGTAGGCCTTTTTATCTTTGTCCCACATTTTGTAACCCAAACTAATCAAACGCTTTGCTTGTGCTCTGGTTGCCTTCGAGCCGTACGCTGGCAAACTTTTCTTTTTTAGATTTTTTATGGATTGTTCAACAGTAAACTTTTCCTCTAACCCTTTAGCATGTGCTTTCGCGATTGCCCCTGCATAACCTTTCCCGCCAGATTTATATCCAATAACCGCATGAGAACCACTTGTTTTTATATACGTCCGCTTTTTTTGGTTTATCTTTTTGAAGATCGCTTTTTTCTTGGGTTGCTTCCACTTTCTACCATCACGGTTCTTACCTTCTTTCACTCTATCTATCGCCAAACTTCGTGACTTTCGTCCCATATCTCTCAATATGGCTCTGCGCTTTTTTTCCGGTAATGAAAGCGCTTCAAGTTGAACTAATGCGTCATTGGTATCGAGCTTGATATTAAGCACGGTCAACTTCACCGGCTAAAGTAAACTTCTCTGCAATCCAAGTGCTTTGTTCGCCAAAGTCATAACTTTTTCCACCAAGTTCAAAAGGGCCATTGGCAACTTCTATAAGTTCTAATTCTTCCTCAAAAGTACCGATTACAATTTCAATTTCATTTGAGTTGTCATCGTTAATTGAGCAATTAAACTCTGCACTTTCTGAATCATCACCTTCTGCGTTGTTTTGAAGCCAGAAACTCACATAGGCACTCACCAACTCAACTGGCGCATAACAAGGATCAATTGAAATGATTGAAGAGTAATAAAGTCTTGCAGCTAGTAAACCATTGCCGTTTATTTGCTTACTCGCTGGGCTAATAACCCCCTCTTCTATTCGCGCTTCAAACTGTTCGGGTAAAGCTAACTTATGCCCCTTGTAATTGGCATCAATTAAAAATCGCTTAAGCTTATCTAACTTACTCATGCTCATATCAATTCCACCGATAAGCTTGGACTTAGCGCTCGAAGTAAGTTGATTTGATTGCGATATTCATCGTGCCAAAACTCAAAATTATCTGACGCTAGTTCATTTTGTGCATTGGCTCTATCTCGATGCGTAGTACTTAGTTTTGATATCAAACTTTTGGATTTAGCTAATGCATAAACTGCTGTTCTGTAAAATAGAATTTGTTGCTCATTGAGCGGTGTACCATTAGTTAAAACAGCTTCTTTTAGTTCGTTGTTAACTTCGGCCTGTGACTCTTTGAGAATGCTAACCAACGTTTTTTCATCGTTCGCAAATTCAGAGGGGATCGCATAGCGCTTAATAAAGAATGCAGTTTCCAAATCGGGATAATATCCGTTACCAGGCACCACAACGTTGTGCTGATGCTGATCGGCCACTGGCATGTTTGATAAATTCATATTGCCCTCCTTTATTAGTGTGAGCGCCACTTAGTCTTAAGCAGCTATTCGTATTCCGTTAACTGATTAAGCTAAGTTGCTCACTGGCGTTGGAGCTTTTTCTGTAATTTTGCGACCAAAGTTTTTACTCCAGCATCCCTATTTATCTTCTGTGCCTGTTCACCAAAGCACACAGCATTACCAGTGTTATCTCTGGCGACCTCCAGCTTGCAAGCAATTGCATATAATTTACCGCCTGCGATTTCTTGTCCTGCCCAGTCCTGGCGGCGCAATAGGTGGATCACCTGGTACAGGCAAAATGCCATGTCTTTGTATCCATCACTTTTATTGTTTTGTAGGTGCCAGTTCACTTCGTCATACAGCTGATCAATTAAAAAAGTTGGCCAGTGCTTAGTATTAAAACGTGTAGGCAGCGGCTGTTGTTGCTCGATTAACAGCGGCAATAATTCGATTGCCTGCGTCCAGCGCTTCAAGTCAACCAACCAGATAAACACCCATGAAAGTACGATGTTTGGATGGTTGCCACCGCTCATTCGATACTGATTTATGTAACCCATATAGTCATTGCGTTCCAAGGCCGCCGATTTGTAATCCGCTTTGTCTGCAATATCAGTGAATGTTTTTAGCTGAGCCAAGTCAGAACTTATTGCCGCTTTAAAAAACGCGTACTCAGTTTGCTTTTCATTGCTGCGTTTCACCTTGCTTGGTGCCTGCGCATCCATTGCGCTTTTAGGTACTCCGCCTTTTGATTTGGCTAATGCTTTCTTAACTAGGCTCATTTAAAAACACTCTCTATAAATTGCTGCTTGAACGACTGAATCAAGCAGCCTTCGTACTATTCTCAAAGAAGAAAACTAAGACCAAGTACCGTCTTCAGCTTTATCAGTTTTTACCGAGTCAGATTCGATATAAACCGCTTTCTCAAGGTCTTCTACGTAATAACAAGCGTTACGTGACTCATAATCTTCAACGCGTTTTTTCTTGGCATTGTTCTCAATGCTCATACGTGTAGAGCCCGACTGTATGTAATGGCTTAAATTGTCAAAACTGGTAACCAAAATGCCACGTGATGGAAAGAAGGACACCTGAAAGCTAGGTAAACCACCATAAGTGTTGATCACCTGCGCCATTTCAACTTTTGTTTTTTCACTGGGTGTATGCGCATTTTTGGAGTAATGCTTGCCTTTATCTTGGGCAATCAATTCATCACCAATAATGGCAACTAAACCAACACGCTTATGTAATGGGATACCTTGAATTAAGTCATGTACCGCACAATCAAGGTTTTCGTAATCGCCACCTGCACCAATACGAATTTCTCCTGTCACTGCGCCTTCTTTAACTACACGCTCAGGCGCATCGCGGCGAAGAAGTTGCAACCAACCAATATTAACGTCTTGCATCATTGGGTATTTTGCTAAATCAGTTATTGGCTCTGCTTTGATGCCGTGCCAACCAATCTTGATAATATCGAGGGCTTTTTGTTGGCGAACATGATTGCGATAACGATTATGAAAGTCTGGAAACTTTGACCAGGCATCCATTTTTGCCCACGATAAATGGACGTCGATTTCTTCTTCGTAACAGCGATATTCACGCTTGCTTAGGCCAGACACGTCTTTAGTTTGACGTTCATTGTTGCCATCTTCATCAACACCGGCGCGGCCAGTTACACCCGAGCCCGCAGACATAAACACCGATTGGCCAACTAAATCATCAACTAGTGCATGGTTAATACGAGTTAAAAACTCAGCAGATTCATAAACCTTATCGTAAAGCTTTTGTTCAATAGTAGGCTCTACAGCAAAGTTTTCAGATACACTTGCTACACCGTAATTGGTTGCAAGAGCCGCACATATGGCGGTAAATATTTGAGTTGTTTTCGTGCGCATTGCTGTTTCCTTACAGTAAGTTGCTGTACTTGCCTTCATCACCTGTTGGCTCATCATCGGCATCAGTTGTGTCGTCGGCTTCTTCAGTTGAAAGTTCATCAAACTTGTCTTGAAGCTGATTAAACTTCTCGTCCGTTTTATCGAGCTTTTCACTTATTTGGGTGAGCTGCTCCGTCAGCTCTTTATTTTGGGTTCCACCCTGACCTTCTTCCTGTTGGTCCTTAGCTTCCTGCTGATTTTGTTTATTGAATTCAGCTAATGAGGTATTAAGCTGAGTAAATGAAGGGTTTAAAGCGTCGGCGACTGCTTTTCCAATATCTGCTTTATCTTGATCTGTTAGTGGCATGGTAGCTTCCTTGTTGAATATATTTTTAAAAAATGGCTTTTTTGATGGCTTTTCAATTTCGCTATACAAGCCAAGGTCAGCACGAAGAAACGAAACATCCTTGTTCTCTATGCCACTCTCTTTGCTAAATTTTGCTCTTGATGTATAAGCACTAGCCGGGTAATCAGTAACAGCTAACCCTGTTAAGTAAGTTTTACCTGTGTCCCTAAAATTACGGTCGATTTCAATTGAGAAGTAAACATGCTGGTCGGCTTGATTTAACAATACGAAACTGGCGTTTGGCGCAAGTACAGCTTTTAGTACTTGGACTCCGTCTTCATTTTTTTCAGTAGTGACCGATATCACATCACCAAGCATCCCCCCATTAAGTTTTACTGATGAAAGGGCTTCTGCTTTCCAACCAGACCAATCCGCATAATGGTCAATGTTTATGCGTGCACCATACATATTAGGGTTATACGTTTCGACAATATCATTAACGTCTTGCTCCTCAATTTCTCTACCATCAACCGTTAAACCAACAGCGGCGATAGCAAGGGGTATTGTGCGTAATTGACCTGACATATTTTACTCGTTTTAATAATTCGTTCCTTCAACTTGATTGCAGTTTGCACCTGATTTTTAAGATTTTCTAACTGTTTAATTCCTAGAAATTCCTATATTTGCGTTTTAGGAATAACTAGGAATTGAAGTTACAGAATTGAAGCTTTTTAGCCCTTAAACTCACTTTCATGGATTGATTTAGGGGCGCAGGATGCAGCCAAAGTACGGGCCAGAAATACGCAAACAAGCACAAGACTTGTATGTGGTTAATAGCTACACGTTTGATGAAATAGCAGAGCTGCCAAATATGCCAAGCGCACGAAGTATTCGACGCTGGGCTGATGACGGCAAATGGTCTGACATGTGTCCAAGCTACAATGCTGAGATGGCATTCAGCCGCCGCATTAATGTGCTTACCGACAAGCCCGAAAAAACAGACACCGACTATAAAGAGTTAGAGTTTTGTACTCGCCAGCTTTGCGCACTCAATAAAAGCAAACTTGCACCAGCACCTAGACAACGCACCGCTAACGACGACGAAGCCGGTACCAGCACACGCAGTAAAAAGAAGAAGAAAAAGAATAACGACTGTTCAGGTATAACGGTTGAAATGCTTGACGAGCTAAAAGAAAAGCTACTCTACCCACACCAGTTGCACTGGTTTGATAATCAAGATCACCGTACTCGCTTTATATTAAAACCGCGCCAGATTGGTGCCACATTCTATTTTGCATTTGAAGCATTTTACGATGCAGTGGTAAATGGCCGAAATAAGATTTTTATTTCTGCATCGCGTGACCAAGCCGAAGTATTCAAAGCCAATATTATCGCACTGGTGCGTGAGCACTTTAATATTGAACTTACAGGTTCACCCATGGTGTTAAACCTGAAAGGCGGTAAAACTGTAAAACTTATTTTTAAGTCTACCAATGCCCGCACAGCACAATCAGAAAGCGGCGACTTATACATAGACGAAGTGTTTTGGATCCCAAAATACAAAACACTTCGTGGCCTTGCTCAGGCAATGGCAACACATAAACATTTACGCATTACTTACTTCAGTACGCCTTCAGTAACTAGCCACGAAGCATACGACCACTGGAATGGTAAGTGGTACCGAAAAACCAAAGCCTGTAACGATCCCGAATTTGCAATTGATTGCAGCCACAAAGCACTCAGAAAAGGTCGCTTATGTGAAGACGGCATTTGGCGACAAATGCTTAACGTGCACGATGTCGTTAATTCTGGCTTTGACCGCATTGATATCTCAGTACTCGAAAACGAATATTCACAAGACGAGTTCGACAACTTGTTCATGTGTAAATTCATCGACGATGCACACTCGGCGTTTAACTTAAAACAACTTATGGCCTGTGTGGGTGACTCAAGTAAATGGGATGACTTTGACGAAGAATATGAGCGCCCATTTGGTTTAAAACCTGTAGTGATTGGCTTTGACCCTGCCCGATTTGGCGACAAAGCCTGTGTCGCCGTATTAAGTTTACCCATGCAACCTGGTGAAAAGTTCAGACTACTCGAAACACTTGACTTAAGTGGCAATGATTTTGAAGCCATGGCCCGTGAAATTGAAGAGCTCACGCATAAATATAACGTGCAACATATTGGTGTTGATACAACAGGCATTGGTTACGGTGTTTGGGAGTTGATAACAGCGTTTTTCCCTAACGCTGAGCCAATTCATTACAACCCGATTATTAAAAACCAAATGGTCATTAAGGCCTTAAATGTTATTAAAAACCGCCGCTTTGAATACGACAAAGACGCAGTAAACATTGCCAGCTCATTTATAAACATTCGTCGTAAAGTAGTTGGCGACCAAATCACATACGCAACTAATCGAACCGAGACAACGGGCCATGCTGACATTGCTTGGGCAATAATGCATGCCATGAAATTTGAACCTCTTGACGGCAACATGATGGGCCGCCAAACATCAGTAGGAATTGAAGCATAATGAACAAGCCAAGGATGAAAGGCGTTAAATCTGGCAGCGCACCAAACTATACAGGTATGAGTGACGTGTTTAGTTTTGGTGATCCGGAGCCAGTTTTAGATAATCGGCTCACAGACTACACGGGCGTATTTTCTGATATGAATGGCATATATGAGCCGCCTATCAGTTTAATGGGTTTAGTTAAATTACTTAGAGTGAATGCGCAACATGGGCCAATACTTGGTTTTAAACGCAACATGATCCTGAAATGGTTTAAACCAAACTCTGTGATCAGTAACGACGCATTTAAAAAGTTTGCCTATGACTATTTATGGTCTGGTAATGCCTATCTTCAAATCATCAAAAATAAGTTTGGGCAAATAATCAGACTCAAGCACCTACCCGCTTTGAACATGCGTTACACAACCGAGCGTAGTGTTTATGCACAATTAACTAACCGTACTATCGAGCCAATTAAATTCAATGCTGGAGAAGTGATTCATATAAAAGAGTATGACCCAGCCCAAGGTATTTATGGCATACCCGAATATTACGGAGGTATTCAAAGTGCTTTGCTAAATGAAGATGCGACGCTATTTAGGCGCCGCTATTACAAGAACGGCGCACACATGGGCTTTATCTTTAGCATGGCCGACCCAAATTTAAGCGCAGAAGATGAAACCAAACTAAAAAATGCAATCAAAAACAGCAAAGGCGTTGGTAACTTTAGAAGTTTATTTTTCAACTTTCGCAGCAACAAAGCCGACGCGGAAAAGTCGATTAAGATCACCCCTGTTGGTGATATCTCTACCAAAGACGAATTCGAACGCATCAAGAAAATTACTCTCAACGACATGTTGAGTATGCATCGTGCGCAAGAAGCATTAAGCGGGCAAACTTCTGGCGATTCACCAGGCTTTGGTGATTTAGACAAAATTACCCGTGCATACTACAACAACGAAGTAGTACCACTACAACAAACTATGTCTAGCATTAACCGCTATTTGCCAGCCAAGCTACATATTGATTTTGCAATACCCGAATACTCTGATTTATTCCCAAGTAAGGACGCCGCATGATTGATTTAGAAAGCTTAAAGCATGCAGCAAAGTTTGGTGTCATTGCGCTCGCTGCCGCTGCAATACAGCTACATTTAAGCACACACAAATTCACGTTTAGACGATATCTTATAAACGTCATTATGGCCTTGCTTGCGGCATATTTGGTTTCAAGTTTTTGTGAGTATTTGGCCGTGGCCGAAAGTGCCAGACCAGGCTTTATAGGCGTGGGGGCATATATGGCGCCGCACTTGTTTGAAGGGTTGAATAATTTAGGGCAAAGATTTAGTAAGGACCCGTTGAGCGCAATCAATAAATTCAGAAGTAAATAAGTCTATATGAAAATTTTTGTCCTAGACTGTCAGATTGACTATTCAAACCTGACAGTCTCATATGCGCCAAACTCGGCCGTTCAGCACCTTTTTCTTTTGTTAAACTTACCAGCTTTTAAAGGGAATTTTTGACTGCTTAACTTTTGCATTTTTAAACCCATTAGATTCAAGTAACATTGAAACTGAACTAACACAATTTTGCTTACTTGGATTAGGTCCAACAATCACCTCTCTAATAGCATCCTTAGAAAATTGTAAAATAGGTAAAGTTATATAAGGAATGAGGTGGCTCGAACCAGCTCTAAAGTTAATCTTACAAGTAGGGTTCTCAGCAATAATTCTCCATTCAGACTCTTCATGAAAACCGTTATCCTTAAACAAAGGTGCTAACTTGTTTATTGAATCACATAGGTTTCTCAATGCGGAATCTGCTAGTATTTTACCTTCACCATTCATTACGTATTGGCGATAATCTAGTTCATGCTTTACTCTGTCGTTAGATTCAAATTTATCGTATTCAGTTCTCGAGGCAGTTGGCATTGGGAATTCCGCCTGGCATTTGCGTATTAACTTTTTCATTTCAGAATTTTGTTCTGCTTCACTATAGACACACTTTTTCAAATCAAAGTTATTTTCACGACAATACTCTTCTAAAACATCTCGGCTAAAACCAATACAAATACCTCGCCCAGGCGGACAATATCCTCTCCATTGACTTAATAAATCAGGTTTTTCACTGAAAGATGAAACATAAACATCATTATGTTTCATTTCATCCAAGGCTTTTCTGATCGAAAAGCCAAATGGTGATAGGTAATCATCATCCATGTAAAGATGATTTGATAACGAAATGGGAAAGTTGAGCGCATGAATATATTCTAATGAATCGTTCAAATACTTACAGTGACTGGCCCAAACGCTACTACAGTTAATAATTCCTAGCAGCCCATCAAGGCTAGTGTAATGATAAAGCATCGGTAATCCTTGTAGAGTTAACAGCTTATATTCACACAAGAAAAGTCTCTTGTAAACAGTGCGTTATAATGGCTAGTTCTATGAAGTGTGATATCTAGACAAAATACAACGAAGTCACTTTAACTTAATTGTCTATGAATTTTGATGTTCTTAATCGGTATAAATATTGCTGACAGAACTATTGAATCTCACTTAACCAGTGAAGTTAGTTTTAATTAAGATTAGCATTTACCCAATGGCCGCTATTCGCTCATCACTGTCTTTTCGGTCAAATATGAGTTACTTAACCCCATCAATCTCTTTGATCATTTCAACGACGGCCGCCTTTTCTTCAAGTTTTTTGAGCGCTGCTGAAAAGTTTGGCATTTCAACATGGTTTGTGATTGCAGCAGCTTTCTTATCCATGCCACGAACTAAATAATCTCTAAGTGCTGAAATTACTTTCTCACTGCTAATTCGTGTCAGTGATAAAAGCAGTTCGAACCGCTCTTGGCTTTGCATTCCTTTAAATAAATATCTCATGAAATAGTTATGAGTTAAGTCATAATAATTTAAATTTAAATGAGTTTTCGTTGAATTTCCAATATTTTGGATCTTTTCTTGTCACTCTCATGTCAAAACATGTCACAAGTTTGACATCCTGATCCTTTCGTAATTGCTTGCAGATCCTTATGTATAAAGGTTGCCACAAAACCTTGGTGTCATCGGCGATGTCAAAGTCGTCAATTTTTTGTGCGAAAGCGGAAGGCGAGGAGGAGTGAATTTTTCGCCCTTTTGGTTTCTTGCGATCGTTCTGGCGGTGATATTTGCGCCACGGCGTTAACTGTATATAATCACAGTATCCAGATTGAGATATGAAGGTGTAACAATGCGAGTGACGTGCCCACACTGCGGAAGTAAGGCGACAATAACATCTAGGGAAAACATCGCTGATAACGTATCGGACTTATACGTTTCATGTACTAACGTCAAAGAATGCGGGGCAACATTCGTATCATCATTAGCATTCAAACACTATTTGAATCCGCCAAGGGGTGATGTGGCAAGATTGGCTGCGGGTGTGTTGAAGAACCTGCCGAAGCCAATGCAGATTGAGTTGCTTGACCGGAGTCAGCTTTAACTTAATTTTTCAGTTAACCGGACGATTTTCAATCGAAAATCAGTAATTGAGCTAATTTAAAAAGCTTAACCACTGTCAGTTAAGAGCAATATACCAAAGCATCTAAGCACATGAAAATACATTACTAACCTTGAACTACTTCGTAATACTAAGCTTCTTAAGCTAAATCAGATTCTATCGGATACATCTTTCTAAATGCCTTGTCATTATCTTCACCAGTGTATTCACACAAACATTTAACAGCAGATATTAACGTAAGACGTGCTATCTGATAGGCATGCTTCCTTTCAGCCTCTAGGGATTCCAATCTATCGTAGTAAGTGCCATGTAATACTTTTGATCGACCATCATCATAAATTTGTTTAATCAACTCATTTAGCGTTTTAGGTTTATCCTGTTTTATAATATGTGTTTTCCTATCCATTCCAAGTAAGTTTGAAACCATATCTGCGATTCCTCCGAACTTTCCTCCATTAGAAAGCACATCTAAGCTGGTCCCTAACTTAGCAATAGCTACCGAATCACTCGACTCACGACATGCCTCACCAAACCAATCTAAAGCAGTGGCCCAACGCATGACTAGCTTGGGATGTGAATGTTTCCCCGGATTTAATAACCCTTCTAAAATAGAAATAATTGAAGGAAAAAATGACTCAATCTCCTTAATGAATTTCTCACGCCTTTCTTTTGGTAATCTACCCACTCTATCACTTAACCCTCCTCCTGGAAGCCAAAGATTTCCGTTTGTTTCAACCAGGCGATGTGTATGAATTGGTCCTAACCTTTCTTCATGAAGGGCTTGCTGTAAAAAGTAAGAACGTTGACCAAGGAGTAACGAAAGTGAATCAAGCGCAGTCTTCGAAACTATTAGAGCGAGTTTTCGAGAGTAATCTTTCTCAAAACCTGTGACGGTGACTTTTATCAAGGAAGGACAGTCTTTTACCACATGGTAAACTGTAGAAGCCAATCCTAGAATTTCCGTTTGATGATTCGGGCTCTTTAATGCCTCTTTCAACAAATTTTTCCAATTATTATTAGCGTCGGTTTCCCCCAAATATGTATCCTTACCTTTTTGGGGGAAATCAACTGTATCTATCCAATTTTCTCTACTGATCAGAGAGACAGGCCCTAACACAAAAGGGTTTTCAGACTCCATTCCCAGAGTCCAAGCTGGGAAATAGTGTGTGAACTCCTTTACACACTTAGAAATCAAATTTTCCGTCTCAAGCTTCAGCTTATTAATAACGGATCTATCACCAGTCCTAACATATTCATCAAAGTCACCTGCTACGAATAAGTTTGCAACAGCCTGTCTTGCTTGATTAATGTAATCTGGCAATTCGATTCTTGGCTGTTCCGGGCGACGGTTTTCAAAAATAACAATCGCTAGTTTTCTTAAACATTCATTAGCAGTTGGTGTAAAGTTTACTTGCCCCCCTTGCGGCATAGCTGTAACAAAACAGGGAATACCATGCTCTACACCCCAAGAAAACTCTTCTGAATGAATAAATTCCAATTCATTAACTAACTCGTTTAGGTGCTTTCTAATACTCATTTTCAAAAATACCTCAAGAAAATATTTTAAAAATAATTCAATAGTTTATATAGTTAAATTAATTTTTAAAACTTTTACTCTACCTAGTTTCTGACTATGCCATCATCCCTATCCCCCACCAGTCATTATCGCTAATCGTACTTGCCCCCCCTGCAACAGCGAGTTGGGCAAGTTCAAGATCACCTATCAGGTCTAAGCCCTTTCCAAGTGTTCGGTTGTGGCCATATATGGTGTTGGATGGAATCGTTCGTTCTTCTAATTGAGCATAGGTAAAGGCGAGGTCTACAATCTCCCTAGCTTTTTGCCAATGCACGTCTTGTGCTGCTGGCGTAGTTACCCGCTCCATGTCGTTTAACTCTATACGTTTGAAAGAGTTAAGTTTATTGCCGACAATATAATACACTCGACGACCCGCGACAACGTGGCCAGTTCGTTTTATCTGGTCAATTTGATCTTCATTAAGCACATCCCAATCTGCAATTGCCGACTCTTGGGCTTCATAACGCTGCTGCTCTGCCTCTTTTTGGGCGAGTGAATGCGCTACATGCTTGATGTAGTCTTGTTTAAGTGAGTTAACCTGGGCTTTTTTATCTAAAATGAGCAATTGCCCTCCTCTGATTAGGTAAATAAAGCCGTTTCTCATGATCCTTTTTCCTGCTAAGAGATCATTTTTAATGTCTCTGATCTCGTTTTCGCTGCAACCTTGCATATCTAGCACTAACTCGTCGCTATGCCCTGTCGTGCAAGGCGTACAGTTATTCCCACTAGTCCAAGAATAGTCGGCTACGCCGACGGAGGTGCTGTCTGCACGTGCGTTTTTCTCTGCCGTACCTTTGAGTTGTCTGGTCCATTCCACCAACCTAGTGACGATAGAGCTGTCACTAGCGGCATGCAAAACACCCTTTATACGCTGAACAACTTCACCGTAGTCGTTGCCAAACTCGGTGTACTCATACAGTAGTTTGAAATTGGCATCTTTACCTACAGACATGCCGCCTTGCAGTTTCACGTAATCCTTCCAGTGCCCCTCATTGGCTGCATACCTGATCGGCTCAATATTCTGGTCATCACATTCATTGCGTAACCGGCGCAATTCACGATAAACAGTAACGCTTGGTGAACCTAAAAATTGAAATTGACGAATACCCCAAACACTCGCCCACGCTCGAACAGGGTTTATATTGTTTTTCTTAATCTTGCCCTTTTCATCAAATTCAGCAAAACCTTCCCCTGTTTCAGCGTCTTGATGATCGAGTAGCATATATCCATCAATGTTTTTTGAGATGTACTTAGCTATATAGCTTGCAGCGCTACCTTTGCTTTTATCAATCAAGACAGCTTCAAATCGTGGATTAAACGTCTTGTAAAATTTGCTTGGCTCCTTCGCCTTTTTACCTAGCTTCTTCTTTAGCCCCCACTCTTTGCGCTTTTGTTTGTATAGCTTGAATTGACGGGTCCGGTCTGCACGTCTTTCATATAATTCGTATTTGTTTTCTTGGATAAAGTACCAACGCAAAATAGCGATGATTTCTTGCATCTTCTTTTTGGGCATAAAAAGCATCATATGCCAGTGCGGTGTGCCATCTGCGTGAGGTTCCGCTACACGAACACCGAAGTAATCAAGCCCTCGCCTGTTTAGCTTTGAACGTGCACATGACCATGTCCTGTTTAAATAAGCCTGTGCATCTTTAGGTGTGGTTCCAGCCCACTTGTGACTATTTGCGTGATAACGCGATGGTGCGGTAAGGGTAAGAAATACGCCAACATAACCCATTTCGTCGGCCAGCTCCTCCGTTTCACGAATCCTAAGCATTAGTTCATTACGACGGTTTTTAGGGTTTGCCATACCCGACTTAACGGCTTCAACTAAATCGATTACAGTTCCATCTGACCCCTCTAGCTCCATTAACTTTAAAAACTCCAAACCAGACTTTTCTGATTGAATGTACTCTTGCTGAGCCAACTTGCTCGAGTAAGGAGAGATACCTTTGCGGGAGTTCTTTTTGGTTCTCGGGTTATAAAACAAGTCTTTTCCGACCTGACCCGTTGAGATTTCCAAAAGCTCTAAATACTGGCGGCGTACAAGCTTTAATTTTCGCGCCCACCACTTGTCGCACTTTAACTTGAGCAAAGTCGACTGCAGTAATACATCTGGCAACTTAGAATACTTGGTGTTTGAAAATGGCACCCTCACGCCTAGGGGCTTAGTGAAGGACTTTAAAGCTATATGCGTCTCTATTAATAACTCTCTGTATGAGTATTCAGTATTGCTATCAGCAAGATCAATCATCAGTTGCATAGCTTCAGTTGCAACAAGCCTTGCGTGGTCCTTGGTCTTTTCAACACTGCTCAAAATATGCCAAGGAAGCGGCATACTTTGAGCAACCCTGAACAACACACCAAAGCGAGGTTTTAAACGCTTAATAGTGCGGCGCATCCATTCATTAGCTTTGTATTTGCTATCAGCTTTTTTACCGTTGTATCGGTCAATGTATTTGCGGGCCATACGGCCCTGCAATGGGATAGGTAATGTGGAGAGTCCGCGAGCTAGGTAGTTGTAATCATCTATATCGGTAATCGACGCTAATACACCTTTTGCTAGCCCGCTTAAGTTAAGTGTATCAACGTCAATGGGCCGAACAGTCATAACTAAACTTCTAGTTTATGAAGTAGCTCGGCGCCTAAATGCAACTCGTCTAATACCTTTTTGATTTGCGCGTAAATGTCAAAGTCTGCATGTTCACAAATAAGCTTTGCCATTGGCTGCAAATCAGTCAGTACATCTTCGCATGCAATTCGAGTACTAGATGTATCTCTTTTCCAAACCAGGTTAATCGCTTCGTTGGCCTGCTCTACAATTAAATTAACCATTGATTGGGTGATACTCTGATTTTCAGATAGATCTTGGTCTTTGATATACGTCATTTTCTTGTTCCAAATATTTTATTTAAAAGGGGATGTCATCTTTGCCAACAGTGATTGGTGCTTGTTTGTGGATGTAAGTACTTGGCCGTCGGATATTGAAAATACCTTTACTCGCTAATGTTTCTCTTTCAAAAGTGAGGTAGTCGATCCATCCACCTATGCAGCGCCCCATATATAATTTCCACAACCTTTTAAATAACTCTGGAGAAAACGCTGCAACAATATCGAACCAACTATTGAGTTTATACTGGGCTGGCGGGTAGCTTCCGTTCCACCTGTTTATAATGGTGTCATTAATCTTTTTGACAGCAGATTTTACAATTGAGGGAAGTCTAAAAGTTTGCTCTGCTTGAATTGCTCTTTCGGCTGCAATTAATGTAACGAATCCCCTATTTTTTTTACGCATTGGATTTTTATGAGAAATTTTACAAACTTTTATATATGCTGAATTGCACTCAGAATGTAGGTCACCAATAAACTGCTCTAATTGGTTTCTCAGCTCAGCAATTTTATATTCCATCACGAAAACCTTTTTCATCGCTGCCTTTTCATGTTTTGACAGATTTTTGTGATTTTCAGACGCAACTTGGTCTTTGATATGTTCCATTTCTTTGGTCCTTTGGATTAAATGATGAAAAGGTTGGGGACTAGCGTTTCGGTCTTGCTTTTACAAAACACAAAATGAGCGTATTCGATTGAGTCTTTGCGGCTTGGCTTTTCGGGATTAAAGCCGGGGCGCTTGTGGTGAACAAAAACAGAATGTAGAGGTAACTCTTTCCAATGCTCAAATCGCTTTTTAGAACCAAGCCAATTTAGGCGCTGTAGCATTATCACTAAACCAAAGTCACTCACGTGCTCTAAGCCTTTTTGTACAAACTCCATTGAAAGGCTAAATGGAGGGTTTGTAACCACTGTGTCGTATTCACCCCTTCCTTCTGTTTGCAAAAAGTCGACGCATGTTTTAGCTGCTCGGCTGTCTTCGCGTATATCCCATGTTTCAACATTGAGGTGACCCATTGAATTGAGCACTAGCGGGTAACTCATTTCATGCTTAGCACAACCACCTGCACTTGGGTCAAGAATGCGATTACCTAAGCACAAAATCGTTTTACGGTCTGGATTTTTATAATCAACCGCCTCCAAAAACTCCTTAATTACCCAATGCGGTGTTACGTAGTAATCGTCGTCATTACGCACGGTTAGTCTATTCGTAGAACTCATAACGCACTCCTTACTTTGTATTCGTTTACGTCATTGCACTCAGGTAACTTGGCGTAGTCGTCGGACGAAAGCTTGGTTAGCTTTTGCAACACCCACTTGTCCATGTAACTGTCAAAGACTTCGGGGTAACCGCTGTTAAGGCGGCGCTTTGTGTATTGGGGTTTACTGAACAGCTTTTTAATAAAGTTAAGCATGGTAGCTCCTTGCTTAGTTAACTTTGGCGAAACTGCTGCCTTGAATAAACTTTTGTGGGTCAATGGCCTTAGCATCAAAAAACTGCTGAGAAAGGCCTCTAAATTCAATTATCGCGTCTCTGATAGAAAGTCTCTGGTCATTACTCATTTCATGCCACAACATCCCGACTTGTGTTCTGCTAAAGCCGGCGGCGAAACAAAGCAGGTGCTTTTGCCTTTCTGGGAGTTGCGCATAAATGCGGCTTGGGCTGTTAAAGTCACCTTTTAGCTGCTTGCGTGCATTTAAAAAGCAATCAGGTAGCTCGCGCTTTGAGCCATTGATAACTGCTAATTCTGGTACTGTTTGAACTTGGTTTGGCTGTCTCATCACTTAGCCTCCCCGTTTATGCCTTTAATGTACTTGTCACGAAATGCTTTAACATCACCAAGGCGGTAGTAGTTTCTGCCGAACTTAATAACTTTGGGAAAGTCTTCGTAATTAGCCGCCATATCCCAAAACTTTTTATTTTTGCAGAGCAAAATTTCTTTGGCCTCGCCAGTTGTAATAAGACGGTCGTCTCCCTCTTTGAGCTGCTCTTTTAGCTCGATGTTTTCTTTAACCACTAAAGAGATAATGCCTTTTACGTCGTCAGGTACATTAAGTTGATCGACTACGTTTAATGAAATCATGAGTTACCTCCTGCTCTTGCTTCATCAACCAGCTTTTTACGAAAGGCTTTAACATCACCAAACCGATAATAATGGGTATACCCATAAGTAACCGCCTTCGGAAAGTCATCATGCTCTTTCGATAAGTCACAAAACTTGTTGCGAGCAACACGTAGGTAGCTCATTGCCTCAGCAGTTGAAACCAAACGCTCGTCCCCTTCGTCTAACTTTTCGTTAAGGACTTCGATTTCCTGATGCATGCTCATAAAAATACTTTCAGCTTCAGGAGACAAGCCAAGTGATTTGATTGATTGTTCAGTGATCATGCTGCACTCCTTTGAACTTCTGCCCATTTCTGCGGGCCAAGTGCGATATACGATTGAATTTCACTAGCACGCCAAGCAACGGAGCCCTCGCTAGTCTTTTCGTTGTGTGGGAAAGCGCCATCTCTCATCTTCCTGTAGATGTTGTCTTTCTTCAACGTTGTACGCCTCATCACTTCGTTTAAGTCTAAGAACTCATCCTTTTTAGATGACTCTGCGATTTTAACTAGTTGCTCAGCAAGGTAATTAAGCACATTAACAACAGTGTTTTTTCCTTCGCTTTCTGAGCATTGTTGGATAACTTTTTTGCTCATTATGTGTTACCTTTTACTTTAGTGTGTTTTTAAAAAGCTCTAACTTTTTAAACTTATCCTACCTACAAGGCAATATTAGTATGACAAGTCCTACTACGTCAACTTATGATCCAAAAAAATTAAAACAGATCCGTCAAAAATTAGGATGGACGCAATCTCAATTGGCTGAAAAAATTGGCGTAAGCCTGGCTTCTATAAAGAGTTATGAAACAAACGCAAACGATATAAAATTTGAAATTGTAAGACGTTTACTACAGGTTGAAGAAGTCAGACCTTATGCACTTTGGTTTGTGACTGGCTCGGCATACTCGTTTGATCAGGCTGACCCAACAACAACAGAAGAAGAGCAACAAACAAACTCAGCTCAGATGACAACAGACGAAATTGAGCAAAGCTTTGTTGATGGTGTTACTGAAGCATTATTGATGTTTACATACTTTGGATGGATTAAAATAGATAAGGACAAGATTGACTTTGACGCGTGTGGAAAATACGTATTAAAGCAAGTTAGCCCGACGGTAAAGGCTACATTCCAACTGCAAGATATTCAAAAGCTAAACACAAAATAAAAGCCGCTTGAGCGGCTTTTATTTTTTAGAGCTAACGAGTTTAAGCTGGACTATTTCGGGCTGTTTTATTTCGACTGGTGAGCTTGTACACTTTTGATAGTATTGCTCTGCGCGATGTATAAATCCCTCTGTCGCATCCATTCTTTCAAACACTGTTTTGCTACTAACTTGTGCTTTTCCAATTTGAAAAGCTATATAGTGCGCTTCCGTATCTTCTATTTCTTGTTTTTCTTCTTGATAAAAATTTTCATAAAAAGAAGTGCTTTTAATTTTTTCTAATAGTCTCTTCTCTAGTTTATTATTTGAATGGCTGGCAAAGGAACTCCCAGCCGCTATTAAAATCATCAAAAGTATCGCTGATAAGGCGATGATCACTAAACCCATATTTACGCTTCCTTAGCACTTTTTTTCTTAATTTTCTTAATTTGTTTAATTGGATAAATTGCGACTACGCAAAGTACAACAATGTTAGTTACATTCACAGCCACTTTATAAAATGGAGAAAGCCCATCAAAATCATATATGCCTCTCGCAACTAACTGAATAAAACATAGAGAAGTGGTAACCACTGCTAGGTACAAACACAGCTTAGCTGTTTTTGAAAATGTGCACTTTCTTATCAAATGAAAAAGGAATATAGCTGCGGCACAAAAGAAGCTATTCATAATCATGATGAAATAATAGACTCGCCTTAGTTCAAGCTTTTCCATTTCCATAACTAAAAGCTGACCACCTAATACACCGCCAATATTATGAAAAACAACCACACACAGAGCCGCGATAAAGCAAGAATGTAATTCATGGTCTTCAATGGATCGTAAACTGCGTTTACCTCCAAACAACAAACTCCATTTGTGTTGTCTGAATTTAACGAGGAAAAAAGCCACTATAAATACTTCTAGCGCTTTAATAACCCAATCCACTAAACCTAAAATATCATTCATGCTTTTCCTTAAACGCATTTTAAAAATTTGAACTGGTATTAGTTACCTTCGACACCGATTGTAAAAGTAACTGGAAAAACCTCAATGGCAACTGCGGCTTGCTGTGGAGGCTCCGTTCCTCCATTTGCACCACCTGTACCACCTTTTACTTTAACTAAGCTCTTGCTACACAGTACTTTTAATTTTCTTTTCTTGAGCTTCATCATTTAATCCTTATTCATTATTTTGAAATGTCCCTATTCCTTACATTGCACAAATGTTAACTTAATTGGTTATTTGTAACAAGCGCTTTAGTATCTTAGCGCATTTAAGAAATAAGTGACAAGAAAACACTGGTTAAAAACACAGCGGTTATTAAGCCAGTTAGAACAATGATAAAATAGCGATGCTTTATTTGGTAGTTATTCCGCCACCATAGCGCACGCTTCACTACGGCGCGGTTACCAAAGGCTTCTTCTCAACCTTTCCTGTTATTAGCAACTCCAAAAACTCCATTTGAGTCAAACTAAAACTGCTACCTTTTAGCCATTTAGCTTTCGCTGATACTGTATAGAAGTCGAAGGTAACTATTCCCTCATACATTGAGTCAGTATCTGTATCCCAACCCATTTCCATTGCATACGTAACTTGGATAGAAGTTTCTCCAGAGTTACTCTCAAATAAATCACCTTGTTTGAATGATAAAAACAACCCTTGGACCCACCTCATCACTGCCTTTTTGTTTTCCATTCTTTCTAGATATTCGATTTTTAACGCTTCTCTATGCCCGTATTTAACGTGGTACGCCCAATGGCTAGTCGTCAGGATTTGATTGCCTTTTCCATCCTTGATAGGAGCACAGATCAAGTTTTTACCAGCAATTGCTCGTGGCTTCCAATTTGCCCTCATAGTAGCCATAAAATCCAATTCGAATTGATATGTCACCGGTGCTTTGTAGTTGTCCAAGAATAGATCTTGGAATCGATTGGCTGCGTTTGAAAATTTGGAGAAATGACTATAGCTATTATCACCAGAGACTAATTGCCATGGTTTTTGTTTTTTAAATCCATTCTTATCTAAAGCAGCAAAGCTAAGCCCTATAAGGAGAGCACCATCTTGAATGTTGATAAGGTTTAGTGACTGTTCTTGCAACTCAAGCTGATGCTCCTTACTTATATAAGGATTTAGCATCGCAGCCAATTGGTGCAAAGTATCAATGCGCGGTGGAAGCTCAGCAAGCTCATAGGCTTCCACTTCGTCAGGGGCAATGAAAACTGACTTTTCTAAGTCGAAAACCCTTGTCTCACCTCTAACTTTGCAAAAAGCCGTTAAATAGTTATTGGATATTTCTGATGGAATAACTTCTCGGACTTTGCCCGGAAAACTACCAGCTGCGTATATCATATGTACACTAACTTTGTCGTCTAGTGCTTTGTGTGCAAGTGCAATTGACATTGAATCTCCTTGTCAAAAAACAAAACACTAACAATGCATTAACACTGATTCAAGTTGTTGATTTGTACAGTATCTACTCAAATGGAACAAAAAGGAATTCTGTTGGAACGGAACAACTGCCTGGGGTTTATCTTATGGTTTTGCGATGACCACATTAAATATTGGGTCTTCGAGATAGGATCTATGATAGCTAGATGGGTAATAGAATTGATAAGTTTAGCCGACTTATTCTAAAACCCTACACAAAAGGCAATGGAATTGCCTTTTCTTCTACGTTAAGTGTTTATTTACTTGCTTAACAGATTCAACACAAAAATATTAGTCCATACAGATCGCCCCGTCTACAGGTTTTATACATCATTTTTTCGCTCGCTCTCAGCTAGGTTGATGATATTTTGATATCCCTTCATTTATGAGCTCCGCTATGTCTTTTTCATCTACTTGATCCATCACAAGGTTGCACCTTAAGATTTCTTTACACTTGCGCCATTCTTTTCTACTGCAGTTTCGAGCTAAAACGAGTATATCTTGATCTAAGTCTTCAAGTGCTTTTTGACGAATAACTTGTTTAAAGGCATCTATAACCGCTTCGACTCTTTCTGGCTCACTTGATTCTACGTCTTTAAATACTGATTTGCTGTCAGAAAAGAAAGTATCCAATTGGTCACTTGTTGTTGAATACACTTTTTCAACTGCTCTTTTTCCTCTTAGCTTATAGGCAAGAACTGGTTCATCTTTTGACAGTTCAAACAGTGCATCATCATAATACTTTAAAATTTCGGTTTCTAAATTTGGTTTTATTGCTTCTTTGGTCGATTTAAAATGTGGCTTAAAGGCATTGTTTCTCATGGTCTCTATTTCTTCGTCAGAGAATTGAGTACCTGCAACATTTTTAATCTTCTCAGTGTATGCATTCACTTCGTCATTGGAATCAAATTCATTTATATAGAATGAGTACCTAATTTCTAAAAGCAAGTACAAAACACGTCTCGCACTGGCCTTTTTCTCTTGGCGGTTTTTGTAGTAATAGCTCCCACAAGCAAACATAGCAGTGATGAGAATCCCTACTAGAGCTGCTCCCCCAGTAATAAGGCTAGCCAGAACTTTCGTGTCCATATCTATGTTAGTATCCTTTAATCATTTGATATATAAGTGGGCTAGTGTTTTAACTCAGATTGAGTGGCGATGTAAACCTCAGTGAACCCTAAAGGTCAAAATTGTCTGGTTTGTTATTACATTAGCGGGTACTCGTAGATTACTTACAAGTATGCCGAAATTTCCCCAAATAATCCTAACTCCACAGGCACTCCTTCCTACAGTTAAACTTGTTACTCACACACTACACCATCTCCATCCGCATCCCTCATATATTGATAGGCAACATGAGCGCGAGTCACTGGTGCGATGTTATGGTTTCGGGCCTCCGTACAGCTTATCTGCCCGTTTTCGTTATCATCATATAGTGCCAAGGCATCTTGTCTTGGTAAATCATTATTTTCAGTATAAAAAATCATTGCGAAGCTTTGGCAATTGCTCAAAACCGCGTCTAGTGCATTTGCTTCTGCTCGGTCAACGCTTAAGGCGTATTTGGTTTTAATCTCTACAATGCGGTTTGCAAACCAACATTTGTTTTTGTTGGGCAACCACTCTGCTGCGTCATAGCCACATTTACCACCAGGGCCACAACGATTGATCTCGGGTGCGGCAAGCGTTAGGTTGAGTAAGTCACTCGCGAACTCTTTTCTGGTTTCTGCTGATGCATCGCACAAACCACTGTCGTGCCCTTCAGATGCAGCGACTATGTGCTCAATGTCTGTAGAAGTATCGGACTCAAAGTACCGGCCCGTATATGGCCCATAAACCAGCCCATCCATATCTTCAACAATGTCATCTTCGACGCTTTGGGAGTAAGGGTATTGTTTTTTCTTATCGTATGGTGAACAGCGGCTTTCTTCTGTGACCACCAAGCCCCGCCAAGTATCTTGAGCCATGGCGATAAATGGTAGTTGAGTACTAATGAGACAAACAATTGATAGACGTTTAAACATAGATTTCTCCTTGTTATTTGCAGCTCAAAAAAGTTTACTGCTCGTTTGTTTCAGCACTGTTTACCCTTGTCACCGCTATAGGGTTAATAACAGGCTTTTCACTTTTTCTGTGGATAGGTCAATTTTGATCTTCCTGTTGATCTAACTATAACAATTGCACATAAATCAATAACTGTTTAATTTGTTCGTGTGGGTAGTTGAATGCCATTACGGAGAAGGGTTTCGATTTACTTCATGGGGATCCGATAGGTAAGTTGAAAAGTGATAGGCTACATGAAGGTGCTTTGGTATTGAGGTTAAAGCCAATAAATTAGGAGATAAATTTGCTAGTCCATTCTTAAAAGCGCATCTGAACAATGCGCTTGATTATCAGGTACAAATTTGAGGATTAAGTGATTTTGGCTTTTATTTCATCAAATTGCTTTTCAAGACTATTTAAGTCTGAAAGGACTGATTCAAGCTCACCGTTTGAATTTTCAAATTTTGACGTGTATTTGATGTTTACTCTGACGTTCTCGTTGAGTTTGGTTGCTCTATCTAAGTACTCGCGTAAAAGAGTAAAACTTCTATTATCTAGCCTTTCAAAATACGCATCAAATAAATTACACAAACTTTGACCTTCAACGACATATGTGTTGATACCATGCTTCAAGTGACGATAGACAATATCTTCACATACTAAATGGTAAGCATCAAATAGGTTATCAAATAGTTTAACAAGATTTTTTTCTGCTTCACTCTCCTCTTTTCTCTTCATTATTTGGATTCTTGATTCAATATTAGTTTTAGAAAGCTCCAGTATTTGCTTTCTATTTTTATCTGCTTCGAACCTTTCTGACTCTGACTTTAGAAACTCCTTCCTTTGTGAATCTAAAGTGTATAACACAAGTAAAATGGATATAAAGCTGAGAAATGGGTTGGATATTCCCCCAAAGAAATCTCCAAATAAAGCCCATGTTTCTCGACTACCTTGAAACCCTAGCCCTAAACTAAATTTGTATGAGATAAGTACTAGACTAGTAAATATCATTATAGAAATAACGGTAATAAATATTGTAATTCTTTTCATAATAAGATTAGTGCCTTTTTGGTTATTTTTCTTAAGTTAGTTCTGTATCAATCCTACCATTAAAATATTTAACATCCACAAAAAGTACAGAATAAATTAATTATACCAAACAGAGTTCCAATGCTTTTCTCGTCACCTTTCATCAGGTCACAATTGACCTGTTCATCATAATTATAGTTGCACAAAATAAAACACTATGTACTTAATCAGGAGTGGATTAGCTGCTGAACCTTAGACGTCAACCACTTCCTCTAAGCAGAGCCCTTTATTGCAAGCGCTGCAATTTCCTTTCTTATTGCTTTTTGAACTTCAACCTCACTAGAAGATCGAAGCTGCTCTGACAATAGCAAAATCCTCTCGTCATCATCAACAGATGCACCAAAGTCAGCATATTCATAGAAACGATTCAGTTTACATACTGATATAGTTTTCTCGCCCTTACTTTTAATTGCAACGTAATAGAACCCTTCTTTTATCATTAATATATTTTTTTCGTAAATATCAAGGTAAGGGTGAACTATTGAAAAAAGAGTGTTCTTCATCGGGTAAGTTTTTTTAGCTTTGCTTGTCGTCACATTTTTATTTGATTTTGCGTTGTTACAGTCGTGGCAACTCGCACACAAATTGTAGGGTTCAAACATAAATGATGGTGCAGTATCTCTTGGGATTATATGTTCAATAGCCCAGACTTGGCCATTTGTAGTCTTATAGTCTTGTTTGCAATAGGCGCATTTGTATCTCTGAAACTTAACACAAGCAGTTTTTATTCTGCTTTTCAGGTCTTTAAGTTCTTCATCAGACCATGAGTTATGTGTGAAACTATTACTTTTTAACTTTTTATCTATTAGCTGTTGCTCTTCAGCTGTATACTTTATTGGAGATTGAACTACGCTCATTTTTTATTGACCTTTCTCCATGCTGAGACCAGAATTTCAATCAGATCTTTTACATGATCATCGTCTTCCATTTGCTTAGATAGATTTTTCAACATTTTTAATTTATCCTGCTCTGTAGCAGTCAATGTGCCATTTTTGCTTAGAGAGGAGAGAAGAGATACAGATAAACGATTTAAATACTCATTATTATTCCCAGCAACACCAAACACTTCGGCCAATTGAAAATCTGAAGAGTTCTTTTGATATAAATCTACTTGTTGAATTACTTGCTTTTCCATACTTAAGACAAAACAGTTTTCTTGAGAAAACTCAGAAACTATCAAAGGAGAATGTGTTGCAATAATAAAGTGGCAGTTTTTGTACTTGTCAAAAAGTTTAGTAAGGTAACCAATATACTCTTTCTGCCACCTAGGATGTAAGCTAATCTCAGGTTCATCAATGCATATGACACTATTATCCTTTATAACGCTTCCGATATTTAGCATCGTTAAGATTATACATTTTTGACCAGAACTTAAATCAGACTCCTTTATTAATTCAAACCCTTTATCATCACGAAAATAAACATCAGAAACATTTATAAAATCATTATCAAGCAAAAACAATAAAGACTCGAATTGACTGCTATCTATTTCATTTATATTAGCACGTGAAATACACTCATAAGAAAGCAAATAATGCTTAACAACTTTCAATGAAAAACCAAGGTCATTTATAACTTTCTTGAATTGCTCATTGGTCATACCTCTCTTGTGTTTTTCTATACTTTTAAAATCAATATTTTTTTCCACAAAAAAGCTCATTATCTCTTCTGCACTTTTGGCTTTATATAAATCAGCTTTTTCCCAATTAGTTTTCCAAGTCATAGTGTCAGATTTAACATCATAATGAGCACTTCGCCATATTATCTGATGGTATAGGCCATTTAGCCTTGTACTAATCTCGAAAGAAATATGAGGGCTTAACCCTAATACCTTAAAAATATCTGATTTGTTGAAAAAGCTGGAATTTCTAAGATAAGTTCTAAGAAGAAGGTTTAGCAAGTTTGACTTTGATAAAATATTTTTTGATTGCTTTAAGCCTATATAGTGATAGTTTTCATCATCATGGTACCTTACATTAGTACCCTTTTTATCCACTAGAGGGAACTTGTCAAAAGGCGAAGAAGATACCGAGATAGCTTTCGTAGCAGGAGGAGTTATAATTTCATCATCCTTATTTTTGGATAAGAATGAACTACTTTCACTTTTTGGCCCAAAGTAGGTGTATATACCTCTTTCTAGAACGACGTCTAGATGCCTACTATAATTAAATGGAATCGAGAGCCCCTCACCAGACAAATTGTTCTTAATACAATTTGCAATAGTTCTGAGGAGTGTGCTTTTTCCAGTTCCATTACTACCTACTAAGACTGTAAATGTATTTAAGTCAGTAGGTTTATAACTCTCAGCAATGAAGTCATATTTTTTACGATTTAGATAAACTGATTTTATTAACACAAATTTTCCTTTTTTATATGCTCACCATATGTGATTAAATAGTAAAGCTCTAACTGCACCAACTATGGTCACTAAATTCTATACTTTTTTAACATTGCAGGTCAAAATTGACCTGTATATTAGCCTCATAATTATAAACAATATAGCAACAATGTTTTCTCCTGTATTCGATATGCCTGTTGTAAAATTTAAGTTCAATTACGGACACACTTACCTTACTAGCGGTGGCTTAGCCGCCAAGACCAATTGCATAACTGCCGATAGCGTGGCGTGCACTATGGTAGATGGCACAAGCCAATCATTAAAGTTTCGTGGGTTTACTTCAATTTTTAGAACTCGCCAATTTGAATGTGTGACAGTGCATAACATTATTGCCATCAAGAGTGGTAATGCGTTGTTTGGCGGTGGCAACTGGGTTGATGTCAAAGGTGACTTTATTGGCGTTTATATTGATGGGTATGTGTATTTGGTGCTCGGAGATCGGGGATTACCTGTTGTAGATGAGAGCTACGAAAAGCCCAAAGAGAAGCCCCTTGGGCAGGTTGTAAGTTTGGAGGAGTTTAGAAAACTCTCATATTAAACAGAGGTTTTGTAGCTTAGTTAATATATCTTTTTCCACGTGCTCTTTTGGAGTGTCATTCAATAGCGTTTCAGTTTTGTGGCGTCTAGGGTAGAGTAGTTCTTTCAGTTGCACATGAAAAAATGATGATGTAAGGCCCATCATTTCAATAAGTGCAGTTGCCGATTTTGCCTTTAAAAATAGAGATTTTTGCAATTTAACCTTATCATGAAAATGCCCGCTATTTAGTTGCTGAATTAATTTATCGGCACATCGTTTACTGATACCATTCCCAATAATTTGAAGTTGAAACAGCCTGATTATTGAGAGGTCTGTGTAGTGATAAGAAACTTCTATATCGCCAAGCAACATTTTAACTTCCTGAAGGATTACACCTCCCGAAACACCAACTTCCATATTAGCGGACATTCCGAATTTTAAAGATTCACTTAGCTCGGGCCTTAACAAGCCCCTCTTAATGTCCCAGCTAGTTGTAGTTGCATCAAGCATTCTAGATTTGACTTGGATTTTTCTGCTGACCATTTCTGTATCAAAAATAAGATCATAACCGTTATCGTCAACATCTGTTCGATATGCTTTTATGTATTGACCAGCTAGCGCACTCGACAATTGAACATCGTAAAGTAGCTTATTTAACAGCAACGCTTCTCTTTTGGTCGAGTTTTCAGGTTTGTAAAAAAAATCCCTAAATCTATGATCAGTTTGTTCCATATTCTTAGTCTAACTCCTTTAAAGCCAACTCAATTTTATCCCAATACAGCTCATATGCCCCAGCCTGATCTTTTAAGTAATCATGTTTATTGTATACAGCCATGACTCCACGCATAGCATGGCCTAACATTTTTTCTGTTACATGGGGCAATACCTCTTGTTCACTTAGCAATGTACTTAAAGATCGGCGAGCATCGTGCGGAACGAATTTAGCAACTTTGTGATTTTCGTTTAAGTGTTGCCACATGCGCCCACAAAATCGGTTTACTGAGTGGGTTGTGATTGGAGTGTTCGGTTTGCTGCCTGGTAACACGATTCCTTGGTTGCCATATACAAGCGCGAGATTGTCTAGTATTTGATGCATCTTTTTGCTTATTGGGCGACGTATTGCCTGATTGGTTTTTGAGTTCTCAGGCGGTACTGTCCAAATATTGTTTTGTAGATCTAGGTCTTCCCACTTCATTAACCTGACTTCAGACTGGCGAGCGCCGGTTAAAAAGATCAGTTGTAAGCATGCTTTGTTAGCTGGTGTTGCTTTGGCCTGTTCTATTTGACGCCATAACAATGCGATTTCATTGAACTGCAAAAAACGCTGCCCTTGTGATGCAGGCTCACCAACATGCTTAGTTTTAATATTAAATAAGGAATTATCGTTGGTAACCTCTCCTCTTGCGGCAGCCCACCTAAAAGCAGTCTTTAACCTAACCAGCATAATGGGAGCAAGTTTCGGTGAACCAGATTCAAAAACAAAATCAAAATAATTGTTCCAATCTAGTGGCTTCATTTGGCTGGCAGGCTTTTCGGTGAGGTATTTACTTGGTGCAATCCACTTACTGATATTGTTTTCATAGAGTGTTTGCGTTTTGGGCTTGAATAAACGTTTATTTTTGTTGTACCACCTATCTACAATTTGAGCCGGCGTTAATTGCTCTTCTTCACTTGCTTTGTGCAATTTAAGCTTAAGCCTCGGGTCTTCACCATCGGCTATCCAGCCTTTGAGTTTATATGCCAAATCTTGCGCACCTCGAATAGAGAGCTGTGGATAATAGCCTAATGTAATTACTTGCTGCTTTCCCGCATATCGACAGCGATACTGCCAAGATATTGTTCCGTTGTTATTACGTCTTACTCTTAGCCCGTCTCTATGAGATAATGTGACGGGGTCGTTCTTCTTATTTACTAGGTTTCTTAATTTAGCATCAGATAGCATTTTACGACCATACACACACTTGCAAGTTTTGATACACACACCTATACACACACTTGGGCGATATTGCAAGAGACACGAACAAACAAAGTAAAACATTATTTTTATATAAGCCAATGATTTTATGACGAATAGCGACCAAAAAAAGAATCAAGAAAACAACGATAATACCCCAACAATTTATTGGCACGATTATGAAACATGGGGCGCAAGCCCTCAAAAAGACAGACCAAGTCAGTTTGCTGGTATTAGAACTGACTACGACTTGAATATTATAGGCGAGCCACTAATTGAGTATTGTCAGCCTGCGCCTGATTACCTTCCACACCCTGAAGCTTGTTTGATCACTGGGATCACGCCACAACACGCGCTAAAACATGGGCTGCCTGAAAGCGAATTTATGGCAAAAATACATGCTGAATTTAGCCGCCCAAATACCTGTGTAGCCGGATACAACAGCATTCGATTTGATGACGAAGTCACACGCTATAGCCTTTACCGCAATTTTTATGATCCGTATGAACGAGAGTGGCAAAATGGTAATAGCCGCTGGGATATCATCGATTTGGTGAGAGCGTGTTACGCTCTGCGCCCTGAAGGCATTGAATGGCCAAAAAAAGAAGATGGTTCGCCCAGTTTTCGCCTTGAAGAACTGACAGTTGCCAATGGTATTGAACACAGTGCTGCCCACGACGCGCTAAGTGATGTCACTGCCACAATTGCACTTGCAAAATTGATTAAAGAAAAGCAGCCAAAGCTGTATCAATTTTTCTTTAATCTGAGAACAAAAAAAGCACTGTCTGACATTGTTGATGTCTTTAACATGCAGCCTTTAGTGCATACTTCTTCAAGGATCCCTGCTACACAAGGGTGCACGACTTGGATTGCACCAATGAGTTTTCATCCCGTCAATAAAAATGCCGTTGTATGCTTTAACCTAACGCACGACCCGAGTGTACTGGTTGATCTATCTGTAGAAGAATTGCGCGATAGACTTTATACCAAGCACTCTGAGCTTGAAGAAGGCATGTTGCCTGTGGGTTTAAAACTCGTTCATTTGAACAAGTGCCCAATTATTGCACCAGCAAAAACCTTGCTACCTGAAAATGCAGCAAGATTAGGGATAGACAGAGAGCAATGTTTAGAACATTTAAAATTCTTAAAAGCGCATCCAGAGTTACGCGATAAGGTGTCGCAGGTATTTGCTGAACAAGGCGACTTTAGTGAAAACACTAACCCTGACTATCAGCTATATAACGGCTTTATTAGTAAATCTGATAAGGCAAAGTTAGCAATTGTTCGCAGCGCATCGCCTGTTGAGTTAGGTAGCCTAGCCTTAGAGTTTGAAGATCCCAAATTCCACACTCTGCTGTTTAGGTACCGCGCACGTAACTGGCCTGAAAGTCTGTCTCAGTCAGAACTAGAAACTTGGAGAAAATACTGTCAAGGTAAGCTTATGCACGGTGAAGATAATCCATCCATCAATGCACAAGACTTCATGCTCACCCTTGAGAACCTAGTTTATGAACATGAAGGAAACGAAAAGAAGGTCTCGATTTTAAAAGCCCTGTATCATTACGCTCAGAGCCTTTAATTTAAAGAGGCTGTGTTTTTGCAGCCTCTACTAACCTTGCTTAAAGGTGAGATTCGTAAACAGCTAACGCTTGCTCTAAGTCAGCAATTAAATCTTCCACATCTTCCAAGCCGATATGCAAACGAATAATGGGGCCGTGCTCCCAACCAGTGGTTGTTCTCAGCGCAGCCATAGAGCGGTTGGCAGTCACCAAACTCTCAAATCCCCCCCAAGAAAAGCCCATTTTAAAATGATGTAAACTGTCTAAAAAACGGTTAATTGCTTTTTGGTTTCCTGTTTTCATAACAAATGAGAACAGACCATTACTGCCGTCAAAGTCACGCTTAAAGTGCTCGTGACCTGGGTTTGACGGCAATGCTGGGTGACGTACATGATCAACCAGTGGATGCTGCTCAACCCATTTAGCTACCGCTAACGCACTTTTTTCATGTTGCTGCAAGCGAACTGGCATTGTTCTTAAACCTCGCAACGCAAGATAAGCATCGTCCGCCGATGTACACTGCCCCAACAAATATGAGTTTTCTCGAAGTACAGGCCAATATTCCTCGTTGGCTACAGCAACGCCCATCATTACGTCCGAGTGACCAACAATATATTTAGTTGCAGCTTGAATACTGATGTCTACACCGTGTTCCAATGGTCGATAATGCCAGCCATTTCCGTAAGTGTTGTCAAGCATGGTGATCAAACCATGGGCCTTGGCTTCTTTCACTAAGGCGGGAACATCTTGTACTTCCATTGTGATAGAACCAGGAGACTCCAAAAAGAGGACTTTGGTATTTTCCTGTATCAAATCCTTTATCCCTGCACCAATCATGGGATCATAATAAGTGGTTGTAATACCGAGACCAGATAAGATCTTATCACACAGATCACGAGTCGGCTCATAGGCGGTATCAACCATAAGTAAATGATCACCAGACTTTAAGAAAGACAACAAGCTCTGGCTGATCGCAGCTGCACCACTGGGATAAAGTGCACAACCAGCGCCATTTTCTAGCTCTGTGATTGCGTCTTGCAATGCATAGTGCGTATTGGTGCCTCGACGACCGTAAAATAATGTACGATTACCACGCTCTTTAATTGCTTCATGCATATCTGCTACTGAGTCGAAAACAACGGTCGAAGCACGTTGAACTACAGGGTTCACTGTACCTTGCGTATATTGAGGTTTACGGCCAGCACTGGCTAGTTTGGTATTCTTTTTCATTCTTTACTCTTTTTCTGGAAGTTGACGCCAATGTTCAACTAAGTAACGTGATATTGAATCTGGTCTGGTAAGTTTAAAGCCGGGTTTATCGTCACCCCACTCTCCAAATGTATCGAGATCGGCGCGAGAAAACCATTGCGCTTGCTCTAGTTCATCTTGCTCAACAAAAATGTCTGTGCTTTTCGCAGTCGCAATAAAACCGAGCATAAGTGATGAAGGGAACGGCCAAGGTTGAGATGCCATATACTGGACATCATCGACTAATACGCCAGCTTCTTCTTCTACTTCTCTGGCTACCGCTTGTTCCAATGACTCACCTGGGTCCACAAAGCCTGCCAATGTCGAAAATACACCGTCAGGCCAATTCTCTTGGCGGCCTAATAGGCAACGCTCCACCCCATCTTTAAAAGTATGAGTGACTAGCATGATCACAGCAGGATCCGTTCGAGGAAAAGTCATATGATTGCAGCTTTTGTTAGTACACACTCTCGCATGTCCCGCTTCAACAGGGATATTCTGGTGTCCGCAACGGCCACAAAAACAATGTGTTTTGTGCCAATAACACAGACCTCTGGCTAAAACTCCAATAGACGCACTCACATGCTCAAGTTTAGGGCCTACCTTTCTCATATCATCAAAACGATATTCGCCATCATCACAACCGTCTGAACAGACATCTATATGCGCTCGTAAATCGCCTAATTCAATTTTGGAAACATCTAGAGCAAAATAAGCGTGTTGTTCATCTTTGCCCAAAAATACTGCCTGGCTTTTATCAAGCTGTTCTATTTGCGATTGCTTTAAATAGGCTAACTGGCTCAAATCTTCAGTGTATAGGTTTTTATCATTATGAATAAGCAACCAGCGGCTTTTGTCTCCGTATTGAGTCAACAGCCAGTTTTTATCTTTTCGCTGAGCAGACGCCCTGTCTAGCGTCATTTGTGTATAGTACAACAAGCACTTTATCCTTTAATGTGAGTTACCTAATATGATAAGCAGATAATCCTAGATTGTATGAATTAAATTTGGGGTTCACAGCCAAGCACTCATAGTGCCACCTAAATTCAATGCAAAATCAGAGAAAACACGACCAATAATTAACAGAAATCTAATTTTAGTTTCTACGCTGTCACGCTAACAATAGTCGCGTTGTTTGCCAAGTATTTAGGCAAAAAAAAAGCCCGTAAGGGCTTTAAACTACAGTGTGAATTCACACTACAGAGAGGCAAGGTGCGCTTGAAGCTTTTGATTCTCAGCTTCGATATGTTTGTAAAACTCAATATTCTCTAATTTGCTGGCAGCGGCTTCATCGATCACGATCACCGCATCACGGTGCAGTTGCAATGCTGACGCTGGGCATGAAGCCGTTAATGGGCCTTCAACCGTAGCTTTAACTGCTTCAGCTTTATTCTCACCAGTAGCCAGTAAAACTACTTTTTTAGCATCTAAAATTGTTCCGATACCCATAGTAATTGATAAATGCGGCTGATACTCATCAGGACCGAAGAAACGAGCATTATCATCAATAGTCTCTTTAGTCAGCGTTTTAACACGTGTTCTCGAAGTTAAACCTGACGATGGCTCGTTAAAACCGATATGCCCATTGCGACCGATACCTAATAGCTGAACGTCCACTCCACCAGCAGCTGCGATCTGAGCTTCATATTCTTGACACGCTTCAACCGGGTTTTTCGCGTTGCCTGGAGGCACATGTGTATGATCTTTATTGATGTCGATATGGTTGAACAATTGCTCGTTCATGAAGTAACGGTAGCTTTGTGGATGCGTGCCTTCTAGGCCTAAATACTCATCAAGGTTAAACGTCACGGCATCTTTAAAACTGATTCCGCCCTGCTTGTTTTTTTCGATAAGGTTTTGGTACAAAGCAACCGGGGTAGATCCTGTTGCTAAACCCAACACAGATTCTGCTTTGCGATTTAATTGTTTTTCAAATATATCTGCACCATAAGCAGCGACTTCAGCAGCATTTTTTAAAATTACTATTTGCATGATATTAAAGCTCAATGTTGAGTTTGAATTAAGAAAAATGGGATCTGAGCCCTGCTTCGCGTGCAATCAAAACAAGGCCAGATCTAAACCTAATTGGGATACACTATATTAGGTCATTACCATTATGACAACGCTGTCATTATTATCAGAAAAAAAGCCTTTGTAAAGTAAAAGTGAAGAAAAATTTGTGTTTTTTTTGAGCCAATAAAAAACGGCCATCAAAATGACGGCCGTTTTTACTCAGAATTAGGGGATTATACGCTGACAAATATTTTGCGTTTGTACATCCAGTGAAGAACCAATAACTGCACCAGTAACAAAGCAATCACCGCAAATAAAGGCTGCCAATCTGGTCCAACTGCATTGATAAATCCACCAAATACACTCTTACTAATAAACTCCCAATTAACCAAACTGGAAGCTAAGTAAATAATAATCGAGTTAGCGCCGATGATCACAAATGGATAGGCAAATCTCTGCCCATTCAAAATATCAACCAACGCATAAAATAGCGCAAGTAAAATTGCGCTCCAACCTACGGTTACAAATACAAAAGAGCTGGTCCAAAGTTCTTTGTTTACCGGAAATTGCAAATGCCATAGCCAACCTAGCGCTACACTGATTGCACCTGCTCCGAATAGGTAACCAGCAGTTTTCCATTGCCCTATTTTGTCTACACGCGCAATAAGTTGACCAGCAAATACACCTGCTATTGCATTAACAATGGCCGGTACACTAGAAAGAATGCCTTCAGGGTCAACCGGACGGTTTTGATAAGTAATACCTGGCAGTAAGTTTTGATCAAACCAAGCGTTCCAGCTGTATGTGCCTGGCGCGGCAAGTTGACCAGCACTTCCTCCGGGGACCGGGATAAAGTTCAATAATACCCAGTAGCCTAATAAAATGGCCCCAGCCACGATACCTGTCGTCCGCAAGCTTGTATGCCACACCAACATCGCACAGAAGAACCAAGCAATTGCAATACGACCCAAGACACTTGAGTAGCGAATTTCATCAAGCGCTAGTGGAATACCTGTTCCCCAACCATGGTTGTACATAATCCCTAAGCCACATAATAAAAATAACCGCTTGAGCGCTTTTTGGTAGTAAGGCTTTCTTTCACTAAATGGTAAATGATCTATACGCTTTGGGGATAACCCCATAGCAACACCAGATAAGAAGATAAACAGAGGAAATATTAAGTCATAAAATGTAAACCCATGCCACGGGCTGTGCACAGTGTGCGCTTCAAAGAGTTTCCAACCTTGCCAACCAGTCAGTACAAAAAGCGCCGCGAAAATAGACTGACCACCTAAGATCCAAAACATGTCCATACCACGCAGGGCATCTAATGAAGCCAATCTTTGTTTTTTATTCGTCATCAATACCTTTCCTGTAAAAACAAAAAATCCCCGCTAAACTGCAGCGGGGTTTTTTACCCAGGGAACTTTAAATTTTTTTTCCGCCAATGAAGTTACTTAGAACTTCTTGACTGTTGTTTAATACTACAAAGTCTGCGTCAGCCCCTTCCAATAGATGGCCTTTGTCAGATAACCCTAAGTATTGCGCAGGATATAACGAAGCCATTCTCAATGCTTCAGTTAACGTTATATCAAGTGTATTAACCGTATTTCTCACCGCACTTGCCATATCAAGCACACTACCCGCTAATTCACCAGTTGTGGAATTGAGTCTGTCACCGGTCCTAATCACTTTCCGGCCGTCAAAAAAGTCAAACTCCATATCATTAGTACCGACTGGAGGCATTGCATCGGTGACAAGCATAATTTTACCACGTTGTTTGGAGCGTATCGCAAGCTTTGCAGACGCAGGGTGCACATGGTGACCATCTACAATCAAACCACACCAAGCGTTATCTTCCCACAACGCGGCACCAACAACGCCAGGCTCTCTCGATGTATATGCCGACATCGCATTAAATAAATGCGTAAAGCCATCTACACCGACCTCAAGTGCAGCCATGGTTGTTTCAAAGTCTGCATTTGAGTGGCCAACACTTACCTTCACACCCAAATCAATTAAGCGTTTGATGTCTTCCAGCGGTACGGTTTCTGGCGCCAAGGTTACCATCTTTATACCAAGGTCCTGCCTTGCATAAATCGCGAACTCTTCTTCAGAGATAGGTCTGATGAACTGCTCACTATGCGTACCTTTTTTAGGGTAAGACAAATGTGGGCCTTCAAAGTGGATCCCGACAACACCAGGCTCTCCTTGCGCAATTGCTTGTGCAGTTGCATCCGCAGCACGTGCCATTACTTCAACTTTATCGGTAATAAGTGTAGGCATTAACGCTGTTGAGCCATATTTTGCATGTGCTGTAACAATGGTTCTTAAGCATTCGATGGTTTGTTCGGCATTAAAGAAGCCGCCGCCGCCACCATTTACTTGCACATCGATCAATCCTGGTGCAACCAGCCCTTCTAGGACTTCAGGGTTTTCATCACTGTTTTGAGTTGCGAATGAAATTTTTCCATCTACTACCAAAAACTCGACATTATTTTTGAGTTTGTGCCCATCAAATAACTGGCGTGCTAAATATTTCTTCATTTTTATACCGCCTTTTCGGACTGCTGCTCAACACTTTGGATTGCAAAGAAAATTGCGCCCATTTCTGGCGGCTGTTTTGGAGATTCAACAATCTTTGCAATTTCAGGGTCAAGCCATTTACGCAATGGTTCAGAAAGACCACCTATCATAGATAAACGAGGCGGGTTATTTTCCATTAAGCGATGCGCTAACTTGCTAATATAGTCGGCCCCTTCTTTGACAATGTTCAAAGCGACATCATCTTTGTCTTCAGCAGCAGCCAAAACGAATCTCGCTAACTGAGCATAACTACTGGAAGGTTTACCTGCCATTTGTTCAGCAATACCCATCGCTGTTGTGGTGTTAAAATGCTGTTTTAAGGTATCACTCAAAGAAGTAGTTGGACCGAGTTTATCAATTGCTAATAAAGCAGCTTTTACCGCTTCCAAACCCATCCATGCACCACTGCCCATGTCACCTTGTGCAAAGCCGTGTCCGCCATAATTGACCGAAACACCATCAACCATTGCAAAGCCACAAGAGCCCGTGCCAGTTATAATTACAGCTCCATCTCCACCTTCGTGCGCGCCAATACACGCCGTATGTAGATCTGTAGTTAAAAACATTTGTTTAAATGGGTGGTCCCATCTCATTATTTTTTCGTGCAATGCTGGAAGGTTCACACCAGCAAGACCTAAGCCCGCATATAAGTTGTGAACAGCTTCAATTCTAAGTCCTGCATCCTGCAGTGCTAATTGAGTCGACACCATTATTGACTCAATGGTTCTTTCAAAACCATGAAGAGGATTAGCAGGTCCACCTAGACCAGTTCCCAAAACGCCGTTTTTGATTGAGTAGATGGTAGCGCGGCACTTTGTCCCCCCTCCATCAATACCTATATACAACTGGTCTTGTTCAACCTGTTTAGCCATCATTAAGCGACCCCTAAAAAAAAGATATGAACGCAAATTTCTTCGCGACACAGTATTCAGTCATGTTGATTTGATGTTACACAATAAATGACAGCGTTGTCATTAAGTTTTTTATTATTTTTTCTCAGTTTGAGAAATTTTAATATTGCACACTTTGACGTAATTGTCAGGAAAAATTCAAAAATCAGGACTTTAAAAATATAAAAAAGCGGCTATAACAAAGCCGCTTTTTTATTTTAAATCAGAGTGTTACTTAACACCTAGTTCTCTTAGTCGCTCTTGCAAATATGAGTCCGCAGTATATCGTTCTGACAACACTACTTCCGGCTTAGGGTGTAAAAACAGCGGTAGTGAAATTCGCGATTTGTCACTCGCCTTGCCCGTCGGATTGATCACACGGTGAATTGTTGATGGGAAGTATCCACCTGATGCCTCTTGCAGCATATCACCGATATTGATGATTAGTGAGCCAAAATCACATGGTACATCTAACCAACTACCATCACCTTTTTGAACCTGTAACCCAGGCTCATTAGAAGCTGGTAATACAGTTAATAAGTTAATATCACCATGCGCTGCCGCACGAATTGCACCTGGCTCTTCGTCACCAGTCATTGGTGGGTAGTGTAAAACACGTAACAGTGTTTGATCTGAGTCTTTGATCATATCTTTTAGATCGATCGAAAACTTAGCACGTACATCTTCAGGCGCTTCGGATTGAACCCAGCTTAGAAGCTCGGCTGCAAACTCGTTTGCTAAACGGTAGTATTCTCTGATCTCAGCATCTAACTGAGCAGGTACTCGGCCTTTTGGATAAACGTGAAAATATTCCTTAATGTCTTTTACAGTAAAGCCTTTAGCGACTTCTGAAACTTCCGGTGGGAAATAGCCATCTTGAGTGTCCTTGTCAAATAGGAAGTCGTGCTTTTCTTCTGAGTAGAAGAACTCTTGCCAGTTTTTATATATAGACTCTACAAGCTCTTTAGGAATTGGGTGATTTTTAAGAACACCAAAACCCGTGTTGCGAAGAGACTCAACAAATTCTTTTGCTGCTGTAGCTGACTTATAATCAACTGTAGGTAGCTGTTGCATAATGGTTCCACCAATTTTTTTGCGTGACTTCAATTCAAAACATTAACTATAAGAATTATTTATAATTAACCCCTCGAACAAAGATATAATATCTTTGTTCGCGAGCTTAGTGAAATAAAGGCACCTACATAAGGACTTATGTCCGCTTCACTCTCGATAATTATTAATCGTTGATTCAGATCAAGCTGAATTTAATGGAATTTCAATTGACCACTCTAATCCTCTACCCCGGTTAGATAACTGGTAAGAACCGCCTAAAGCACTTCCAATTAAATTCGCGGTAACAGAAGCGCTCAACCCAACGTGTCCGCTATTGCCTCGCTTAGTTGTAATAAAAGGCTTTATAACCTCTTCCGGGGTGATATCAACTAGACCCTGCCCATGATCGTAGTACAAAAACTCAATGTACTGCTCTTTTAATGTCACTTCTATGGAAATGGCTTTACCACTGCTCAGGCCGCCATGGGACAATGAGTTGTCTATCAGATTGTCAAAAATGGTCAATAATATGTCCCTGTCGGCCATAAAGTTTGCATCCATCGCGCGCACCTCAATAGAGATGTTCTTTTTAGACCAACTACTTTTCAAATCATTTAATAAAGCAATAACATTAACAGCAGAGGGGGTCGTTGGACGCTCAACGCGTGCGATCTCTTTTAACACTTTAACGAACTGTGCTACTCGCGTCAGATTTCGCTCACATAGTTCCACGCCTTGTTTGGATTCTTCTAGTCCCGTAGCAAGCTGCTCGGCGCTGAGCGTTTCACTGCCAAATGCGTCAATCAATTGAGATAAGATACCTTCAAAATGCGTCACAGCTGTGATAGCTGCACCTAGTGGTGTATTGATTTCATGTGCGACACCAACCACCATTTGATTCATTACATGGGACAGCTGCTGGCGCACAGCCAATTTATGCGCATCTAACAGCTTTAATTGGGTATTTACTCTTGCTAATACTTCTGGGGGCTTAAAAGGCTTTGTAATATAATCAACACCACCAACTTCTAACGCGGCGACAATATTGTCCGTCTCTCGCTCTGCACTAACAAATATTATTGGGATCTGTGCAGTTCTTTGTGTTTGCTTCAATGTTTTGCACAATGTAAGTCCATCCATACCTGGCATTTTTATGTCGGAAATAATCAAAGTAGGAAGATGTTCGTTTGCAATTTTCAAAGCAACTTCGCCACTAATCGCAGCAAACACCTTATGTCCTTCGTTCCTTAAAATAAGTTGAAGGATTTGCAAGTTTTCTGCAACATCATCAACTATGAGTATTTCAGCCATCTTTTGACACCCTTCACATTTCGTCAGCTCCCTACGTCATCTCACACCGCTTGTTAATTACGTGCGTGCGACTATTGTTAATATTAGTCAAGTTTTGGAAAGTAAGTTATGTCAATAAAAACAATGTTTCATTCGTTTTTTGTAATACTCCCTACCTTACTCGTCGCCAACTTAGTTTTTATGTCAAGCTGGGAAGGCGAAATGACGTCACAGAAGCTTCACATCAATCAACTCAGTGCACGTTATGACGCGCTAAATCAACTTCAAATGACGAACTTAACGCTGCTGTTTGATGTAAAAAACCATGTGTTAGACAACTCTGAGAGCAGAACACAACTAAAACAACAATTGATCCGCTCTCGCGTCACACTAGAATCGCTCAAATCAAATTCAGAGTCCCTCGATACCAATAGCAAGCTCAATCAAGCATTTAACACCTATATGGTGATGCAAACGCTATACGAAACACTCTCTGACCAGCAGACAAACATTCAGCAACAAACCTGGGATAAAAGTTTGATGCCTGCCCACCAGCAATCAACCAGCGCAATTGCACTTGCCTTAGATGCGACCAACGCACAATTACTGTTGGCAAAGCAGCGCATGTATCAAAGCAGTAACAATTTACTGTTTTACCTCTGGGTAAGCCTAATTACTTTGTTGTTTATTACGTTGTTTATATTGTATTACTTGAATAAACGCTTTATTTCCCCTTTTAGTTTGTTACACCGCGCTTTTTGCATCGACAAAAATTACAATGGCCAGAGCATTTCATTGCCTGCAAATTTACAGGGGGAAGTCGCTGACATCGTGCAATCTGTTTCACTGACCTACCAAAGCCTCGACGAGCGCGCTGATACAGCCAAAATAAGACATGCTTTTAGCGGCGAAATACGCCACTGTACCGCTCCCTCACAAATGAACCAGATAGCCGCAAAATTTATCGCCGAACATTTTCAAAGTCCAAGCGTCGCCCTCTTCAAATATGAGGGCGAAAGGTTTATACAACAGTCCGTTATAGGTTTCCCAGCCTATTTTGATGAACAATCAATTCAAGTTAATAAACTCGTGTCTGAAAAGTGTACGCAAGCCTTCATTAGTGAGAACAAAAACGCTGTGTTACACAAAGATGGTTTAACTCTTGAAGTACATACCATACTGTACTTACCACTCATTATTGGTGAGGAACTTACGGGGTGTGTTGTCGTTGCCTTTACTAGCCCTTTAAAAAATGCCCATGAACAATGCTTAAAGCTATTGTGTGAAGACCTGAGTATACAGCTAAGGTTAAGTGAAAATACGCAAAAACAAATTGAAGCAGAAAATGCCTTAGCAGCCCATTTAGAACTCACCTTACACATCATCAATGCTATCCCTAATCCAACCTATTACCGAGACACAAAAGGCATTTTTATGGGGGTCAACCGAGCCTTTTTAGCGTTTATCGATAAATTCGAAGTCGAAGTCACTGACTCCCATTTAAACGACGTGTTTGATGATAAAACTGCGACTTACTTGGATACAAAGTCCCAGCGTACCATTACAGAAAAGGACGCCCACTCATTTGCACTTTCCATGGAGAATAGCCTCAAAGATCCCCGAGAGCTCATTGTGTACGAGGCACCATTTTTTGATAGCTTAGGAGAAGTGGGCGGTGTTGTAGGCACCTTCTTAGATGTGACTGAGCGCAATGAACTTGAACGTCAGATGCTAAATGCAAAAGAAGAAGCTGATAAAAATGCGCAAGTAAAAGGGGAGTTTCTTGCCAATATGAGTCATGAAATCCGCTCACCTATGAACGCGATTATCGGTATGGCTCACCTCGCCCTTAATTCAGACTTGTCACCAAAACAGCATGGATACGTGACCAAAATTGATTATGCGGCAAAACAGTTACTGAAATTGATCAACGACATACTGGACTTTTCCAAAATAGAAGCAGGCAAAGTCGACATTGAGCATATTCCCTTTGAATTGGATAAAGTACTCGATAATGTAACTACGATAGTCGGACTCAAAGCACAAGAGAAACAGCTAGACCTGATATTTAATGTACCAACAGATCTCCCCAATAATTTTGTGGGCGACCCGTTGAGACTGTCACAAATACTCATCAACTTAGCTGGCAATGCAGTTAAGTTCACTGAAACTGGCGGCGTAACTCTCTCGGTATCAATACTGAACAAGCAATCAGATCAAGCCAAGCTCACCTTCTCCGTCAAAGACACCGGAATTGGTATGAGTAAAGAGCAACAAACAAAGTTGTTTCAATCCTTTTCTCAAGCAGATACCTCCACCACCCGAAAATATGGTGGCACGGGACTTGGACTGACTATTTCTCAGCAGTTGGTAAAATTACTCGGTGGCGAGATTTTCGTTGAGAGTGATCTAAATTGTGGTTCGGAGTTTTATTTTACTCTGCCGATGGCTATCAATAACTACGCATCAACACCTGCGAAAAGTGGCCAAAGCTTTGAAGGTAAATCAGCCTGTGTTATCGATGACAACGAAGATGCTAGAGACATCATGGAAACCATGCTTGAATCTCTGGGTTTTAAGGTGTCACTATTTGAAAGTGGAAAAAGCTTTATCGAGCAACTAACGCAATCACACTATGAACACGATATCTACTTTGTAGATTGGCATATGCCTGATATCAATGGTGTGGATACCATTGAGCAATTGAAGGAAAAAGGCTTGTCCGGCTTTTTTGTACTCGTCACCGCTCACGGTCATGAAGTTGCGTTCAAAGAATCACACAAGAGCATGATTGATAGTATGCTGCTGAAACCATTTAACCCGTCGAGCTTGTTAGACTGTATTCAAGTTTGCTTTGGCGCAACCCCCTCCCCCTCGACACAACAAAAAATTGAAGATAATCAACAAGTGCTTGCAGGTCTGCATATTTTGGTCGCAGAAGATCAGCCAGTAAACCAAGAGATTGCCGTTGAGATCTTGAGCTTCCACGGCGCACAAGCAAGCGTCGCCTGCAATGGTGAGGTGGCACTCAAAGCCGTGCAAGACCATGATTACGATATAGTCCTTATGGATATGCAAATGCCTGTGTTAGATGGGATCGAAGCGACAAAGGCCATTCGTAAACTTATGCCTATGGATAAGCTACCAATTCTTGCAATGACAGCCAATGCAATGGGACCTGATATTCAACTTTGTTTGGATGCAGGGATGAACGGGCATGTCTCAAAGCCGATAGATGTCGAGGGGTTGCTCAACACCATTGTAGATACTTTAGCATCTATACAACCTCTAGAAGAAAAAGCTGAACGTATTATAGACGACCCTCATCAACCACAACCTGAAACCATTAGCCACGTTGAACTCAATGGAATTAACGTTAAAGAAGGTATACAGCGTGCAGCAAACAACGAGTCTGTTTATTTCAAGTTGTTAAATAAATTCATAACTCAGCAGATTGAAGAGGTGATCAATTTAAAGCAGGCCATAAGCATGGGGAATTCAGAGTTATCGCTCGATATTCTTCACGCGATGAAAGGCGCTGGGGCCAATCTATCAATGGAGTACTTTGCAGAAATTGCACATGACATTGAAGGGCAAGTAAAAACTGACACTATAGATCTCACTAAACTGGATCAGCTATCAAACTACCTAGCCGAGACAAAAAACAAGGCTTCTTTATTACTTGAACAGAAAAAGGAGAAAGCAAACGAGCAGCATCAATACTCTGTCAATGAATTTGCTATGGCGCTAAAAGAATATGACTCAAAAGCAACCGATATTGTTGAACACCTTGCAGAGACCGAAGGTTTAGACGAGCACACCATTAACGAACTCAAAATTATGGTGGCAAGATTTGAATTCGCCGACGCGTATAAATTACTGCAAAGCGTAACAGGCGAACTAGAAAGTTAAATGGGTTTGCTTGCAACAAACAGCCTTGCACGGCAAACCCAGATTATTAAATAAATTTACAATCCTAACTCTGCCATGAAGTCGTCATCTGCCGCGTCTTCTTGCGTCTGCGCTGGCTTCTTTGTTGCTTTGTCCGAAGTCGCATTTTGATTTGCGATGATATCATCTGGGTCTACAGCTTCTGAAATATCAAAATCATGCAGCTTAATAAACTCGGTTTTATCCATCGCTAACTCAAGATAAAAAATGTTCTGCCCTTGTGTAGTAAACGTAACTCGTCTCGCTTGAGGCCTATCCATCGTTGTATCTACCGAGATCTGCACCTGTTTGTTAATCGCCATCATCTTCGGCTGGTTTTGGGTAATGGAAGTATGTAGCTGCTCCCGCACTTTACCAGTAAAGTCACCCACTATCTGGTTCATCAATTCGCCCATCACATTGGACACATCGTCAGATAAGTGGCTTTGAGCTATTTCGCTTTCAGGCATCCCCATATTTCGCATGTAATCCTGATATACTTCCATTGCCGCTTGTGCTGTAAAATTCGTCACGACAAGCCCTGTAAAACCACCGTCAAACAAAACAAAACAACCGATATCAGGTCTCATACATGTACGAGTGATTTTTTGTACCATTGCTGAATACGATATTTGATTACCGCTTGCAGAAGAGAGCACCTCAGTAACTGAGTGACATAGGGTGGATAGGATATCTTCTGTGCTGACAACTTTATTTTTCGCCATTTTTTATCTCATTTTTTACTTCTTATGACTAATAGTAGCCAAGCTACTCAATTTATCACTGACTATCCAGTATAAAATGCTAAAATGGCAAGATTATTTTTGTATGAGAGTAGTATTGTGACTGGCAAAGACAGTATTTATGCCGCAGAGCAAGAAGTAAAAGACTTTACATTTGACGCTAATGTCGTTGAAGTGTTCCCCGATATGATCCAACGGTCGGTACCTGGCTACGCCACAATGGTGAGCACAATGGGTAAGTTAGCGGGTCAATTTGCACAGAGTAATTCTAATTTATATGATCTTGGGTGCGCGTTAGGCGCAGTTACACTCAGCATGCGACGTAATATTGACAAAGAAAACTGTCAAATTATCGCGGTTGATAACTCAGCCCCTATGGTAGAGCGCTGCCAACTTCACCTCAAAGGCTTTAAATCAGAGGTGCCTGTCGATGTACAACTGGGCGATATCAACGAAATCGAAATAAAGAATGCAAGCGTCGTAGCAATGAACTTTACATTGCAATTTATCCCTCAAGAGCAGAGACAAACTGTACTTGAAAAAATCTACGCAGGACTAAAACCCGGTGGTGTTTTACTTCTATCCGAAAAAATCAAAGGCGAAAATGATGTAAAAGACAATCTATTGATTGACTTACACCATGACTTCAAACGCCAAAATGGCTATTCGGAGCTAGAAATCAGCCAAAAAAGAACTGCCATTGAGAACATTATGCGTACGGATGCATTAAGCACCCACATTGAACGACTCCATACTGTTGGATTTGGAAATACCCAAGTTTGGTATCAGTGCTTTAACTTTTGCTCAATGGTAGCAATCAAATAACGAGAACATTATGAATACCTGGTTTAACGACTTTTATGCAGCTATCGCCAAAAATCAACTGTGCCATTGGCTAGATACTTTGCCTGCACAATTAACGCACTGGCAAAAAGAAGCACAGCACGGTGATTGGCCAAAGTGGGAAAAAGTTCTTAAGAATTTACCGCAGTCACAAACAAACCATATTAATATCGCTGACCGTGTTGAGTTTGGCCTGAGTGAGGAACTTTCAGAGGGCCATACTAAACAGCTGACACACCTGCTCAAACGCATGATGCCTTGGAGAAAAGGTCCTTTTCATATACACGGAATTCATATTGATACTGAGTGGCGTAGCGACTGGAAATGGGATCGCCTATTACCACATATTAGCGATTTGCACGGCAGAACAGTATTAGACATCGGGTGTGGCTCTGGCTATCACTTATGGCGCATGAAAGGCGCTGGGGCTGAATTTGTCGTTGGTATCGACCCTTCAGACTTATTCTTGAGCCAATTTCAAGCTATCAAACACTTTAACCCGGATCCAGACGTGCATTTGCTGCCACTTGGAGTGGAGCAGTTGCCCGAGCTAAAAGCATTCGATACCGTATTCTCTATGGGTGTACTCTACCACAGACGCTCTCCAATCGACTTTTTAAGCCAATTACGTGCGCAATTACGTAAAGGCGGTGAACTGGTGCTAGAGACCTTAGTCATTGAAGGTGATGTCAATACCGTTTTGGTCCCGACAGACCGCTATGCAAAAATGCGAAATGTATGGTATATACCGAGTTGCGACGCTCTGAAACTTTGGCTCGAACGTGTTGGGTTCAAAAACGTTAGGGTTGTTAACGAAGATACAACGTCATTAGATGAACAACGAAGAACAGAGTGGATGGAAACCGAATCTCTAGCAGACTTCTTAGATCCATTAGATCCGAGCAAAACCATTGAAGGATACCCTGCCCCACTGCGGGCAATTTTTATCGCAGAAGCTTAAACATTTCAAATAAAAAAAGCCGCTCAATTGAGCGGCTTTTTATGACTTACCCAGCAGGATATATGTAGCTAGATTGCAAGCCCAATGGAATGCTAAGACCCCAATAAGCTAACAAGAAGATACTCCAACCAACTAGGAAAGCGATAGAGTACGGGATCATAAGAGCAATTAGCGTACCAATTCCTGTGTTTTTAACATACTTCTGACAGTAAACAACAACCAATGGGAAATACGGCATCAAAGGTGTAATGATATTTGAGCTAGAGTCACCCACACGGTATGCAGCCTGCGTTAAATCAGGAGACAAACCAAGCTGCATCAACATAGGAACAAAGATAGGACCTAACAACGCCCATTTTGCCGAGCTTGAACCAACAAATAGGTTCACAAACGCTGTTAAGAAAATAATACCAACAACCGTTACAGAACTTGGTAGCGCAAGCGCTTTAAGTACTTCAGCACCTTCAATTGCAAGTAACGCGCCCAAATTAGACTGACTAAACGCACTGATAAAGAGCGCACAGAAAAACGCCATAACAATGTAATACGCCATGCTGCCCATGGATTTACTCATTGCATCAATCATATCTTTAGACGACTTAAATGTACCGACAAGGAAGCCATATACAGCACCAGGGATCCAAAACAGCAAGAATATAAGCGGTACAATGGATTGCATTAGCGGTGCACTAAATTCGGTTAACGCACCACTTGGGCTTCTAAGTGCTGAGTCTTCACCACTTGCAGCAAAAATTAGCAGAGCAATACCAGAGAGCATAACGCCAGACGCAGCTAAAAACGCACGTTTTTCTTTTGCATTTACTTCGTCAAAAGAAGGCAAGCTATTTGTGTCACCATCAATTTCCGTATTTTTTAAACGAGGTTCGATGATTTTATCTGTGATGTACCAGCCTAATAAAATGATGAATAAGCTAGAAGCTGAGGTGAAAAACCAGTTATTTAACGGATTCACCGCAATATCTGGGTCAATGATTTGCGCTGCACTTTGCGTGAAGCTCTGCAGCAATGGGTCGATTCCTGATGGAATGAAGTTTGCGCTAAATCCACCACTCACACCAGCAAATGCTGCCGCAATACCAGCGAGCGGATGACGGCCCATCGCGTAAAAAATAACACCGGCAAGTGGGATCACCAATACATACCCAGCATCAGTTGCCGTATGGCTAACAATCGCAATCAAGATAATTGAAGGCGTTAGGAGCGCTTGCGGTGTACGTTTTAACATAAGCTTTAAGCCCGTATTGATGTAGCCAGAATGCTCAGCTACACCCACACCCAACATGGCGACCAATACGACACCCAAAGGCGCGAAACCTGTGAATGTTTTAACCATGTTGGCTAAAAAGTTAGCAAGTGAATCACCGCTTAGTAGATTGTGTATAACAATAGCCTCACCGGTACGAGGGTCTATTGCATCAAAAGTAGTACTTGAAAATATCCAAGAAAGGAACCATATCAGCAACATTGCCGACAAGAAAATAATAGCTGGATCGGGCAGTTTATTCCCTACACGTTCGATCCCGTTAAGAAAACGCGCAACTGCCCCACTCGGCGCTGCCGTTTCAGGTGATTGACTCATAATTATTCCCAAACAATAAAATTATCTAACCTTAACTTAACAAAGCAAATGAAAGCAATAAAACGTCCCTGAATTACCAACTGGTTGATTATTTAACAGGCAAAAGACACAAAATCAGCTAAGCCCGCTCAAAAATTAACAAGGTAGGGCTATACTCAAATGCAGTCAGTGTTAATATCTCAGTTAGATGTCATTCATCACAATGGAAGAACTATGATAGAAATAGACAATGTTGTTCTAAATGATGTAGAAAAAGGTTTTTCTCTTCCTCCAAAGCCTGAATTACTTACAGATCTACACGATTTACTACAATCAGATGAACCAGAGTTAGGTCAAATAGCAGATCTCATTGCCACCGATGTTGCAACTTCAGCAGCGGTATTAAAAGTCATCAACTCTTCATCTTACGGCTTCTCGCGGACGATAACAGATATTCGGCAAGCGGTTATGTTCCTCGGTTTAAATAGCGTCACTCACCTTGTTACCGGTTTTTTGCTCAAACAAGCTTTTGATCAATCCCAGTGCTGTATTAGTTTGGAAAGGTTTTGGGATACCGCAAACGAAATATCTGAAGTCGCAATGATAATTGGCCGAAAGATCCCAGTTAAAATACCGTTAGAAAGCTTGCATATGTTAGGACTATTTCATGATGCTGGCATACCTGCAATGGCGCTCAAATTCGATGATTACGCCAATGTTTTGTCCTGTGCAAATAGTAACTATGACATGTTATTAGTAGACCAAGAAGAGGCCATCTACAATACCAACCATGCAACTATAGGTTACTTTTTAGCAAACAGCTGGAACTTACCAAAGCCGATTTGCAAGCTCATTTTAAGACATCACGATATGGAGTATTTCAAAGAAAACCACGAACAAGAGCTCGCATGCACCATGGCCACCTTAAAGATGGCAGAGCATTTAGTGCAGATTAATAAACGCTTTGTATCTGTTCCTGATTGGGCCCATATAAAAGCAGACGTATTACATGTTTTGGAGCTTGACGAAGACGCATATCAAGATATCAAAGATGATGTAGAAGAAATATTCAATTAGACCATACCAGACCAATTGTGTTTTGCACCACAAGCGCCTATTCAGTAAAGCGCCATGTGGTGCAACAATTGCTCAACATTACCAAATAATTGCCCTTTCCAGCTAAACTTTAAATAAATGTAAATGAAATTACATTTAGCGCTATGATTATGTGTTTAAAGCGATTAGAATAGTGAGTTCCAAATTTAACTACAAACTGGATGTTTTTTCAGCTTTGTCAACATTGCTAAAGACTGAACAAGGGAAAAAGAGTGCAGTATACAGATCTAAAAATTGCAATAGTCGATGATAATAGCGACAACATCAGATTTTTAGAGGCTTTGTTGAATAAACAAGGTGTTTCTCATGTTCGTTCGTATCGCTCAGGCAGCGCTTTTGAGATCTCAGCGAAACAAAATACCTATGACATTGTCTTTTTAGACAACCGAGTCGACACAATAAAAAATCTATATGACCTTGTTAGTGAGTTGGTTTATAACGAAACTTTACCCCCAACTACGCGACTAGTTTATATGGCCAAGAGGCAAAGTGCATTTGACTATGCTTGTGAATACCCATTTCACAGTAATCAACACCTCGAGGTACCATATACGCCACAAGATTTAGCAACTATATTGGAAGAACATACGCTTCAGGTTCAAGAGTTCAAAAGTGCCTATCAATTTATACGCAATAAACAGTATAAAAGCGCCCTGCTTAAGCTTAAAGAGCTACGTAAACAAGAGTATCCTAATTATTTAAAAAAGGCGCGCAATCAATTACTCGTTAACTTATTGCTTAAATTGGGCCATTACTCGCTAGCTAAAAAACTGCTGCTGCCGCTGACGGAGCGCAATATACAGTGGGCAAAATGGTCTCTATTTCATGTTAATTATGAACTTAAAGATTTCGAAGCATGTAAATCTTTCTTGTCGGAACCTCAGACTAGGTTGGACTACCCGGTACGCGTATTTTATTGGCAAATTTACATCGCATTTCAAATGAACAATCGGGAGCTTGCAACCGCTCAGGTACTTGCATTTCCCATAGAGGATATGTCTCCAAGTATGTTCCGATTGAGTTTAATGGTATTGCATGTTTGTAATGAACGCGATGCTGTAGACAACTTAATAAAACGTAAAGAGCGAACATACCAAGAAGATGCGGCACTTACAGCACTGCTATCCGCTTTAACTATCAAGATAAGTCTGTTAGAAACCCTCAATAAAAAAAGTACTTTAGACGCAAAAGTGTTCAAAGTAATACAGGGGGACTTAAAGTCCGCACTTACTAGGAACGCTAGCAACATTCAAAAATATTGTCCTGATGAGTTCAATCTATTGCTGATCATGATGATGCTTATGGAAAACAAAACCGCCGGAGCAAGTGCAAAGCTGTTACAACTTAGCCAAACCTTGATGGATGACCCCTGTGCGATCACCGTCATTGCATATTTGTTTTATTTTGTCGGCGATATGGAACGTGCCAAAGAGATGTTGTTCAACGCACATAGGGCGCTAGGCAAACAGCATAGAAATAGCCACTACGTTCTGGCAGGTTTAATGCACAGAGAAATTTTCGCACGAATATATACTGTTGAATCCGAGCAGCAGGATGCATATATGCAATTTGCTTCGCGACTATTCGAATCAGGCGAATATAGAGACACCATAAAAATGTGCAGCAAAGCGCTCAGAAGCGGCATAAATAACCAAGCTTTAAATGATTTACTACTTCGCTCTAGCCGTGAAGCGGGTCTAAAAGAGCAAGATTATCTCCATTATCTTCAGTTAAACAAACCGAGAGAAACCATTGTTAGCTAACAGGTTTACCTTCACAGCATCGTACGTTCCAGCCTGCTATAGACTTGCAGCAATACCGGTTGGTAATATTAAAATACCCCTTTAATTACAAAAACATCACATATTTTATGCCAACAATCGTAAATTGCTTGCGCACAAAAAGTACCCATGGCTAGACTGTAGTCGAAAAAATAATGATAAAAGAGGGGATAATTTTGAAATCAACGCTTATTGGTACTGCCATACTATTTACCACCACCAGTGTGTTTGCCGATACACTTATTCTCAATGCGGATGCTGCACTTGATGTCAAAACTGGTAAGTTGCTTAGCCCAGCAACTATTGTCGTCGAAGATAACACCATTACATCGATTTCTAAACGCACGCCTAGAAATGCCCCAAAAAACGCAAGAATAATTGATTTAGATGGCCACACGCTAATACCTGGCTTATTTGACATGCATGTTCATCTCACAGGTGATGCACAGGTTCACGGCTATAAAAGATTACGCCGAACAGTGCCTCGATCTGCGATTACCGGAGTTAGAAATGCCAAACGTACCCTAGCAGCTGGTTTTACCTCAGTGCGCAACCTAGGCGCTGGTGGCTATGCTGATTTGGCGCTGCGCGATGCAATTTATGACGGCGATGTACCCGGCCCTCGCATATTTGCCTCTGGACCTGCGCTAGGTATCACTGGTGGTCACTGTGACAACAACCTGTTTACTCATGAGCATCAAGTCACTGCTGCAGGCGTCGCAGACGGACCATGGGCTGTTCGAAAAAAGGTCCGAGAAAATATAAAGTATGGCGTCGATGTCATTAAGTTCTGTGCCACTGGTGGTGTTTTATCAAAAGGCACAAAAGTAGGAGCACAGCAATACTCGCTCGAAGAAATGCAGGCGCTGGTTGCGGAAGTGCATTTAAGAGGCCTCACCGTTGCCGCTCATGCACACGGCACTGATGGTATAAAGTCTGCGATCCGAGCTGGTGTTGATTCAGTTGAGCACGTGAGTTTTTTGGATGATGAAGCCATCAAACTCGCCCTTAAACATGGAACCTACTTCTCAATGGACATATACAACACTGAATATATCCTAGGCGAAGGAGAAAAAGCCGGAATATTGCCAGAAAGCCTCGATAAAGAACGTAAAGTAGGAGCGAAGCAGCGCGCCAGCTTTTCCAAAGCGGTTGAGGCAGGCGTCAATATGGTATTTGGCTCTGACGGTGGTGTCTACCCTCACGGAGACAATGGCAAGCAGTTCAGTCGCATGGTTAAATTCGGCATGACTGAGCTACAAGCGCTACAGGCTGCAACGATAAATTCTGCAACTTTACTAAAACAACAAGAGAAGCTCGGCTCACTAGAAGCAGGTAAACTCGCGGATATTATTGCCGTGCCGGGTAACCCTTTGGACAACATTACTCTAATGGAGCAAGTTACTTTCGTTGTCAAAGACGGTAAAGTTGAAGTTGATAAGCGCACTGCTAAATAAACCTCAAACCGACCAGTCAGATGTGGCATTTGGTTAAATCTGATTGGTCAACGCAATCTTTAAGCTAAACAAGTGATATGAGCGCGCTGCTAATTTTGTTAAAAATGACAAACAAGTACATTTTATTGGTGTACTTTTTGTAATCCGTCCGCAGGTTTTTGCATACGTTCCTGTTGACGAATTTTCTCTTTGAATTGACTCAATGGGATCAAGGTAAAGTCATCCCCTTTCGCTGCAATTGCTTTAATTCGGTCACACCGAAACCTTCTCATATCTTGCCTAAGGTGATCCCAAGCAAGTACATACCAAACCGGGTAACTTAAAAATAAATAATGCGGTTCAATGACTCGAATTGTTTGATTGCCTTTTTCATCTGAATAGGCGATTTCGATATGTTGCTGCATCAAAAACGCTTGGTGCAGCAACTCAACGGATGACTTTTCAGGCGCATTAAAGTGAGCTAATACATTTTCTGACGCCACTTTACCGATAATGATCCGAGACTTAATGCCATTCACTTTGTGCTTCATAGATGGGGAAAAAGACGCCATGACCTTGTGCCGTACGCTACTCAAGTGGGCCATAAAGAGTGGGGAATTCATTTGCTCAGCAATGGCCAAACTTATCATTAAGTCCACCGCTTCTGTATAATTGAGCTTGATCCGCCCAACTCCCCAGCGCCTATCGAGCCGTATACCACCGCCGCGACCGGCATCTGTTTCAATTGGCAAGCCACGCTCTTTTAAAACTTCGATGTCTCTGTTGAGCGTTCGAGTACTAACGCCAACTTCTTTGGCGATCTGGCCAATCGTCGTAGGTTCGTCGGTTTTTAAACGAGCAGTGATGACTTCAAGCCGCTCCATTCTGGAAAGTATTGAGTTTCGCATAACCAAACAAATATGACATAAACTGTCATAGTTTTCCATATCCTGTTTGCAAGTTATACGTCGCAACACATTTGGAACAATTATGACAAAAAGAAACATGGCTAGAATATTACTTGGGTTACTCGCAACATTTTTTATTACAACAGGTTTGATATTTATGTTTGCCCCAAACACCATGCTTGCGCATGTTTTTATTAGCCCGATTGAAACGGCAAGCGGCTTGTCCAGTGTCAGAGCATTGTGGGGAGGTACTACAACGGCAATATGGGTAAGCGTGCTGATTGGTGCCTTTAAACTTCGCAAAGAGTACTGCCTGGTTGGCATTCTCTCACTCACACTGGTGCTGCTTGGGAGACTAGTGGGCTACATTTTTGATGGCAGCTTTTCAGAGCTGGCAGTTAACTTAATACCCACTATCATTGCGCTCTCTTTACTTTTAGTGGGTACTAAACTTATCAACAGCCAACACTCAGATTAATTCTCTACACATAACTAATTTAAAGGCTGAAAACCAAGGGTAAGTTCAGCCTTTAATTCACTTCCATTATCTTTCAATCACTGAACCTTCATCAAGAACATTGCACCCGCCCCTTTAAATTACGCTTGAAAATTGCTCCTGACAAACCTTGCTAAAAGTTCAAACACGTTTAGTCAATCACATATTAGGCTCACAATATTTAAGTCTCGGTTTCGGGTTAAAGTAGACTAAGAAATTATTTAAGTCATTAGCAAAATATACTCTTAACACCAACTCTCCACCCCAATTCTGAAAAGTAATGTTAGTAACTTCTTCTTTGTATATATGAAATACTAATTCTGTACTCTGAAATAGTTTTACATTTACTGAGTTATTACCAAACGGCGAATGTGCAAATATTAATCGTTCACCGGTATCATAATCCATCAAGAATGAAAATTGCGCTTCATCATGGTCATATTCACTAGAATAACCAAAGCCTCTTTCAAAAAACTCTAGTTCCTCTGGAAATTCATAGTTCAATTTTTACTCCTAAATTCAATTACATATAACGCCCCAAGCAGCACTGGCGCGCTTTTGGCCAAGAAGTGGGAAAGAAAAAAGCGCGACAATGTTACGAATCCGGCTGACTTGGCTTGTTATAGTCATTTACCACGTCCACTACCGAATTTAAAATGGTTTGGTTCAGAAATAATCTGTGATCGCCATCAATTACATGGTAATCAACTTTTTTACCTGCTTTTTTAAGTGCAGCAAAATACTCATTGCTCAGATATGGTTTCGTTACCTTATCATCTTTACCAACGAATAATGTAATACCGATTTCGTTAGCCACATTGTCAATCAACTCAATTGGCGAAATAGTAGCTAAGCTTTTTTTAAAGCCTTCGTAATGAGAACTTTTATACATATCAGCTCTCCATTGAGGGATATTACATGGGCAGGATACAATAAATGCGTGGTTAATAAGTCTAGGGTATAGAGCAATCAACTTAGCTGTTATGGCAGAACCTCCTGAATGACCAGCAAGGATCACTTTATCTGAATTATGGTATACCTTTAGTTTTTGAATCGCTTTTGCTATTTGATGGATTCTTGATTCATCATAATTATCACCCACCGTTTCACCTCTAACTCCATCAGAAGTACGTTTTAAATGATCAGTATATCCAGGGCGAAGCATACCCACGCTTACAGTATTTATAGAATGCAGAGCTATTTGATTTGCAAATTCATATTGATAAGACGGGTTATTAAACGGTGAGTCACCATGCAGAGCGACTACGAGTACTGGAGTTTTTGTGATTTCGTCACTTTTGTAAGTTTTTATTTTAGTACAAACACCCTGAACATTTACGTCATTCAAAGCACTATTACATTGAGCCTTAACCGTATTTACGAAAAAAAGACTAATTGATAAAAATAATAAAAATTTCAAAGATACTTCCTAATATCGATTGTGGTTATAACGCCCTATTAATAGGAAAATTTTACTGGGTTGATTTTTGCCTGCGGAGCTGGATAGCAAAAAGCAGCACAGTAAAACTTGTCCTTTTTAAACAAATTTTTATGTGCCGTTATTCGGTGGACTAACCACGCCAGTGTCAACATGTACTTTTACCGCATATTTTACGTAAAAACTAATTGATTTGGCTGGGTAGTTTTCCTTTACAACATAGTAATATCGTCCTTTTTGAGAAACAACCACTTTAGATTCTCCAAATTTTGAACGGTCAATATCGCTATTTTTACGTTTTATTTTTGAGCTTAACTCCAAATATGGTTCGGCTAACTTTGCAGCTTGCTCTGGTTGAATTTTAACATCATCAAATAATTTGAATCCCGTACTGGAGTTTCCCGCGTTTTTTATACCGCACGCAGTTACAAAAAAAATTGAAATTGTTAGAAGTACTATCCGTGTGTACATATCTGCCTAAGCACATAACATTTTAATCTACGATAAATGTCGTAAAACTACAGTGCGAATTATGTCGCATAACAACAGCTACTTACTCGCGCGATTTAATACTTATAACAATACCTTAAAAATATGTCATCTAAAAGAGGCGGTTTAAATGCGATAAATGTCGCATAATAGTGATATGTGAAAAACTCCGAGGCGTGGCTCGAATGTATATGGCTAGCACATGGGGTTTAGTACTTTGCGACGTGGGCTTGTTGTCTGGTTTTAAGGGTAAAATTCAAGAGGCTTTAGTGTCATTATTACAGGCGTATTGCTTAGCTTTCTTTCAAAGGGTGAGCCAGAGACAAGGGAGTTTTTTATTAAAGCATTTCACCTGTTTATTTCCAATAAACACATTCGCCGAGCAACCAAATTATACGAGTTAAACATGATATATTTTTTATATTGCCCTGCACTTAAAATATACCTGTGCATAATGAAGGTCTTGTTAGCCTACCCTACTCCATGTTTGAAAGGTGTTAGCGCCTCAGGTGCCTCGTCGTTTGTTCAACCCTCTGTACAACTCACTATTTCAACTTAACAAGTGTTTTATTCCGCTTAGGCTCCGTCAAAAATAACAGCTGAGAATAATCATGGTTTGCATTGATCAACATTTTCTGTGTTTTGTTGCCAATAGAGAATTCTCGAGTTTCGCCGGACAATAGTTTGTGCTCTAAGAGCGTATATTCATGTTCTTTTTCTACCGTCACAAACAATGTATTTTCTTTTGCTGCCACCCCAATTATGCCTTTATTTTGAGACTGCCAAACGGTCTCGACTTGGTTGTGGTCAGTTAATTTAAAAACATCTGACTCGTTTGAAAAGTACACGGTATCATTGTCATCAAGACTCATCGAGTAGCATGAAAGGCGCGCACCAGACGCTTGATAAGCAGTCAACTCGCCAGTATCTAATGCAAACTTTGCAACATGAAAACCGTTACCATTTTGAGCTCGATAAGAAACCAGTAACGCATCTTCATTCCTAAATGCCTCTCGAAGATAAAATGAGTGATAGGTGTGAGGAGTCTCGTTTACAATACCAGAGCTAACATCAATACGAAAAATCGCATTTTTACTGGCAGTGAACACCTCTTTACCATCTTTAGACCATGCAATTCCAAATAACTCATGATTGCTCGGGTTATCAAACAATAATCGAGCTTGATCATGCTCATACAAAAATAATTGTTTTAACCCAAAACGATGAGACTCGAACACAAATTTAGATGAATCTGGCGAAAATACAGGTAAGTAGTCGACAGAAGATGAATCAATGATGGGCACTAGCTCATTGGGATTATCACGCGTGCTGCTCAGTATATCCACATCTACATTCACCAGCTCCATGTATATTTCACTGCCATCAGCAGAATAAACAGCATCTCGAACTATTTTGTAGTTTTTAAACGCAATAGGTTTTATATCCCCAGCCAAATCTACAGATAGTAGTTTGTCGCGATTACTTAACAGAATGCTTTTGCCATCAGGGTGCCAACTTAAACCACTCAACCCATTCTCAATTGTTACTAAGGTTTGAATGTCATTGTTTGTCAGATCAAGCAAATCGATTCGGTACATATTCTGCCCCGCCTCAAACCCCAAAACTACATGTGTTTGACTAGGTGATAGCGCTTGCATCAGCAACCAATCTTGTCCTACAGACTGGTTTAGTACTTTCTTTTCTCCACTGATTAAATTAACTGTCGCAAGTTGAGTATCACTATTTCCTCTGCGCTTCTCAGTAAAGTAAACGACATGATCGTTGGCCCAATCCAGCTTGTGACTTGAGATCATAAAATCTGATGTCGTATAAATTGGTTTTTGTTCAGGGCTTACGGTTGAGTCTAAGTTGATAATAACCAAAGAGGAGGTTTCTTCATCTCGCTTAGCAAATACGAGACCTTTACTGTCTGGTCGCCAACCCAGACTGGTGTAGTCTGCGGGTGACTTGGTCAAACGCTTTTCAATACCAGTCTGTAGCTGCTTAACCCAAATATGTTTACCGCTTTCTTGCTCGCGCAAAAAGGCAATATGCTCTGCATTTGGTGCAACAACAAACGAAAACTCATTATGTTCACTTGTGCTAATAGGTAATAAAGTCAAAAACTCGGTCTTAGTGGTCGGTTGAGCCCCAAAAAACATCATCATTAACACGACAAGCAACAAGGCAATGACGCCACTACCGAGCATATACCTGTGTTTTTTAGATTCCAATTTAGGTAACTCTAAACTGTACCCTCGTTTAGAGTGTGTAATGATTAAAGATGGATTTTTCGCATCATCCCCAAATGCCTTTCTGAGAATTGCAATGCATCTTTGTACTGAGCTTGGGTTAAATATTGCCTGTGGCCAGACCGCATAAAATATGTCTTCTTGACTTACAACATTGCCTTGGTGTGTATGTAAATACACAAGTACATCCATCACTTTTGGCTCGATGGTTTGAACCGAGTCAAATTCCCTGATCTGGCAGCGCTTTACATCAACATGAAAGCTCCCTATCTCAAACTTCGACACATACAACTCCAAAATAAGCTTATTATTCATATATTAAGCTTTTCTTAAGACAAACTCTAGAGATATTACATTGCCACTGACTCTATGAACTTAGCAAGCTGTCGAGTAACTTTAACGATATTCACAATGAACTATGATACCAGCCCTTTTTACTTCGATTATTGTACTCAGCGCATTTTTGCTATTTCAAATTCAGCCAATATTATCTAAGGAACAACTGCCTCTATTCGGAGGAGGAGCTTCTGTGTGGTCCGCAAGTTTATTTTTCTATCAGTCTTTTTTACTGTGTGGTTACCTTTATGCGCACTACATGAGCCGAATAAAGGTAAAAGCACAAATATGGCTACATCTAATTTTAATGGCCACAGCCACTGCTGTGACATTTTCTCAAGTGGATAAAAGCACTTTGACGATGCTACCTCCGCCTTCGTCAGTTTTGATTAATTTACTGACACAAGTTGGACCTATTTTCGTTATATTGAGCGCAACATCTATTCTAATGCAGCATTGGTATAGTGCAATTTTCCACAAATCGGTGCCTTACCATTGGTACGGGTGGTCAAACTTGGGCTCCCTTGTCGCTCTACTCTCATTTCCGTTTATTTTTGAAGTCTATTTCAACCTGACCATGCAAAAACAAATATGGATAACCGCACTAGCCTTACTTGTTGTTTTGGTGTTCATGCTCTCAGTCCTTTTATCCAAGCATAAACCTCAAACGCCAATTCAAAAGACCTCTACCAAGTCTACTCATTTCCATAACAAACGGCTACTTTGCGTTGTATTGGCGGCGTGCAGTTCAATGAGCTTGATCTCCACAACACAAATGATCAACGTCAACATCCCACCAATGCCCCTTACATGGACTATTCCGTTGGTCATATATCTGCTTACTTTTATCGCCGCCTTTTGGCTACCAGCACCAAAACAGAGCTTATATACTTTAGCAGCACTCATATTCGCTGTCTTTGCTGGCGTATTGATGTATTTTCTTGGTGGACAATTTAGCGCAATTGAACAACTCAGTATGTACTGTTTGATACAACTTATTTGTTGCTTTGTTTGTCACCGAACACTCAAATCAATTGCGCCAACCAGCCAGTCAATGACCTCTTTTTACCTTTGTATTGCCGTTGGCAGCGTTATAGGCAGTCTCTTATGTTCAATTATTGCCCCTACAATCTTTAATCAATTACTTGAATACCCAATTACATTATTTTTGGTGTTTTTTATTCATTTGCCCAGCCTTAAAAAAGCAACGGCTACAAAATCACTTCAATTTATATACGCCCTAACTCTCACTGTAGCCATCGGTGGCTTTACACTAATAAACCAAGCATATACACAGTTAGACATCGCTAGCGAAAGAAACTTCTATGGCTTTATTTCGGTTAAGGACGTGCCCCTAAACACGGCGATAGAACGACGTTTGATTGACGGGACAACAATTCATGGCACAGAAGTACTCGAAGGACAGCTAAGCAATCAAAACAGCTACTATCACGCTCAAACCGGGGTCGCTAAAACACTTAATGCGCTGCAATCGAATGGGCCATTGAACATAGGTATAATTGGTTTAGGGGCTGGTACATTATCAAAATATGCAATGCAGCAAGACAAACTGACTTTTTACGAGCTTAACCCTGCGGTACATCATATGGCTCAGCGTTACTTTAGTTATTTACGAAGCAGCCGAGCAGATTTGGAAGTAAAAATAGGAGATGGACGCCAGCTTATCGCTGATGAAGTAGCTAAGCTCTTCCCTCCTCAAGATGCCATTATCATTGACGCCTTTTCCAGTGACATCATCCCAACTCATTTATTGACTGTAGAAGCAATGGCCATTTATTGGCAACGAATGAAAAGCAACGGTGTTTTGCTCATGCATATTTCCAATAACCATATCGATTTGATGCCAATTTTACTCAGTCATAGTCAGCAATTTGATAAAACGCTTTTGTTGTTTGAACACCTAAATGACAACCCAGCTCAGTTAAGCTCCAAATGGGCAGTATTAACTAGTAACGAGCGTATCATTGCCTTGCTATCAAACCCTGCCACTACCGTGGACACCGAGCGTCATAATATGATCACTTGGACAGATGAGAGGCACAGCTTATTGCCATTGATAATGTTGTAGGTTAGTGCAGTCTTTCTTGGGTAGCTTAACCTTAGTCGGAAAAATTTTGGGCTAAGGTTATTTCTTCCTAAACCCCAGCAGTTCCCTTTAAATTCCAATATGCTCAGGCAATAATAAATCAGCGTCAGCTTACATCTTTGATGTAGCTAATTTTGCCATTATAAAACTCGAAAAAAGAATGCCCTTTTATTGACAGCTCATCGCCTGCTTTAAGCCCATTTGGCAGATCTACTGCGAGCACTCCTAAGTAGTCGATGCTGATTTTCGCTTGAGTCTCATCAATATGAAGATCCGTTATTGTTTGATTACGCGAGCTAAATAGCTTGGCAGACTCCTTTGCAAGGTTTTCAAATTCCACCTTGCCTTCTGCCCTCACGTTTACTTCACCATTTGATTCATTCTCAAACACAATGCTGTCATCAAACAACGCAAGCATTTGTTCAACATTAAATGCATTATAACTATTGATATATTGGTCGATGAGTGCCGCTTTATCATTATCCAACATTAACATATCCCTATACTTTCACTTTGCAATTCGGTCAAATAATAAACTACCGACAAATGGATAAAAAGCAAAGTGTTATCGTTAAAAAGAAAGGTATTTTACCTCGATAAACAGCGGTTTTATTTATCGGTATGCAAAAGAGCGTCAGTTCAAAGCTTTGTCCAATTATCTGTAAAAATCACTGAGGCTGGGAGTGATAGCGGTAAATAAAAGCAGCCTGAAATTCTTTAAAGGCTGTAACCTAAGTATGAAGGAGCACACGTATGATGCTCCTTCTCTTCATTACTTTATTTGCTCATCTGAGCGAAAACAGAACCCGATTGGGTAAGCCACGATGCCCCCCTCAGGAGTTAGTACTTGAAGCGAGCTGGTACTGTGGCAGCAGCGTTGTGTCTTCCACCGCATACAATTCCTGTATCATCCAGCGCACATACATAGCCATAATCAAAGTCTATATCGATCGGGTTGACCAATTCTTGCATCTCATAAGGCCCAATCTGCGCAGGGCGAGTTGACCAACCGGACATACCTCGTTCATCGTAAGAGTTAACCCCTGGGTAGCCAAACCTTAATTCAGTGTGAGGTAAAAGCTCAGGAGCGTTAATATCTGCCGCTGGTGCTTGGCCCCAGCATTTCACTCCTTCATCCCCTTTCGCACACGCATAGCTTAAACCAACGACAAGGTGAGTTGGGTTCGTGAAAGTCGGTACATCAGATACCAAGGGCAAGCTTTTTGCTCCCCAGCAGTCAATACCGTCATCATGGCGAATACAGGCGGCTGAGCGACCAACTTCGATATCACTTGGGTTGCGAAGATCTGCGTATTTAGGCGGTGCTGTATTTACCGCGCCAGGATTCCATTTTCCTGAACTCCAACAGACAATCTCACCACTGTCTATCGCGCAATAATTTTCTGAAGTATGGGCTACAAATATTTTTTTCGGATCGGTGAATGTCACAGCTGTTGGCAGTGGCTTCCAGTAAGAGTCAACCCTAGTTCTTGAATGTCTGTTAGTCCAACATTTGACTTCTTGCCCAACAATCGCACAACCAGATTTATGATTTATTGCGATATCCTTGATATCAAATAATGGCTCTGGCGTTGGCATATATTGAGTACCGTCGGTTAATTTCCAACATAGCGTACCAGTCATATCTGTACCACATGCGATGCTGTGACTCACATCCACATCGATGATGCGGCTTTTCTTTTCAAATGTCACACTGTCACACTGTCACTCAGAATTTGGCTATTGTCCTGATTGTACACACTATAATGATAGCTATAACTACCACGAGGGAAGCTGGCAGGCACATTTAGAAGCATGTTGGCATCTGCATAACTCTCACCTGGTGCTAGATATAACTCCGTTGGAATAGCATCTACGTAGGTTTTTCCGTCAGGAAATACAACATGGCTATACACTTTAACTGATGCGTCAGCTGCACCGTTGTTTGTCACTGTTTTTTGAACCTCAAGTACACCCCCTTCCTTTCTTATTGAGGGGCTTTCTGACTGAGTTGTTAGTTGAATATTAAGTTGGGCATTGACTGAAAAAGCTGCGATTGCAAACCCTGAGAAGAGAATTGGGAACTTCATTGTTTACTCCAAATAAATAAAGAAATTGCTGGAAAGGTATACATGTCCTCTGTAGTACCTAAATTCCAGACTTTCATCACTTTATACAATATTTTATTCAAAGCAAAGGGTTAGAAAATAAAAAAGTGGCTAAAGGACGGTCTTCTTTCCTTTAGCCACTCGGTTTACTGATAGGGAGACGTTACTGAAAATACTCGTCCAATGCCGTTTTAAGATGTCTTTGCATTGCACCTCGATGGTACTTTCTTACACCATAACTTTGTTCAAGGTGAATAAATCGTTTTGAAGAAGCATCTGCGCTTTTGTGACAGCTATCAACTGAATCGTTGCTATGACGGCCTTGGACGTTCCATGTGCCACCTAAACTTTTGGTATCATTTCCATATACGCACGCTTTAATGACTCCTTCACTCTCTACACTACGGCGAATTGAATGCAAGATACTATGCTCTTGTGGGTTTGTAGAGTAACGAACTGTTTCGCTTAAATTCAGCATTAAATCATTGTCAGTACCGCACTGCGCTTGAAGCTTAGCGCGAGTCGTTTTTCCAAACCCATGGTATTGGATAAATATGGTGTTCGAATCAAAATCACTCATATATTCGTGTACAACTTGAAACAGAGACTCTGTCTGATGCGCTACATCACTGGCCGAGTAGTTTGTACCAGTACATTCGCTTACATCGTGGCTGCTATCTCGACGTGTGCCTGCCAGCATGAGCAACTTGGTTTGTGTATATAAAAACGCGTCTATGGCTTGTGTACCAGTAAATGAGTCTCTTTTTGGGTGTGGTGCTTGCAAAACAGCATTTGTGCCTTGTGTGTTAAGTACATATGTGCCACCACCGATAAACTTTTCACTGGGTAACTGGTACTTTTCTTGAAGTAAATAGTATGTTTTATCGGTATCGACATCGTTAAACTGGATAACTTGGTAATCTAACCCAGCTGCCAACTCACTAGCTAGCGGCCAGTTTTGCTGATGAAAAGCACTAAACAATAGCCCAAACCCCTCTTGAAATTCATGGCTTGGCTGAACCCACTTATTATCCGCTTTAGCACCATAATTGTACGACTTGAGATGCTTGTCTAATTCACCTGACATAATCACCATGGCTTTGCTTGGGAAGCTCAAAACAGTCAACAACAATAGAAGTAACGTGAAAAGTACATATATAGCCAGAGGCCTTGAGCCATTGGCAAAGCGGGATGTATGGGTTTCAAATAGTTGCATAAAACACTCCAGTGGTGTGTAACGAGCTGTATAAAGCAAACATCCCTGGACAACCAGTACCAAAGTACCAAAATTCAGCTAGTGACCATGTCAAAAGTTGCAATTATTATTACCAATATCTAAACAAAAGCTCTAGTAAAACAGTGAAAAATGAGCTTTTGGTATTACCTCAAAAAAGGAACAAACAATGAATAAAAGAGGGAAAAACTTAGCTCATTCAAGATCTTAAAGCACTGATACGACCACTAGTACTTTTTACTAAAATACGGTGAGACAAAAAACTTAAAAAAACAACACAAATATCATTAAATATCAACAACTTAAAATAAAAGCAAAGTGTTTACCTCCATTTTCGATAAATAGTTCCGGTTAGAAATAGTATTAGATTGAACCGATAAACCTAATACTCTAGAATGATAATTTACTTTCAAGAATCGCGATGTCGGGGTTACCTACTGTGATAATAATTGGTTATGCCACTATATGCGGTCAGTGGATTCGCATATATGAGTTTAAAGAGAGTAATAGCACTATTTTGCAAATGGCTATGGCGTCATAGCCACAGTGCTCTATTTTGTACCTAAGTTACTTTTCTATGGCAGTGGCCTTCCTCTAGAAATCACATATAGATTGTACCAGTCACTCCTTTCAAGGCGAATATCAAGAGCCTGAATTGCGTTCTTGATCCGCCTAATCTGAGTTGTGCCAATCACAGGCTGGATCTTTGCTGGGTGCCGTAATAGAAAAGCGAGCAAAATAGCTTCCGAACCAACCTGATATTTATTCGCTAGAGTTTTAACCAGCTCAGCTGTTGCCCTTACCTTTGGGTCGTTAGAATCAATACCTTGCTCAGAATACAGCCCTCTTGCCAAGCTCCCCCACGCTTGCAACTGGATCTGATGTCGTTGACAGTACTCCAAAGTCCCACTGACAAAGTCAACTTGACTATTGCGCTCACTACCAACAGATACCCCATCATCTAGCCAGTCTAATTTTTCCAAACTCATTTCAATCTGATTGCTGACAATGGGCATGCCTAACGCGCTTTGCAAAAATGAAATTTGGTGTAAGTTCATATTAGATACCGCGATATGATTGATTTTCCCTTGCTTTTTAAGGCGTAAAACCTGCTCAGCTAGCTCATCTAGAGCCATCAGAGGATCGGGCCGATGCAGCATCAATACATCTATATAGTCCAAGTTTAAGCGCGACAAAATACCATCGACAGACTCCCTCACCCAGTCACTTGAAAAGTCATACCTGCCAACTTGTGCGCCATCCTTTTTTCGAATGCCGCATTTAGACTGAATGATCATATTTTCTCTATATTGTGGGTTATCAGTAACCACTTTACCAAATACTTGTTCCGCTCTTCCGTCACGATAAATATCAGCATGGTCAAAAAAGTTAATGCCAGAGGCCAGTGCACATTCAATAACTTCATGCGCTTGTTTTACATCTCTATCCTCTATATGCGGCCCGCTACCGCCAAGGCCCATACATCCATATGCTATGGGGCTGGCTACAGGAAAGTGTTTGTTTAAGGGAATACCTGTACTCATACGTTGCTCTTAACTGGTAGAAAAGTTTATGTGCCTATATGATATTGTTCTTTAAATTGAATAAAAGAGCTAAAAAAAGAACTCTTTGTTCAAAATAATAAACAATTAATTTTAGGATAATAAAAGTGAATGAGCATAAGCGCATTGAATTGCTGCTGCTTTTTGTCAAGTTAGCAGAGGAGCTTAGTTATACCAAGGCAGCACACGCTCTTGGGATCTCTAAAGGACAATTATCTGAAAAAATAAAGCGATTTGAACAGGTATTAAACACGCCTCTGTTAGTAAGAACGACTCGAAATGTGAAACTGACTCAATATGGTGTGCAAGTATATGAGCAAGGCAAATTGATCCGAGCGCAGTTATTTGAACTCGAAAGAAGTATAAATAATGATGAAATATCTGGGGTCATTCGTATCACCGCTCCGCGCATGTTTGCGCAAGTTTACCTTAGCGAGATATGTTGTGAATTTAAAAAGCGCTACAATGACATAGAATTTGAAATCGACGCAAGTTACCGCACACACAATTTAAACGTCAAAGACTATGATGTTGCCTTTAGAGCCACTGTATCTCCTCCTCAAGATATGGTTGCCATCAAACTTTTTGACTATCAACATATTATCGCAGCCTCTCCTAACTATTTAAGCGAGACGGATACCCTATCTACACCATTAGATTTAGCTAACCACACCTGTATTGTGGTAAATCAACAAAAGCAGTGGCCTTTTAAAGAACAGTCTATTCCCGTTACAGGGTGGCTTTCAACAAATGATAATAACTTAGTAAAACAGTATGCATTGCAAAATGTAGGTCTCATCCGCATCGCTGACTACTTTGTGAAACAAGAGCTTAAGACCGGAAGGCTTATATCCGTGTTGGATGAATTTATCGAAAAACACAGTAACGGCATGTATTTGTTTTACCCACAAACATCACAACCTGCGCATAAACTTAGAACTTTTATCCAATTTGTTAGAGCATATTTCGAACAAACGAATTATGACAATAAAAATTAACAAACCATTTAACAAAGTTTTCACTTGGATATTTTTTTTCACGCGCTAACATAGCAAACAAAAACAAGGAAACAACGTGTTATCAGGCATTATTTCTAAAAGTAAGTCGTTAGGTCCCGGTATTTTAATGGCGACGGCGGCCGTAGGTGGCTCTCATCTAGTCGCAGCAACACAGGCTGGCGCATTATTTGGTTGGCAGCTGTTGTGGCTTATCATCGTCGTCAATGTACTTAAGTATCCATTTTTTCGTTTTGGTGTTGAATATACAATACACAACAAACAGAGCTTAGTCCGTGGTTACAAAGACAAGAACCCCTCACTTTTCTATCTGTTTTTTATCATAAATTTACTCGCTGCGGTGGTTAACACCGCAGGTGTATTACTGTTAACAGCAGCGCTCTTACAATATATTTTGCCCGGTGACTTGGCATTAACCACCTTGAGTTTTGGGCTTTTGTTTGTCTGTTTAGGCATACTCATTTTTGGCCATTACAAGCTACTAGACAGCGCTAGCAAAGTAATTATGGCATTTCTGTGTATAGCTACAACGGCTGCACTGGTAGTGGCTCTGGCAAATGGGCCTGCGCACCCGGCTCCGCAAATTGCACCTTCCCCCTATGAACTCGCATTACTGGGATTTATGGTGGCATTGATGGGCTGGATGCCTGCACCAATTGAAATATCAGCTATCAACTCTCTATGGTTAAAAAGTAAATTGAGAACGAGTAATCTCACTAAAAAACAAAGCCTATTTGATTTCAACCTCGGCTACGCTTTAACGCTAGGGCTCGCGTTGATGTTTTTCATACTCGGCGTAATGCTACAATATGGCCAAGAACAGAAAATTGAATTGGCAGGTGTTGCATTTTCAAAACAACTTATTGATATGTATGCACTGACTATTGGAGAGTGGTCTCGTTGGCTTATCGCTGTGGTGGCTTTTTTATGTATGTTTGGTACGACACTTGCCGTATTAGATGGCTACGCACGAACATTGGATGAAGCAATAAAAGTCATAAAACCACACGAGAAGAAATATAGCTTATCTTTGATCATTGGCTTGCAGTCAGCTCTTGGTATGGTGGTTGTTTTATTCTTCAAAGGCAACCTAAAAGATATGCTGATGTTTGCCATGACTATGGCATTTTTGACCACGCCATTTTTTGCTTGGCTCAATTTGTCTTTGATCAAAGGGGAGATTTATGACTCACAACCAAAAGCAGTTAAAGTACTAGCTACACTAGGTTTATTCTATTTGGTGTCATTTTCAATACTGTTTGTAGTTTGGCGTTGGGTATTGTAATTGGAAGGGAATGCCGCAAGCGGTAACACTCATGACTTTTAAGTCATGAGTGTTAAAAGATTAAGCGGCGAGCGCTTTTACTTGCTCCCAAATGCTGACAACATGCTCTTTGTCTTCATCTGTTAATTCGCCATTTCGATACGCTTTAACCAAGCTCTCTTCAATTTTGCTGTTTAATTCTTGAGGTTGAAGATCAAGCTCCTCAACTTGTGCGTACCCGACTGCTAAGTCAAAATGACCACGTAAATAACCACCAGCAAACAGCTCATCATCATCTGCACGGTCAACTAATTCATCAAAAAACTGCTGTGCAGCCTCTACATAGGTTTCAAATGACATTCCGTCTCCTCACTTATTCTTGATGCCCTACGGCATACATCACATGGTCATTGTACCCTGTGACGACTTTAATATATCCACTTAACTCATCATCAAGTGCTTGATCGCCCGTATCTGCAATGAGCGGACGGCCATTTAATGCTTGTAGCTTGCGCTTTGTCGCAACCACAATAATATTCTCTTTACCAATTTGCCTGATTAACTCAGGACTAAGCTGCTGATTACCGCGACCAAAAATATGGCCTTGGCCACCGATTAATGTGATCACGAGTTTGGTTTGGTGACCTTGAGTAAGCTCAAGCAATTGTGCTGCGGTCAAGTCCTGCCCCAGCAAATCATGATCCTGAACTAGGTCAACACCCAATAACGTGTTTTCTAGACCCAACTCCTCCATGACAGCTTCTACCGTAGAGCCAGACCCCATAATGTACCTTTGATCTTCATCCATCTCAGAGATCACATACGCAGCGATGTCGGCAAGGACCAGCTCATCGCTTTCTTTACCACCATTTTTAACACTTTGGACAAAACGAACTTCACTGGGAACTTGCATTTCACCGTAGCGCTTAGCCTTGACAGTGCCTTGCCTAAAAGCGGTTTCATCTATGTCCATCACATCGGCTTCAGCCAAAGTGACCAATTCACCCTTAATCAACATTTCGACAACGCGACCAGCCGCTTTAGGTGTAATGGCATAAACACCACTGTGAATTTTACATCCAGCTGGGACACCTAGCACAGGTGCTTTGTCTTCAACCACGGCACAAATATTTCTTGCCGTGCCATCACCACCTGCAAATAAGATAAGATCAACGCCCTGCTCAATGAGCTTTTGAGCCGCCACTTCTGTGTCTTGTGGTGTCGTTTCATCAGCAACATGATATACAACGTGCGTTTCAAAGCCTAACTCACCCGCGATGCGCTCGCCCATTTCCCCTGAAACAGTGAAAATAGCTATACTGTCTTTAAACGGTATCAATTGCTCCAAAGCTAGCTTTGTGCGGTTATTTGATTTTGGCTCTGCCCCTAATGCCAGTGCTTTTTGCGCCGTGTCTGCACCATCGCTGCCTTTTAAGGCAACAGAGCCTCCTAATCCTGCAACTGGATTTACAATTAATCCGAGTTTAAATGACATTTTCTAACTCCTGTGGACAATCCCAAGAAAACTGCGCCTGCTGCAAAGGCCAAGGCGTGTTATAAAACCTCGATAAGGCGCTTAGCAGTTGCTCGGTACGCGTATTAAAACCATGCTCTAGCAACTGTAATACCTGTTCATGCACTCGCTTTTGAAAGCTAAACCGACAAGTTTGCTCGCCGTTTAAGTTGTCTACCGATACGTTAAAATCAAAACCAGCCGCAACGCTAAGTGCCCACTCGATGGCTTGCGGTTTAACCTCAACCTTTTCAAATTCGGCTTGTTTGGCCTTGTCGCGGCCATCAGGGCAGTACCAATATCCGTAATCTTCTAGTAAACGTCTCGCTTCACCAGCAACAAGCCAATGGGCGATTTCATGCAATGCGCTAGCATAAAAGCCATGGGCAAAAACCACTTGATGATATGAGCACTGCTCGTCAGCGGGTAGATAAATTGGCTCATCGTCACCTTTGACCAAACGCGTATTGTGCGTGGCCGCAAATTGTGTGTCGAATATATTTTTGAGATCAGATATTTGGTGCATAAACGCAATTAGAGCGCGGTCATTCAATGGCGGGAGATTGTACGTACTTTTGGCATGAAAGTAAAAAGATGCGGCTGTAAAACCCTAATTTAAACACGTCTTTTGCTACCTTTAAACACCTTCCTTGGTGTTAAATTTACTTAGCTGGTTACATGGAAAATGAACGAGATACAGAAACAACGACCCTTTCATCTGCTGTATCAATATCTAAACTCGTATTTTCTGCCGCTATTTCAAGATTAAACTTGTTGACACTTGTTTGATAGGCTAATCGGTAATGATAGTACGACTTATCACTTTCCTTCCATAACCATTTTTCTCCATCTAGAGAATTAGACACATCAAAGCTCGCTCTTATCGCATGATTAGGAGCAACTTCAACTGTATGAGCTATCATAGCTATTGTATGGCCCGCGCCTGAGCCGAAGTAGTCCCAGCTGTACCAAAAGTTAAATTCAGTATTGCCCAAAGCATTGTCATAGCCAAATTTAGCATAAGCTTCTGGATAGTTTCCGTCATTTGACTCGCTCGCGCCATGATATGTGTAATAAGCAATACCAAAGTCAGCACTCCACAGTGTGTTGAGCTCTACAAACTTACCAACATAAAAGTCCCACTCAATATCTGTATCACCAAAGTCGACGTTAGAGGCCCAAGAGCCAGCATATACGCCGTTATCAAATGCCTTGTCCAAACTCCCTTGAATGGCCGGGTCGTTTTGCGTCTGACTTACACCATTGAAGGTATAATCGGACGCAGCTGTCACAGTTGTACTCCAGTCTGCCATCGCCAAGTTAGAACATAAAAGTAGTGGAAGTAGATGCGCTTTTTTTGAAATATTCATAATTAACTAACTGTTTTTATCTTATTAAAATCGATTTTGTTATCTTCAGGTGAGCTCTGAATCTTACGGACCATTTGCATCTTTTTGCTGAGAATAAACCCAAAACACGCAAAAAATATGGCAATAACTATCGCCCCAACCCATTGGATTTGTAGAAAATTCAACTGGAATAAAAGCGTCAATAGTGACAGCGAGATAATATTGAGCAATATATAGTTGCGCTTTCCTAACCGTTTAACTGTTAGGTTTAAGTTATCGGTGTACAGTCTGACAAGTGAGTCCAGGGAGTTGATAACAAACACCACACCCACAAACACCATGGCAAAGTTAATTAATCCATCGGTTGCGATTCCAGCCTCATGGTAGTGGTACAATACGGCAAACCATGCTGCAATCGGGATAGATGGAAACACAAGCATGGCCGCCAGTACTTGATAAGTTTTTAATCCGCCCACAAAGCGTGCTGTAAATTGACCTATCATGATGCTCCAAGCAAACCACCAAAATAAGTAGAATTCGTGATAATCATTGAGAGGTAAGACAAACTGATGCATATTTGCAAAATAGTCACTCATTAGCGCTAAATTACTGAAGTAATTACTAACTGTGCTATCTCCAAATACAAATGCATTTAACCAAAGTAAGACGATAAGTCCAATAAAAACCCACGCTGTCGAAACACTGAGCAACTTTACGTATTTAATGTCAGTGCTTGAATACACTGCCAACGAAATAGCAACAAAGACAATAAAATAGAATGAAGTTACTATGGACTCACCATCGCCCACACTTGGTAAGTACCAAGGCAAATTAGACAACAATAAATAGGCTGTAAATGCACACGTACCCACAATGACAACGTTGTTAACTAGCTTCACCAATGGAATTTCAAAAAACCGAACTTTAGGTTCAATTACGCAGAAATAAAAACAGGTAAGGAAATAAAACCCCCAGATCAAAAAGCCCCAGTAGCCAAATTCAATAGCCAATGGGTTGGTAAATCCATATTCTGGGCTTGTGTTTATGTCTGCGTAACCAGCAAACTCGGTGAGTGGGAACATGATCAAACCAACATCAAGCCCCGAGGTGAACAATATTGCAATAAAAGTAAATGTTTTTACGGGTGTGACACCAACAACTTGAACACTGCCCCATTTGTAGAGGATAAAAGCGATAGAAAGTAGGGTAAAAAGAACACCTGCACTAAGCCAAATGGTCATTGTCGCCCTCCCAAAATAAATAAAAATAACTCATTTTTTTTCCCGTATAAGGTTGTTATTGTTTCGTTTGCCTGAATGACACAACCTAACTTTTGCAATGTTAGTGATGCACTCACCTAAGCAAACAGATGCCCGGCCTTGGTGGCCAGGCATCAGGTGAGATTGAGCAAACTAGCGCTGTTGTTCTTGCCAATTGGGATGAGTATGCACACTGGCATTGGCAATTGCTAAAGGCTTGTTACCTAAGATTAAATCGGCTGCTTTCTCTGCAACCATGATTGTTGGTGCATTCAAGTTGCCATTTGGTATGGTTGGATAAATCGATGAGTCGACGACTCTTAGACCCTTTAAACCGTGTACACGAGTTTGTGAGTCGACAACTGCCATGTCATCATCACCCATCTTACATGAGCAAGATGGGTGGTATGCACTCTCTGCTGCTTGACGAACAAATTCATCGATCTCTTGATCACTTTGAACATGCTCTCCCGGCTGAATTTCTCCATCACGATATGCGTCAAAAGCGGGCTGTGAAATGATCTCACGAGTCAAACGTACACATGCGCGAAACCCTTCAATATCATCTTGATGCTGTAAATAGTTAAATTGGATCTTAGGAGAGACTTTTGGATCTTTTGACTGTATTAGCACGGAGCCTCGGCTTTTTGGTTTGTTATGTCCGACATGGACCTGAAAACCGTGGCCTTCAAATGCTGACCTACCATCATAACGGATCGCAGCTGGCAAAAAGTGATACTGAATATCGGGCCATTCAACACTCGCCTTAGAACGAATAAACGCACAAGACTCAAAGTGATTGGTTGCGCCCAAACCAGACTTGTTCAACAACCACTGTGCCCCGATTAAACCTTTTGAAAACAAGCTCAACTTACCATTGAGTGTAATGGGCTGCTTGCATTTGTATTGAAAGTAGAACTCTAAATGATCTTGTAAATTTAAGCCTACACCTGGCAAGTGATGTTTCACCTCCACCCCTGCACTTTCGAGCGTTTTGGTATCACCAATACCCGACAGTTGCAAAATATGCGGAGATCCTATTGGCCCGGCACTTAAGATAACCTCTTTGCTAGCCTGTACGGTCACATTTTGACTTTTATACGTATATCCAACACCAGTTACTTGTTTGTCTTCCAGCAGTACCTTATTCACCAATGCGCCTGTTACTACCGTAAGATTCTTACGACTTTTAACAGGGTCCAAATAAGCTCGACTAGTAGAACTGCGATAGCCGCCTTTTACAGTCATGTGCATTGGTCCAAAACCTTCTTGCTGCGCTCCATTGTAATCAGCGGTCACGGGGTAACCCGCTTGCTCACCCGCCTTTATAAAAGCGCCGTATAAAGGGTTGGCCATTTCATTTCCATTGTTTACGCCCAGCTCTCCATTGCCACCACGGTAATCATCTTCTCCTTTAAGCCAAGTCTCGGCCTTTTTGAAGTAAGGTAGGCAAGCTTGATAATTCCACCCCTTTGCCCCATGAGCTTCCCATTCATCAAAATCTTTGGCATGACCACGGACATAAACCATGCCATTGATGGAGGATGACCCGCCGAGTACTTTGCCTCTAGGGCAATGCATCTTTCGATTGTTTAAATATGGCTCAGCTTCAGTATGAAACTGCCACGCATACTTATCGGTATTCATCGGAATTGACAATGCCGTTGGCATTTGGATGAAAATACTTTTATCTGAACCACCAGTTTCTAATAGCAAAACTTTGTTTTTGGGGTTTTCAGATAAACGATTGGCCAACACACAGCCCGCAGAACCTGCACCAACAATAATATAATCAAACGTTGACATGAGGCCCCCTTAAAATGGGCTGTCGATTTTGCTCATACCTACATAAACAGACTTTGTCTGAGTATAGTTATTAAGCGTTTCAACTCCATTTTCTCTGCCTATTCCCGATTGCTGATAGCCTCCAACAGGCATTTCGGCAGGTGAATTACCGTAGCTATTGATCCAACAAATACCAGCTTTAAGCTGATGGATGACACGATGTGCGCGTTGGATATTAAGACTAAAAACACCAGCACCTAAACCTAGCTCGGTATCATTGGCTCTGGCAATAACTTCATCTTCATCCTCAAAAACAAGCACGCTCATAACTGGGCCAAAAATCTCTTCTTTGACAATAGTCATTTCATCTGAGCAATCAATAAACACGGTCGGAGCAACAAAATATCCGTTCGGTGCTGACTCAGGTTTAAGTGCATGACCACCGGTTAACAACGTCGCACCTTCTTGTTTTCCCTGTTCAATGTAATCAAGCACCAACTGTTGGTGCTTTTTCGAAATAAGCGCTCCAAGGTTTACATTAGGATCAAGGGGATCTCCTGCAACAATATTTTGCTCTGTACGTGTTTTAAGTTCAGTCAAAAACTCCTGATATATGTTTTTATGTACATAAACACGTGTACAGTTTGTGCAAATTTCACCTTGTGTGTAAAAATTGCCAAGCATTGCTGCACTAACCGCTTCAGATATATCGGCATCATCAAATACAATTAGAGGTGATTTACCACCAAGTTCCATTGTGACATCTTTCAAATTTGATGCTGCACTTTGCATTACTTTTTTCCCGGTCCCAACTTCACCGGTAAAGGATACCTTTTCTATATCAGGGTGTGTTGATAACCATTCACCTACTTTGGCTGCGCCCTGTACAACATTGAACACACCTGCAGGCATACCCGCTTCAATAAAAATTTCTGCTAGTTTAATCGCCCCTAAAGGGGTTTCTTCTGATGGTTTGAAAATCAGTGAGTTACCTGCAGCAAGAGCTGGACCAGACTTCCAGCAAGCAATTTGCAATGGGTAGTTCCAAGCTCCAATTCCTGCACATATACCCAACGGTTCTTGACGAGTATAAAAAAAATCTTCCCCTACAGGTTGCTGTGCGCCCATTTGCGTAGGGGCAAGACCTGCGAAGTATTCGATAACATCCGCACCGGTTTGAATATCTACACAGTCAGCTTCTTGAATGGGCTTACCGGTGTCCAACACCTCAACTTTCGCCAGCTCATCATTTCGTTCTCTCAGTAAATACACAGCTTTATTGAGTATCCTACTGCGTTCAACTGGCGTCATAGCCGACCACTTTGAAAAACCTTGCTGAGCACTGCCAATTGCTTGTTTTTGAATATATTCATCGGCAACTTCAACGTGATACATCACTTCATCAGTCGCAGGATTTACAACCGGAAATGTTTCTTTTGATTGGTTAGCGACAAAAGCGCCATGAATAAAATTTTGATAAACCACTGCGGTCATTTTAGACTCCACGAGACGAAATTAGAGATAAGATATATTGCTTTGCCAACTGTTCAGCTTCTGCGAACGCTGTTTCATTTGCTTTACTAAGCACTGCTCGAAGCCACAAGCCATCGATCATTGCTGCGCTCAGCTTCGCAGCTCTTCGTGCATCCTCTTTGTCGAGAAGGGCAAAGAAAGAATAAGATAAGTTACTGTAAAGTCTCTTAGAATTGATCCTTTGTAGTCGATGCAACTGTTCATCATGCATCGACTGCGCCCAAAAACTCAGCCAAGTTTTTGTCGCACTTGTTTGCTGCTGTACGACAGAAAAATTCGCCTCAACGATGAACATCAGTCGCGCTTTTGCATCGCAATTTGAATGTGCTTTAGATATCAAACTGGTTTTTAAGCTAGTAAGTAAATATCGAACAGTGGCCTCGATGAGGCCCTGCTTACCGCCAAAATAGTGACTAATTATCCCAGAAGATAACCCTGCTCGTTTACTAATACTGTTAATCGTAGTCGCGTGTAAGCCAAGCTCCGCAACTGACTCTAACGTCGCCTCAATTAGTTGTTGACGACGTATCGGTTCCATTCCAACTTTAGGCATAATATTTTTAATTGAACGTTCAATTAATATAAATTATATAGAGCTCTAACTATTATAACAATATGAAATTTCTCACACGGCAAGTTGATGGAATCTTCAAAAAGAACAAAAAATCAAAAAACACAACCATAAATATCTGTTTTTATTGTTTTTATTGTTTTTAATTTATATTGAATATTTTTAAATGTGATACTGATTGTTTCACATCTTTATTTTTTGTACCCAAAAACATCATGCCCTCAAACTATTAGATTTCAATATAAACTTTTAATTTTCTCTGTACAAAAGTCCAGATGCGCATAGCGAAATGACACTGCAACCTAGAGATAAAAAATGTCGAAAAGGGAAATGATGAGAAAAACAATGAATTGCGAATTCGCACGAGCTCACTTTGGCTCGTCACATAGTCACATAGTCACATAGTCACATAGTCACATAGTCACAGCTTTACCGAAAAATAAATATGTGACCATGCGACACAACATAGAATTACGCTGTTCTGTAGCTCAATCGGCTTCCGAATGCTTTTATGCGCTCTACCAGTAAATAGTTCACCGGTACTAAGATAAGGGTAATTAGCGTAGCGAATATGATGCCAAAGCCCAAAGACACCGCCATTGGAATTAAAAACTGAGCTTGAGTCTGCTGCTCAAACAACAGTGGCATTAAGCCAAAAAAGGTTGTGATGCTTGTAAGCATTACAGGCCTAAATCTCGCAGCCCCCGCCCTAAGCACAGCGTCCATTAGTTCAGCACCTTTCGCTCTTTGTTTGTTGATGTAGTCAACAAGTACCAAGGAGTCATTTACCACAACACCAATTAAGGCCAGCATACCCAGTAAACTCATAATGGTCAGCTCCATAGACATGATCCAGTGACCAATCACAGAACCAATCAAACCAAATGGGATCACACTCATTACAATTAACGGCTGAATATAGGACTTAAATGGGATAGCGAGCAGCGTATATATAATGAAAAAGACAAAAAGCAGCGCCCAACCCAGTGAACCAAATGACTCTCTTTGCTCTTTCGCCTCCCCTTCAAGGGAATGTGTTACGCCGGGGTATTGTGCAACTAGCTGATCTAAAAAGACCTTTAGCTCCTCCTGTAACACAGTCATATTGGTGTTTTCTTTTTCAATATCGGCGGTAATATTAACAGTTCTATACCTATCTATTCGATAAATACTCGAAGGACTTTGTCCTGGTGTTAACGTTGCCACATGATTTAATGGAACAGCTCCTTGATTTTCAATATTGATCAATAACGTATTAAGTGTTGCTAGATTACTGCGCTCAGACAGTGGCAGCCTCACCATCACGCGCACATCATCACGGCCTCGCTGGATCCGTTGCACTTGAGCGCCAAAAAATGCACTGCGGATCTGATTTGACACTTCCGTACGGGTCAAACCAAGAGCCTTCCCTTGCGCCGTGAGTTCAATTTGCAACTCTTCCTTGCCATCACTCAGGCTATCTGTAATATCAAACACAGTTGGGAAAGTCGCCAAATTCGCTTTAACTTGCTCAGCGGCTTCTTTCAACACTGCTAGAGAAGTACCTGTCAACTGCACATCAATTGGGTCGCTCGAGCGACCAATTTCAGCCCTAAACGTCAAACTTTCTGCGCCCGGGATCGTGCCAATCAATGCGCGCCACTCTCTCACCAATTGACGCGAGTCAACACGCAATGAACGAGTTTCAGGAGGTGTTATCTCAAACCGAACTCGACCTGAATTTGACGCACCACCTCGTCCACCTGTGGTTGCTAAAATATGCGTGATAACACTTTCTCCGGTATTAGGATCTACATATTTTTCTTTTAAAACCTGAGCTTTATCTGACATTAAATCGATATATTTGGCGGTTACCTCAAATGGTGTGCCTGTTGGTAATGTCAAGTTGGCTCGAACCGTCTCACTGGGAATACGAGGAAAGAAAATAAACTTAGTCCAACCACTCATAATCAGTGCTAAAATCACCAGAAACACACCGATAAATCCGCTTAAAGTGGCTGTTTTGTGTGATATTGCCACTTTTAATATTGGTTGATAATACTTGAGGATACCGCGCTCAAAACCATCAGCAAATCGTTGCTGAAAAGCACTAAAGCGACTGGGCTTCTGGGCATTTTTACGTGGTTTTAAGTTTTTTAAATGGGCTGGTAAGACAAATTTTGACTCGACCAAAGACATTAACAAAACGGGGATCACAACAGCTGGGATCTGCGCAAAAATAGCGCCCCTCGCACCATCAATGAAGGCCAGTGGTAAAAATGCAGCCACAGTGGTCAGAATGCCAAAAGTCACAGGTGTTGCGACCTCTTGTGTTCCCCTTATCGCCGCTTCTTCTCCCGACTCGGAGCTATTGAGATGTGTATAAATATTTTCTCCTGTGACAATTGCATCATCAACGACTATCCCAAGCACAAGAATAAAACCGAACAAACTCATAATATTGAGGCTTATGCCAAAAAATGGCATTGCTAAAAACGCCCCCATGAAAGACACAGGAATCCCGATAAAGACCCAAAACGCAATAGCTGGTCGCAGAAATAGTGTCAACAGCGCCAATACTAATATGCCACCTTGCAGCGCATTGGAAGTTAAGGTCGAGATACGGTTTTTAACTATGACAGAATCATCATCCCAATAGCTTAACTCATAACCTTTTGGCAAGGTCTCTTGGCGCTGTTCAATATACGCTTTAACTTTATCTGCAACCTCAATCGCACTTTGCTGTCCAATGCGATAAACCTCAATAAACGCAGCTTGCTTACCATTAAATCGCGTGCGAACTGGTGTTTCTTCAAAGCCATCAATAATATTTGCAATATCAGATAAGTATAAAACTGAACCGTCTGTATTCGTCTTGATTGGAATGTCCGCAAACTCATCTTTGCGATAAGCCTGCCCTTTAGAGCGAAGTAAAATATCGCCACCAGAAGATTTTAGGTTACCCGCTGAAATATCAGCGCTTGATTGACCAATTAAATTCGCCACCTGCTTTATCGTTAAATCGTATTGCCTCAGTTTATCTTGGCTAAGTTCAATGGCAATTTCATAATCACGCACACCGTCTAAATCAACTTGCGTCACCCCTTCGATACGCAACAAGTCATCTCGAACTTGCTCAGCAAACTCTCGTGTTTCCTTTTCCGAATAACTGCCTGCAACCGTGACGGTGATAACATCACGTTTGCGCTCTGCGAGCGATATTACTGGCTTTTCAGCATCTGCCGGAAAGGTGTTTATGGCGTCAACCCGGCTTTTTACATCCGCTAACATCTCTCTTGGATCATAGCCGTTGTCAACTTCAATATTTACACTGGCGCCGCCTTCTGAAGAGCGGCTAGAAATTTGTTTTATGCCCTCTAAGTCTTGTACAGCCTCTTCTATACGAATAGACACCCCCTGCTCTACATCTTCAGGGGTTGCGCCGCGCAATGACATGCTGATGCTAATTCTATCTGTTTCAAAAGATGGGAATACTTCCAGTGGGATCTTGGTCGACATAGCAAACAAACCACCAAACAATATTGATAGCATTAATAAGTTTGCAGCGACGGGGTTGCGTGTAAACCAGGCTATCATATCCCTGTCTCCCGAGCTTGGCGTTTCCGCTCTGCAAGTAATTGCTCAATGCTTACGCCACGCTCCGCTGCCATTTTTTTCAGTTTACGTTTTTGTTTTTCTGTGAGTTGCTGCCACTGTTCAGATTCAAAAGCTGGCCCTTGCTCACCTTGATTTTTACTCTTGCGCAGTGCAACAGGTGTACCCGAACTTATTTGCCCCAAAGACGTAGTCACCAAACGCATTCCCTCACTAATTCCTGAGCGTACAATCGCAAACTCATCGTTTTGCCACGCCAATGAAATATCCCTGCGCATAAGTAAATTCTGCTCGTCAAGTACATATACGTAGCTGCCCTGATAAATGGCGCTACTTGGTATGGTAATGGCATTTTCTAGGGTTTTACCTTCAATTTTTGCATTGACGTACTGGCCAATCTTTATCGCAAAGTCACCTTGTTGATTGACTGAAAATGGGTCGTCTATTTGCGCGACTACATACAACTGTTGTGATAGCTCACTAATTGCACCTTCAGTACGGACGATTTTCCCCTGCCACTGCTGTGCTTTGACCAAATCCGAATACAAAGTAACAGACAGGCTGTTTATGTGATTGTCACTGTCTCTGTAGTGTTCAGGCAAACGCATAAATGCCAAGTCTCGATTGTTAATGGGTAGTCTTATTTCAACATAATCTGTCGCATAAATTTCAGCTAGTTGGCTATTGCTCGAAACAACCTGCCCTAAATCAACCTTCTTGTTTAAAATGCGACCTGCGAATGGTGCTAGGATACGAGTACGCTCTAACGCTAACTCAGCCTTAGTCAACTTGGCTTGAGCGGACAATACATTTGCTTTTTGCGCTTCTAGCTGTGGCTTTCTAAGGACAAGCTCACCAGCCTGCCCACCATCACCTAAACGCTGCCAGTCGATTTGCGCTTGCTTCCCTCTTGCTTGCTCTTCTAATAAACTTTGCTTAGCGCCGAGTAACGCGGCTTTGGCAACCTGAACTTCAGCTTGATAATCTCTATCATCAATTTGTAATAACAGTTCCCCTTTTTCAAAAAAACCACCATCTCTGAAGCTATTGCTAATAAAGCTGATTTCACCTGAAACCTGTGCAACCAATACACTTTGTGTACGCGGCTTAACAACCCCGTAACTATCAAGTGCCATAGCAAACGGTTTTGCTTGTATCACTTCAAAATCCACCACCATTTGTGCTTGCGCTTTACTCTTGCCTCTTTTGGCTTGAGGCGGATTTGAAGTAATAAATACAACCAGTAGAATAGACATTGTCAGTATCGCTACAGGTAAGATTATTCGTTTAGCCAATGTCATTGTTTACGTCCTTAGGCTCTGTTTGCTGAAAATCACCACCCAATGCAAGGTGCAGTTCAACACGATTTTTAATTAACTCGTTTTTAATGGAAATGAGGCTGCTTTTTGCATCAAAGGCACGTTTTTGCGCATCTAATACCGTGGTGTAACTCACCAAACCTTTTTGATATTGCTCGAAAGAAAGTTGCTCTGCTAGCTGTGCGTTTTTTTCTGCAATTAAAGTTTCTTGATAGCGCTTTTTAAGCGCAACTTCCGCGCTGATACCATTTTCAACATCGCTAAACGCGTCTTGCAGATTGTTCAAGTATTGAAGCTCCAGCGACTTAAGCTGTGTTCTGGCAATTTCTTCCCTCGCAGCCAGTTTGCCCGCATTAAATAGCGGCGCAGAAATACTCGATAACAGTGACCAACCAGCCGCAGAAAAAGACAATACATCGTCAAGTTGCTCGCCACTGGGCCCATAACTTGCGCTCAATTTGAGGCTAGGGAAACGTTGCTTGTGGGCAAAAGCTAACGCAGCATCTTGTGCCAGCAGTTGATACCAACTAGCCAATAGCGAGGGCTTGCGGCTAACTAAGGTAGATGGTAATCCCGTTGAAAGCGTCGAGTCTAATAACGGCAGTGGCGCGTCAACGGTTAGTAATCCGCTCGGATACTCTCCGACCAAACGCTCCAACTTTCGAACCCGAGTTTCTACAACTGATTTCTGCTGCGCTAATTTAGCTTGCTCGTTGTTTAGCTCTGTGCGAGCAAGATACACATCAAGTGCGCTGTTGAGACCTTGCCTGTAACCAGACTCAATGATGTCCAAATTTTGCTCGACCACGGCCAAACGCTCATTTAACAATTGCTGTTGAGTTTGCCCTTCAATGACTGCAAACCAACTAATGACGACATCTGCGACTAGATTATGTGTTTGCTGTTGATAATTTGCCAAACTCGCCATCACAGTCAGATTTGCTTGACGCTCTTCTTCACTGAGTTTGCCCCAAAGATCGAGTTCATAGCCAACTTTAAGATCAAGTGCATGTTCAGTTGAAAAGGTATTAGATGACGACTTACGCCTGACGCTATCAAGTGATATATCGAGTGTTGGCCACAGCGCACTGCCACTGACAACCAACTGCTGCTTCGCAACTTCTATTTCTAGTGCCAGCTGCAACAAAGCTAAGTTACTGCTCAATGCAGTTGTTACCAATTGATGGACTTGTGGCTCGGTAATTTGCCCAAGCCAACTTGGTTTGACAGGGCCACTTGTGTGTTGGTACTGCCAAGACGCGGGTATTTTTAATTTTGAACGATACTCTTCGTCAATTTGATACGTCGATTGACAACCGAGCAGTAAGCTCGACAATGCTATCGCCAATGAGGTTTTTAGCCGCATTATTACTATTTCCTATAGGCTCGACTCTACTATTCTATTTTAGTGTACTGTGTGAAATTGCACGTCCTCAATGAACTTTACATAGACTTACATTACACCACCACAATGACCATAAACGCACAGCATTCATACGTTTTGAACCTCATATCGATCAGTTTTAATCGGTTTTGGATGACAATAATAGGTTGTTCCGGCGCTCATGCTGGGGCAGGAAGATTTTATTAATAAATAAAAACAATGAATGATAAAGTATTTTAAATATAGATTATAACTCCTTGGAATATAGATAATAGAAATAAATTTTTTCATTCGATCTGTTATTTCTTGATCAATCTGCTTGTTTATTACCGTGAACAAACAAACAGATTGGAAATATATAATGAATAATAAATTAAACATTGTTACCGCTGGTTTACTATTGGCACTTGGGCAAGCAAGCGCACAAACATTTGATAATAGTGTGCAAGAATATGACCCGACAAAACATGTTTGGGAATACACATATAAATTGGCTGATGGCGACCCACTTGTAGTACATCAATGGCACCTTCAAAACACAGGCCAATCAGCTGGTGCAATCACTCCTGGAGTAGCTGGAATTGATTTGAACTTAGACTTTACACACCGTCGTGGTATTTTGGGTCAAGGGATCAATATTGCTGTTATAGATGATGGCCTTGCTACCTACCATCCAGACCTTGCGCCAAACGTGGTACAAGGCAACACGCCTAATCCTAACCCTTACATCTATCAGTACGAATCAAGAGGTCGTCTAAGTATTGACGACCACGGTACAAAAGTTGCTGGGATCGCGGCGGCGGCTGCATACAACGGCCAAGGTGGCCGAGGCGTAGCACCAAATGCCACACTGACAGGTGTAAACTACATAGGTAAAGAAAGCAATATTAACAGCCGCACGCTTGCTATCCGCTCTGTTATGGATATGGATGGTGCTGTTCAACCTATGAATAAACTTACCGACGCTCGCGTTATCAACCAAAGTATCGGTTATTCATTTTCTGACGCTAGCATCTATGGTGATTACCGTGCATTCTTTGATGATATTGACGCTGTAACCAAAAGAGCAGTAACAGAGAGTCACGGTGGCCGTGGTGCAATGGCTGTTAAATCAGCAGGTAACAGTCACTATATTGGCGGTCGTTGGCTAGACAGAGACAATGGTCTTTTGACACTAATTTATCCTAATGGCTATGCACTTCCAGCATATGACGCGTCAATTGCAGACCCGACAAATGCCAATTTCTGGAACTTAACGGTTTCTGCACTTAATGCAAAAGGTAATTTAGCGGCTTATTCTACAGGTGGTTCAGCGGTGTTACTTACAGCACCGGCTGGTGAATGGGGACGTTATAGCCCTGCGACAGTGACCACAGCTCTACCTAAGTGGTGCACAGATGCAACGGAAACACAATGTGAAGAGCCAATGTACGCATTTAACATGAATGGTACTTCAGCTGCAGCACCTGCTCTATCTGGCGCGGTTGCACTTATCATGTCGGCAAACCACCAGCTATCTTGGCGTGACGTTAGACACCTGATGATCACTACTGCAACAAAAGTAGATGCTGATGCTAAACCTCGCATGATTGGCGATTATGAAGCTATCCCAAGCTGGCAAGTGAATGGTGCAGGTCACGCGTTCCATTATGACTATGGTTTTGGTTTGGTTAATGTAGATGCGGCAGTTGAAAAAGCACTACAAACAGGTCCTATCCTAGGCGACCTACAAATCAAGTCATATGACGTGCCAGTAAAAGCAGACGCGTTTATTTACGATGGCGATTTCACTGGTACTGAATCAGTTCACACACAAACGGATGACCTAACAGTTGAAGCCGTTCGCGTACACTTAAGCTTGGATCATGAGCGCCTTGGGGATTTATCTGTTGAGCTTATTTCACCTAGTAACACACGCAGTGTCATCTTAACCGCTGGTACAGACATCGAAGGCAATAAGTTCAATGACAATGTGATCCTTTCAAACCATTTCTATGGTGAGTCTGCAAAAGGTGATTGGAAACTACGTATCATCGACACAAATGCAAAAGACTCATGGTCTGAAAGAGTATATGACTTAGGCACTGGTAAATTTGTTGAAGGTTCAAAAGCAGTTATTCCACAGCGTGGCGATAAAGTACAACCTAACAACACTAAACCAGGTCAGTTAACTGGTTGGAGCATTACGTTCTACGGTCATTAATTAATGATTATAAGAGAGCTATACCTATAGCTCTCTTTTAATTTTAAATTGCGAACACTATTTAGATAAACGCTGGCAAAATTTATAGGTTACACATAATAAAAAAATGAATCTTCACATCGGGGTTAACTAATTTAACCTCTCTCCTAGTAGAAATAATATGCCAACCCTTAATCTGGTTTTCAACAGTCCAACAAAGTAATTACCACTGGATTAAATACATTTCATGAGTGAAGCTTTACTGCGTGTTCATTCTATTTCTTTATATCACAGTGCCAACTAAACCGCTTTAAATGGCCGTAAAAAGCCCACCTAAAATGCAACTCCCCCATAAACTGAAACAGTTCATAAGTAGAGTTTCTATCAATATAAAATTGGGGCAGTTACAGTTACGCAACCGTATTCGCCCGCACTGGGTTAAGTACACTATACCTACTTAACTCAAGTAAGTAAGCGTCTCTATCAACCAAAATACCTTTAAATCGACCCTGAAATAGATGATCAACTCAGCCATGTTTGCGGTTTATATTTTGTGTAAATACACCATTTAATTGCGCATCCCCTTGCTTAAATTGGCGTCGGGTGTTTCTAAAAGTAGATGATAGTGGTTTGTCATCAAACATTTCATCGTCAAAGAACTTGGAAAGGACTCGACAATACACTGCGTTCTTTTCCTAGTCCTGAAACAGAAGACACAGCTCTGAATCATGCACCTTGAGGGAGTTTGGGTATTGAACGTTCACATACATCAGATAAAACCGCCAAAAACAGCATATAGTCACCATCATCAAAAAAGATGTTCCGCCGCGTATTCCCCCTAGAAGTCACGTGGTAAAGCGCTCCTGCAAATTCGATTCTTAACGGTCTTGCCATCATATATAACCCCTCAATTGATTAGATTAAACATAGAGCACGAGAGGCAAAAGACAAGATCTGACCCCAATGTTCTGACCCCGATGTTTCTTTTACTGGGGCAAATCATAACGCCATGTATACTTCTTTTATGTTAGATTCGAATTATAGTATTTATAAGTATTCGTTCGCTTTACATCTTCTTCGCTTTTCGTCAAATTTATCTTCTCATCAAAATACGCAAGGACTTTATCTATTTCTTGTCCATGGTCCTCGAAATTCGCATTTCCACTCTCCCCGGCCTCATCAACCTCTGTTAAGGCATTACTCAGGCTTTTCTTCAGTAGATCGTACATCACATTAAAGCTTTCATACTCCAAGTACTCGCTTTTCATGGGGGCATCTTGTGTTGCACTTAACACTGCACTGATAAGTTCGCTCCGGCTAGGTATCCCCCCTCCAATAAAGATTTGTAAGATATTTCTAGGTACGAGTTCCGCATTGATTTTAGTGATGGTACCTCTAGCATTCCATCGATTATTGACTCTTAAAAGTAAATTTGACCATCCGTCTAGAAGTTCTTTCGTTTGATAGCTCGTCGTTGTACTTCCCTCTTTTGATAGCTGGTCATGCCAGGTGGCTAAATCTTTCCGTTCATTATCACTTGCTACACCAAAATCATAAGTTTTTAGCTTTCCATCTTTGCTCCTTCCTACGTTATGTTGTTTGACATCGTTATGGTGTATACCATTTTTTATTAACTCTTGTCTTAATTTCCACGTTTCTAACGCAATATCCACCTCGGTTGCAATTATTTCTATCAGGGGAGGGTGATTCTCTTTTGAATCTGGTTTTAATACAGTTTCAAGTTTTTCCATAACAATACCCCAGGAGCCTTCAGGTATTTCATCACTATCCTGTGGTTCCCCTATTTTATCTTTTACAATTTGTCCATATTCATATGGTTTTGCGACTAGTCCCGGCGCTTTATCATACGCCTTTTTCTGTTTTTCAAACTCTGTCTTTATATCTTCTCCGCTGCTTCTGACTTTCACTACTTTCTGTGGGTCATCAGTATTATATGCTCCACCTTGATTACCAGAACCTAGAAGACTAGTGAGTGTCGTCCCTCCAACGGTAACTTTACGTTGAGGTATAGAATCTGTGTATTTTTTGGTTGAGATAGTATAATTATCACGATTATCTCTTATGAATCCGGCCGTTGCGCCTTGTGCACAAGTAGAATTACAGCCTTTAGCATTACTATTATTTACAATCCGAAAAAGAGCCCTGCTCGGGTTATTTATTTTAGAAGTCGAGTTCGTAACGCCCTTTCTTTTATTTTCTTTTTTCTGTAATGAAAAGTGCATATCTCAAACCTTTTAAATATTTCTTCAGTCATTGTTATAGGCTTCCTTCATTGCCTATAACAACACCACTAGGCCACGTAGTGGCTCGGTGGCGTTTATCCTGATTATCTCTTCATTATTTAGTGTACTTTTAACAACCAATTTAGCCGTTAATAAGCCACTCCCTTTTTTATTTCTACAAATCATCAATTTCATCCAAAGGTGATGAAATATTATTCACCCCTCTGGTTGTCACAGTTTTTTAGCACTCGAATGAGCTTCCACAGCTTCGATGCTCCACTTTCTAATAAATGCTAAGTCGTTACTGCCGCTGATACTGAAGTATTGACGAACGCTGCTAACTTTTGTGAATATACAACTCATCAACCCGATATTGACGCACTAACCCTTGCCCTAATTCACTGGTTAACCCTAGTGTTATCACTGCATTGATATCGACATCAACGCCACTTTTTACCCACTTAAACCATCGATTTACATACTCTCCAATGCTAGTTTTACTAGCACCTTGCTCATAAAGCTGGGATAGTTTGCATTGATGATTAACCCAAGTTCGCCAGGCTATACCAACATCTTTTACTGCTTGTTGCCCTAAGAAATAGCCAAGAAAATCGCGATCAAAGGGTCAGATCTTGCCTTTTGCTACGATTCTACTCACTCTAGAATAATGCAGCCCAAAGTAGTCACCAATCTCTGTTGACGTATAACCCCCACTGGCGTAGGCGTTGATAATTGCTTGATTTCTCTGTTCAAAATTTATGTAGTCTTGTTTAAGTGTGAGGGGTTTGGCGCGCCTTTGACGCGCTGGTATTTCATTTAAATTGCCACTGTGACTCGTCATATCGGTTTGATAACGCGCTACAAACGCATCATCGCCCAAAAACATTTGATGTTTTAAATGAGGCCATATTTTTCGCCCAATATCTGCCAAAAAAATGCGATATAGGCTTTTACTGCTAGCGCGCGCTTTGTACTAAATAACACAATAAATTGTCAACTACCAACCAATCGGGAGCGGGATTACTACCCACTGTCGCATGCCAGCTACTCCAATCATAGTCTTGTGGATGCGCAACCATATTCGCTCGTACAGGGTTAAGCACAATATACCGGCTTAACTCAAGTAAGTAGGCGTCTTTATCAACCAAAATACCTTTAAATCGGCCCTGAAATAGATGACCAACTCGGCCATGTTTACGGTTTATATTTTGTGTAAATACACCATTTAATTGTCGCATCCCTTGCTTAAATTGGCGTCAGGTTTTTCTACGAGTAGATGATAGTGATTTGTCATCAAACAATGACTGTGTATCACCCTGTTATACCCCAATTATTCTCAAGATGCGAGGTTCAGCGAGAAGTGATTGGCTTTCAGGTAAGGCGTCGATTTGAAGATCTAGTGGGCCTAAATCGAAAATTGACAACAAAGTATGAAAGCCAATCAAACTCGCCCTTGGGAGCGCGTATTCGGTCCCACTTCATCGTCAAAGAACTTGGAAAGGACTCGACAATACACTGCGTTCTTTTCCTAGTACTGAAACAGAAGACATAGCTCTGAATCATGCACCTCGAGGGAGTTTGGGTATAGAACGTTCACATATATCAGATAAAACCGCCAAAAACAGCGTATAGTCGTCATCATCAAAAAAGATGTTCTGCCGCGCATTCCCCCTAGAAGTCACGTGGTAAAGCGCTCCTGCAAATTCAATTCTTAACGGTCTTGCCATTTTGTTCCCTGAATATATAACCCTTTAATTTGTAACTCCCCCACAAACAAAATTGCTATTGCGGATCTTGTGTTGTTATGCTCAATAAGACAAGGAGATAGAAATAATACTTCAACTTAAATCATTTTATATTTAATGATGGAACTAAATAATGCGACTAGGATATGGATGATGAGAAAAAAAAGTAATAAAAGACATTTTAGGAAGTACCAATGTAGGTGGTACTTCCTAATTTTCTATTTAACTATAGTATGCTTCGCCTGCTTCCGCTTTCGCTTTCAGCGGCTCTGACGGCGTGAATACATCGTTTTCAGTTGCATAAGTAGACAACTCTGAACACACTTTATTGATACCGCGTTTATCCATGTAGCTAAATGGACCGCCTAAGAATGGTGGGAAGCCAATACCAAAAATTGCACCAATATCGCCATCTCGAGCAGAGGCGATAATCCCTTCATCTAAACATCGAGATGCTTCATTTAGCATCTGCGCAACACAGCGGTTAGCAATTTCTTGCTTATTCAAACGTGGAGCCTGCGTGATCCCTAACAAAGCATAAACCGATTCGTCGACAGTCTTGCCTTTTTTCCCTTCATAAGTATAAAAACCGCGTCCAGTTTTCCTACCTAGGCGTTTATTGTCTATCATACGTTCAAATGCATTTGGCGCTTTAAAACGATCACCAAGCTCTTTTTCAAGAATTGGGGCGATTTTAGACCCAATGTCAATGCCAACTTCATCGAGTAGTGCAAGGGGCCCAACCGGAAAGCCAAACTCCACAAGTGCCTGATCGATTTTCTCAATTGGTTCACCAGCTAGCAGCAGGTTAGCAGCTTCGTTTACATACGGTGCCAAAATACGATTCACATAGAAACCTGCTTTATCTTTAACTACAATCGGTGTTTTACCTTGCTTTCGTGCAAAGTTAACCGTCTTTGTTATTGTTTCTTCTGAGGTACTCGCATGAGGAATAATCTCAACCAACGGCATTTTTTCTACTGGAGAGAAGTAATGTAATCCAATCACATTCTCAGGGCGCTCAGCCTTTTCTGCAATTTGTGCAATTGGCAGCGATGAAGTATTACTGGCGAATATCGTTGATTCTGAACACTCACGTTCAATATCTGCGACCATACCCTGCTTTAATGCTAAGTCTTCGAAAACAGCTTCGATAACAATATCAACATGCTCGAAACCACTATAATCTGTCGTGCCAGTTATGCTGTTCATGGTCGATTGCATTTGGGCTTTAGATAAAATACGGCGTTTTTGCTTTTTAGATAAAATCTTGTAGCTGTAGTTTAGGGCATTGCTGATCCCTTGGTGTGCTACATCTTTGATACGTACTCGTACGCCTGCTTTTGCAGCACTGACATGAGTGATCCCTGCCCCCATCAAACCACCACCTAAAACTGCAGCACGCGAAATACTTGCCTTGTCGTCACTTTGCCACTCTTTTTTCATCTCAGTGGTGGCAAAGAAAATTCCACGCAAAGAGCGTGACACATCTGTCATTACAAGATCTGCAAAGCCTTCCGCTTCAGTTTTGTATGCTTTTAATTCATCTAATTCGACAGACGCCCTTACTGCCTTAATGATTGCAAGTGGAGCCGGATAGTGGCCCCCAGTCTTTTTCTCGACATTATCTTGTGCTTTTTTGAAGATAATATTTCGGCCAAATGGATTGGATTCAAGCAATTGACTGAGTTTATCTAGCTTTGGCTTGCGAGCCTTTGGCTTACCTTTTCGAGCAAGTTTGACCGCGACATCCATCAAAATGCTGTGCGGAACACTTTCATTGACCAGGCCAGCTTTTGCAGCTTGTTTTGCGCGCACTTGTTTACCCGTTAGCATCCATTCCAGCGCTTTTTGAATACCCACCAACTTAGGCAGGCGTTGTGTGCCGCCACCACCGGGTAACAAACCAAGTTGCACTTCTGGTAAGCCCAACTTTGTTTTGTCATCATTTGTACACACGCGATAGTCACACGCTAATGCAAACTCCAACCCGCCGCCTAAAGCTGCTCCATGGATGGCCGCAACTGTTGGGAAAGGCAGTGCCTTCATTTTGAAAAACGCCTGCTGACACATTTCTGATAGGCGCAATGCATCTTCGCGCGTATGTGCATTGTCAAGCATCTTGATGTCTGCACCTGCAATGAAATTGTCAGATTTACCACTGACAAACACCATACCAGTTACGTCGTCTTTTTTCCCTTTTTCAAGAATTTCGAGCAACTCATCGGCGAAGGAATCACGTAACGTATTCATTTTTTCGCCCGGCACATCAATTGTTACTAATGCAACTTTATGGCTGTTTAATTCATAACTAAATACTGACATTTATGCACTCTCCAATACAAATGCTGCACCCAATCCACCAGCCGCACAAGCTGTTGTCAATGCGAGCCCACCACCTCGGCGTTTTAATTCATTTAAGCTTTGAGTGATAAGCCTCGCGCCTGTTGCCGCAAATGGGTGGCCATAGGCTAACGAGCCACCATTGACATTAAACTTGTCCATATCAATCTCACCTATTGCTTTATTGCGCCCAAGCTTCTCTTTTGCAAACTTGTCCGAAGCAAACATTTTGACGTTAGCCAACGCTTGGGCTGCAAACGCTTCATGCATCTCAATTAAGTCAAGGTCTTTTAATTCGATACCAGCTCTATCTAGGGCCAACGGCGTTGAATGAGCTGGACCCATTAGCATGTCTTCATGTACGCCAATTGCAGAAAATGCATAAGAGCGAACATAACCTAAAATTTCATAGCCGAGGGCTTTTGCCTTACTTTCACTCATCATCAATACAGCTGCAGCACCATCAGTGAGAGGCGTCGCATTAGCCGCGGTCACAGAGCCATGTTTTCTGTCAAACACAGGGCGAAGTTTTGCATACCCTTCAAGTGACGAGTTAGCACGAATGTTATTATCTTTGTCGATAAAACCTTTATATGGTTCTACGTGCGCAGTCATAACTTCTTGCGACAATAGCCCTTCATCCCAAGCTTTTGCAGCTAAAGAGTGAGAGCGGTGCGCCAATGCATCTTGCTCTTCACGGCTAATACCGTGTGTTTTTGCCATTTGCTCAGCTGTGTCACCCATTGACAAACCAGTTGAATATTCAGCAACTGCTGGGGGAACAGGTAATAAATCTTTTAAGCGCAATTGAGAGAAAATCTTCAAACGCTGGCCTAATGTTCTGGCTTTGTTTAAATCAACTAGGCTACCTGCTAGTTTTTTGCTTACACCGATCGGCAATACTGAAGAAGAGTCCGCGCCACCAGCAATACCGACAGCGGTATGACCTGCAATGATAGACTCAGCAACATTAGCAACCGCTTGAAAGCTTGTCGCACACGCTCGAGAAACCGAATATGCGTCAACGGATACAGGCATACCCGTGCCAAGCACGATTTCCCGTGCAATATTTGGCGCTTCAGGCATCTGTACAACTTGCCCAAAAACTAACTGGTCGATTTCTTTTTTATCTATGTTTAGGCGTTCCAGCATTTCATTGACCACAGTTTTACCTAGGTCTAGTGCAGGTACGTGGTGATAAGCCGTGGCTTGTTTTGCAAAAGGAGTACGTAGGCCACTCACAATAGCGATACGGTCTCCGTTTATTGTTTTTAGAATGTTTTGTTCAGACATGAATTTTGCTCTCCCGCTGACAGGTCTGACCTGTTATTTTAATCCGATTCTAAACAACCGAATCCATTCTGCCAATAGAAAAATGGAAATTGTCTGTAAAATCACAGCGCAAATTAAACTTAGCGTGAATTTTGAACAAATCAAAAAGCGTCTGAAAAATATATTAAAAATATGGAACTAAACCAAATAATACGGTCTAAGAAAAATGTGAAAATCCACCTCAAAAGCTTGAGTTTTCCGTTTCAATCCATATAAATAAGCAACAAATTTGTCATAACAAGGACAAACAAGCATGGCAGTTAATGAGTTTACTGAATTAAAAAAATACTTAGACACCCAAATTTTAGGTCAACCTGACTTAACCGAAGCACTTTTAATCGCAATTTTGGCAGACGGCCACCTATTAGTTGAAGGCCCTCCAGGACTGGCAAAAACCCGAGCAGTGAATGCTCTCGCCAAAGGTATAGAAGGCAGCTTTCAACGCGTTCAGTTTACACCTGACTTGTTACCGGCAGATATAACAGGCACCGATATTTACAGACAACAAACCAGTGAGTTTGTATTTGAGAAAGGCCCGCTTTTCCATAACCTTGTACTTGCAGACGAAATTAACCGCGCACCAGCTAAAGTTCAATCAGCTTTACTTGAAGCTATGGCAGAGCGTCAGGTCACCGTGGGGAAGACAACTTATCCACTTCCTGAACTCTTTATGGTTATGGCGACTCAAAACCCGTTAGAGCAAGAAGGTACCTATCCGTTACCAGAAGCACAACTAGACCGTTTTTTATTACACCTCAATATTGATTACCCACAAGCGCAAACAGAGTTAGAGATCTTACGTTTGACACGAGGTGAAGCGCTCAGCACAGAGGTTGTGAAGTTTAGTCCAATTAGTCAACAAACATTATTTGAGGCTAGAAAAAAAGTATTAGAGCTGCATTTGGCCGAGCCGCTTGAGCAATATTTGGTACAACTTATAATTGCAACCCGTGAAGCAGCCAAATTGGACGCACAACTTGGTGCTTGGATTGAACTAGGTGCAAGTCCAAGGGCGACAATTGCTTTAGATAAATGTGCCCGTGCCCACGCTTGGTTGCAACAACGTGATTTTGTCACGCCAGACGACATCCAGGCCGTTTTACATGATGTTCTGAGACACCGTATTATTCTGAGCTACGAAGCCCAAGCGGATGGTATTACCAAAGATCAAGTGATCAGCCGCATTCTCGAGCTAGTGCCCGTACCTTAAGGTTTAAACACCACCTATGAAAGCAAATATTGATATACAAAGCTGGTTTGCAAATTGCCATAGCAATGGTGTTGAACTTGGGCTCAAGGAGTTACTCTACTACAAGAGTAAATCTCGACTTCTCGACTTAAAACCTAAAGGTCATATTCGCAGTGCGCAAGCGGGACAATATCTCGCACCGCATAAGGGTCGAGGTATGGAATTTGCCGAGGTGCGTCAATACCAATATGGCGATGATATCCGCGCCATAGACTGGCGCGTCACGGCGCGAACAGGAGAAGCACATACCAAGCTCTATCAAGAAGAAAAAGAGCGCCCTGTTTTTATCTTTACAGACTTATCAAATAGCATGCTATTTGGCAGTCAGCTACTGCTCAAGTCCGTACAAGCAGCCCATTTGAGTGCCCTCGTCGCTTGGTCGGCGTCTCAACGAGGCGACAGGTTAGGCGGCGTTGTGTTCTCTGAACACAGCCACCATGAGCTCAAACCAACGGCCAGAGACAAAGGTGTACTCGCGTTTTGTCACCAATTGTGTGACGTTCATGAAACAAGCTTAGTTAACCGCGACAATAAAAACACCAGTCGTTTTAATGATAACCTGAAACGCCTTAAGCATTTGGCAAAGCCGGGTAGTTTAATTTACCTCATTTCTGATTTTTCCGAGTTAAATGATGAGAGCTTTTCATTGCTCGAAGGCTTGAGTCGCCATTGTGAGTTAATAGGCTGCCAAGTAAGTGACCCTTTTGAGCATACTCTTCCTGCATACAGTGAAGCAATCGAAGTCCAAGGCACCAATAGCGCATGGACCTTACCCTTAAGCGACAAACAATTCAGAGACAAATTTGCCAAACGTGCACAAGATGTCTTTAGTGCTCGGTTAAAACGTTTGCAACGCGCAGGCATGACGATGCTCAACTTCTCGGCCGATACGCCATTAGAATCTCAGCTTTCTAGGTAACTACAATGAATCCATCTCCATTAGATGCCTTACATGATGTCTTGCCACCTGAGCAGGTAAATTGGTGGCCCCTATCACTGCCAACATGGGCACTTATTATCACCTTAACGCTGATACTTTTGCTATGCAGCTTCTACTTATATCGCAGCTGGCAATACGGCGCAGCTAAGCGAGAAGCTATCAAGCTCAGTCAATTAGAAATAAAAGATGCACTGGCATTACACGGTTTACTAAAAAGGCTAACAAAACACTACTATGGTGCCACGGTGGCGGCTCAATCAACGTCCAATTGGTGCCAAACCTTGAACTTGTTGTCAAAAGCTCAGTTTAGTGAACAAGATATTGCTTCATTATATAAATCAGATAACAAAAACGATCAGGTTGAAAAACTAATGATGGCAATAAAGACGTTTAAAACCAAGGAGCGCTTAGATGTTTGAATTTGAGTGGCCACTGGCATTTTTACTGCTGCCACTACCTTGGCTCATAGCCAAATTAAAACCCATTCCGGCTAGAACCCAGCAGAAAATCCGTATGCCCAGTTATGCAAGTCTGGGCGGCATGGGCACGCAAGAACAATCGTTTTCCCGGAATAAAAACTGGCTTGAAATGCTCATCTGGCTGTTACTAGTTACTGCACTGAGCAATCCCACTTGGTTAGACGACCCTATTACGTTACCAAGCGAAGGCAGAGATATTATGCTCGCGGTCGACTTATCTCACTCAATGGCGGAAGAGGACATGGAGTATAACGGCCGTTACATAGACCGCTTATCGGTTGTAAAAGCTGTACTGGGTGACTTCATAGAGCAGCGCCAAGGCGACAGGCTTGGCCTTATCTTATTTGCTGATACCGCATTTTTACAAACCCCCTTAACCAAAGACATAAATACTGTTAGTCAAATGCTTCAAGAGTCACAAATTGGCTTGGTCGGTAGAGCAACCGCCATTGGTGATGCGCTAGGCCTTGCAGTAAAACGATTCAACCAAAAAGAAGAAAGCAATCGCATTTTAATCTTGCTCACTGATGGTCAAAATACCGCTGGAAACTTACAACCGGAAGAGGCACTCATCTTAGCGCGTGAAGAAGGTATTAAAGTGTACACCATTGGCGTTGGCTCAGACGGGCGCAGGAATATGGGGTTCTTTTCTTTGGGCAGCATGTCAGGAGCGAGTATAGATGAGCAAACACTCACCCATATTGCCGATGAAACTGGTGGTCGCTACTTTCGAGCTAAAGACGTGCAAGGTTTACAACAAATTTATTCTGAGCTAGACAACTTAGAGCCTATTTCTGCTGAAGACGAAACCTTTCGACCCAAGCTCGCACTATTCTATTTGCCTTTAATGGCTGCATTAGCAATATGGGCCATCGCCCTATTGATTCGTTTTGCAAAACAGTGGAGGCGAGGTAATTAATATGACCGAATTTCAATTTATTCGACCTGACCTGCTTTGGCTGCTGCTCCCGTGGTTGGTGATAAGCCTACTGCAGTGGTATAAAAGAGCAAGCAACAAGCAGTCTCAAATTATTGCCCCTCATCTGGCGAAAGTAGTACTTACCGAAGGAGAGCAGACTAAATCGAGCCATTCCTCATGGCTAACCAGTTTAATCCTGTTGCTGGGCATACTTGCTGCAGCGGGACCAAGTATTGAGAAACAAAGCGTCCCTGTATTTACCACAAAACAAGCTCGCGTTTTAGTGATGGATATGTCTTACTCCATGTACTCAACCGACATTGCGCCTAACAGGCTTACACAGGCCCGTTTTAAAACTCTGGATATGTTAAAGCAATTTAATGAGGGTGACACCGCGTTAGTCGCTTATGCGCAAGACGCTTTTATTGTGTCACCATTAACCAGTGATGTTAATACTTTAGAAAACCTAGTGCCGAGTATTAGTCCAGCCATTATGCCAGGCAAAGGCGCTAACGTTCTGGCAGGTATAGATCAGGCAAAGAATCTACTGGAGCAAGCAGGATACCCATCGGGTGAAATCGTTCTTATCACTGACGAAGTTGAATTGGAAGATGCCCAAGATATCCATAGCATGTTGAGTGGAACAGGATACACACTCCATGTTTACGGTGTTGGCACAGCCCAAGGCGCTCCGATCAGCGTACCAGAGGGTGGATTTTTGAAAGACAGATATGGGCAAATTGTAGTACCCAAACTATACGCAGATAGGCTTCGTTCGCTAGCACAACGTTTAGGTGGAAAATATGCAACTTATTCGCCAGACAGCTCGGACATTGAAACTTTTGCCTCCAACAATACTCAAGATATTGAAACACCCAAAGAGCCAAATGAAACGCTATGGCGTGTCGATGCCGGTAAATATCTTTTATTCGTCATCGTACCTTTGGCATTGATCGCATTCAGAAATAACGCTGTTGCTTTGAGTATATGTGCCTTAGCTTTTCTACCCAGTCAACCAACTTACGCGGCGGATTGGCAATCATGGTTTAAAAATACGGACCAAAAAGCCCTTTCAGCATACCAAGAAGAAGATTTCGAACAGGCAACTAACGCTCAAAACGCAGCTCTCAAAGGTGCTGCACTGTACAAACAAGGCCAGTATGAGCAAGCTGCACAGGCACTTCAACATGCCAATACCGCAATCGGCCAATATAACTTAGGGAATGCGCTAGCTCACTTAGGAAAGTTAGATGAAGCAGTTGAAGCTTATGAACAAGCGCTAAATTTGAACCCCAACTTGAATCAAGCGCAAGAAAATAAAGAACTGCTTGAGCAGATCAAAGAGCAACAATCGCAACAAAATCAAGATCAAAGCAACCAAGACCAGAACCAGCAGTCCTCCGAGCAACAGCAAGACAATCAGCAAGGTGAAGGACAGGAACAGCAGCAATCAAGCCAGCAAAATGGTCAAAATAGCGAATCTCAAGACGGCCAAGAAAATGAGTCTGAACAAGAGCAAAATGAACAATCAGATCAAACAAATAGCAGCGAACAGTCTGAGCAACAAAATCAAAATAGCCCAGAATTAGCTGACAAACAGTCAGGTAAAGAAGAAGAACAATCACAAGAGCAAGCTGAGCAAAAAGCAGCGCAACAACAAGCTCATCCTCAGCAAGCTGAGCCGCAAGAAGGTGAACAAACACAAAGTTTGACACCTTCACAAATGAGAGAGCTCACCCCTGAAGAAAAGGAAAAGGCGCAACAGCTGGACCAGCTTCTGCGCAGAGTACCGGATGATCCGGCTATTTTGTTAAAGAACAAAATGCTTTTAGAATCACGACAAAGACAACAACAGAGACAACCAGTAGGAGCTGAAAAATCATGGTAATGCGATTTGCAATCTGTTTTATTATTTTCGCTGTCGCACTGCCCGCTTTGGCCATTGACAGATTGACGGCCAGTGTTGACAAAAACCCTGTGTTGGTTGGTGAATACTTTACGTTGACAATTGAAGCCAATGGTAAAGTTTCAGGGCAAATGCCTGACACTTCAGCCATTGCACAAAGCTTTATTACGGGCCCTGTTAGTACCAGCTCTCGTACTCAGATCGTCAACGGTAGTATGAGTAGTGCAACAAGCTGGCAAATGCAGGTTATGTCTCGCAGTGCAGGTGAGTTCACTATTCCTGCATTTGAAATATCAGGTGCCAAGAGCCAACCAATCAACCTGCGCGTTGTAGCCAGAGAGGCGGATGACAGCCAGCAAAAAGACGTATTTGTCACCACTGAGCTCAACCCTCAATCGTTATATGTGCAACAAGCTGCACTCTATACAGTAAAACTATTCATTGGTAAGGATTTACTTGAAGCACAAATGACCCCACCATCAATGGAAGATGGCTCTATCACTGCAATGGGTCAACAAGAAGAAAACTACGAAGTGCTAGATGGTCGCCGTTATCGAGTTATCACCAGAGAGTATTTAATACAACCACAAAAAAGTGGTAGTTATACAATCGAAGGGCCCATTTTCAACGGCCAAGTACGGGAAGGATATCGCAGAATGGCCGTAAGTGCCGTCGGTGATTCAATAGATGTGGAAATAAAGCCCATTCCTGATAACTATCGCGGCGCATGGCTGCCAAGCGAATTAGTTAATCTTGCAGAAGAATGGCAACCCGAGGATAACCAAGTAGTTGTTGGTTCTCCGATTACTAGAACATTTACATTGACAGCCTTAGGTATAACCAAAGAACAATTGCCCGATATTGAAGTACCCAGTGTAGATGGTTTTAGAATTTATCCAGATGAAACAGACCGTAATCAAATGGCACGTGATGGGCGAGTCATTTCGCAAATGGTTGCATCTTATGCCCTACTCCCGCAAAAACCGGGGACATATACACTGCCAGAACTGAAACTCCCTTGGTTCAACACAGTAATAAATCGCGTGCAATATGCCACTTTACCAGCGAGAACCATTGAAGTTGTCGCTGATCCCAATCAACCACAACAGCCTGTCGCTCAATCACAACCCAATATGGTTTCCCAAACGCCTGTGCAACAATCCATCACTGAACCCCAAATAGTGTACAAGGAAGCAGAAAAATCTTGGTTAGACTGGGGACTAATGGGGTTAGGCTACCTTTTGTGGTTTGTAACCTTGGCCCTGTGGCTTTTGAAAAAGCCAGCCAAACCAGTAGATGTTCGCTCAAGCGGATCAGAGGCTGCCGCTAATACAGATGTGACAGTGAGACTAAAACAATTGGGTAAAGCGGCCAAACAAGGCGACAACAGTCAGTTTTATACTTTGCTACGCCAATATGTCGAACTTGCGTTTGACCAGACACTCAAATCATGGTTAGACCAGCAAAGCCCCGAAATTCGGGAACAAATTGCAAAATTGCAGGCTTGCCTTTATAGTGCAAATAAGCAACAAGTTGATCTCGTGACGCTATACAATCAAGTGTGTAAAATTAAAAAGCGTTCAAAATCAGATGCTAAGAATAGCTTAGAGAAGTTGTACTAAAAAATATGGCAAAAAATGAAATAATATTGCTAAAGGCAAGGTCTAGTTAGCATGACCCAAAAACAAAAACGTTACGAATCTTTGGTTCAGGTTTACCATACGGAGTTATACCGCTTTGCTTATTGGTTATGCCAAGATCCAACTATTGCAGAGGATTTGGTTCAGGAAACATTTTTACGTGCATGGCGCTCATTAGACGCACTGCAAGATGAAAAAGCGGCCAAATCCTGGTTATTAACAATTTTACGACGAGAAAATGCACGTCGTTTTGAGAGAAAACAATTTGACTACGCTGATGTCGAGAACGACACATTGGTCGACACCAAAAGCACAGCGTTAGATGATGAAATGGAACAAACTGTCGTACAACGGCAAATTAGTCGATTAGCTCCTGAATATAGAGAACCACTCTTACTTCAGGTTGTGATGGGATGCTCGGGAGACGAGATCGCAGACATTTTAGAGTTAAACAAAAATACAGTAATGACAAGATTGTATAGAGCGAGAAATCAGCTAAAAGAGGCACTAACTAACGTGAATGAATCAGCAAAGGGGGCATCAAACTGATGGATGATTTAGAATTTCGCCGTCGCCTGTTCGCCGATCCAAGCGATGAGCAACTTATAGACGAAGCGGAACAAGATCCAGCTAAAAAGCGTTTACTTGACGAGGCGCAAGATTTCGACGTCTTATTAAGTAATGCGTTAAATGTGCCTGTACCCGATGATTTGCAGGCAAAGCTGCTTAAAAACGTTGAATCTGAGTCTGAAACTCAGTCATCAGACAATGTTGTACAGCTTTCTTGGTATAAACGCTTTACTGTGCCAATTGCATCTGCTGCATCTGTCGCTTTAGCTGTAATGGTGTATTTCAGTACTGTTGTGCCAACACCTTTATACGCTGGTGAGCATGCCCTCGAACACGTTTATTATGAAGAAAGCGCTTTAAAGCTGAGTAAAGAAGTCACTTTGCAAGTGGTTAATGAAAAGCTTGCCATGCTCGGAGGTAAACTTGAATCACTACCTGGTAAAGTGACATATGCAACTTTTTGTAATTTTAAAGGCCAGCGTAGCTTGCATTTAATCTTTCAATCGGATCATGGTCCAATGACCGTCTTTATTGTTCCTAGTGAAAGCAATGATTACCGTCAAGGTGATACACAGTTTAACGATGATCGTTACAGTGGCTCAATCAATAAAGGAGCTAATGCAGACACCATTTTGGTCGCAAAACTGGGCGCTCCTGTCGATAAATATCAAGTGGAAGTCAACGACTCCTTACAATGGCTATAAAACAGGGCGTGTAAAGCGCCCTTTTTGTTCCCGAATCAATCCTATTTCAGTTCAATTTCTTGTCTAATTTCATTAGAATGACAAACAGTATTTAAACTTAGAGGAAAACCATGAAACAATTTTTTGTTTTATTGACTATCGTTTCGATGTTATTTGCAACGGCTTTTGACGCAGAGGCTCGTAAGAAGTTTGGCGGCAAGAAAAAAGGCAAAACACATCAGACATCCACTGTACAACAAAAAAAGCAAGTTGATACTAAATCTCTTGCTGCACAGCAAGGCACTAAAAAGAAATCGAGTAAAAAAGGCATTATGGCTGGTGTTTTAGGTGGCCTGCTAGCAGGTGGCCTGATCGCTGCGATGATGGGTGATGACTTTGAGGGCTTCCAATTCCTTGAAATGATCCTATTCGCTATCGCAGCATTTGTTCTTTTCAAAGTCATAATGGGCTTTATGCGCAAAAAGCAACAGCCACAAATGGCTGGAGCACCTAATTTTGGTCAGCAGCAACAGCAAAATCAAAGCTTCTCGCAACCTCAACAGTTTCAAGCAAACCAGACTGCTGGAGGATTTGGAGCACAACAAGAAGTACCTTTTAATCTGCCACGCGATTTCGACGTAAACGGCTTCTTACAAGGTGCTCGTTCGCACTACCAAACCATTCAAACGGCATGGAACAAGAAAGACTACGCAACAATGGCTGAATACTTGAGCCCAGAGCTTGTCGAAGAATTCCGTCAAGAGCGTGAGCAACAAGGTGATGTTGCAACGGAAGTTATGTTTGTTGATGCAGAGCTTGCACGTGCAGATGTAAATGCTGACAAGTGGGAAATCAGCGTGATGTTCCGAGGTAAGTACCGTGACTTAGGTGACATGCAAGAAGAGCCAATTCACGAAGTTTGGCACTTAGAGCGTAAGACGCAAGGCGATGCGCCTTGGCTTATCGTAGGCGTTGAAGACCTAATCGAAAGCTAATTATAAGCGTTAAAAATGGGCTCTAAAGGAGCCCATTTTTTTCATCAACCACTCTTTAACGTTCGCTATCTTCTAAACTCTACCTATATAAGAAATGTACCTTGAAACTTGCCTATTAAAACGTAACCGCTTCTGATACGACTGTTAATGGCCAAAGTTTTATCATCAATAGCTCTTCTCTTTTTTGAATTTAGCTACCTTCAACGCATGCATGTATCACGCTATTTAATATACAAATAATGCCAGTTTTCAGACTGTACCGCAGCATACTTGCTCAACATGAACTATTGCATTTCGGTCAGTATTGGCTATCTTTTTGGAATATGCTTTGAGGCATGCTTTATGTGTCTAACAAAGGAAGGTTCATATGGCGAATCAAGACGCGGAGCGTATCCATAGTGGTGCTATATCACTACTAAGTATAATGGTGGGCATATTCACTTTTTCGCTTGCCAAAGTCACTGAGTTTAATGGCTTAGAAGACGATCAACGCACCTATTTGTATGTGAATTACTTTCTTGGCTGCTTGGTGATTCTTTGTGGTTTGGCAAGTGGTTGGTCCAAGTTTTATTTACTGAATAAATTTAACCTGCTCGCTGCATTATATTTTTTCTTACTCGTATGTATCACAGCTTTTCCGCCGCTGGTATGGATCTTTAGATAACTACAGGGAAATGAATATGCCGTACAGACTAACTCAATCTCTCATAGACGATTTAGCGTCACTTTTTATTCATAGAAAAAGCAAAACGTTGAATGCACACTATATTAAGCAAAGCCAAACTCAGGGTTTGTATCAATTATGGTTTAGAGATCTTCAAAGTGAAATAATCCCTATCTTAGATAGAAACGGAGATCCCGCTACCTACCAATACACTGACGAAGAGATTATAGAGGCATTAAATGCACGCATAATGAATTTTGATTCTAAACTGAAACGCTTGTTTCGTACGACTCAATTACAGCGCATAATTGGTTTTAGCCACTCTGAAGCCTGTGAGCTATTTGCTCGTAACATTGTCGCTATTAACCCTGTTACCAGTTCGGAGGATTGAGAACATGCGTAGACGAACCTTTTTAATCTCGATCGGATCTTTAAGCTTAGCGGGGTGTGCTGAAACTATTTTGATTGGCACAGCCTCTTATTACTATCGTGAGCCCCTTGCACAATACTACTGCAACTTGCTGGGCTGCGAAGATGGCGAAGTCAGTGAAAGTGAACTAAGGGTCCATGTAATGGAAAAAACCAAACACGCCGCTGAGCTTGCGGTCCAAAAAGGCATGGAGGTCTCCGATGAAGATATTTTGGCACAATACGAGCAGGAGATGTTATTGGCAAGGAAAGCACTGCGAAATGTGGGTGTAAAACTGACTGATTAACTTCTGTGGGAATAACCTCTGGTACCTAATTGAATACTGACTTTGTATTGGCTCAACATTTAGAAACCAAAAAGAGTACATTTTATAATACCCTTGATTAACTTATTCCCCTTCCCTCATCAAGCTTTAGTTCTAGGTCGCATATTGCAGGTAAAGTGGCAAACCCCCACTCAGTTAACCTCTGATATGATTGTATGAATTCGAAAACTTGAGCGTTTGTCATACCAACTCCTTTGGCTGCAATCAGCTTTTTTTCTTGCTCTAGACGCCACTGAAAGACACGTTCAAATTTCTGACCATTCAAAAAAACCAATTTATCGAAGTGCTCGAATAATACCTGATAATCCGCCGCTAGAAAGTTGTTTACTTGTGCTCGATACTGGCCCGAAGGGTCGTTCTGCTGTTCAAATACATTGCAAGTACTTTGTACCAAATCTGTTGGTTGCATAGGTAGACCAAGGCACCACCCTTCAATGATAAGCACATCAAGCTTAGGAGGAACCCGTTTCCAAGCATCAACTGGATAGGGGTTATCTGTCGATTTATCAAACTGAGGTAATATAAAAGGCTCACGCTGTTTGAACTGTGTGACGACTGATATTGCAGCTTGTACATCATGAGTGCCAGGTGCACCACGAGTCGCGAAAGGCGCACTAAGGCGTTTTGCAAGGTTTTGACGTTCAGATTTGCTGTAGTAAAAGTCATCAATTGACACGGACTCGGCGAGATAACCATGTGCACGTAAGTATGCAACATAGTATGCAGCCAATGTCGACTTGCCACTCCCTTGGCAGCCACTTATGGCTATACATTGAGGCTCAACTTGGCCGTTCACTGCACTTTCAAGCCAATCGAGCGCTTTTTCAGCTTGCTTTATATACTGAATGGGGACTTTGTGTGTTTCACAAAACAGCCTTTGCCACGATGCTAAAGCAGACATTTACATCACTTCAAATTTGTATCCAACGCCATAGACAGAGTGAATAAACTCACTATCTGGGGCAATGTCTTGTAGTTTTTTGCGTATCTTTTTTATGTGGCTATCGATGGTCCTATCACTGACTACTCGATCATCGTCATAAATTGAGTCCATTAATCGAGCGCGATTGTAGACTCGCCCTGGGTGCTTAAACATAGTCTGCAGCAACATGAACTCAACATGCGTAAAATCGGTCCTTTGACCATTATAATTAACAAACAAAGTCTCTTCATCTAATAACAGACCAGTTTGTATCGGCGTTGTACTAGTGGTGCGTCTAAGAATAGCTTTAACGCGCGCAACGACTTCTTTTGGACTGTAAGGCTTACAAACGTAGTCATCAGCGCCTACCTCTAAACCGAGTAGTCTATCGATTTCTTCGACTTTTGCGGTCGTCATAACAATTGGTACATCTGAGTCTTTACGAACCTGAGTGCAGATCTCAATGCCGTCCATAGAAGGCAGCATTAAATCCAACAAAATAATGTCAGGTGTAAATGTTCGGATTTTTTTTAACGCTTCAGCACCATCCATCACAATATCGAACTCATATCCAGCTTGCTCAAGATATTTACCTAATACAACTGCTAGTTTTTCTTCATCTTCGACAATCAGTACTTTTTGTTTATTCATTTCAATGCCTTGGTGGTACTTATCAGCTGTTAGTTTTGAATATATCAGCAATATTTACAAGATCCGGGGTAGCCAAATAGTCATTTATTGCTCAAGAGGAAGCAAGACATCGACGCTAACACCACCCAACTCGCTTTCACTTGCTTTGATAGAGCCATTATGTGCTTGAACAATACTGGCACAAATAGCAAGCCCCAATCCAGATCCCCCTGAAGCCCTATCTCTAGCCTTATCCACTCGGTAGAGCCTATCAAATAGTTTTGGCAGCAATTCAGGATCTACACCTGGGCCACTGTCTTGCCATCGGATCGACAGATGGTTTTCTTCTTGAGAGATCACAACCTTAATTTTACCGGCTAACGCATCGCTAGAGTCAGTATAACGCAGCGTATTTTGCATAAAATTACCAAACAACTGAGAAAGCCGTGCTTCGTCACAATAAAGCACCGTCTCTGATTGTACATCGATCGCCCATTCAAAGTGCCTGCTCTTCAATGTGGCTAAGTGCGCATCAAAAGTATGGCCAATTATCTCTGAAATATCACACTCTGACATGTGGTAACTGAGCGATCCTCTATCTGACATAGAAAGCTGGTGTAAATCATCTACCAATTTTGTTAGCCGATTAATCTCATCATAGAGTGAATGGAGCTGTGCCTCATCCGACTCGATAATGCCATCAATCATCCCTTCAAGCTCAGCTTTAAATACCGCAATAGGTGTTCTCAATTCGTGGGAAATATCGGCGATCCATTGCTGTCTAGAGTGCTGATTTTCCGCCAATGTAATTGCCAATGTGTTTAAATCTCGGGCAAGCAGTCCAAGCTCATCTTTACTATATGATTTAAAAGGCGCTTCGTAATTACCTGACGCTATTTTTTTTGCCGCAGCTCTTAACGATAGAACTGGCGCGACTAAAAAGCGGCTAAATGGAATAGCTAATAGGCTACTAACTAGCATCGCTATAATCGCAATACCTAAAAACCAATGCTGCTGCCTGTTGGCAAAAACTGAATCTAATGAATTGCTTATTTCAAGGCCATTTTCAAGCCCAATATACCCGAGAAGCTTGCCTGAATTGTCTTCATTTTCATGCACTTCGAGCCAAAGTGTTTTATTCTTACTGTCCTTTTTTCCCTTCAATAACTCACCAGTAGCTGACTTAAATACCAGCCTAGCTTGTGCCCCTCGCATGTGCCTAGGAGGACGGTCTTCTCTTCCTTCACGTCTTTCTGGTTCAGCCGCCCTATGATGCCTAGGAGGCCCTCTTCGTGGGCGTTTCACCATATCGTCGATCTCTTCTTGTGATCGACCATGAAATTCTCCAACCAACCTTGTCCAATGAGGGTTTCTTCTTGTCATCCACCCTTCACCGTAGTTTTCAAAATTCTCTCTGATAGTTGGCAAAATTGCGGTTAATTTAGCGCGACTACTGTCTTGCAAGTATTCTCTAAAGCTCTTTTCAAAGGCTAGCTGATTTGCATAGTACACTGCCGATATAAGCACTGCATTAACTAACAGCAATATAGCTAGCAGCTTTCTTCTAAGGGTTAACCTCATCGACACTCCATAAAAATCAAAGACAAAAGCAGTAACTTGGCAACCAACCTCCCGATTATTGTTACGTGGTTCAATACAGGTAGCACAAGTCGCATATATATACGGTTGGTTTGTAGTCTACTGCAGAAATTATTAAATAAGATTGTGCAAAAACAGTGGAAGTTAGGTAAGCGAAGGCTATGAATTTCCCTTCGCCATGGATTTAAACGTCTTAGTTAAACTGAACGATTTCTAGACCAACGACGTAACTGTCTTCTGTGGCTTCATTACTGCTGCAACGAACAACTTTAGCACTGGCATTGAAAGGAGGAATTGTGGTGCTTTTACTGTTGATGAAAACTGCAACCATCTCTCCTATTTCCAACGGATGTTCAATTTCGATTGACAGCCCCGTAGCACTGAGGTCCTGGCAAGTTCCAAGTAATTTTTCACCTGACTGGTTAACAGTCAACTCTGCTTGCGCATTGACCATCATGCGCATAAAGCGACGCTTATCTTCATGGATCATAGTGAGCTCCTAGACCATATTTTTTATTTTTTCCAAAAGCGATTGCATAGCGAATGGCTTTACTACATATTCATCACAACCTGCTTCATATCCTGCTTGTTTTTCTTGTTCAGATTCTAGACCTGATACCATCATGACCGGAATATCTTTGGTTTCGGGTGTATTTTTCAACATGCGGCAAGTGTCATACCCGTCTAACCCGGGCATACAGACGTCCAATAAAATGACATCTGGAGGATCTGCTATCGCATTAGATAAACAACTGATCCCCGATTCCGCATAACTGAATTTAAACGCATCTGACAAAGCCATCGACAACATTTCGTAGTTAAAGTACTCATCATCAACAACTAACACATGCGGTGTTCTACTCCGTCTTTGCTGCGTGGACATAGTCAATGTCGCTTCCTTATCACAATCCAAAAATTTATATCCTCTTATTAAGGTAATTGGCTGAAAGCAAAATGCAAGTCAATTCCTATAAATCCAACTCATTTAACGCATTCATAACACGCTTAGCTGAAATTGGATAAGGTGTACCTAAGGTTTGAGCGAACAAAGACACTCTTAGTTCCTGTAACATCCAAAAAATATGTGTCAAACCATCTGGTATTGGCATTCCCTTGGCCACCTTCTTACACTTTTGAGCATACAACTCAGATACCTTATCTAACTCTAGTACGCATAAACGATCTCGGTTAGGGTCCACAGGTAATTTTTCTAATCGTTTTTCTATCGCTCTGAGATAACGCAATAAATCTGGCATTTTGTCTGCACCATGCCCACTGACAAATCCCTTAAATATGAGCGACTCCAATTGAGACTTAATATCACCATGAGCCGTGATCATGGTTAAATCTACCCGACCTTTCATTCGCTTATTGACACTATGCGCAATACTCAATACTTGCTCAACCTGTGAGGCTATTTCTACAACTTTGTCACCGAGTTCGCCGCGAATAAACTCTTTTGCAGTTTCAAACTCAGCCTCATCTCGGATGGCTTCAAACCGTCCTAATAAACTATCTACACCTGCTGCTGTGCAATCAGCAATAAGATCATGGATCTTCCCAAAAGGATTGAAATATAAGCCAAGCTTCGCCTTGTTAGGCAAGTGTTGCTGTAAATACTTCACTGGCGATGGAATGTTTAACAATACCAAGCGTCGTAGCCCGAGTTGATGTGCTTGCGCTGCCTTTTCAGGGTGGTCAAACAATGTGATCGCTGTGCTGTCTTTTTTATCTACCAAAGCAGGGAAAGCCTTTATCTCATATCCACCTTGTGTTTTGGTATACTCTTGAGGTAGCTCCCCAAATACCCATTCTGTAAGGTTTTCTTGCTCAATTCCCTTTTCTGCCACTTTAGAGAGGGTTTGTGATACTTTGCCTTGTAATTGCTCTTTCAATGCATCAAGATCAAATCCATGGGCAATCACTTTGCCATTGTCATCAACCACCTCAAATTGCATTTTTAAATGCGTTTCAAGTGAACCTGTATCCCAATCATCTTGTGTAACTTTAACACCTGTCATTCGTAATAGCCGCGTTGCGAGCGACTCTAACAGCGAACCTTGCAACGGCTCTATGGAGGCCAACACAGCATCTGCGTAATTTGGCGCAGGCACGAAGTTTCTTCTTAACGTTTTTGGTAAGCTTTTAATCAACGCGCAAATTAAGTCATGCCTCAATGCCGGAATATGCCAATCAAAACCTTCGTTTTGTACTTGATTCAATAAAGCTAAAGGAACATTAACAGTCACACCATCTACCGATTTACCGGGCTCAAAATGATAGCTCAAAGGCAGAATCAAATTGCCTTGCTGCCACACATCAGGGTAATCAAAAGCAGTTACTTTATCAGCACCATGCTGCATTAAAGACTCGCGGTTCATGTGCAAAACTCGTTTGTCACTTTGCTTTTTGAACCAATGATTAAATGCGGCTCGATTGTTCACGTCACTAGGAATACGTTCGTCATAAAACTCAAACATGGTTTGTTCATCAACCAAGATATCTCGACGTCTAGCTTTGTTTTCTAACGATTGGATCTCTTCAACAAGAGAGTGATTATATTCCAAAAACTGCGCTTTTTGACCAAGCTGTTGGCCGATTAAAGCCTCTTTAATGAAAAGCTCTCGGCTCATCACCGGGTCAATTTGGCTATAGACCGTGCGTTTTTTGGAAACAATGGTTAGGCCATATAAAGTTTGTTGTTCAAACGCGATAACCGCACCTTGTTTCTTTTCCCAGTGTGGTTCACTATAACTGCGCTTGACTAAGTGTTGAGCGAGTGGCGCAACCCATGTCAAATCAATCTTGGCATTGATCCGGGCATACAGTTTGCTGGTTTCGACGAGTTCTGCGGACATCAACCATTTAGGGCTCTTTTTAAATAAAGCAGAACCAGGGAAAATATGAAATAAGCTATTACGTGCCCCTTTGTAATGTTGTTTCTCATCTTTCATACCTATATGGCTGAGCATACCACTTAGCAAAGATTGATGAATGGCTTCGAAACTCGCTTCGTTTCCAGATCCTTTATAGTCCATTTCATCACAGACTGTTTTGAGCTGATAAACAATGTCTTGCCATTCTCGGATGCGCATATAGGCCAAAAAGTCTTTCTGACATTGTTTTCTAAACTGACTTCGAGAAAGGGCCTCCTGCTGCTCTTCAAGGTACTGCCAAAGATTCAAAAATGCCATAAAGTCTGAGTTTGGGTCTTCAAACCTGCCGTGTTTTTCATCGGCAGCACCGCGCTTTTCTTGTGGCCTCTCTCGAGGATCTTGGATAGACAAGGCCGCAGCTATAACAATCACTTCATTTAGCGCGCCTTGGTCGACTGACGCCATCACCATTTTTGCCAAGCGGGGATCAATTGGCAAGCGACTAAGTTTTCGACCCGCAGGTGTTAACTTAGCGTTTTCTCGGCGTGAAGCCGCTTTTACAGCACCAAGCTCTTCAAGTAATGCCATTCCGTCTTTGATATTTCGGCTATCGGGAGCTTGCACAAAAGGAAACTTTGCAATATCACCTAACCCCAGAGCCAACATCTGAAGGATAACGGATGCCAGATTCGTTCTCAGAATTTCAGGATCGGTAAACTCTGGCCGAGATACAAAATCCTCTTCAGAATACAGCCTAATACAAATACCCGCAGCGACACGTCCACAGCGTCCCATTCTCTGGTTAGCACTTGCTTGAGAAACCGCCTCAATAGGAAGCCGTTGTACTTTAGTACGGTAACTGTAGCGACTTATACGAGCAGTACCCGGGTCAATTACATATCGGATCCCTGGCACTGTTAACGACGTTTCTGCAACATTAGTTGCGAGTACAATTCGGCGGTGGCTATGGGGCGCAAATATACGATTTTGTTCAGCATTAGATAAACGAGCAAACAAAGGTAGAATCTCAACACCTTTTAAATTGCGTTTCGACAACGCATCGGCTGTATCTCGGATCTCTCGTTCGCCGTTCATAAATATTAATATATCACCCGACCCAGCTTCGCACAGCTCATCCACTGCATCAAAAATACCTTGGAGTTGATCGTTTTCAGCTTCACTCTCATCGCCTGAAATATCAACTACAGGTCGATAACGCACTTCAACGGGAAAAGTTCTTCCCGATACTTCAATGATAGGGGCATTGTTAAAGTGTTTAGAAAAACGTTCAGGATCTATGGTTGCTGAAGTAATTATTACTTTAAGATCAGGTCTTTTTGGCAGTAAATTTTTTAAATAACCGAGAATAAAATCAATATTTAAACTACGTTCGTGCGCTTCGTCGATGATAATGGTGTCATACTGGTTTAGGAATCTATCTTGCTGAATTTCAGCAAGCAAAATACCGTCAGTCATTAACTTAACGTAACTTTTATCCGATACCTGGTCGCTGAACCTTATTTTAAAGCCAACTTCCTCACCAAGCTCACAACCAACTTCTTCGGCAATGCGATTGGCAACGCTTCTAGCAGCAAGACGGCGCGGTTGAGTATGCCCAATATACCCGTCAATACCGCGTCCTAGCTCTAAACAAATTTTGGGAAGCTGAGTCGTTTTACCTGAGCCAGTTTCACCAGCGACGATCACCACTTGGTTCTCAGCTATCGCTTTCTTAATGTCTTCTTTTTTCTGGCTTACAGGTAAAGACTCTGGGTAAGTTACCTCTGGCAACCCTTCTTGGCGTTGAATTTTTAACTGCTGGCTACGTGCAATAGATTCGCCGATCTGAGCAACTACTCTTTGTTGCTTTTTTTCATCGGCTATTTTTTTAACACCTTGCAGACGTTTTTTAAATAGAAACTGATCCTTCTTCAAACAGAAAGGAATATCTGAATATAACGACTTTAAGTCCACTACACGACACCTTGAAAATTCCAAAATCGCCGCGTAGTCTACCAAAACCTATGGGATCTACCCAAATAAAAACAGACTTTTAGACAAATCTGTTCCCTGATTCATAGGTATCGTGTAAATGTTTATCGAATGCGAGTAAAACATGAGCACGAGTTATCACGCCCATTAACCTGCCATCTTCGTCACAAACTGGGTATAGCTTAGGCTTGTCATTCGACATTTTATCCGCAATTTGCAAGATGCTATCTTCGGGACTTACACACACCGGCGCGGTATTCATAACGTCTGATACAATGCTGTGCGACTCATTTTGATAGGTCGCTTCTAACATCTTTTTAATACAATCTTGCTCAGACAAAAAGCCTATTACTTTATGATGGTCATCTAAAACAGGGCCGCCAGACTGCCCACTTTGTAAAAGTTTCTCAACCGCCATTTCAACACGCATATCTGAACTAAACGTTACTGGTCTGTGATTGAGATAATCTGCTACTTTAACTGATTGCATTGTTTATTCCCCCAAATAAAATGCCAGCAATATTATAATAGTAGCTGGCACTGAAAAATTTGCCTAAGAATCAACAATTGCTAACACTATTTAAAAATTCCAACATAAGTTGGCGTATGGCTAGACTTGCTCGCTCTGTACATCCCTTTAGTGTTAAACGGCATGCTGATGTTGCCTTTTTTATCGACAATAATGACACCGCCAGTGCCACCTGCTTTATACATGGGCCCGAAAATAACTTCTTTGCCTGCTTTCTCTATTGATATATTTTGATATGAAACCCGCGCACAGATATCCGCCGCAACGTTGTATCGAATAAAATACTCACCATGACCTGTCGCGGAAACAGCACAAGAAGCGTTATCAGCAAAAGTACCCGCACCTATTATGGGTGAATCGCCAATGCGACCGTAGCGCTTTGCAGTCATGCCACCAGTTGAAGTTCCCGCAGCTAAGTTGCCGTTCTTATCCAGCGCAACAGCGCCCACAGTACCCATTTTAAAGGCTTGCGGCAATGCATTGTGCATAGCTTGATAACCCTTGGTGCCGCTTTCTTGCTGCTTGAGTTTTTCTTTGGCACGCAGCAACGATTCATACCGATGAGGCGTATTAAAATATTGTGAATTAACCAGCTCTAAGCCTTGCTGCTTGGCAAAAGTTTCAGCCCCCTTCCCACTGAGCATCACATGCACGGAATTATCCATGATCTCACGCGCCAAATTTATGGGGTTTTTAACATGCTTCACACCGGAAACTGCGCCGGCCTGACGGTTTTTGCCATCCATAATAGATGCATCAAGTTCGTGATGACCGTCATAAGTATAAACAGCGCCTTTACCAGCATTAAAAAAGGGAGAGTCTTCTAAAATATTGATTGCCCGGGTAATGGCATCCAAACTATCACCACCTTGATTAAGGGTCTGATATCCAGCCTCTACAGCTTCTTGTAATTTTGCCCGATAAGCTTGTTCTTGTTCTGGTGTAAAACGACTTCTCTCAATTGTGCCTGCCCCACCATGGATAGCGATAGCAACTGGGTTAGCTGATTGCGTTTGTGCTTTAGCATTTATAGAGGTCAGCAGTGTTAGGGCGGCTAGAACGGTTAACGTGCGCATTCTGTGTTCCTTATTGTTTTTCGTATTTACACATCACTTTATTTTGCAAGATAAACACTAGGTGAGAAGACTGCAACATTATGCGTTGGAATTGCACAATATATTGATTGGATAATTTATAGTGCGACAATCGAAAACAAAAAAAGCGCCTTAAGGCGCTTTTTTGGATTCAAAACATTTAAAATTAAGCTTCTTGAGCTTGAGCTTTTAAACGAGCTAGACGAGCAACTTGGTGAGTTGACGTTAGGAAAGCAAAAATTGGTGCTAGATAACCACGCTTACGCAGCTCTAGGAAATCTTCGTCGCTTAGTTCATTTAGCTTACGCTCATCTACAAGGTAAATACCGTTGATGTCTTTCTTTTCACCAGCAATTTCAACTGTCAAAGTTTGCTGAACCAAAAGCTCTTTATCAGCAAGGTATTGAGTGAATACTTCTGTAACACGTGCAAACTCAACGTAGTTTACTAGCGCTTCTTTACGACGCTCAAGGTACTCAGTTTCTTTGCCATCAGTGAATAGCGCATTGCCTTCTTCTTCGTTTACAAGCGGGCTTGCTTCATCAATAACGATACCAAACTGATCTTCTTCAGGGTGCTTTACTAGGCCAAATGGGTAACGTGCCGCTGCAAGAGGTGCAAAACCTGCTTGCCACTGACCATCTTTCACGTAAAGGTTTTCACCTGGCTCTAAGCCAAATAGCGCAACCGCTTGAAACTTACCAGATTCAGTATTCTTAACAAACGCCATTGGGAACTCAGTCGCTACACGCGCAAACTCATGCGCAACAACTGGGATTAGGTGCTGTGATTTTAAAAATTCAACGTTGATGCCATTTTTAACTTTTAGGTTGGCATGCTTCTCGTTGTGTAAAGGCTGCACTTGTTGCTCCGCCATAATACTACTCCATTCAAATTCGTATTTATTACTTTTAGTGGCCCTAAGGCTATAGGTTTTAGAAACAAAAGAAAAGAGTATTAAAGCTTTAATTTTGATTTATTAACAAAAAATTTTTGTTCAGCATTTCAGGTAGTGTAAAGCGGTGTCTAGACAAAAATGAGAGCGATTGAAAAACGTGCTAACTTTGATCGATTAACAGCCTATTATTGGGCGCTGTACAACTTTTAAAAAGGAGTTTAGGAAACTATGAGTTCTGACAAACATCGATAAAATTGACGACAACACCCAATCAAATAATGTGTCACTGGAGGCCACTTGGGCCTCAGACAATTTGCTTTATTGTTTGGCTAGTCCAAACTGGTGGATTTTTTCAAGCAAAGATTTATTGTCAATAGCCAACTCTCTTGCCTGCTTTTGTTGATATTTGATCGTACCAATTATGTCTGACATTCTTTTCAATTCAGCTGGTGAAATGAGATTTGAATCGACACTAGTTGGATAAGACATGCCATATAACACGTACAAATAGTTATCTATATCAAAAACGTCAAATTTGCCACCAAAATCATAATTTGTAGGCACTTTATATTTCCAAAGTTCCAATTTTTCCTGAAGTGAGTCCGGGATAGATTCCGGCGATCTATTATCAAGCCAAAACTGACTATCACACCTATCAGAAATACAATAATGAAGCTTAATAAAATCAATGACCTTGTTCCACATATTGGTCACCGTGTTGTTGAAGTGTTTTGCTACAGTATCAAAAGCCATAGTGCTAGTTGGTAAGGTATCTGCCAACATTTTCGCCGTCACGTCAAATACCAACAATCCAGTTGCCTCCAAAGGTTCTACAAAGCCTTGAGAAAGCCCCAGTGCTACACAGTTTTTGCTCCAAGCTTTACTTCTATACCCTACTTTCATATCAATACTGCGTACATTTAGACTGTCTAAATTAGTGCCTAAATAGTTTTCTAGTTCAGCGTATGCTTGCGTTTCGCTTGTATGATTCGATGAATACACATGACCAATACCTTTACGGCTGTATAAACCAATATCCCAAATCCAGCCGGCGGTCTGGGCTGTTGAACGCGTATAAGAAGGAATTTGCTCATTGTCTGCGTATGGAATTTGAACTGCGAGCGCTTTATCTGCAAACAACACATCGCCTTTTGCCACAAATGGCGTTTTCATGGCTGTACCAAGCAATAGAGATCTAAATCCTGTGCAGTCGATATACAAATCAGCTGTTTCAACACCGGCGTCCGTCACCAAATGTGAAATCGCGCCGTCATTGTCCAAGGCAACTTCACTTAGTTCATTGTAGTGATGAATAACCCCCAAGTTATTGATTGCATTATTTTTTAACAATTCTGAAAATGCACCTGCATCAAGATGATAAGCATAGCTTGCGGCACCATCAAATTGCGGTTGAGTGATTAATTTTGGTGCTAAATTATGATCGCAAAGTGTCGATTGAAACCCGACAAAGTCGGCAAAGTGGATACCAGAATTGTCATTGAGCCATGCCGTCACTAGGCCTAATTCAGAACTAAAAAAATCAAATGGGTGATAATATCGGTGAGTCTTACCAGCTTGCGGGGCCATCCAGTTCTCAAATGAGATCCCCTGCTTGAAAGCGACATTACACTCTTTGACAAATTCGCCTTCATCAATACCAAAATATTCGAGCGTCTGTCTCATCATTGGGACCGTGCCTTCTCCAACACCTATGGTAGGAATATTTGCCGACTCAATTAATTTAACAACGGTTTCAGAACCTAAAAAACGCTTCCCCAGATGATTGGCTGCTAACCAGCCTGCGGTGCCACCACCAACAATAACGATTTTTTTAATCATAATAAATACCAAAAAAGGAGCCGAAGCTCCTTATTTTCTTATAATTACTAGTTATTAGTAACGTACAGAAACGCCTAGGCTGTAACGAGTAGCTTGCTCATATTCGTATAGAGGGAAGCCATCACTGAAGCCATTGTTAGCTTCGATAAATGCATTGTTACCGTACTGCTCTGCAGACTCACCTGTTAAGTTAACAACATCAAATTTGATGTCAATGTTTTCATTGAAGTGATATACAGTGCTTAAATCAACTGAACCGAAGCCTTCGTGTAAACGGTTACCATAACCACCAGTTTCACGGATCATATAGCTGCTACGGTAGTTATATGAAAGACGCGCATAGAACAAGTCGTTTTCATAGTAACCAGTTAAGTTGTAAGCGTACTTAGAGCTGTCGCTTAACTCAAGGTTGCCATCAGTGAATACGCGAGTTACTTCACCGTTACCATTAGTAAACTCAGTAGTGTCAGCTTCGCCTTTGGTATAAGTGTAGTTAACCATCGAACCGAAACCATTACCGAAGTCTTGCTGGTACTGGAATTCGATACCTTGCACTTTACCACCTGGACCATTGAAGTTTTCTTCAATTGTCCAACCATTTGCTGCTTCTTCTGGAGATAGCGCAGGTAGGCCAAGTCTAGAAATATCGTCAGCAGTTGCGTCGCGACGGTTGATAACGATAAAGTTGTCTACGTCTTTGATGAAAGCAGTTAGCGCTAATAGTGAGCTTGAGTTAAAGTACCATTCAACACCTACTTCTGCTTGGTTCGCTGTAAATGGAACTAGACCAGGGTTACCAAGAGCAACTCTTTGGTCATCGGCTTGCTCGTTCGCTACGCCCGATAGTGAAGGGTTGAAGTACATGTCATTGTACTGTGGACGCGTCATTACTTTTGATGCAGCGATACGTAAAATCTTATCGTCCGCTAAGTCATAAGCAAAGTTCACACTTGGTAGTACTTCACTGTAGTCTGCCGCTTCAACTGTACGTTGATTTGCTAGACCTTCTTTATAGTAAATTGATGAAGCGTCAGTTTGCGCATAACGGATACCAAAGTTACCACGGTAGTTTTCGCCGCTGTACTTAGCCATTATGTAGATTGACGTATTTTCTTCTTCAATGTGGCTGTAAGCACCAAAGTCTTCAGTTCTACCTTGGATGCTCGACTTAGCCCAGCTCTTCATTGCATCGATGTCATAGCGACGGATCTTAAGGTCGTCAGCACCTACATCGAATGTGCCATGATTTGTACCGTCAAGTACGTATACTGGGTTGAAACAACCTGTCGTTACGTCTTCAGTACATAGGTTTTGGTTAAACTCAAAACGTCTGCTTGTCGCTTCGTGTTCAGCGTATCTGAAGCCAACTTTAACCGAGTTGATGAAGTCATGGTCAAGCATATATTCAAAATCTGCTTGGATGAATTGCTCTTCATCAGTCTTAGGCGTTGCATTGAAGTTGCTACCTGTACCCATTGCAAACGCACCGTTTGGAGTATCTGCAGTTACACCCGGCGTGTAAGTTGTCAAGTCAAATCCTGCTGGTAAGTTCCACTTGTGATGACCTGATGTAAAGTCATATGTACCAGCAGAGATATCAGCATTAGAATTTGGGTTCATTACCATTTCGAAATCAGTACCACCAGAAGAGGTCGTTTCACCGATAACAAATTCAAGCTTATAGTTGTCGCCTGCGTATTCTACTTTCAGATCTAGATAATCTGAGTTCATCGTCGCTTCACGTGGACGCATTTGAGCAAATGCAACGTTCATTGCACCTGCCACAGGAACACCCGGAGTCGCTTCTGAACCATTACCGTGGATATATGCTGTTGTCGCATCATCTGCACCACGAGTTAACCACATCGCATAGTTCGTATTGTTTGCGTCCATCTTCATGTCAAGATAGTTAACAACAAAGCTTAAAGAATCTGTTGGTGCGTACTCGATTGAAGTTGTGAAAGCGCTACGCTCACGCTCTTGCTCAAATCCAACTGGACCACTACCCCAAGCCCAAAACGCTTCGTTACCCTGACGCTGTAATTGACGAGTTTGCTGTACAGCTGAGAATAAGAAACCTAAGTTCTCATCATTGTTTTTCCAGCTATACATGCCTGAATATTGTGGATCAGTTTCGCCTGAATCATCAGAGTGAGAAAACTCAAGTGAACCGTATACTGTGTTTGCATCTAGTTCTAATGGAGTACGAGTCTTTACGATTACTGTACCACCTACACCACCTTCGATGATATCCGCTTGAGAAGACTTATAGACTTCTAGGCCACCAACTAGTTCTGATGGTAAAAGTGTGTAGTTGAATGAACGCTTTGCCGGCTCAAGTACGAACCAACCTGTAGAAGCTACGTTCTGACCATTTAAAGTTGTCTTTGTGAAGTCAGCACCTGCACCACGGATAGAAACCGCATCACCTTCACCAAACTGGCCTTGAATTGTAATACCAGGTACACGCTTCAGTGACTCTGCAATGTTTTTATCTGGAAACTTACCAATATCTTCCGCAGTGATTGCATCTACTACACCTTCAGCGAAGCGCTTAGTATTTAGAGATGCTTCTAAAGAACGACGGATACCACGTACTTCAATTACTTCTACGTCTTCTTTGGCTTGAGTACCGCTATCAGCAACTGCTACACCAGATACACCTGCGGTAAACGCAAGACCAATGTTTGCAGCTAGTAAACTTTTCTTAAAATTATTAGCTAACACAGGATTCCCCTTGAATCATTTTGTTGGTTTTTAAATCACTTCTGCCCAGTGATGATGACAACGCTGTCATCTAATAACAAACCATACACCCAAAATTACATAATCGCTACATGTTTTTTAAACAAAAACGTTAAAATTTTTCACTTAAATTTATAACACATTGTTTAATATAGGATTATATGTTCTTTGGTTATACTTTGTTACAAACGCGTACTAATATAACACATGATATGCATAAATCTGTAGTTTATGAGGTGATTGATACAAAATTTCTGTATCTAAATAAGTGACTGCATAATATTAATGCAATATTGGAAGAGTTGATCAATATAATAGCCTGGGCAGAAGCTGTTCAAGGTGATAACCATTCTCAATGACAACGCTGTCATTTTAAGGCATTTTACTCGGCGTGTCCAGTAAAAGCTAAAATACAGCTACCCTTGCGGGACTACAAACAAAAAATAACGGATCAGTTTGAAAATTAAGAAATTAATTTTTCATCTCGTCGAAAGACGTATCATTAAGTGCAATAAAGCCTGTCAAGATCTAGACGAAACACACGCTTTTTATTATAACGAATACTAATAAAGTATGTATTTTTTAAAGATAAACCTTATGCTATCTAGAGTATTTAGGTTTTCCAAAGGCATACCGATTGTACTCTCCACAAATATCAAACAAATTTTTTATAAAGACCTCCTATTTAGATTAATTGACTATTACGGCTGTCGTACTGTGGTATCTAGTACAACTTGACGTCAAAGCAGTGCTGATATCGTTAGTTTTTTCAATATAGAAATGTATGTGAATGAAGAAAGTAAGAAGGTTTAAAAGGAAATAAAGATGAAGGAATTAGGAAAAATGCACTCAAGGTGCAATTTTCCTAATTAAAAGACTTAAGGGCACCAGAAAACACTTAGCTTTAAATCAGGCAACCCCAAAACAGCTCTTAGTGGTATATCCAATTCTGATCCCTGCTGTTTAGCTTGTTCATACATCGCGCGCTTTTCTTCGCCGCTAATCAACAAAATCGCATGTTGTGTATTTGCAATACCAGCCAACGTCAAGCTCATACGTTCAGTGATACTGCCTGTCACTTCACTCTCATTAGCATTAATTGCACACACAAGTTGCTCTGTTTTCAATGCCGCGTCTAAGCCTTCAGCATGAGGAAACAATGAAGCTGTATGACCATCAGGCCCCATGCCTAATATAGTAACATCGAACGGCGTCTTTAATGTTTGATAGCGCGCTTCGACTTCTTCTTGACCAACAACAGCCGTACTTGCGCCATTTTTCATGGTTACAAATTGGGCACTTGATGCTTTATCTTGTAATAGCGTATTTTTGATAAAAGCTTCATTAGACTTTTCATGACTTGGTGAAACCCAACGTTCATCAACCATAGCTACCGTTACTTTGCTCCAATCAAGATCCAGACTTGATAGACGTTTGTATGCCGGTGCAGGTGATGACCCGCCAGATACTAACATACTTGCCTTTGAGTCACCTTCAAGTGCAGAATTCAAAGTACTTTCTAAAATGGATGCTAAATGCTCAGTCATCGCATCTTTTGAGTCAAAAAACTGCTCGTGTATGATCGCCATTAGTTATTTTCTCCAACGTTAAACCAAGCGTGGTCCTTTTCAGCTAATAATTCATCGGCTGACTCAGGTCCCCAAGAACCCGCACGATAAAGCGCTGGTGTCCCTTTTTCTTGCCATCTTGCAATAATTGGGTCAATCCACTTCCACGCCTGTCTTACTTCATCTCTGTGAATAAACAACGATGGGTTATTCGCCGCCGCATCCAACATCAAACGTTTGTATGCATCTGAATGAAATCCATTGCTGTATTTTTCGCTTAATTCAATGTTAAGAGTAACGGGCTCAAGCTGCATTTCTAAGTTATCTAACCTTTTCGACATCAGTGTCAACTGAATGCTTTCCTCAGGTTGTAGTCTTATGATTAATCGGTTTGGTAAGATTGGCCCAACTGTGTCGTCATATACATTGTGAGAAACTGGCTTATATTCGACAACAATTTCAGCACAACGTTGCTTCATTCGTTTGCCCGTTCTTAAGTAGAAAGGTACGCCAGACCAACGCCAGTTATCAATGTGGGCACGAATTGCGACAAATGTCTCTGTTGTGCTTGACCCTTCCCCTAATTCTTCCAAATAACCAGGAACTAGATTACCGTTTAACTCCCCAGGAACGTATTGACCTCGTACTACGTTTGAATCGACCAACTCATCTGTAAGTGGTCGTAACGCTTCCAAAACTTTCAATTTTTCATTGCGAATACGGTTAGCATTTAGCTTATGTGGTGACTCCATCGCAACGAGGCAAAGCAGCTGAAGTAGGTGGTTTTGCACCATATCTCTTAATGCACCAGCTTTATCGTAAAAGCCAGCTCGGCTCTCTAGACCAACAGTTTCCGAAATACTGATTTGAATATTATCAATGGTTTTTGCGTCCCATAGGTTTTCAAAAAGTACATTTGAAAATCTAAGGGCCATTAGGTTTTGAACCGTTTCTTTACCTAAGTAATGGTCAATTCGGAAGATCTGGTCTTCGTCAAAAAACTCAGCAATTTTTGCGTTTATTTCTTCTGCTGATTCACCACAATAACCGATTGGTTTCTCAACCACTACGCGTGAATTTTCACTGATCAACGATTTTTTAGAAAGAAGTTCGCAGCAGGTACCGTAAACGGCTGGAGGTAATGACAGGTAGAATACTCGAGATTTATCATTGTCATCTTGCTCTAGAATATTTCTTAATACATCCCAGTTGTCATCGGATTCTGTGACATTGACAACAACAGGCACGATGAACTTAGAAAAGGCATTCCAGTCAGTTTGGTTGTATTCTCCCTGACCTAAATGCTGTTGAAGTGCTTTCCCTGCGGTTTCTACATATTCGTTTCTTTTATTTTCTTCTCGAACAGTCGGTAGAATACGGCTACCTTCGGGCAAGTTGCCTTCTTGATATGCACGATACATAGCTGGCAACAATTTTCTCAACGCTAAGTCGCCGCCCCCACCAAAAATTACGATATCAAATGGATTAAGCATAATTATTTCTCACAAGGTTAGGCGCGCAGTCATTACTCTAAAGAGAACACGCGCTACAATCAAAACCGTTTGGTGTTTTCGGTAAACATGCCAAACACAACTTCACTTATAGGATTGAATTCGTTCTCAGACCACTATTTTGCTTGGTTTGAAGAAGAAAGTTACCAAGCACTCATTCAGTATATTTAAACGCTTTAGATGTCTTAATAAAAATGAGTCTTAGGGGCTCTGTAATTCCTCTCACAAAAATACAGGCCCTAAGTACTCCAGCGCTACCCGTTCAAAGGTATTCTTTACATTTGTTGCTATCAAGCAACGTTATTATTTGTTTCTATTTTGCTTGTAGTAAGCAATTAACCCAGACGTCGAACTATCGTGTTCGTGACTGATATTTTCGTTCGTTAATTCAGCTTCAATGTTACTTGCCAAGCCCTTGCCGAGCTCTACGCCCCATTGGTCAAACGAACAAACGCTTAAAATGATGCCTTGACAGAAAATCTTATGTTCATACATTGCAATCAAACGACCAACGGCTTTCGCATCTACTTTATCTAAAATGATTGACGTAGTAGGACGGTTGCCTTTATGAATTTTATGAGCGACGAGTTGCTCAATTTCACTCTCAGACTTACCTTTTCCTGTTAGTTCCGCTCGAACTTGACTTTCATCTACGCCAGCCATCATCGCCTCGGTCTGTGCGAAAAAGTTAGATAGCAAAACATCATGATGCTTTCCAAGTGCTACCTGAGGCTCTACTGAAGCAATAAAGTCTGCTGGTACAATGACATTGCCTTGGTGTAAGCATTGATAAAACGCATGCTGTCCATTAATTCCTGTCATTCCCCAAATAATCGGCACAGTTGTATAAGGTACAGTTTGCCCGTTAAATGTTACATGTTTGCCATTACTTTCCATTTCGCCTTGTTGAAGGTAAGCAGGCAACATATGTAGAGCCTGATCGTAAGGCAAAATCGCTTGTGAAGTATGACCTAAAAAGCTTGTATTCCAAACACTTAACAGCGCCATAATAAGAGGGATATTGTGCTCAAACTCAGCTGTTTTAAAGTGAGTATCTATCTCAAAAGCACCTTCTAAAACCTCAACAAAGGTTTCATAACCAAGGTACAATGCGATTGGCAGTCCAATAGCACTCCACAATGAGAATCGTCCACCTACCCAATCCCACATGGTAAATACATTTTCATCTGCAATACCAAATGCACGTGTTTTTTCTAAGTTGGTGCTCACCGCAACAAAGTGTTTTGCCACGGCGCTTTTGTCTTGGGCGCTTTCTAAAAACCAGTCAACTGCAGAGCGCGCATTATTCATGGTCTCTGATGTGGTGAACGTCTTGGAAGAAATCACAAATAGAGTCGTTTCTGGCTGAATTTTTTTCAATACCTGTGCCAGCTGCACACCATCCACATTCGATACGTAATGAACGTTTAGTTTACCGTCGCTATATGCACTTAAAGCTTCCGTTACCATTTGTGGGCCTAAGTTTGAACCGCCCACACCAATCGCAACAATATCTTTTACAGCTTGCCCTGTATAACCTGTCCATTCACCACTTCGAACTCTGTCAGTGAAAACTTTCATCTTTTCAAGTTCAGCTTGAACTTGCTCTGTGACATTTACGCCATCAACATAAATTGGAGACGCTTCTCTGTTTCTAAGTGCTACGTGCAATACAGCTCGGTCTTCTGTGAAATTAATTTTTTCCCCAGAAAACATCTTGTCACGCCAAGATGTAACATCGGTCTCTTTCGCCAGCTGTATTAATTGTTCGAACACCGAGTCATTGATGAGCTGTTTAGAGAAATCAAAAAGTACGCCTGGTATTTGGCGAGAAAATTTATCGAAGCGCCCGCTATCAGCCTCAAAAAGAGTCTTCAAATGCTGTTCTTTTAGTTGTTCTGATGCTGCTGATAATGCTTGCCAACTTGCTAACGTTGTACGGCAATTCATAATTTTTCCCCTAGCGATGATAGTGTGCCAAATACATAAAACACACACATAAACATATTCGAGCGTTAACCATAAGTTAAAATGACAACGCTGTCAAACTGCATGTTCCTCATTTTACTTTGCATATAATAACTGATTTTTTAATTTTTGACACCGGTATCATTAAATTTATTAAAGTTATTCAGTAACAGTTAAAATGCAGCAGGGTCTAAATTTGATCGTTTCATGAAAAGCTGAAATATACTATATTGCCTTATAACTACTAATTGGCGTTGTAATTTAGTATCAAAAGCCAGCAAAAAAGAGTGATTACAAATAAATGACTCAAAATTCGGCCACAATTTAAGCCTATTTCCTATAGAAGAAAAAAAATGAAAGTAACCATCAATGACGTCGCAAAACATGCGGGCGTGTCAATGAAAACTGTATCAAGGGTTATCAATAAAGAGCCCTCTGTAAGAAAAAAAACTTATGATCTGGTTATGCAAGCTGTTACAGAACTTAACTATCAGCCCAATACCGCAGCGCGCAACTTAGCAGGCACCTCTTCATTCGCAATTGGCCTAGTTTACGACAACCCAAATGCCTACTACGTTATTGATATGCAAAACGGTGTGCTCTCTCGATGTAAAGATGAAGGCTACGAACTTGTGATTCATCCTTGTTGCGCTCAAGACCCTGAGATGCACAAAGAGATTGCTACCATGATTCAACGCTCTAGGCTCGCTGGCTTAGTATTAACACCTCCTCTTTCTGAGCAACAAGATATTATCGATATGCTTGACGAATTGGGCATTGCATATGTGCGCTTACTGTCTGGACAAGATAAAACCCCAGAAAAACCAACTGAAGTACCAGCAAGTCCGAAAAGTAATAACTGCATTTATGTAGACGATTATGCAGCTGCATATGAAATCACAGTCCACTTAATTAATCTGGGACACAAAACCATTGCCTTTGCATGTGGGGATGCGGAACACAAATCAACAACTGAACGCTTAGCTGGTTATCAAAGCGCTCTTAAAGATCATAACCTTACAGTAGATGACAACCTTATATATGAAGGTAATTATTCTTTCGAATCTGGTGTTGAAGGTGCAAAAGCGCTATTGAAAAATAATAATGCATCCAATATAACCGCGATCTTGGGCGGGAACGATGAAATTGCGGCTGGTGCATTATTTGCCGCTCGATTAATGAATATTGCGATTCCTGAACAGCTATCCATTTCAGGGTTCGAGGACTCGCCTTTCTCGAGGCAAACTTGGCCTAAGTTAACAACGGCTCATCAAGCAAATAGTGTCATATCTGAACATGCTGCTAGGTTATTGTTTTCGAAAACACGAGGCAGTAGAAAGCAAGATAAAGATATCATTACGACCTTCACACCAAGTGTCGTGATCCGAGAAAGTACAGGGCCAGCCCCCAATTAATACAATATAACTAGTGGCGCTCAAAGTAGCGCCAACCCTGTCGTAACATTGGCTACGCGGGTAAACCCTAAAGAGCTTAACATCTCAGCCACCTGCAGCGAACGCCGGCCACTTCGACAAACAATGACATAGGATTTTTGAGGGTCGAGTGTACCATTAATATAGGCATTAACTACCCGCCCTGCCGGCACATTAACAATGCACTCTCTTTCATTTTGGCTGAGCTTTTTTGCGAGTTCAGTCGTGGACGCTTGATGTTCCCCGGTTTCTCTTATATCGAGCACCTGAGCGTCATATGTATCTATCCAGCTTGCTACCTCCTTACGCGTCATTAGCGCAACGAGTTCACCTTCATTCCGCTTAAGGCAACTTTGATTTCGTTTTATTTCTTGCTTGCTTAAATATATCTTTCCCTGAGAGATGAATACTTCACCCTCGGTAAACTTACGAGATCTAATCTGCTCATCTGGCAAGTCTGCTACGTATATTACCTTCTCATCCCCCTCGCAATTCCACTTGAAAATAACACTCTGCCTTTCGGCCTCGAATGTAGATGTTATCTGCCAGTCTTTACCCGACACTAAAGTCTCTTCTGATTTCGAGCTTTCAAGTTTCAAGATGCGTGCGCTTTTGCCAAAAACACGTTTTATGTTTCTTTCTATATTTTCATCTTGGCAGTTTTCATTTGTCAGCAGAAAAGCCAGCCGTTTCGTGTCTATAGCATCAAAACAATATTTCAGTTTCGCCAATAAAGGGTCTATTGGATTTAGTACAATCGCTTCCTTTTCTTTAGATATAAATAGCCAACACCCGGTAGATTGGTAATTTAGCCAGGTAAAGCCGCTCCACTGTGAGCAGTTTGAGTCATTACCGTCCACCCAAGTGCCTGTGCTCAATAAAGACTTCATTGAGCGGATTGCTCTACACGCTTTTACAATAAACTCAGTGCTGTCCGCAGGACCAAACGACATACGAATTGCATTTGAACACTGCCAATCGCTCAACCCCATGGCTTCCAAAACAAAACTGCTGGTGACTCCAGAGCTGCAAGCAGATCCCCCACTGACTCGAATACCTGCCGCGTCAAATAAATCTATCAGCTCTTTTCCGGTGAGATAATCAATTGAAAAGTTCAGCGTAGTTGGTACAGACAACTCAAAAGTGTGATGAAAACGAATATTAGTAAAAGTATCTTGTAGAGCCGATACAAGCATATCTCGATGCAACTGCAATTTATCGTGGGGCTGAAATACTTCATTTTGGCTATTTAACAGTGAAAATAGAGTATGTAAACCAGCAATTCCTGGCAAATTCTCTGTCCCTGAGCGCATCCCTGACTCCTGCCCACCGCCTGCGATAAAGGGGATATATGGTCGTCCGCTGCGAATATACAAAAACCCAATACCTTTTGGCGTGTATAATTTATGACCCGAGAAAGGAGCATAGTCGATTGAAATTGAATCCATGTGTAGCGGTACTTTTCCCAATGCCTGAACACAATCGACAAGCCAAGCCACTTCTGGATTATGCTCTCGAATTACCTTCTCCAGCGCCTGTAAATCTTGCGTAACCCCGGTCTCATTATTGACAGCCATGGTACATATCATCACAGCCTGTGGTATGTGCTGTGCAATAAATTGATAATCCAATATACCTTCATTATTTACCGGGATCTCCAACACATCTGCATTGAGACCAAGTATGGCATTCCAATGTTTTAACGTGTTTGGCACCGCTTTGTGCTCTGTCGCACCATATAAAAGGACCGGCTTCGATATACCTTTGTGGACCTCTTGCAGATATTGGTTCAGCACAGAAACAATGGCAGTTTGGATCCCTTCTGTAGCACCAGAAGTAAAAAGCAGCTCACCCTCTTTGCTGCCAATCAACCGCTTACCAAGTTGCCTCGTTTGTTCAAGCAAGTTTTTTGCTGTTAAGCCTGCAATGTGTGAGCTTGAGGGGTTACCAAAGTTTATTGTCATACTTTGTAGAACACTATCTGATATTGAAGTCAGAACAGGTGTCGTGGCATTGGCATCAAGATAAATCTGGACAAAAGGAGAAGTGTTCACGTGTACCGCTTATAACTATATGTACTATATTATTCCATTTTACACAAAAACTTCTGCTTCGTTAAGTTCAATAATGTATTCATATACAAAGTCGAAGTGTTACAAACTAAAAAGGAGCGCTGTGCGCTCCTTTATCAATTCTTCTAGAATCAGATTAACCGGCCTGCATGTGCCGTTGACTTGATGACCAAGCATTACCCAAAGCTTTGACTAAGGATGCCAAAGGAATTGCAAAAAACACTCCCCAAAACCCCCACAGCCCTCCAAAAAATAGGACTGCAACAATGATGTAAACAGGGTTAAGATCTACCGCTTCTGAAAATAATAGCGGCACCAATAAATTACCATCTAAAGCTTGAATAATGCCGTATACGATTAATATGGTCCAAAATTCAGGCGCTAAGCCAAATTGAAATAGCGCCACTGCTGCTACAGGAATGGTAACTAACGCAGCACCAATAAATGGAATAAGTACAGACAGTCCAACCAAAGTGCCAAGCAAAGCAGCGTAGCGGAGATCAAGTACCGCAAATGCGATAAAACTGGTTCCACCTACAATCACTATCTCTATCACTTTTCCGCGAATGTAGTTCATTATTTGATGATCCATTTCTTCCCAAACTTGGGTTATTAGCTTTCGGTCTTTGGGGATCAATTGTTTAATTCCAGACGTCAAAGTTCCTTTATCTTTGAGCATGAAAAACACTAACAAAGGCACCAAAATTAGATAGATGAGCCACGCAACTAGATCTTTAATCGAAGTCAGTGATACCGAGACGATTAACTCGCCCAGTGCAAGTACTTTGCTTTCAACACCAGCCACAATGTTTTGTACCTGTTGTACTGAAATTAAATTGGGATAGTCTTCTGGTAAGTGGAGCAAATAATCTCGGCCTTTTTCAACCATACTAGGCGCTTCCTGCACAAGATTACTCGCCTGCGACCACAAAACAGGCACAATCACCAACAGCAGTGCTAAAACGACACCAACAAAACCCAACATAACTAAATTTGTCGCCATTAAACGACTAGGCATAACACGCTGCAACCGAGTCACAGGCCAGTCGAGCAAATACGCAATGACCAAGGCCACCAGAACAGGGATGACAAAGGAGCCAAAAAAGTACAACATGGTCGCAGTGAAGACAAGCATCAACAATAAAGTGACCGAGTCTGGGTCCGAAAATTTTTCTTGATACCAAGATTTTATTAACTCAAACATCCGTGATGTGTACCTCAATAAAGTTAAAGTTGCCTTCTTCTGTTAAGACATAGTGATACGCTTGGCCAGCTAAATAACGCTTTATATCGGAAAGATCTTGAGTTCGATTGCATATAAATCTGATATTTCCAATATTCAGTTTCTTCAACTGCCATTTAAATTGGACAAACAATTGAGGACAATTGTAATGCCTTAAATCAATCGTTGTTAGTTCTATGTTTTGCACCTTCGTAGGCTACAAAAAGCCCCACCCGTTAATTTTAGGTTAAAAACCAACACTTATAAAACGCTATAAAAACATTTTAAATACATTGGAAACGCAATATATACTTTTAATTTTACTTCAATATCATGATACTGCTTTATAAGGTACCTCTATAGTAAATAGCAAGCGAATAATCCTGTATTTTACTCATATTCCAGCGTCTTTCTGTAGCTTGAACTAGGGCAATGGTTTATTCTTATAACAACAACAAGCTTTACGGGAAACAATATGCCAAAAGCACACAACAAGGCACGTTTGCCGGCGAACCCCACACTTAAAGAAATCAATTGGTACAAAAAGCAAATCAATTGGGGGGAGCTCCCGCCGTTTTATCATCTTGTCGCTTCTTCTGTCAGTGAGAGTGAAGGAATTTTTCAACACGGATTTGATAATGCTATCAAACGGTTATTAGACAAGCGTAATTGGAATTTACAGCTTTTGGACGGTTATGAGGACGACAACGGCATCGTTCATTGTAATAGTGCACCAAAAATCACTCTTCACCAAGCATTCACAGATCGCGGTTACGAACTTTGGGCTTTTCCAATTGCTCGCAATGTAAAAGTCGACACATATCTAAAAGACAACAAATATCTTGAGTTTAATGTGTGGGACCCCCATACCATGAAGACACTCATTAGATTTAGTCAAATGCATAAATTCATTCGATTTTATTTTGAGCGCGGTGACATCGCAGATAAAGCGCTGATCTTGCACGCACACAAGGTTGTGCATCAAACCATCTCTCTTTTGAAAAGAGAATTGAACGTTGTGAGCGTTGATGGTGTCTCAATAAAAGATTTTTACCTGTTATGCGAAAAAGACGCCCGAGCTTGTGAAGATGAAATAAACTTAGCTAAAATCATGCTCGGTGACGACTACAAGAAGGATTAGAATGCGATTTAAAAAAGCACTTGCAACGACTTTATGCGCACTCGCACTAAGTTACTCTACAGCCAATAATGCATCAGAGTTTAAGCTCCCAGACCTAGGTACGTCGGCTGTGCAAGTTTTACCAATTGAAAAAGAGCAAGCCATCGGTGAAGTAATGATGATGCAGATCCGCTCTAGTTCGCCCTTGGTTCAAGACCCTGTTCTTAATGAGTATCTGTCTGCACTAGGCAACAAACTCGTCGCCAGTGCTAACGACGTTAGATTTCCATTTAAGTTCTTTTGGCTCAACAACAAAGCCATTAACGCCTTCGCATTTTATGGCGGACATGTGGGAGTCCATACAGGCCTGATAGCGCAGTCTGACAATGAAAGTCAACTCGCATCAGTGCTGGGCCATGAAATAGCTCACGTTACCCAAAGGCATTTAGCAAGAAGAATCCAACAGGCCAAAGACAACAGTGCCTTAACTATCGCAGGCATGATCACGGGTATTCTGGCCACGGTTGTTGCACCAGACGCAGGCATGGCAATCCTTGCAGCCAATAGTACTCAAGCCGCCCTAAGCCAATTGACCCACAGCCGAAAAGCAGAACAAGAAGCAGATAGATTTGGTATGCAAACACTGCAAAAAGCAGGCTATGATCCATATGCTGCCAGTGAATTTTTAACGAAGCTTGCATCCCAAGTTAGATTTAAAAACAAGCCCCCCGCGTTTTTGCTCACTCACCCCTTACCTGACTCTCGTGTATCTGATGTCAGGCTGCGTGCCCAACAATACCCAAAGCGCTATGTGCCAAGCAGCGAAGATTTTCATTATGCACAAAACCGGGCAATGGCCCGCTACCACCTGAGCAAAGAAGATGCGCAGGCCTATTATGAAAACACATTGAGAACCAGTACTGAGCTCGATAAGAGTCATTATGAGTACGGATTGGCAATTTCATTGCTTGACCAAAAAAAATATGACCAAGCGGAAAAAATTATAAATAAACTACTAAAATTAAAGCCTAATAACTTATTTTTCATAGATGTTTATACAGATATCAAACTCGGTCAAAAAAAATATGAGCAAGCTCTGTCACTGTTAGAAAAAAAGCACCTGCTTCGCCCTAACAATCAAGTCATCACTTTAAATCTAGCTAACACAGCTATCAAAGCAAAAATGTACGAAAAGGCAGAGCAACTGCTTAAAGTGTTTTTGTTAGAAAAACCAAACCATGTGCTCGCCAAACAATTGCTCACTGAAACTTATGAACTCAGTGAAAATAAAGCGGCTTACCATGAATCACGCGCTAGTTTACTATCTCACTACGGTGCATTCATGAAAGCAGCCGATGAAGTACAAAAAGCACTTAACTTCATTGAAAAAGAAGACGAAATTAAAAAGTTGCGCTTAAAAGCTTTGCTAACCAAATATAGAGGCATGCAAAAAGAGCTCGCAAAATTGTAACCCAGCACGTTGCCTATCTACTCAACTTTGGGCAATATTTTGTCCATATATAAAGATAGGCACACCTTTTTCAATCAGTTACAATCAAACAAATATAAATATAAGTTACAGTTTCAAAAGGTCTATTATGTCAGTAACTATTTACCACAACCCCCGTTGTTCGAAGTCTCGTCAAACGCTTGCATTGCTCGAAGAAAATGCCATTCAGCCAGAGATCGTAGAGTATTTAAAAACTCCCATTGATGAGAGCACACTTGATACATTAATTTCAAAATTAGGGTTTGAATCTGCACATCAATTGGTGCGCAATAAAGAAGCCATCTATAAAGAATTGGGCTTAAGCAAGGACAGTGATGAACAAACGCTAAGAACTGCCATGATTGAAAACCCTAAATTGATTGAGCGTCCAATAGTTGTAAAAGGTGAAAAAGCAGCACTAGGTCGTCCACCTGAGTCAGTGTTAGACATTATTTAAATATGGCGACAATTCTCGTTTTATACCATTCTAGTCATGGCTCAGTCGAAGCCATGGCTAATGAAATAGCCGAAACACTTAATGCTCAAGGTGCAACGGTTCGTTTACGCACCTTTGTACAAAGGCAACCTCACGATATCGTAGTCACGAAACAAGATCTCATTGAATGTGATGGACTTGCATTTGGAACACCCACACGATTTGGTATGATGGCGGCTCAAGCAAAAACATTTTGGGAAACGACCAGCGATGTTTGGTTAAAAGGACAGCTTATAGATAAACCAGCATGTGTATTCTCGTCTTCAAGTAGCATGCATGGCGGTAACGAAGCGACATTATTGAATTTGTCACTGCCCTTGTTGCATCACGGAATGGTGTTAATGGGTGTCCCCTACGATGTGCCTGAATTATTGTCTACCGAAAGCGGAGGTACGCCATACGGTGCAACCCATGTAGCAGGATTAGACAACAGTGCCCAATTAACAGAAACTGAAGTTAGAATATGTCGAGCTGTAGCTACTCGTCTGTACACGGTTGCGAAAAAGTTATTATGAACCAGACTCCAAAACAACCTAAAACAAAACAATTTTACCAACTCGCTCTATTTGGCTATTTTGGTTTATTGTTGCTCATGCCTATTTGGCTATTTTTAGTTTCTCCAAGGGAGGGGCACAGCGTTGGATTTATATTTGTTGTGTATATTCTTCCACTGCTGTTACCTTTGAGAGGCATACTACAAGACAAACCCTATACATTTGCGTGGGCAAATTTTGTCGTTTTAATATATTTTATACATGGCTTTACTCTTTTATGGATTGCCACCGATGAGCTATTGTGGGTTATTTTGGAATTGACCTTCGCTTCAGCCATGTTTGTAGGATGTACTTATTATGCAAGACTAAGAGGCCAAGAACTCGGCTTGAAGATCCGCAAACTTAAAGACGATTTAGCCGACGAAAAAGCAGTACACGAACAAGAAAAAAAATAACGCACTTAATATTTGAGAAATATGAAAGCCACGTATTAGCGTGGCTTTTTCATGTAAGACGATAAATGGGTTAAGCTCGGCCACCAGTAATTTTATTTGCCCTACCTTCTTCTTTTGCTTTGTCTGCTCTTCGGCGTCTCGCTTCTTTTGGATCAGCAATTAACGGTCTGTATATCTCGATGCGGTCTCCCTCTCTAACCACCTGATGTAGCTTGACCGTTCTATTCCATATCCCCAAGCTGAGATTAGTTGGATCAATCTCGGGGCATTGGTCCAGTATCCCTGACTGCATCACAACATGCTCAGCTGAGGTGCCTTCGGCTACATCTACGGTTAGGCACGTGGCTTTATCAGGTAGCGCAAATACAACTTCAACCTTAATCATTTACCTAGCTCCATAAACCGACTTAGCGCGTTTAGTAAACGCAGCCACCATATTTTTAGCAACTTCATTAAAAACCTTACCAAAAGCAAGCTCTATCAGTTTGCTGGCAAATTCGAATTCTAACTTTAAATTGACCTTACAGGCATGTTCATCCAATTCAACAAACTCCCAGTAGCCTTGCAAAGATTTAAAAGGACCATCAACAAGCTGCATTTTCACTCGATTGCCTTCAAATTGATTTTTAGTTGTGAACCACTTAGTCAGACCAGCCTTTGATATTTCTAAACTCGCCGTCATTTCATCATGTGAACTACTTAGCACTTTCGCGCCTGAGCAGTTAGGTAAGAAATCAGGGTAAGCATTTACATCATTGACCAGATCAAACATCTCTTGTGTGCTGTACATCACCAATGCACTTTTTTCTACTTGTGGCATACGTTCTCCAAACTTTACTGGCCCAATTTTACCAAGCTTTTAAAGATTTATCTTGTTTGCAGCCCCACTGTGAGCGAAAATATGCCATAAAAATTAAATAACACTGTTTTCCCATTCGATTTGTAGGTAGACTAAGCCATTATGGCAAAGAAAAAATCAAATAAATCAACGAGCAATACCATAGCGCTGAACAAAAAAGCACGCCATGAGTATTTTTTACACGATAAGTTCGAAGCAGGTATGGAACTACAAGGCTGGGAAGTTAAAAGCATCCGCGCTGGTAAGGTTAATATCTCAGAAACTTATATTCATCTAAAAGACGGTGAGGCATTTTTGCTAGGCAGTCAGATACAGCCATTAAACAGCGCCTCGACCCACGTGATCTGTGATCCACTTCGCTATCGTAAACTGTTACTCAACAAACGAGAAATTGATAGACTGATTGGTGCAACCGAGCGAGACGGCTTCTCTTTAGTTGCAACAGCAATGTACTGGAAAAAGTGCTGGGTTAAACTCGAATTTCATTTAGCCAAAGGTAAAAAGATGCACGATAAGCGTGCTGATATTAAAGACAGAGATTGGTCGCGAGACAAAGAGCGATTAATGAAGCACAAAGTTTAAAATACGCACTAATTTACAGCCTAATTACCTTAGGCTGTATGTGAGTTTGGCTTTCACTGTTTTAGGATAAAATTGCCCCAGTTTTAGCATTTATTGTTAAAACGGCCTCTGTTTTTGGATCTTTAATTTTTGCCGTTTCTTTATTAACTAGTGCGCTGCGAGGCACCTGGATTTTACTACCCGTATCAGGATTTACTACGATTAGAAATCGAGAGGCTTTTTGCGCGATTTCCTTTGCACCTTGGTTTTTGACAAAGTGGATATCTAACGTCATTCCCGCTGTTACACCAGCAGTCGCCGACACTCTAAAATTATTAATTTCATACTGAGAGTTGCTAGCAAGTAAATCGTTATCAATGTCTTCAACGGTTTTTACTGATGCCTTGGTAAAGTCCTTTACCTTATTCATGACCGAAATATCTTTTAGGTTGTCTTTTGCATCCGTTGCTTTTTGTTTTATAGAAGCCGTTAACTCCTCACCTTTTTCCTTTATATTAACACCGACTTGGCTATTCCCTTCCTCATCCGTAAAGTTTTTTGTTGCTGTTTCTTTTAATTTATTGAACATATCTTATTCCCTTAAGTTTAATAATCGTCAAATCCGTCGTCTTCAATAATCATGGTATCTGCTTCACCGTCAAAGTCAGTGTCAGCAATAATGGCGTCAACATCTCCGTCACCATCAAGGTCCATTGCGACAGTATCTAAGATGCCATCTCCATCTGTATCAACACCGACGGTATCTACATATCCATCGCCATCGGAATCTATCGCCACGGCGTCAACAACACCATCACCATCTTCATCAATCATCACGGTGTCAACATAACCGTCTCCATCGGTATCTATCGCCACGGTGTCAACAATGCCATCACCATCTTGATCAATTCCTACGGTATCAATATAGCCGTCACCATCTATATCGGCGACAACTCCATCACTGATACCATCTCCATCAACATCTACTTCGTATATATCTTCCATAATTATCCCTTTCACGATAGTGTACATTTTATATGCACAAGTATTTTCTAGCACAGTCAAATTTATTATTCAACAGATCAAAAAATAGTAATAAATATATTTATATATAAGGGATTAGACCGATAGAAAGGTAGATTTTGGGGCATAAAACGCAAAAAAGCCCCGCAGGGCTTTTTTATATAAAAGCTACGAGTGAATTAGCTTTTGTATTTTTGAACGACTAGTGTGGCGTTAGTTCCACCAAAACCAAAGCTGTTTGACATAACTGTATTTAGTTCAACATCACGGCGCTCAGTTACAATGTCTAAGCCTTTAGCTTCTTCATCTAATTCATCAATATTGATAGAAGGTGTGATGAAGTTATTTTCAAGCATTAATACAGAGTAAATCGCTTCGTGTACGCCAGCTGCACCCAAAGCGTGACCCGTCATCGCTTTTGTTGCACTGATCGCTGGTGACTTCTCACCAAATAGCTCTTGGATCGCGCCTAGCTCTTTCACGTCACCAACAGGTGTTGAAGTACCGTGAGTATTTAGGTAATCAATCTCACCATCGACAGTAGCCATTGCTTGTTTCATACAGCGCACAGCGCCCTCACCTGATGGTGCAACCATGTCGTAACCATCTGAAGTCGCACCATAGCCTACGATTTCACCGTAAATGTGCGCGCCACGAGCCAATGCATGCTCAAGCTCTTCGATAACCATGATACCGCCGCCACCAGAGATAACGAAACCGTCTCGGTTTGCATCATAAGTACGAGATGCTTTTTCTGGCTCTTCGTTGTACTTAGTTGATAATGCACCCATGGCGTCAAATTCCATTGCCAGTGTCCAGTGAAGTTCTTCACCACCACCCGCAAAAATGACGTCTTGTTTGCCTAGTTGAATTTGCTCAACCGCGTGACCAACACAGTGTGCAGATGTAGCACATGCTGAGCTAATCGAGTAGTTAACGCCTTTTATTTTAAATGGTGTTGCTAGACATGCAGATGTTGTACTCGCCATAGTACGCGGTACCATGTAAGGACCTACACGCTTAACACCACGCTCACGTAAAATATCAGCAGCTTCTACCTGGTATTTAGAAGAACCACCACCAGAACCAACTACAAGGCCAGTACGTTCATTCGAAACTTGATCTTCTGATAAACCAGAGTCTTCAATAGCCTGAGCCATCGCGATATACGAGTATGCAGCTGCGTCACCCATAAAGCGGTGCGCTTTACGGTCAACTAGTGCCTTAACATCAATATCAATTTTACCTGACACATTGCTGCGTAAATTCATGTCAGCAAACTCTTGGTTAAAAGCAATACCACTTTTACCCGCTTTCAAAGATTCTAATACTTCTTGCTTGTTGTTACCGATGCTTGAAACAACACCGATCCCCGTAATTACGGCTCTTCTCATGGGTAATTCCCTTAGGACTTAAAAAATTTAGGTGTATTCTACGCGCAAAAGACTGATCAAGTGGTCAGCTTTCCAGCGTACACACGTACTCTGAACTGATATTTGCAAAAATGCAACGGACTAATGCAAATAAAACCAGTAAAATACTTGTCATCAATGAGCATTATACCAACGTATTTCTATGATAAGTAACGCACAAATTCATTTTAACGATTCTGGCACACCTGTCGCCGATAATTTTGATGACGTTTATTTCTCCAACGATGACGGCTTAGCAGAGTCAAATTATGTTTTCTTTGAACAAAATGGTCTACATGAACGATTTAAGAGCCACCCAAGAAAACACTTTGTTGTCGCTGAAACAGGCTTTGGCACAGGCTTGAACTTTCTAAATACTTGGGCTCGTTTTAAGCAAAGCGCGCACAACAATAGCGTTGAACGTCTTTATTTTATGTCGTTCGAAAAATTCCCTATCAAGTTGAGTGACCTCAAACAGGCACTAGAAGCCTGGCCTACACTGGCGCCACTCTCTAAACAATTGTGTGAGCAATACCCAATGGCATTGCAAGGATGCCATCGACTAGAATTTAATCAGGGCCGTGTAGTACTCGACTTGTGGTTTGGAGATGTGCAAAACTCATTGCCACAAATTGCATACCAGCGCAAAGGCATTGTCGATGCGTGGTACTTAGATGGGTTCGCACCAAGTAAAAACCCCGATATGTGGCAACAAACTCTATTTGATTCAATGGCTCACTTGAGCCAGGAGAATGCAACTTTTGCCACATTTACCGCTGCAGGCTTTGTCCGAAGGGGCTTACAAAGTGCAGGATTTGAGTGCAAAAAGGTGAAAGGCTATGGCCGTAAACGAGAAATGGTCGTCGGTACACTTATCGCCACTACGGAGCATGCAACTACGCCACAGTACTATCAACAAGACGCTGCTACACTTTCACAAGTTGCGGTCATAGGAGGCGGTATCGCGAGCAGTTGTCTTAAGTATCACCTTGCCAAACGAGGTATCAAAACACACTTATTTTGTGAAGATGATGCCCTTGCAAAGGGCGCTTCTCACAATCTACAAGGTGCAGTTTATCCAAACTTACAAAGCGAATATGGTATTCCATCCGAATTTTATGCTCATAGTTTTTTGTATGCGAGACGCTTTTATGAACAGCTGATCAAAGCAGGCCATGTATTTGACCATCAGTGGTGTGGCGTTTTACTCCAAAGCGTTAACGATAGTAAAAAAGCACAACATGAAAAGTTGGCTGCGAGCAAAGTTTTTCCAGAACAATTGATACGTTCAGTAGATAGCGTAGAGGCTCAGTCTATCTCTAGTATCGACACGCCATATGGCGGCCTATTTATTGAGCAAGGGGGCTGGGTAAGCCCTGTACAGCTTACAAAATCAGTTTTTGACGCAGCTGAATCTCTAACGCCAGGCGAAAACCATTTTGCTATTCACATAGAGCAACTAGAACGCAAGCCCGATGGTTGGTATCTAACGTCAAACAAACAAACATTTGGCCCGTATTCTGATGTTTTTGTTTGTGCAGGCGAGCACAGCGACAGATTCGAGCAAACCAAAGATATTGGTATTCACGGTGTGAGAGGTCAAGTCTCTCATATCCATGAAGGGGTCGCCTCTTCAAAACTTTCCACTTTGTTATGCCACAAAGGTTACTTCACCCCTAGTCAGGACGGATTGCATTGCATGGGGGCAACGTTTGAAAAACACAGTAAATCAAGAGCGGTCACCGAACAAGACAATGTCACTAACCGCCAACAACTAGCAGGGTTCTATGAAGGTACTGAGTTTGATAAAAGCCTTGGCAGTATTGACAGTGCCAAGGCCGCTGTAAGGTGTTGTTTTAACGATCACACTCCCATGATTGGGCAAGTGCAAGACAAATCGGACTTATTACAAGCTTATGACAACATCAAACGCGGTAAGTTTTATGACTTCACCCCTCAAGTGATGCCTCATAAAGGATTACATATTGCCACTGGCTTTGGCGCCAGAGGGTTATGTACAGCACCACTTGTGACCGAGCATTTGGTTGCAAGTTTATTTCAAGAACCACTGCCTTTTAGTGAGCGAGTACATGAGGCTTTGCATCCAGCTCGCCTCACGATAAGAGATATGATCCGAAATAAAATATAGCTTCATGTATTCCCCAAGCCCGCGCTATCAGGGCTTGGAGATTTGAATGATCACACGTCGGTTGGCCTCTCGGCCAATTGGGGTTGTATTAACTGCAACATGGCGCTTTTCACCAAAGCCTTCTGTCATGATTTTCTCGGCTGGCACGCCTTTGCTCGCCATGTACTCTTTAATTGCCATGGCACGCTTTTTCGAAAGGTTTAAGTTTACATTGGTTCCGCCGTAGCTGTCTGAATAGGCAGATATATAAATTGAGTCAATATCTGGATCATTATTCAAGTACTCTCCAATCATATCGAGGCGTTTGCGCGAAGAGCTGGTTAAATCACTTGAGTTTTTACGGTAATTCATCACCACAAAAGCAATGTCTTCGAAGCTATAAGGTAATAGGTTGTCTCTGCACTGCAAAAAGTCCCAATAAGATTTCTTGAAGTTGACCGAGGACAAAGCGACGGAAATTTGATCTTGCTTATTGTGCCAATCTTGATAATAAAAAGTAGGCTGATAACCTTTTTCCAACTCTGTCAGCATTTCCCAAGCAACGGGGTTCGATAGCTCACCATCAAACTTTTTAAGTAATGCCATTTTCCCCATTGAGCGAGCTGGTAGACCTGCCCGCCAGCTTGGCGGCACCGATTCAAGGCCTGCAAAATCGTAATCTTCCGGTCGGATCACCATATCAAGATTGAAAGTGAGATCTTTATTTTTACTGGCCGTTGCACTAAATACAGCTTCTCCATAGTAGGGAACCATGTGAGAGAGTGTGCAAGATAATCGAGTCGTCCTATCAACCATCCATTTAGAGTCATCGACAGTGGCACTATACTGCCGCATCGCACCATTTGCACTGGTAGCTAACACAAGCGTCATGACGACCGCTAACGTATTGAAATATAGCTTCACTTTTCTCACTCCAAGTCTATTAAGCCAAAAACAGACTCTATTTTTGTGCCTTCATTCTGATTCAACTTACAAATAAGCAATAAACATACCGAATCTTTGTGCCAATAAGTCGACTCCACTAAAAATATATTAAGGATCCGTCGATCCCAATTAGCATCTTATCTCATGATCAGTATAATAGGCGCCTCATTTTAGAAATCCAAGTTTATCATGGCAGAACAAGAGCAAACCCTATTCGCAAAACGCTTCAGAGGCTTTTTCCCAGTTGTAATAGATGTTGAGACCGCAGGGTTCAATAAAGAAACAGATGCCCTATTGGAAATAGCGGTCAGCTTGTTAAAAATGGACGATAACGGTGAGCTCAGCATTGATAACACAATTCACTTCCATGTTGCACCATTTGAAGGCGCCAATATTGAGAAATCTGCAATTGAGTTTAACGGAATAGATCCATTTTCAGAGCTACGTGGTGCAGTTGAAGAGTGCGAAGCAATCAAAGAAATTTGCAAAGCAGTTAGAAAGGCGCAAAAAGACGCTGGTTGTCAGCGCTCTGTCATCGTTGCACATAACGCGGCATTTGATCATGGCTTTTTAAACGCAGCTATCGAACGAAACAATATCAAGCGCACACCTTTTCATCCGTTTGTTAGCTTTGATACCACCTCATTGTCTGGCCTTGCACTAGGGCAAACTGTGCTGGCCAAAGCATGTCGCGCGGCAGGTATTGAATTTGACAACTCCCAAGCACACTCAGCACTTTACGATACAGAACGCACAGCCGAACTATTTTGTTACATCGTAAACAAATGGCAGGCACTTGGTGGGTGGCCGCTACCTCAAATAGACCAAGGTAGTGACCAAGAAGAACAAAGCTAGTTGAAGCTTGGAAATTACACAGCTAAAAAAAGCAGCCTAAGCTGCTTTTTTCAATTCTGGAACTCTTGCGTTATTTTTCCAGCGTCTAATTTAACTGAATGAGGTGGGTAGATCCTTGAAAAAGAACGACTATCCTTTGCGATTGTCAGTTCTATACCCGGATGCATCAGCTCATTTACTTTAACTCGGCTCAATTTAACCAATCGAAGTAACTTCTGTGCCACTAGTTTACAATTTCGAACGTTGCGTTTGTAATGCGCATCTAAACGCTGTTCTGTAACAGCAAGCTTTTTCAAATAGTTATCGCGCTTATCTGACGCAGGCGTTTTTTTCGCCTTTACTTGGGCTCGCTTAACTGCCAAAATTTTATCCGACAACAATTTATCAAGCTCTTTAAACTCTTTTTCTTTTTTCTTTAAATCATACCAGTCTTGAGCAAGGACTATTCTTGTTCTAGTGCCTGAGGGCGCGCCAACTTCACCAGCTTCAATACGCATCGCATTATAAACGTTGCCGCCTATAAGCTTGCCACGCGGCGTGTCTCCCTTACCAACTCGGATCAAACGCTTAGATTTCAAATCACAATGCAGCGCCTGACGCTCGATAAATAAATCTTGTTCAGATTCTATATGGCAATATTGCCCGTAACCCACAGAAATAGTCCGCTTGGCTTTAATAATGCAAGAAAAATCTTCTCCATCGAGGCGTTTTCTGCCAATCGCACCTAACATAACAGTCACCGCACTGTCACTTTCTAAGTGCGCTGACTCAACAAAACCAATGACAGTTATGTCACCTGAGGCTTTAATTTTCATGCCATCTTTAACATCACCGCTAACAACGACACTACCATCGAATTCAATATGGCCGGTTGTGACATCTACGTTGTCGTAGCATAAAACATCATCAACTCGCATCCCTCGAGGAACCGCTACAGGCACACCTTTAGCGTCAGCGATTAACAAATTAGGGTCTTCTGGGCTAATTTTTGTGCCTTCAGAAACCTGCAATGTGAAATCTTTGCCCGGTTTAGGCTCTAATACATCACCAAACACTGAAAAGCCTTTCTCTCCTGGAGTAGGAGGAACTCGCTTCATTAGCGGGCTGCCCGGTTTGACGGTGATAATGGCACCTAAGTCACGCATATCTACTTTGCCACCAGACTTTTCCTGTGGACTTAGAATGCGGTCTTGCGCTGTCATGCATAACCTTACAAATCTGGCATCTGTGCCGTCTTTTGCACGGACACCATGAGCTACGATCCCTGAATACACACTCCCTGGAGATTGCTCAAACTGCTGCCCCAAAAAGGTGTCTAGCGCCCTTTCATTGATCCCCTTAACCACGCCCGCATCGGTCAATGCATCTCTCGCTTCATCAATCGTTATTAACTTACCGCCTCTCGCGGTTGTTAAACGCGCTTCCGCAAGCATATTGTTTTCTTCAACACGAATAGAAATTGAAGCGTCAACTGCCCTAGCAACAATTAACAAATCCTTCTCTCTATCATCAGAGGGAGAAAATAATTGACCAATATTGGCATGAATGACATCAAAGTCGGCATAAGAAGACTGCTCCAGCATTTCAACTAGCTGTGCAGCACTAGCGGGAAACCCCGTGTGCGCAGGATGTTCCTTTAAAGAAACATACCCAGACTCCTCATCAAATTGAAACAAAGACATCACTTCCTTCCTAAATACTATTGCATATTTTACTTTTTTTTATGCAGCTCTCGCCATTTCAGCACATCGCTCTCACAATGTTAAGTTTAAATTGGCCACTTTCTAGGCAAATTATGAATGATTGTAAACGCTCTTGGCGCTTAAATTACACAAGTTGCTATTATTACTAAATTTATCGGAAAAATGCGTGATTTCTTTAGTAAAATTCGCAATATGAGACTTTATCATTAGCTTTAGTCAGGCTTGAATATCGACAATGTAGTGAAATATTTATTCCATTTATTGCGATATTTTATTGAAAACTACGTAAATTCCAATTCAATTCATTTATTCATTAGTTAAAATAACCGTGAAATTTTATGCATTTTTTACGCCAAAAAATAAAAACTTTCCTACTTCTCAGAGCACAGACCTCTTTATTGGGCGTACTACCGCTTACTTAGAAAACTCAGATGAGCACCAATTACTCATACTCAACTCTATTCCTCACAGGCGTTTTCAATAATTGGTGTAATATTTGCTGACTAAAATTCATTCAAAAAAGTAAAATTCATGGCTTACTTACGCGTCTATATTCCGTAATTGCCACTGACGCTAAACGACTATGCTTGACCTAGACAATTGCAGGGAGACAGGTATGAAAACACAAATATTGGAATTAGCTACTCATGGTCAAAGTTTTGGCTATGTAACCGTGAACGATGATTCATCGGGTGTTTTTTATGGCAATGGCCATATTAACAATGCGGCTAAATTTGAATTAACCCCCTGTGCCAGAGATGAACAGGCGTTTTATTACAAACTGGTTGGTTCTCATAGCAGTTACATGGACTTTTCGCTCGCGTCTAAGGTCGTCAAAATCACGCGCTCTAAAAGCCCGGAAGCGTCAAATATTTGTGCATGGAAAATGTTAAATGGCGCATTGTGCGCAATTATACCCGGGAGTAGTGTATTTAAAGCCCTCAGTCGCTCCACATTCAAACATGGATCAAATGTATTGTTTGCTACCTCTCCTTGTGATCAAGATTTTTGCAGGGTAAGAATTATCACTCATTGAAAACCTTGCTCGCAGTTAAAACAAGCACCTGTAGCTTCAAATATGGAATATAAATAGTCTCTATTGGAGTGAATTTAGCAACACAATAAAGTAACCTTTGGCGCTGAATTTAAATTGGCTGCCTGTCACTTATTGGGCTGTAACGACATATTGGAGAGGGAATAAAACAACGAGCGCAATCCAAATAATATCAATAGAAGAGGCAGTATGTTTAACTAGCCTCTCACGAATTAATAATGGCAGCTTATTCAAAATATTGGTTCTCACTTTTACGGCAATTTTGCTAGTAATTCAGGTACGTTTTTAAACAGCCGTTTAGCTTGAGTTAATTTAGACAAACCCCGCTCTTCCCACCTTCTAGTTCAATCGCTTTATCTGGGTTTTCAACTTGATAATACAACGACATTATTTGCCATTTCTGATCCGCTTTATAGAGTTGAATGCTATTTACGCCTGTAAAGTCAGGATGCTTCTGGCCTTTGTTAAAACGAGATTCAGCAACACTGTAAACATGAGAAAACCTATCATAGGTTTGAACCTTACGCACAATTTCACATTCGTAAAACCCCTTTTCAGACGCTTTATCAAGTAGCTTTATAAATTCTTGCCCTGACAGGCTCATCAGGCTAGGCATTCCCTTTTTTAAATGCACGCCAAATACTTTTGCCTCGGGATGAAAGAGCTGTTTCAGTATGTCTATATCCGGTTTTTTCTGTGGCTCATGTGACATGGCTTGAAATAGTGAATTCACCACGCTCTGGGGTGTATTGCTCGCAACACTGCCAAACGCTAAACAGACTAAAGAAATCATAAACATAAACCGCATGACGTACTCCTTTGTTATAGTTGTTTTTTAAACTTGATCTATTGCTAGACCTAGTTCATCTATATTTACCATTGATGATGCGAGCTTTTCAACATCCTAAAACATCGGCTGGTATCGGCTCCTTCCCTATATAGAAGTCGACAACAATACATCAGCGTTGATATTTACTCAAAAAGTGACGTGCAACTGCCTTGTGCTTTAATCTGTGTCAATGTTGCAGTTAGCCGCTCGTACACAGCCATATGTGCAAAGTTACCAGTGCTGATCCGCTTAACTCCCAACTCTGTCAGTTTGGCCACACTTGGTAACTCCGGCATCGCCATCACATTGATGGGCAGTGACGTTGAGCGAGTAACTTTGCTTATATCTTGTTCAGCAGTGATACACGGGAAAAACAATCCATTTGCACCAGCCATTTGGTAGCTGTGAGCTCTGATACAGGCCTCTTCTACTGCATTTTCAACACCTAGTAGAAATACATCACAGCGAACATTAATAAAAATATGCACATCGCGCGCTGCTAATTGTGCGCAAACTTGTGTTAATAAGTCTGCAAACTCATCTTTGTCACACAAGCTGCGCGTGTTCTGTACACGGCTATCTTCTATATTGATACCCACAACACCCAACTCCGCAAGCTGCTGAATATGATCGGTGATCACTCGTGGATCTTTACTAAATCCTGACTCGATATCTACGCTTAGCGGTAGAAGACTCGATGCAGTGATCCGCTTTACGACAAACAAAAGCTCTTCAAAAGGGATGTTCTCACCATCTTCATAGCCAAGCACAGCTGCCAATGCTGCACTCGATGTTCCCATTGCTTGATAACCAGCTTGCTCAGCACATTTTGCGCTGGGAGCATCCCAAACGTTTGCCAATAGAAGTGGCGTAACCTGTTGGTGCAGCGCATAAAATTCATTCATTATCGTTCCTTTTTATTATTTGGTTTAGTAATTACGGTTTGTTGCGATAAATGTATTCTTGCAACCAGGCAGTAAAAAGGCCAACGATGAAAATCGACTTTTAATATAAGCATTGCTTATAATACTAAGAAGATAATAAGAATAAATTGTGTGCTTGTGTTTAAAAACATTAATCTTCTAGTCACTTTCGAATGTGCAGCCAGACATAACAGCTATAGTCTAGCGGCAAAAGAGCTCTATATTTCTCAAGCTGCTGTCAGCCAACAAATGCGTCAGCTCGAATCTACTCTCGGTACTCGATTGTTTATCCGTAAAGGCAAGCAGATGCAGCTCAGCCAATCCGGCCAATCTCTTTTCGAATACGCGCAAAAGGGGTTAACTATATTGAATCAAGGAGTCAGCCAGCTACAAAATGAAGAGGTCGATGGTGAATTGACCATCACTTCAACTCAAGCTTTCATCGCCCTATGGTTGATGCCAAGGCTTCAATCCTTTACAGAGCAATATCCGAATATCCAAATCACTATCTCATCTTCGGCAAGCTTTGTTGACTTAAAGCAAAACCACCTAGATTTAGCTATCCGGTTTGGTCAGTCTGTGGAGCAAAATACCCCGAACAATTTAGTTTGTGACTACTTCGGTGAATCTGCGGTCTATCCCATTTGTTCAAACCAATTTGCGCAGCAGCTTAATTTGAACTCACCCGAAAACTTGCTATCACAACATATAGTGACTTTAGAAAACCCTGGGCCTTACGACTGGCCTACTTGGTTTAAGGCTGCGGGAGTGTCGGGCGTGGAGTGCCATACGCTGTGGACTAAGGTTAACTCGACGGATATGGCAATAAGTGCTGTCGCGAGCGGTCACGGTGTTACACTTGCAGTCCCTTACTTATGCCAACAACAACTCGACAATGGTACGCTGGTAATTCCCTATAAACTTGCACATCCAAACACCGTCAAACGATACTTTGTTTATGATTCAAATTCCCCAAGACTTGCACGGCTGAAGGTATTTACTGACTGGGTAAAAAATGAAATAACTAAAGGTTAAGCTGTTTAGGTTTGTGGCCAATGGCCCATTCCTATCGACAGAACCTGTAAATGTCGCTTGCCTTTAATGTTACACCCCATAAAATCCCCCGCTTTTTCCCGTTAAATCCCCAATAGCAATTAGTCCGCCTTATTTATCATAGCCAAACAAACATGCATTGCAGGCACAGCTCAATTTAATGTGTCCTAGACATGTTTTGAGCAGACACTGTTTTGAGATCTCAAATATCAGGAGAAAATATATGGCAGGACTCGTCTCTATGGCCCAGCAGTTTAGTGGTCTACCAATGAAATCTTTAATTGGGGGACCGCTTAAGGCCGCAACAGATGCAAATGGTATGATGGCACGTACCCAAACCCAATTTATGCTTAGTACATGTTTTGAAAACGGTGGCGGTGGCGGTGGCGGTGGCGGTGGCGGTGGTAACCCTCCTGCATCTGGCAGCAATAGTAAACTTACGCCGATAATGGTCGAATTTGCGCTTAGTCGCCCGGTGATCAAAGCAGATGGTACTGATGGAAAAGATGCCACTATCACCTTAAAACTGCCATTACTGACTCTTATTCCGCTCAACTCCTTAGCCGTGGATGACGTCAAAATTCACTTTGAGATGGAAGTCTCTAGCTCAACGTCCAAAGACAACGAAAAAAGCAGCGAGCAAGAAACAGCTGCAAAAGCCGATATTACCGCAAAATATAATGCAGGCTTGTTTTCTGTGGAAGTGCACGGCTCAGTGTCGCACAGCAGTAAATCAACCTCCAAGCAAAAAGAGCACTACGAAGCGTCAAACAAAGCAAAATATGAAGTCGACGTGCACGCCGGACAGCTCCCTTTGCCTACGGGGGTTACAACCATTATCAACGCGTTCACTAAAAACATTGACCCTATTATAGAAAAAGAACAATAGCGTCTGACTTTAAACACTCATCAGAGGAAGCACATTACTTCCTCTGCAAATACTAATAAGAAGAGACCACCATGATCGAATTTCAATCGCTGATGAAAGCCATTCACAAAGGGGTAAAGGATGCAGCTAAATCCGTTGAAGGTGAAACCATTGACTTTGTAAAGCGCTTTTTTGATGAACACCAAAATGAACAAGGATTGCCACCAAGTTACTCTCCTAAAACCTGCACGATGCAATTTCCGAGCAGAACCGAAAATGGTATTGATACGGTTGATGCAGAGGTTCCTCTGCTGGCATTAGTACCAATTTCATCCCCCAGAATAACTGAAGTTAAGTTTTCTACTCATCTGGAAATTAGCACAAACGAGCAAGATCAACTTTTAGTGGCATTTGCCAAAAATACGGCCAAGGCAGGCCTTCGAGACAAAATCATAGGCCAAAGCCGTGGAGAAAATACAGCTAATGCACACCTTGAAATCACACTCACAGGAAATGAGCCACCAGAGGGGTTAAAAAAACTCATTGAAGGTTATGAACGTGCTCTTCGAGCTCAAATCCCAGGCTAAAATAAAACATAGAAGGATTTAGCATGAACACCAACATTGCCTCCCAGTTTTCAGGGCTGCCAATGAAAGCGCTCATTGGTGCACCGTTAAAAGCAGCAACTGATGCCAACGCAATGATAGCCAATGCACAAACCCAGTTTATTTTAACAACGTGTTTTGAAAAAAGTAATGATAGTGGCAATCAGCTTGTGCCAAAGATGGTTAATTTTACATTGTCTCGTTCTGTAATAGAAAAAGATGGCAGCATTAGTACACAACCAATAAAAATGGACATTTCAATCCCATTAATGACGTTGATCCCGATTAATTCGCTGGCCATCGAAAAGCTAAAGGTCTCTTTTAACATGGAAGTTAAAAGCTCACGCGAAATTAAAAAAAAGGAAGATCGTGAGCAAAAAGACGTGCCATCAAAAAGCCGCAGAACAACCATGCAGGGGCGACGGCAAAGAAGCACTCATGGCAAAAAACAAAACAGTGAACCGAGCTCAAAACCACAACAAGCACATGACTTTGAGACCGAATTGCACGGCTCTCTAGCCAAGTCTGCGCAAGGAGAGCAACAATCCAGCGCAGCCCATGCTAGCTACGAAGTGACTTTGGAAGCTGGCCAACTGCCATTACCAAACGGTATCACCACCATATTAGAAATATTCTCAAAAAACATGATGCCATTACCAAGCAAACAGTAAGGAATTCAACAATGAGCATAAAATCAAAATTAGACTGCCCTGAATGCGGCGCGCCAATTTACTTTGAGTCAAACCTACTACTCACTGGCCAGTCATTTTCATGTTCTAACAGTCATTGTGATGTTTCCATCGCCTTAACTGCGACAGACAAAGAAGTGGTATCCGACGCATTCAGTAAATTTGAACAAATTCGAAATACCGCATCATCTCAAGCCGGGTAATATAACAACCACACAAAGCGCACATGCCAAACAACATTCACGTGTTTGGCATAGTGCTATCCATTATCGGTCAATACACATTGGCTATTTAAGCTGTTTATCAAAAAACGCCAACATGGCTTTAAGTGTAGCAACACGGTGGGGCTGATAACTCAAATGGTGATCGCCATCTTCAAGCTCTATGTAAGTCACATCTTGGTTGTGTTTCTTTAGTGCCCTTGCCATTTTTTGACTGTGCTTTACAGGTACAACTGAATCCTCGCTACCGTGGATCAAAAGTATCGGCTTGGACACCAAGTTAGCAAAATTAATCGGAGATACGTTTTCCAATTTATCGCGGTCTTGCCCTAATTGCTTACGGATCACTTCTTTGCTAGTAAAGTATCTAGCCTGTGAATATATAGATGCTAAATCTGTGACACCTGCAAAACTGGCCGCACACTTAAATGTATCTGGATGTTTAATTAGCGCCATGATTGCTGCGTAGCCACCGTAGCTACCTCCGGCAATACACATTTGACTCTTATCAGTATAACCCTCTTCAATCAACCACTTGGCTGCGTCGTCTAAATCGTCCTGCATGGCTTTCCCCCAACCTCCGATCGCAGCTTGCGCAAACTCGAAGCCATAACCATAGGAGCCTCTGAAGTTGGGTTGAAACACAATATAGCCGTGAGAAGCAAAAAATTCGGACCAATAGTCGTAGCTTTGATAATCACGTGCTGTTGGGCCACCATGTGGTAGTACTAATGCGGGATAGCTTTTCCCTGATTTGTATCCTTTCGGTACGGTTATATAAGCTTCTATTTTGATACCATCTCTTGCTACATACTCTACCCGCTGCTTACCCAAATAAGTATTCTCATTTATTTTTGGATATACCTTTGCTAAATAGTAAATCGAGTTGTTTTTTCTATTTCCTAATAAATAACTGCCAGGATCCTTGCTGGATTCACTATATACTATATAACTATTCCCTTGGTTATCCATGTCAGTGATGATATTGGTTGCATCCGGTAACACCTGCGAAATAGCGGCTTGTAGCGTTTGTAATTCTTTATCCCAATAGTGAATAACATTGTCTATGTTTGAATGAGAGTACCCTGCGACAGCCCCTGTTTTTGGAGAGTAAACTAAAGAACCGTCAGCATCATAGTTTGGATCGTGAAACACCAATTCACGAGAAAGCGTAGGGTCGGTTATATCGACCTTAAAAATAGACTCTTTATCTTTATGAATGGCTTTTATATAAATCGTATTTGGATCTATATCAAACCCAAGCACACCGACCTTGTCTTTTGAGAATACTTCATAATCGAATATTGTTTTCCATTTATTCGTTTTTGTATCTAATAAACGATAAAACACACGAGTATCATCCAGATGATACGAAATCCTTACATTGCCTTGTTGATCAGCTATCCAATCAACCACATGCGCTTTAAAGCTCATTACCCGTTTCAAACGCCGCTTCTTTACATTCAGTTTGTAAACACCTGGGCGGTTTCGCTGTTTAAGGTCAATAGAAACCAACACGTGATCTGGGTCATCAGGCAGCATACTGATCACATTGTCTTTAAATTGAGAATTATTCTGCCCTCTTTTCGGTCGAATAACTGCTTGCGTGCCCTTTTTCTTTTTCGTTAAGTCATAGCTTAGTAACTCGGTGCGCGTATATCTTATAAGCCCTTGCCTTTCGGTGTATGAGACACCCAATAATAAAATGTCCTCATTAACCCAGTCGAACCAATTAAGTTTGGCATTCAGGTTGTCGGTTTTCGTCACAGGATAAACTTTGCCGGTTGTCGCTTCTTGTATGACTAAAATTAGTTCTCCGCCACGATTTACTACATAGGCATATTTAGAGCCATTTGGAGAAAGGTTAAATTGACTTACGTTCGGTAAACTCGCATGAGCTTCAATAGGTAGGGTTGGCTGTATACTAGCTACCACACCGAAGTGAAGCGTTGTAATTATTGTAGCGATGAAGATCCAGAGCAGCTGACGCATTATATTCCTATTGTTTTTTTATACTCAAACAGGAATTATTAAACACATTAAATTAGCTTGCTACAACTTTTCTTAAAATGCACCAAACGCAACAATAAAAACACAAAAATAAAACATCTTTGTAACCAATCCAGCTTTCACTAATCCTAATATCGTTTGGATCCGCCTCCTCATCAAACTCTAACTAACAACCAAATAAACGCACCATTAAGAATAAATTAAACACAGAATTATTAATGGCAAGTTTAAAAAATATAGAAGTGCAGCCACCACCAAAATAACTTTGAATTAGTGACAGCCTTCCTTCCAAAAAATAGCAAACCTTTGTTTTTTATTGATTTTAACTAACCTCCCTACTCAATAACCATTTAGAAGTCGTACTTAATGATGAAATTCAGCCTCAAATATTGACTTTTAAAGCCACATCACAATAATTCGCCAATCCTGAACAATCATCAAAAGGTTTACGAACATCAATGTTTAGTATTGGAAAAGAGAGAAAAGCACTTCAACAAGCCCTTGCTACTGAGAAACAAAATCGACAAGCTCTAGAGCAAACACTTTTTTCTGTCGGCCGCTCTACTGCTATTATTGAGTTCACTCCTGACGGCAAGATCATTACAGCTAACGATAACTTTCTCAAAGTTATGGAATATGACTTAAGCGAGTTAATAGGTAAACACCACCGAATTTTCTGCGATAAGCAATATACAAACACTGCTGATTATAAAGCGCTATGGAATAGCTTAAACCGAGGTGAGTTTTTCTCCGGTACAATTGAGCGTTTCACGAAGTCGGGTAAACAACTGTGGCTTGAAGCCAGTTATAACCCTGTTTTTGATGCAAGTGGGCAACTGTTCAAAATCATTAAATTTGCATCGGATGTGACAAAACGTGAATATACCGCCGTATCACAACAAAACCTCATTGATGCCTTATACCGCTCAATGGCTGTTATTGAATTTGATATTTCAGGCAATGTCTTATCCGCGAATGATAACTTTTTGGCAGCGACAGGCTACCGCCTAGATGAAATTAAAGGACAACATCACCGCATGTTTTGTCCCGAGCATATTGTGCGGTCTTCTGAATATAGCGCCCTGTGGAGCCAGTTGATTAATGGACACTATTTTAGTGGTCAAGTTGAGCGTAAGAATAAACACGGACACGAATTGTGGTTAGAGGCCAGTTACAACCCAATCATAGATAAAAGCGGGAAAGTGATAAAAGTGACTAAATTTGCCTCCGATATAACGGACCGTATTGTAGGTACTCGCCAAGCACAAGAAAAAGTTGGTCAAGCCTCGAGCCTAGCTGATAAGGCCGCTCAACATGGCTCAAAATCTGTTTCAGGCGCGATTGACCTAATGCAATTACTTAGCGACGATATGGGCACTGCCCTCACCAAAATTGAGGCGCTGAATAAGCAGTCAGACCAAATCAATAACATTGTATCAACTATCAGTGCAATTGCAGAGCAAACGAATTTGCTGGCGCTAAATGCAGCGATAGAGGCTGCACGAGCTGGTGAGCAAGGCCGAGGGTTTGCGGTTGTCGCCGATGAAGTACGTCAACTGGCAGCGAGGACGAGCAGTTCAACGACAGAAATCGCCGATGTCGTAAAAGAAAACCTGACTCATTCAACCGAGGCATCCGCTTCGATGCGAAAAAGCGCCGGACAAGTGGCTTCAGGCGTCGAGTTAATTGAAGAGCTCAACACCACAATTAATGAAATTAATCAGCAAGTTGACAGTATTGTAAATACGGTCGCTAATTTAAATTAGACGTGCTCTTTGTGCGCTGTTAAGTGAAAAAGTATCATTGTCTAATCTAACAAGAATTTCAGTTCAATGATTTGGTCATATGCTTCGCTTTGAATCGCTTTTGCTTAATATGCGCATCTCGAGTTTTTAGTATAATCTATGCGAACAGCTTTGATGCTTGCTGCACTTACATCTACTAATTGTGGATATTAGCTTTCACTATTGATATCCCATTAAATAAGAAATATAGATTCAGCAACAAAGGCTATTAGCTAGCTTCATCCCCGCAGCTAAAAACACCTTCCCTTTTCTATCAAAGTCCTCGTTGAGCAATATACAAACATCTACTCCCTTGACTTACTATATTGCTAATTTCATTATTGTAAGAATATCCAGACATTCTGAAATCTTCTCAAGAAACACTTATTCAACTAATTTTAAAATAGTTAAAAATATTGAGCGTTTATTTATCGGAATAAAACTGAAAGTACTGGATATCCTACTGTCCTTACAGCTTAGCGCGGGCTATCGATGGGCGACTTTGACCATGCTCATAACCACTTGTACCACAATGATTTGCATCAACCGCCACACTCACTGTCCGCTGCGCAGTTTTTGCCGCTAGTAGCATCGAGTATATATAATCAACATTCGTATTATTTGGGTCAACGATGAAAAAGTTACCACTGGTTCTCCCACAATTTTTAGGGTTAGAGAAAGCGCTGCTTCCTCCCTCAGTTTCAAAAGAAACCAATAAATAACCCTCTTTATATCCCGCACTCAACTCAGCAACTTTAACATTTACCAGCCACTTATCAGCACTGTATGCGTTAGAAGCAGCAATGAAAGAGAGAGATAATAAAGCATAAATAAAAAATCGAACCATAAAAATTTTACTACCAGTTATATTAATTAAGATTTTTTATTTTAAAATATTTTCAGTTTACATGCAAAACCATCTTTAAAATGATGGCTTTGCATTTTATATCGGGCTAAAACCTCGCTTTCACTTTAATCTCAACCTCTTCCGGCACTAAAAATACGCCAGAAATTGCTTTCAGATTTGCCTGTTTACCTTCGGGTATAGAAAACTCAAACTTATGTGCCAACTGAGCAAATAAAGTGTGAATAATATACTTACCAAATAGTTCACCCAAACAACGACGCTGACCTAAACCAAACGGAAATGCCTTGCCCTGTTGCTTTTTACTCAATTCACCATTGTCATCTAAAAAACGCTCCGGGATAAATTCGTCTGGGTTTTCCCACAATGTTTCGTCACGCGTAATACTGTAATTATTAATCACAAGTGGTGTCCCTTCAGGAATAAAATAACCGTCTAGCAAAGTATCTTTACTGGTTGCATAATTCGCTGCTGGCATAGACGTAATAGAGCAGTGGCGCAGCACCTCAGCGATAAATGCCTGCGTATAAGGCAAGTCGCCCTTGTGCTTATTCAACGGAACCTCATCATCCCCAACAACTTCATCCAATTCCTTTTGCACGCGCGCTTGATACTCAGGGAAAGCTGCAAGATATAATAAAGCCCAGCGCATCGCGAATGCACCAACCCCACCACCAGCACCCGCTACTTGAGTTAAAGACCCTACGACTATTTCTTTTTCACCTATATTTAAGCCAGCTTTGGTCGCATCATCGACACTGTCATTTGCTGCGAATAAATAATCACATAAATCACGGTACTCCCCTGGCACATAGTCTTCTTTACGGCGATTTACATTGAATGAAACATATTGATCTAGACCATTTAGGTTAGAACTAAACTTCTCAATGGCATCTCCATATTGTTGATAATATTTTTCTTGTAAATCTGTTGGCATTAATTCATGACGCGTGCTGTTTATAAAGCCATTCGGTAGCCAGCTCAAGCTCTTTTCATCGAAGATACTCACTTCAAACTCACCAAATCGCTCATCAAACATGACTTTATGTAAAAAACTGGCGAGCTTTAATGACACCTCTCGATTGGGGTCAAATGATACATCTCCTTGGCCTTTCCACACCGCTGCAATGTCGTTGATTTCTGTGGTCATCCAAGTTTCGATTTGATCCCAACGGGTTGAAAAATACTCACGCATTGCATTTGCAAACACCTTTCGGTGGACCTGCCACTGCTCTCCGGCTTCTAACTCTAAAAAGTGCTTTTGTGGCGCGATTTGCAAAATGTCATAGTCCGCTCGAACATTAAATACATCGTTTTGAGCGACCAAAGCTTCGCGTACATATTGATAACCATTCAGTGCCACAATTGGGCCTTTGGCTGTTTCTACTGAGTAGATATCTCCATACTTTTTCGATAGAGATTCGATAATTAGGTGAAAATCTTCACCCCAAAAAAACTGCTGGCCGTCCTCACTGTCAAATGCAATGTGCGGAATTGTCGGAGTTAATTCGTCTAAATTTAATTTGCTTTGTGGTAAAGCTTCTGCTGTATCGGTGTTTTTCATTGGTCAAATCCCACTGACTAAGGTTGATAGTTCTGGTGTTGCAAATTGATTGTCGAATTGCTCTGACCGCATGTACCAAGCAAGTGGAAACTTCTCGGTAATACGAAAGATTTTTCTACCTTGTGAATACACTAAGTAAGTGCGGTACAACACAAGATCTTTGGGCTCTATGGCAAAATGTTGAGACAGCTCATTTGCATATTCAAAGCCCCAAGCGAGCAATGTTTTATATGTTTCTATTTGAAATTTTTCCCATGCTTTGCCAATGGGAATACGTGTTTCAGTTAATGCACGAGAAAAGTTCACATTCATATTACCGTGGTACACTAAGGAGTCTGCATACAAATAAGGCAACCCAGTTTGGTCACCATTAAGCGTGATCACTCGCCGCTGGCAATGCATCTCTTCTTCGTGTCGCGCTACTCCAACTTCTGCCTCTAGCAATTTGTCGACGACAATTTTTTCCCCGACAATGCTTTCTAGCAGCTGGGTTACAGTCCCATCAGTACCTAAAATAATTTTTTGTAGATAGCTGAGATTACTCAGGTTATATGCTTGTGTGTTTAAACTATCGTCTAAATTGCACAGGCTCTCATCTGACAATTGAATCATGTCCTTTCCTCGTACTATTTACTTGCTGATCTCGCGTAACCCGTCTAAACGCAAACGAGACAATAACTTCTGTGCAGCCAGTGCCACTTCAAAATGAAGAATCCGCGGCCACGAACTTATGTTTGGAAAGCTAAGCAAAAACTCTCTTGCCGTGTGAGTCATGTTATTTGGCCCATCAAGACGGTACTGGGCTGCAAATTGCGGGTTGTGTAACAACTTTACCCGTAGCAAAGGGTCTTTAAATAAGCTAGGAATTTGAGGCATACAACCAACCAGCTTCGCCACTGAATCCATGTAATGACAATAGTTCACAAGAGAAGCGACATGTGGTGTGATTTTGTACTCAGTTTGCCAATGTTTCGTATCGTGTTTAATCACATCATGCATTTCTGATAATGTTGGTAACTGCGCCTCGCCACTTGCGAGCTTGGACAAATAACGGCACTGCATCTCTGCTATCACGGGAATACCACCTTGTTGTGGCCTTACAAAGCCAATAAATGACAGTGAGTGTCCCATTTCAGGTATAAACATTTGTTTATAGAGATCACGCATGTTGGCGATACTGACATCCAAAAACGGGAAGCTCAGCTGGTAACCCGTGCAAAAGACAACCGCATCAACCTCTTCACGCGTCCCGTCTTTAAATACCACTGCGTTTTTCTCAAACCGTTCTATGCCACCGATGTTTGGCGTAACCTTACCATCGGCAATTGGGCGAAATAATCGTTCATTTTTAGTCACAGCTTGATGATGAGATGGACCGGACTTTTTCAACCACTCACCGCGAATACGCACATGATCATTGCGGCTAGTCACATATTTATTGAAAATGCCTTTGGTGATCCCGCCGTGATATCTGTGCGGTAATTTATTTACGATTCGCGATGTGAGCCATGATGTATCTATGGTGAAGTACGGATCTTCTTGGAAAGCCATATATCGAGGCGCCACTGCTGGGTACCGACGCAGCGATAAAATACACTTTCTCGCCACCTGCGAAATTTCTGAGGTGATGTCCGCCGAACTTTCGCCTAAGCCAACACATAATACTCGCTTGCCAGCATAGTTGTGTTTGTCGCGGTAATCATTCGAGTGCTCAATATTTCCTTGATACATATCCAAACCAGGTAAGTCTGGTAACTTAGGCTTTTGGAAATGACCTGAGCAAACTGCAACCATATCAAACTCTTTTGTTTGCTCGGTATCCGCACTTTTGTAGGTAACAAGCCACTTGTCACCTTGCTTTTGAACACAGCACACTTCATGGTCATAATGAATATGCTTAGCTATATCAAAACGTTCAATATATTCGCCCAAATAGTTGATATACTCTTTTTTTGACCAAAATTTCAACTTTTGATGGTTGGGCACATAGTCTGAGTAAGCCATAAAATAGTTTGAAATAGTCAGGTGTAGGTCGTCATAGATTTTTTTATCTGCGAACACTCCCCCAAAACTTTCTGCTTTTTCAAAACAAGTTACTTGATGGCCGCCATCTGTTAGCTGTTTGACGGCGGCAATACCAGATAAACCAGCACCTATCACTGCTATGGTCTTGTTCATAATTCTCTCCGTGTATAGCAAGGAACTGCACAGCACTGCCATAACGGCTCCACATAAAGCCATATGATATTTGTACAATTCCGAGGTTAATGTTTACTTTGTGTAAACTGGTTACGCACCACTTTGCACAGTCTTACTCCCGTGCCGTGGACGTGTTTCTGATAAGCTTCGACGCGATAATTTGCCGTTACGATTGCGCGGTAATGCATCCCAATACACAACATGTTCTGGCAGCATGTATTTTGGCAATCGTTTGGCACAATGCATTTTTAACGTCAGCAATGACGGGGGCTGGGACCCACATGCGATGTGCGCGATAAGGTTTTTCTTTTCATCCAGTTCTACCAAACACTCCTTTACTTCAGGATGTTGATACAGGGCTCGTTCAACTTCACCTAAGTGCACTCGGTAGCCTTTCACCTTAACCATATGGTCTTGACGACCGACATACATCAGCTCTCCAAGTTCATTGATATAACCAATATCACCCGTGTTATAAGCTGCTTGCTGGCGTAATTCTTTACCCCAATAGCCATCAAAAACAGTTGGACCAACGACGGTGATAAACCCTCGTTCACCTATGTCAACGCCTTTACCCTGTTGGTCACAAATAGCGATACGAGCGCCACTCGCGGCATAACCAATTGGTAATTCTTCAGGGACAATATCTGGCACTTTGAAGTAGCTGCATACATTGGTTTCAGTTGGGCCGTAGAAATTGAACAGATCACTTAGCGGAAAGTGTTCTCTCAATAAAGTGAGCGACTTAGTGTCAAATGCTTCACCCGCAAAAATAATGGTATGAAGCTGCTTGCATTTTTTACCAAATAGAGGGTCCGCATTCATCATCATGGTTAATGCGGTTGGCACTGAATACCAGATGGTAATTTCTCGCTCAGCGATAAAATTAACCAGCTTTTTCGGCACATAGCTGTCCAGCTCAGAAACAAGGTGCACACTTGCTCCCGTCGCCAGCGCCACGTAAATATCCAGTACAGATAAATCAAAATGCCATGGCGCATGATTTGAAAACCTGTCAGACGCAATGGGTTTGATCTTATCGATCACCCATTGAACAAATGCCAAAGCATTGGCGTGACTGATGCGAACACCTTTTGGTACTCCCGTTGAGCCAGAGGTGTACAACATGTATGCTAAATCGTGAGAGCGCACATCAGAGTCGCCTTTAAACCTCGAAGGCTGACAAGCTTCTATATCATGCCAAGTACAAACTGAGTTCAGGTCACTGGCTTGTGTTGCCGCTGCACTAAGCTCCCCTTCGCCATCAAGTACGACAAATAGGCAGTCATCGGCACGTTTGTCGCGATATTGCGCCAATTTTGCCTGCGTCGTAAACATTGCCTTCATTGTGCAGTCGGTACGAATAATATCGACACGGGCCATGGGGTTCATGGGATCAATGGGCACATAAACACCACCCATCTTGCTCACTGCCAACATCGCTGCCAAGGCGCGACAAGATTTATCTGCCCAGATACCAACCCTATCACCCGCTTTTACGCCTTTGCTTTGCAAGAGTACGGCTATTTGCGTCACCGCAAGAGACAAATCACCATAACTATATGACTCATAATTATCGGCAACCGCCAGTGCGTTATCACCTCCTTTACAGAGGCCCTTGTGTAAAACATCACTGAGTATTTTCATAGCAAGCCCAACCGATTACAGATAAGTTCTCGTTGAATGTCCGAGGTTCCAGAAAACAGCACTGACCCCAATGCGTCGCGAATACTCGAGTCCACGCCGCTTTCTTGCAGATAGCCTAGGGCACCATGCACGCGGATCGAGTCAATCCCGGACTGTACGAAAGCTTCACTGATCGCAAGCTTGCTTGACGCAACGGCTTTGGTGTTGTCAACATTTTGCGACTTTTGCCAAGCAGCAAAATAAAGCAGCAAACGGGCACTTTGTAGACGTACTTCCATATCGGCAATGCGATGAGATACTGCTTGAAATTTACTGATGGTTTTATCACCTTGCTTGCGCGTATTTGCATAGTCGATACAGCGCTCTAAATCGCGCTGCATCACACCAATAAATAACGCAAATAAGCAGCAACGCTCCCAATCCATTGACGCGGCAAAAATTCTCGCACCTTGTCCCTCATTGCCAAGTACATAATCTTTGTGCACTTTAACTTCATCGAAGAAAACTTGATTAAGTTGCGCTGAGTTTAAGCCCAGTTTTTTATAGCTATTACCAACTTCAATGCCAGGTAAATCCGCTGGCACCACAAAAGCAGTTTGGCCAAGATAACCAAATTTCGCATTCGTAGTGGCATACAGTACAAAGTAGTCAGCCACACCGCCGTTTGTCACATACGACTTCGCGCCTTGAATAATGTAATAATCACCCTCGCGCCATGCCTTAGTCGTTAACTTTGCAATGTCAGAACCTGCTTCTGCTTCAGAAATCGCATTGGCAGCAATCTTTTCTCCGCTTGCCAGTAAAGGCAGCAACTGTTGTTTCAATTGTTCACTGCCATGCTCATAAATCGGCATCGCACAGGCAAACGTGTGTGCTGCACCCGCAAATAAAATTCCTGTATCTGCGCAGCCTTGACCCAAGCCTTCTAAGACTTTGACCGTTGTCAAAATGTCAAAGCCGCTCCCAGATGGTGAATACTTGCTGTCAATTGGCAGTCCAAAGTAGCCAAATTCGCCAAGTGCACGCCACGCTTCCATTGGAAACTCCCCCTGCGGCAACTTGGAAAAATCTAAGTCTTTTGCAAAGCTCAGTGCGTGCTCAAACAACTCGAGCTGATCCTCATTCCACTCAAAGTTCATAATCAATCCTTCCCTTAGAAGGAAAAGCGCAGTGCTTTTCCTTACCCTACCATTTGCTTGCGATCGTACTCTTCAATGGCATTTCTGAAGATTGTTGGTGCTTTCCAGCCCTCACAATCAAAACAGCAGCCACCCAGCAGTCGAATTACTTCGTCTCGTAGATCAGGGTTTTGCATCTGATAGCCAAAGAAAATTGGGTAGATCCAGAAGTAGCGGATCAAATCTGCTGCAATTTGTTGCCCGCCGTTACTCCAATCTCGATATGCATAAAATGGAGTTTTCCATTCATTTCCATCGATGGCCTGCTTGATAGCATCCGCAGCACGGATCCCCTCTTTCATGGCAAAAGACACACCATAAGAGAAGATTGGGTCCAAGAACCGGTGCGCATCACCAATACACAACCAGCCGTCACCAACAAACGGTTCAATGCGATATGAGAAGTCAGCCATGGACTGAGAGTCACCGAGACGCTCAGCATTTTGGAAGCGACGTCGGATCTCTGGGCTAATATTTTCCATTCCCCATTCGATAGCATCATCTGGGTTTTTACACTCTTTGTAGTAGAGGTCTTTTGGGATCACTATTCCTAAGCTGTCAGTATCTGGTGATATAGGAATGATCCATGACCAGTGGTATTGTTTCGAATACAAGATAGTGGTGTTTGTCGAAAACGGCGGCAAATCACGTTCCACTCCCTTATAGTGTGCAAATGAAGCTATTTGTTGCGAGAAAAACTCAATCTCACGCTTTCCTGCAACGCCTTTTCTCGATAAGAAGGTATTTTGTCCACTGGCATCCACCAATACTTTTGAACGCACTTGGTGCTCCATATCATCAGCTTTATATATCGCGCCAACGACTTTGCCCTCATGCTTGATCACGTCCTTAACTAAACCTTGTTGATACTCAACACCATGCTCTAAAGCCTTGCGCTTTAGCATGTTATCAAAGTCACTGCGCCTAACTTGCCAAGTGGGCGCCAAGATTGGGATGAAGAACTCATTTTTAGACAATGAGCCAATAACGTTTACACCTGGTTTATCAGGAAAACCTGCCGCATCCATTTCTTCTGCCAGACCAAGGTCTCTGATGATCTGACCTGCGTTCCCAGTCAGCGACTCGCCGATATGGAAGCGCGGAAATTCATCTTTTTCAATGCACAAAACTGACAGACCTTTTTTACGACACTCGATGCCGCAAAGACTTCCTGCTGGACCACTGCCAATAATAACTACATCGTAACTCTTAAATGCGCTCATACCATGTCCACCTTAGTTAAGAAGTCTTCAACAACCCAGACAAACTCTTCTGGACGTTCAGATGCCGAAAAGTGACCACATCGAGACAGCCGAGTGACGGTGGCATTTTCAAGTTTTTCGGCGGCTTTTTCGCTCCATTCTGGTGGAATAATTTGGTCGTGATTTCCGGCAACAAACAAGGTCGGAACAGTCACATTGTCAAATGTCGTAGCCATCGACTTTTTAGCATATTCATCTAAAAAGGTGTGGTATGCAGGGCGAGACAACACATCATTTAATAAGTCTTCCAATGCTGGCGTCATTTTTGGCGGATGGTAATACGCTGCGGCCAAAAATTGCTCAGGATTAGCAGACATTTTTTTCAAATCGCCCCACCAGCTCTCTACATCTTCAACCAAGCCAAACCCGGTGCAGACTAACGCTTTAACTTTGTCAGGGTGGCGCCTAGCAATTTCCGTTGCAATCATGCTACCGGCCGAGTTCGCAACCAGTACCCAGTCTTTTTCTTCAAGTGTTTCAAGGTATTGCAGAGTATATTCTACGTGGTCGACATATGATGGAGAGTCGTTTTCACTTTCGCTTAGGCCAAACCCAGCTAAATCAAGTGCAACAGCATTATGACGCCCCTGAACTGAGCGCAGTGTAGAAGACCAAGACGTCGACGGGTTGCCTAGTGCGGGAAGCAAGATCCACAAAGGGCCGTCTCCTTTTACACGCAATGTATGCTGTTTAAAGCCACTGCCCGCTTGCACCAATTCACTTTTGATACCATAACTTTGCTGTAGTTTAACTAAGCGGTCTAGCTCAGAACTTGCTTCTTGTATCTGATTTTGCTCCTCTGTGCTTAATACTTTTATTAAGGCGCACAAGGTCTCAATATTTTCAAAGTGTACTGGCGTAATATCGTGCTCTGGGATCTTGGCACCATAACGCTGGTCAACATGAGCGAGCAGCCTGACCATGGATAAAGAGTTTAAAATTCCAAGTTCCAATAATGGGGTATGTTGATCTAGATCGGGTGCTGCCCCTTCTAGTAAGTCTTGATTTATAAATTCAATAAGTTCTTCAATCATCCTAGTTTCCTATCTAGTCTGGCAATATTGTTAACCCTCAAAAAACATTCAAAACCAAAATTTGGTTTTACGTATCATCAGGCAGGTTTTCTTTTGGCACTCAACTCAAGCAGCCTTGACTGTGTGCTTATGCTTAATTCGTTCGCCTATAAAAACTCTATCGCCATCTAGTTTTTTTCAACATAGCCCCTGTGGACTATCCCGTTGGTCCGAACGGACTATAGGCAGCTATGAGTAAAAAACTTACTTTGTTGGCACGATCACTAAGTTAGGAAACAAGGGTATATGAAACAGGGTAATAACCATTTGGTGACTCCAGTAGAAAGAGCTGCGACACCACATTTGGAACCAATCTATCAAGCCATTGAAAACAACCTTGGGTTTATCCCAAATGGCATTCTCACCATGGCTAAAAATCCAATGCTTGCACAAGCATTTGGACAACTATTCGGCTGTTTGAGTAGATTCGAGCACATTAGCAACGAGCTTAAGTGGGCAATCGCGACCATCAGTAGTAATGCTGCGGGATGCCAATATTGTCAGGGCCACTTTTCTCACATAGCCAGCCGTGTCAACGTCAATAGGGCTAAGGTCTTGGCGGCATTTGAATTTGAAACAAACGTCCTATTTGACGAAGCGGAACGAGCTGCACTGCGCTTTGCTTTTGCATGCAGTACTTCACCTGCACACCTTGAGAAATCACACTACGAAGCATTGGGTAAACATTACTCAGAAGAAGCTGTGATTGAAATTGCGGCTGTGATTGCTATTTGTGGCTTCCTTAATCGCTGGAACACCGCTATGGATAGCCAACTTGAAGCTGACCCAGCAGCCATTCTCGACGAAATAAATCAGATCACTAAATTTACCGTATAAGGACAACAATATGCCTGAGATTACATTCATAGATTTTGCAGGAAACGAAACCAAGGTAGATGTACCAAATGGCACATCATTGATGCAAGCTGCCATGGAAAATATGGTCGAGGGCATTGAAGCTGAATGTGGAGGTTCTGGCAGCTGTGCCACCTGTCATTGCTACTTGACGACTGATTGGCAAGGAAAAATTGCCGGACCTAACAGTAATGAAAGCGATATGTTGGAATTGGTTTCCGATCCAAAGGACCTAAGTAGGTTGAGCTGCCAAGTTACGGTGTCAGATGAACATCATGGCTTGCAAGTTCACTTACCACAATCGCAATACTAAAGGAGCTAAAGATGCAAAGGTGTGTCATTATCGGTGGGGGTCATGCGGGCGCCCAAGCGTGTACCAGCTTACGAAGAGAAGGATGGACGGGTCAGATCATATTGCTAACCGATGAAGACAGCCTGCCCTATCATCGCCCACCACTATCAAAAACCTACCTGCAAAACCAAGTCAGTGCCCAGCAGTTACTGATCCGGCCGCTAAATGCGTATAGAAAGGACGACATCGAAGTAAAATTAAATACGCGTGTCGAGCGTATTGAACCAGCTATACAAAGTATTGTTTTACAAAACGGTGAGCGCCTAAGTTATGACAAGTTGTTAATTTGCACCGGTAGCCGCGCAAGGAAAGCGGACTGCATGGGAGCAAATCTAAACAATATTTTTTATATAAAAACCCTTAAAGACATTGAAAAACTATCCGCTTCCATAGATTCGGAGAAAGGGCGACCGAATAAGCGGCGAGTTGTCATGGTCGGTGGCGGCTACATCGGATTAGAGACTGCTGCGGTGCTCAAAAAAATGGGCCATGATGTCTCTATTATCGAGCGGGAATCAAGATTATTAGCCAGAGTGACAGCCCAAAGTATTTCAACCTTTTATCACAATCTACATAAAGCCAATGGCATAAAAATATACACAGATACAAACGTCGTTGCTTTTCAGGGCAAGGACACTGTTAGTACCGTGTTATGCGAAGACAAAGTGATCCCTGCTGATATTGTGGTCGTGGGGATCGGTGCTCAAACCAACGTCGAACTGGCACAAAGTGCGGGATTATTAATTGAAAATGGCGGAATTGTCATTAATGAGCTGTGTCAAACCACAGATAACAATATTTATGCTGCGGGCGACTGCACCATAGGGATAGAACATCACAGTGGACTAGCCACTAGAATTGAGTCCGTGCCCAATGCACTAGAACAAGCAAAAACCGCTGCAGCGACAATTTGTGGCAAACATAAACCCGTCACGGCAGTGCCTTGGTTTTGGTCTGATCAATTCGATTGTAAAATTCAAATTGCCGGACTCAACCAAGGTTATGACGAAACTATTTTACGTCAGAGTAACGAGCAAGCACTGTCACTGTGGTACCTCAAACAAGGTAAAGTCATTGCCGCAGATTGCATTAATTGCGCTAAGGAGTTTATGGCCGCAAAGAAAATCATTGCACTGAAGTTAACCATACCCAAAGAAACATTGCTTAATACCGACATTGACCTATTTCAAGCGTTGGCTCAACTCACACAGCCAAGCTAACCTACTCACATAAAACGACGCACACCCCAAGCGTGAAAGCCAAAAGAGTCCTCAGAGGACTCTTTTTTTGCCTAAAGATCCATTTATTACTATTTAAAACCCCAGCTCAGAAGCACAACATATTGAAATACGCTCTGAGTTTTGCCCACTACAACGAACTAATAGATAAAACCCACCATATAAATCAATAAGGGCTCACTTCACAACGAGTATCTCAACGGCACTCTTGTGCCATCGTTGATGCGGGTTTTAATGTGAAGATTAATTGCGTGCATATCTTAGTGCGCAGTATATGCACGCGGAAGGTTTAGACGTGGACTGACTTATGGGATGTGTGTGGCTTTGCTACACCAAAATCTTCTAAGATACTGTAAAGACAAGGTAGTACCAAAAGCACCAAACATGTAGATGCCATAATGCCGAAAACAATACTGGTCGCCAGTGGTATCAATATCTGAGCCTGTAGACTACTTTCAAACAGTAATGGAGTCATCCCTGCGATAGTTGTGACAGATGTGAGTACCACGGCGCGAAATCTATCATGGCTTGCTTGAGCGGCGGCATCATGCACACTCAAACCTTGTTTCACCCGACTTTTCACAAATTGAACCAATAATATTGAGTCGTTTACGACAATGCCTGCAAGTGAAATAAACCCCATTAGCGACGGCATAGAGAAGTTGATCCCCATAATAAAATGTCCCCAAATAACCCCTATCATTGCAAGTGGAATTGAAACCATCACAATAAGAGGTTCAACATAGCTATGGAATTGCAGTGCGAGTAGCAAGAATATGCCAATCATGCCCAAAAGCATTGCTCGACGCATTGAATTTTGAGTTATCCCTGCGTTTTTGACCTCACCCTCAATGCTATAAATCAAACTTGGATAACGTGCTTGCAAGTCAGATAAAAACTCCTTCTTCAGACCTTGAACCACAGCTGACGCGGTATTGAGTTCACTATCAACATCTGCATAAACAGAAACACTACTAAGGCTATCAATGCGGTTTATCACCGCAAAGCCGCGCGTTTGTTCAATATCAACCAATGCAGAAAGGGGAATAGCCACCCGAGAGGCCGGATGAATAATGGGAAAATTATCAAAGTCGCTGTACTCATCCATACTGGTTTCACTCAACTTGACTGTTACTTCGTAGTCTTCAAGTCCAATGTGCGTCTCCAACAATTTGGTACCTTGAAATGCAGGCCTTAGTTGATTGGCAATCGTAGCTGAATTAATCCCTAATTCCAGCGTCCCGGGTTTTAAAGTTAAAGTATATTCAGGCTTACCTGGTCGTAAATTATCAGTAATATTTTGTACCCCTTCATATCCTTTTAGCCAAATCTTTAGATCATAGGCCGCATGAGCAAGTTCAGTGCTGTCCTCACCCATCAATCGAACGTCAATCGCACGGCCTTGCGGACCAAGTTTTGGCTCTTTGAAGGACAATGCCAGCGCTTCAGGCAAAGTTCCCAACTCCGCCCGCCACATATCAGAAAAAGCTTGGATGCTCGTATTTCTCTGCTCTGCGCTCAGTAAATCAACAGATATGTATGCCAAATTCGCCCCTTGATCCTGGTAGTCGGGATTTTCTCCGTAGGTGATGGTCATGGCCTGTACCAATTGAGCTTCTTCGTCCTCACTTAGCTTTTTATTGGTGCGTTGTAATGCAGCTTCAATCTTTTTCATTGATTGCCGTGTCACCTCATAGGGAGTTCCGTTTGGCATCAACAGCCGCCCTTGCAACACGTCGCCATCAATATCGGGAAACGCCGTGAATTTTAAGGTACCCGATACCAACATACTCAACGAGAACAAAAAGCCCGCGATCACGCTTCCAATCACCAAGTACCTGTACTTAATAAGGCGATTGTTTAAGCCGAGGATAGCGTCATTCCAGCGCCTAAATTTGCACTCAAACCGACTGCGGATCGTCGCCACTTTTTTCGATAGTGCCGTGTCTTTAGCTTTAGATTGCAATGCATGGGTTAAATGGTTTGGTAAAATTAAAAACGCCTCTATCAGCGATACCGTGATCACCGAGATAAGCACGATTGGTATCACCTTTAAAATTTGTCCTAAATTTCCCTCGATAAACACTAAACCAATAAAAATACACAAGGTTGTGACAAAAGAAGAAAGAACCCCAGGCAAAACCACCATAGTGCCTTGTAATACCGCTTCTTTTACGGCTAAACCCTGCTCTATTTTGGTACCTATGGACTCAGCGATCACAATGGCATCATCCATCAGAATACCGAGTGCCAGCAGTAAAGCCACCATTGAGAGCATGTTGATTGAGATACCAAAATGCAGCATTAAAAAAAAGCTTGCTAAGAATGATACAGGGAGGCCCATCACTACCCAAAATGCATATTTGAATGAGAAAAATAGCCACATCACACCAAACACAAGCAGCAACCCTTGCCACGCATTACTAATTAGTAGCGAAATCCTATCTTTAACTAAGCTGGTATTGTCGCTTGTTAATGTCAATAAAACGCTGTCAGGTAAGTTCACTCTGATGTCAGCCAATGCCACTTCTGTCGCCTGTAGTACTCTCAAACTATCGTCTACAGAATTCTTTTTAATCGTTAAAATGGCAGCTTGACGGCCATTGTAATAAATTCGATTTTCATCTCTTTCAAACATGTCTTGCACTTGGCCAAGATCAGCTATGGTCACATCATTGCCTTGTGTCCCTGACGCTACAACAATATCACTGAGCGCTTCGGTGTCTTTTCTTTCGTCCATTAACCGGATCTGAGTATCTGCATAAGCCGTATTGAGTGTCCCAAGAGGTAATTCAACATTTTGCCCAGTTATTCGCTTTCCAAGTTCCTCCATACTCAAACCGTGTTGGCGAAGCATTTCTTGTGACGCCGTAACTCTCAATTGGTGCTTTGAGAAATCATTAATTTCAACAATGGGTATATTTGGGTCCCGTAGTAAGTGTTGTTTGACTTTTTCCGCCAATGTCTTCAACTCTACACGAGACAGATCGTTGTGTTTTGACGCAAGCGCTATGCTCACCACCTCTTGTGTTCTACCGCGCTCTTGGATTGTCCACTGTTCAACTTGAGGTGGAAAATCATCAATGGTATCAATGGCATTCTTCACGTCGGTGGTAAACTGTTCAAAGTTTCCCTGCTCATACATTTTGACCGTCATTTGGCCAAGGTTTTGCTTAGCTACACAGTGCCGCTCTTCCATGAAGCTAATACCATCGAGTGCATTTTCCAAGCTCAGACAAATCTTCTGCTCTACATTTTCTGCAGTCGCACCGGGGTAAGGAACCAAAATATCGATTTGATAAGTCTCAATTTGCGGTAAAGTTTCGCGCTTAATCTGTGGCAAGCTGAATAGACCAATGGCCAAAAACAACATCATTAATATATTTGCCGCCGTAGGGTGAGCTATAAAAAAACGGATCATTGATGACGCTCCCTGTTGGCAACATCGGTGAGTTGTTCGGAAGCAGTTAAATTCAATCGAGTGCCTTCAATTGCGGGGAACAAATCCGTGGTGATGAGTTTCGCGCCGCTTAGTTCGGGGTTATCAATCAAAAAGCTGCCAGACTGCTTTATTGCCCCACGTAAAGACACCTTAGTTAATTTGTTTTCATCACTCGCTATAAGTGCATGACCATCTCTAATAAAATACCTTGGTACCACAACAAAATCTTGCTCACTTGCCGACAAGGTGACTTTTGCTCTCATCCCTGCAAGTAGTGGCGGTTTTTCACCTAACTCTATTTGTTTGTAACTGTCACTAATTGACACTACGACGCCCACCGTCTGGCTCTGAGGATCAATTTCATCACTGAGTCTTTCAATTGATGCCTCCCAATAGACACCAGGTTGCGCAAGTATTTCAACTTTTGCCTCTAGTCCCTGCTCTTTCAGGTAACTTGCCATACCTTGCTCTGAAATAGTTTGCATACTCGGAGCCCGATTGAAAAAGCCCGAGAACTGGTTAAACGACTGATAGGTATATTGAGCGTTGATCAGTACTTTTTTGATGTCACTGGCACGAAACAAGCTCGCCCCCTTGGAGACCAGCTGCGCCCTTTCAACGTTGACTTGGTGAATACGGCCAGTAAATGGTAAATGAATTTTGGTGCGCTCTATATCAATACGCGCTTTGTTAACATCTGCCAGAGCTTTTTTTACCTGAGCTTGCAGTGCTTTAACTTCCAATGGCAGTACATTCTTTTGGTTTAAATCACGCTGCAATCCTTGCTGTTGTGCCAGCATATTTTGTTGCGCTTTATCCAGTTCCGCTTGAGATACGCTTGAATTGTCAAATAAGCGTTTTAAACGCCTATATTCATCGCTCGCAATTCTTAATTTGTGCTCGCTCAGCTTGATATCGAGTTGATTGTTTTTTATAGCCGTTCGCTTAACAGCCAGTTCAACTTCCGCACTGGCTAAACCCGCTTCTGACTTGGCTAACTGCAATTGATAGTCACTGTCATCAACTTCTATCAACAAAGTGCCCGCTTTGAAGATTTCTCCTTTTTTTAAGGCCGGGTGCAAATAAGTTATCACCCCAGACACTTGAGCAAGGCTGTTTAGCTGAATATTTGGTGTTACCTTGCCATACCCCACAATTTCAGGTCTGATAGCCCGCATAGCAAGTACCTGATACTGGGCAAGTTGACCAATTTCTTCTATATCACTATGTTTGGTCGATGATGTTAACTTTACAACTAACAACATCAGAACTACCCCCGCTAGTGCGGCGATAGGTAGGTTTTTTTTTGCGCTAAGATTCCACCTCATTGGTGTTACTCTCCTTAAGTCCATATATGAAATGCCGGTATAAATCCTTTGCCCACGCTTCACCTTGGATCTCAGTATCATCTATTTGCCAAGCTTGCTGGCGCAAGGTTTTCAAAATATAGGGAGACACTAAAAGTGTAATGAGCTGAAAAGCGGCTAACTTCGCTTTTTTGGTATCTGAAATGCCTGTTTCTTGTTGAATAAGTGGTGGTAAAAATTTAGATACTCGAGCAGGAAATGCAGCCATAAAAGCTCGAGCTAACGGAGTCGTTTTATTTAGAACTTCTTCACTTAATAAATGCACAATACCAGGGTGAGACTGTAAAATTTCGCCAAAGCGGCGAATAAATAAATACACAGGCTTTTTATGCTCCCCCAAATCTTCAAACTGGGAAAACTGCTCATCTGCGATAGACTGTATTAATTCAACAAATAAGTTCTCTTTACCACCAAAATAATACTTAATCATTGCCGAGTTGATGCTGGCTTCAGAGGCTATATCTCGAATCGTAATTTGGCTGTAAGACTTAATATTTAGTAATTGCTTAGCAGAGAAGATTAGCTTAGCTTTTTGCTCAGCTTGCTTAATTTCGCATACAGGACGGCCCCGTGTGACTTTTTTTGTGGTCTTTGATTCCATTATGTATTCTTATTTTTTTAATCGCATGGTTAATTAAATAGAAAGTCGCTTCTACAGTCAAACAAATGTTTAAACTTTGTTCAGGACAAGACACTTCCAGACCACAATTCATAACTTGTAAAAGACACTTCTAAAACGATAAGCAGCAATAAGAAACTCACAAGTTGGCCAACTTTAACTTTCGAGCAGACATATGCTCCTAGCGGTGCACCGACGACCACAATAGGAATAGCGGCCAATAAATAGCTTTCTATTTGAGGTGTAATGGCACCTAAATACCAAGCATTCATGGCGCTGCCAATCAAAGATGTAAACGCCATTACAACGACAGACGTTGCGGTCGCTTTTTTAATATCCGCATTGTAGGCAATGACTAGTAGGGCAAATAACGCAATATCAGAGCCAGATCCAACTAACCCGCTGGCAATTCCGCCAACAAACGCCACCACCATGAATCGCAAAGTATTTGGTTCAATCCGCTGTGCGCTGTGCTGATGGTGCGCTTTTCGCCACCAACGCAATAACATGGTGACCGCGAAGCATAACAGTAAAAAGCTGAAAATTGACTTTACAAGTAATCGAGGTGCGATAGGTGCCACAAACATTAAGCTTAAAACAACACCAAAGGCTGACATTGGCAATGCCAGTAGAACTAAATTGGTATAGATCGGTATGCGACGACACAAAATTGTAATTGTCGCTGCTGTCATACCAAAACTTTGAATGGCCAAAGAAAATACTTTGGCAGTACTCGGCTCAATAGCCAATACCTTGGTCATGACAGGAAAAGCTACCGCTCCACCTCCAAGCGCAGTCCCTCCCGCAACAAAAGAACCCAGCGCCATAGTCAACGCAATTTCGAATTCTTGCAACACCTGTAGCATTGCGCTTGAAAACCCTTGCATCCAAATTAAGGTCGCATAAATCAGCAAAGTGAAGTAAAGCGGCCAGGTTGCCGGCTGTCTCAATTTTTCTATCATGGTATTTTTATGTCCCTGCAATCATGACTCGCAGTTTAACAAACGAAAAATAGCCCTGCGAATAGTCTGATTGGACCATTAGGGAAAGAGCCTAATTTGTCGTTTGTGGAAGTTTTAAACAGCATTGCGCTTGCACTGAGGATTAACTTATTTTGTACCTACTTACATTTGACATAGATCAACTTGACAAATTAAAAACTCACTCAACAATAGGCACCAAGACTATATTTACTTAAAAAACATAAAGTTAAAGAAAAAAACCGCTTTGCTATTTTGTTTAAAAATAAGCCATATAAAAAAATTAATAACCGTCACAAATACATAAAATGACACTTTTTTAAACTTTAACACTCATTTACCACACAATTCGTTCACTTTTCGTTGATATCAATTAGCCGTTCATGTTTAATTAATCACACGATTAATTAAATAGGTACCGTCACCAATCGTACTTACTGAACATCAGAAAAGTCGATACGCCTATCGAAATCGTATTTGTAAAGGAGAATGCATATGTTTTTGGGCTGCACAAAAGAGCTTTCTAGCGTACTTAAAGCAATAGAGTTGCTTAAAACGTCAATTGTTGAACGCTCACTAGATGGAATAGTATTTCAAGAAGCGATGTCGTTTGCCGAATCGGATGAGCTGTATTTAGCTTTAATTGATAAATCCAGCTTAGAGGTCAAAACAGAGTTTTTACGCTCATTTCCACTGGATTTTAAAGAGGATTTACTCACTGTTGCTAAGGTAAAAAAATTCAAAAATATTAATCTATTAAAGAGCTTATGTAAGGATAGAAACCCGTTATCTGATATCACTATTTATGATTTAGATAATCCAAATTCAAACTTTTTGACGCTGGTCGCGTTCAACAATAAGCGTTCCAATCGAACTGCGCCCGCTTCTTACTTAATTGAGTTAGTACTGCCCTATCTGCACAAAGCTCAAATTTCTCGCTATCAAAATGACAAAACCTCTCGCTCTCCCATTCAGTCGCTGACGAATCGAGAAAAAGAAGTTCTGGACTGGATTTCATCTGGCAAGACAAATGGAGAAATTGGCATGATCTTAGGAATTAGCCAGTACACAGTCAAAAACCATGTTGCGAAAATCCTAGAAAAGCTCAACGCTCCTAACCGGTCAGCTGCGATGGCCTTAACCAAAGAGCTAGGCTTTAGCTAAACAAAGTTTCCTTACAAATACTCGAAACTATTAATAAATTCATTTGGCCGCTACAATTGCTGCCAAATGAATACCAACATACTAACGAGCCACACCATGACTAGGTTTTTTTAGACTTTAGTTAAATGTGGATTTATTGATTGCTCTGCTCGCTCGCCAGTTTTTTGTATGCTTGTTTTAGAAGTGAATAGCCAATATCACACTATTTTGTGAACCTGCGCTGCGCTTTTGTGGATCATGAAAAGTATCAACAATTGAAAACCCTGCTTTTTTCATCATCCCTGCTGAAGCTAAGTTTTCTTCATGTCTTTCAATTAAGACTGACTTCGCCCCCTTATTTTTGGCTAAATCAAGACAGTGATTCAAAAGCTGTGTGGCTATTCCCTTACCACTATGTTCGGCTGATACGACAACATCACCTATAAAGGACATGTGCTCTAAGTTTGCATATTTATTAAGGTAATCAGGACTCGATGTACCATCAATCAAAACGGCCATACCAACTATTTCATCCGCTTCCAAGGCCACCACAGCATCAGCTCTGGCACACTCGATCAATGCAAACTCATCATCGACACCCGCAGGGGTCAGATAATTCCATTCGTTTGGTCCATGTTTCCATAACAATGTTTTTAAATTGGGCAACTCCGATAAGTTTGCTTTTCTGTAATGCGTCATAGAATGTATACTCCTTTGTCATGTTATCCCACCACATTATCGTCATTACCGGTATGCATAGTTAACCCAGCGATGAATTAACCCGCAAACATAACGATACTAATAATAATTGTGCTCGCATATTTAGAACAGCTATTTAACCACAAAAACACTGTGATGTTTTCAAATGCAGCAATAATATGAGACAAGCAATATAGTATAACCCCCAAAAACGTACTTTTGGGAAATGTCAAATAAGGCCGTTAACTCCCGGAGATTTGAGTAACAACCTGTAATTAACGGCGTGTAGTCACATCACAATAAATTGATTTATACAGTCGCTGGCTTTTTACCTTTTGTAAAAATGGTCAAATTGAGCTCTTGAACCAGTTTATCAAGCTTTGTGTGGTTTTCTTTATTTAAGATTGTTTGGTAAATCCACGTATAATATTCATTCTTTTCAAGCAGTTTTCTTGCACCGCTTTCACCAATAAGTGAAGACATTGCGCGATATTCTAAATAGCAAACAATCAGGTGTGTCAATGTGCCACCTTCCGTACCGCTGCCCAATGGCCTTTGATACTCGACTTTAGGAAATTCCTTTTTGATTGCCCCTTGAAACTCATCGATAGTCCCCTTCCCGTTCAATACCACATGCCAGTGAAATTGCTCGTGAAGAAAGGTAGATAGCACTTTCATATCATTTTTTAAATAAGCATCAGCGGTATTCATGGTTAGTACTGGGTGGCTGTGTGGCACTCTTGCACTTTCATTAACCAATATATCTTTAGTATAAACCCAGCGCTCAATATCATATTTAGATAAAAGTTCATGTATAGTATTTTTTATTTTAATTTCTTTCCCAGAATCATTCGCCGTTTTTATTGACACATTCGCATTCGACACAAAAGGGATCAGCACTAAAAATAAAAGCATAACTACTTTAATCATTGCACAACCTATTTATTATTTTATTTAGATTTAATATACACCAATATTATAAACAGAAAATGAACGTTAAAGCATATTGAATCACCAACTCAATGCTCTAAAAGCCAGAAGTGTACAAAACATCACAGCTTTACGAAAAGGAAAAGCTAGCGCATTGTGGCACAACCTTTTTTTGCAGTCACAACTGCGATAAGAAGAAATGCACAACCAATCACGCCGTTTGTATAAAAATCTAACGACAAACCAGCATTAAAGCCTTGAGTAACAATTACAGCAAGCATCGCTCCCCAACATACAACTGGGATCAACAGTAAAAGTCCGATACTACGTGTAACTCGGTTAACTAAAAACGCAGCTGCATTGAAAATAAACGATATAACCATGCAAATCATAAAGCTCCCTATAAGCAACGAAAAGCCAAACGATCGACTATCCGAAATGCCCTCACCAAACACTGAAGAGATAAAAATCCATATCGTAGCAATCAACAACGATGCGCTAGAAATATAAGCGAAGCAAGCCCCACCTCGGGCATATAGCGGGGCTTGGATAGATACCCGTGGATATAACTTGAGAATACCTAAAACACCTGAAGCAAGTCCGATGATCGCCGGGATTGCCGCCCAAAGTAACGACATTTGGTATCCTGAAAAATGCCTGAGCCATAAACACACTGTATTTATTAACATAAAAACGCCAGCGATTAAGAACAGCCTAGTATCCCAATTTGTAGTGCCTTTGGTCATTTTATTTGTGTTTGTCATATTCTTCCCCTATCCATATTTTGTTTATCAGCATCACGCTTTGCCATAGCTTTCGATGTCTGACGACTCAAACGTGCATTGTAATTATTGGTGTTATTGTGCTTGATAAATACGAAGTTATCGTCCTAACGGGCCCGTTCGAACTTTTTTATTGCAAATATTTTCAATGAGTTAGAAAATTTTGGTGTTCTTCATAAATTACGGCTATTAAAAGCCTGGCAATCTATGTTGAATACAATTCAGGTTAAGTATGATCTCTGATTCAAAGGGGGGGATCAGTGTGCTTGAATGAGCAATTGACTACAAGCTCTTGCAGAACAAAGTCGGCCAACGCCTGTTTGGGCATGACGCTGTTTATTCTTAGGTCGCAGCTGTCTCGAGTTTGCTCAAGGACATTTGAATAGACATCTCTTAGGTAGTCTTCATATTCCGATAGGTATTTTGGTATGGCGGTCAGTGAATCACTGTACGGGCTGTTGATATTTCTTGAGATCACTCGCGCCAAGCAGATCTCAAGTGGTATATCCAACAAAATAGCATAGTCGGTATGCTGCGCCATAGCGCTCCTACATTGTCCAAACGGCTCTTCAATCACAATAAAAGGGGCTTTGGTATGAAGCTTTAAATGCTTGAGCGCAGCAACAAAACGTGGGGTCGTTATTTCGTCAACATTACAACCTCTTTGCAGCCAAAGCTTCATATTTTTTGGATAAGTATCCGCATCAATATAGTCATCGAATACTAGATATGGACAGTCTAACTTTTCTGCAAGACGTTTTACGAGTGACGTTTTACCACTCCCAGACACACCACTGATTGCTATAACTGTTGTTTTACCCATTCAAGCGTCTACCACTAACCTATGTACGCTTTATGTCTAAACACCCTACACTGCCATGCTAACCCCACCATCACTATTGCAAGCAAGTTGACCGAAATAGAGACCGTATCAAAATTGAGTGATAGGCCAATAACGGAAAATGGGTTCAGTCCAAAGCTCCACTGTTGCCATTTGACTGTTACAATTTGCAGTAAACTCATTGCGAGCAATGGCGTTACAATAAACAAAGGCTTGTTTTTCCAGCTGTATATAAAATATGCGTATAGCACAGTGAAAAATGCCATATAACTCACTTTAATATAATCCGTAAAACCGACAAATTTATCACTACCATTCACAAAGAGTACTAAGGTAATTAAATTTAACAGTAATGTTACTACCAAAAGTGAAAAACTTAATTTATACCTTTTCAAGGATTTAAACTGAATATCCAACTTCTCTTGCATCATTTATTTGCCTTGCGTAGTTGTTCCAAATCACTTCCTACAATCGCCTCAAGGTGCTCTGTCACTTTATCGGCAGGCCAATCCCACCAAGCAATATCTTGCAGCGCATCGATGATATTTTGCTCAAAGCGCTTTTTTATCACTTGAGCAGGATTACCGCCCACAATGCAATATGGCGGAACATCCTGAGTGACCACCGATTTGCTGGCAATAATGGCACCATTACCAATTTTTACTCCGGGCATAATTGTTGACTCGTAGCCAATCCATACATCGTGCCCTACCTCTGTATCACCTTTATAAGGTAACTCTCCATCTTGAGGCATTACTTTTTCCCAGCCATTACCAAATATTTGGAAGGGGTATGTCGAAAACCCTGACATTTTGTGGTTGGCACCATTCATTATAAATTTGACACCAGTGGCAATTGCACAGTACTTTCCAATTTTGAGCTTATCGCCGATAAAATCAAAATGATAAAGCACATTTTTTTCAAAGTTTTCAGGGCCAGCGGGGTCATCATAATAGGTGTAATCTCCCACTAGAATATTGTCAGAGTTTATAAAGTTTTTTAAAAAGCCAACCTGAGGAAACCCGGTTAAAGGGGATTTATTGTCTGGATTTGGTCCGTTCAAAACAACTCCTTAATTGTATTTATCTGTCGAATAAAAGCTTATCAGCAGGGACATGGTCCACTAGCCACACATTGTTTTGGGTTTTATAGAACTTGGCACCCAGTTGAAACATGCTGTTCGCTTTGATACCCAACAACACCGCGTTGCCATAACGCTCTCCAACAGCTATCGCAGTCTGCTTAGATTCTGTTAAATGAACGTGGTGCCGCTCACCTTTTATCAACCCGCTTTGCTTAATTGACCGCATAAACCGAGTTGCCGTGCCATGATATAAAATATCAGGAGGGGTTATTGGCGCTAGGCCTAACTCGACTTGAACTGAGTGTCCTTGATTGGCGCGGATCTTTTTACCATCCTCACTTATTGCAAAGCGTTGTTTGTCATTTGAGTTTACGATGGATTGAATAAGCTCATACGATAGTGAAAAATCTTTTGAATTTTCAATCAATTCCTCTATCTGAACCCAACCTTGGGCATCCAGCTGGACATTAGCCAACTCAGGCTTATGGCGAAGAATCAAACTTAAGTATTTAGATATTTTCTTATTTTTCATGGAGCTTAATTTATCCTATTTATAGCGATAAATTAAGCTCTTTTTGCGATATAATCAAAGTAGTAAATATACTGCTATATCAATATTCGGAAGGCTTTAAATAAAGAATACGAGGCGGCGCAGACATAAACGCAGTCAAACTTTGCATCACACCGTTACCATCGATAAATTGCATATAATTTTTATGGTGCTCAACACTTTGCCAATCTTCGTCAATCAGCATAGTAGTCTTGCTCTTATCAAAGCTGATTGATACTCGCTGACATCCTGCAAACCCTTTTACAGTAGGCACATTTTCAGTTAAAAAACTATCCAACAGTGCGGACTTTGTTTCACGTAACTGACATTCAATAATCACTTTTACAGACATATTTGCTCCTCAGTACAATAAGTCACACCAGTTTACGCTGAGAAGTAAAAGTAAATGCCGTAATTCCAGAAAAGTAACGCTTTTCGGTCAACGCTTCATCGCACCTTGTTTTGGTGTCTCACCATAATGATTTTTATAAGCTTTGATGAAATGTGAGATATTGGTGTAGCCAACTTCAAGGGCAATATCAGAAACCGATAAACAACCTTGCTCGACCAATGACTTAGCGTATTCAACTCGTTGTTTGATCAACCACTGTTTTGGTGGCTCATTAAATTGATGTTTAAAGTCGCGTTGAAAACCAGATAAGCTACGACCAGATAGTTTTGCCAAATCTGCAACAGAGTGTTTTAAAACAGACTTATTTCCAAGTAACCTTTTTAGGTTCCTTCGCGCGGGCAAGGCATGATCAGCCATATTTAACATTGCAACCACCTCATCAGCACTTACTTGACGTAGGATAAATAACAGCTCTGTGAGCTTAATATGGAGTATAGGATCAATATCCACTCCTTGGTCAACGCACAACCTAAGTTGCTCGAAGAAGCCTTTAATTAAGCAATCTTCCAGATGTAGTGAAGTTGGCGGTGGTTGCTTGCCCTTGGCAATCGGCGTCAATTGATAAGACAGTAAAAATTGTTCAATTACACTTCTGTCAAAAAATACCAGCCACGCTTTTAGATTCTGTGTACTGCGAACAAAGTCAGAATGTAGGTTTTGACCTTGACATAGTAAAACTGATTGCCCAGCGCTAACTTTGATCAGCTTATTATCCCAGCATGTCAGTGTTTCAGAGCCTTCTTCGACATAGACAATACACAGCTGATTGGTATAAAACTCAATATCGAGTAGATTTTGCTCTAAATCTTTGCTGTAAATGGCTGAGCCGTTGTGAGCTGCCATTTTACTTACATCCGAAAGCGCACCGAGCGCCTGGGGGATCACCAAAACATGTTGCTGGCAATAATTTGCAGAATTCATCCTTGTTGCCTTATCTAATTTAAACATTACAAATCGGTTACATGCAGATAATTTAGACTAGTTACAGCAGTAAAGTGAAGGAAGAATTACAATTTAAACGGTGATTCCAACGCCTTAACCTTTTGCTTTTGAACATCGATTTCAATATTTATGCCCAATGGCAATATCATTTGCGGATCTGTGTGCCCAAAATCCAAGTTGGTCACTATTGGTAGCTTGTCACAGCCAAACTCTCCTTTAACGACCGATAAAATGACCTCATCAAGCAACTGTTTTTCGCATTCACTAAAATCCCGTGCTCGGCCAAAAATCAGCCCAGAAAGTTGCTCAAATACCCCCATCACACCATAGTTACGCAGCCAATACCTAACATAATCAATTGAAGGTTTCTCTTGGGATGTTTCTAGAAAAAGTACTTTACCTCGCCAAAACTCTTGGTTTGGCCAGTATTGTGTGCCTTTTAGCATTTCAAGGACCTCAATACATCCACCAAATAAGGGTCCACATGCTTTGCATTTTTTCGCTGAGTCGCCTTGATAGAATCTTGGCCCGGTATTGATTTGTAGTGGTTCAAGCTGCCCTACAGAGTTCGGTTTCGACCAATCAGGGTAGCCATCACTGAAGTGGGAAAACACAGGTAACTCGGACTCATTCCACTCCCCAAATAAAAAAGATCTAACATACGATTGATACTCTTCAGACATATTATGGATCTGAGCAAATCCAGCCATTACAGAAGGTCCATTAAAGGTCACTATTCCTAGCTGATGTATAAGTGCAGACACAGCCGTAAAATCAGAGTATCCCATGATAAACTTGGGATTGGCCTTAATTAGATCTGCATCCAAATACTTTAATATTCTCGCAGAGTCTGAGCCGCCGATTGTCGCAATTATTCCATCTACATTTTTATCACCAAAAGCGCGATTTAAGTCTTGGGCCCTTATTTGTGGGTTATTGAATACTTCGTCTATATCCATAGTCGCTGTTGGATATTCAATAACGTTAAAGCCCAGTGCTTTTAAATTTTTCAACCCCTGTTGATAAACCTTCGGAAATACAGATGGCAGGCCCGTTGATAGTGACAACACGGCGATATTATCACCCGGTTTTAATTGCTTTGGCTTAATCATTTTAGCGTCCATTTCATTTAACAATATCAATATATTAAAACAATTTTTTAATTACTACTCTTAAATACATTTACAGATAAAAATCACCAAATGCCAGAGCCAGTGAATTGAGCGGGTTATTTGTTATTTAATAGCCCCCACGTTGTGCACTTTTTGTAATTTATGAAAAACCCTGTTAGTGTGAAAAACACACATATCAAACGGAATATCTGTTTTTTGATTAATAGAAGAATGAATTCCCCATCAAAACGGGGAGAAAATTTAGTTAAAAGCACAATACAGGAGTTGTTATGTTCTGGATTATTAATATTGTAGGCGTAGCTATTGCCTTATACTTTGTAGATCTCGAATCCAATTCAGTTATTCAAAGTGTGATCAGCCCAATTGTAGTCGCGACACTTTTTCTTACTATGATTATAAAACTGTTTATAAACAGTAAAGCGCAATCTGCTTCTTATATGAGCAACAGTGGAAATGGCAGTCATTCAGGCAGCCCTTTCATATATGGGTCAGAGAAAAATAAGCCCTCTGGGGATAGTGACTCCAGCAGCAATAGTTCTAGCCCTAGTTCGAGCTTCGGTGACGGCGGCGGTGGCGGTGGCGGAGAATAAAACGTTATCCAAATACAAAAAAAGCCTGCGTCAATAACCCCGCAGGCTTTCTAATTTTGCTGTTAGTTACTTAGCAGCCAAAGCAGCTCGTGCTTTATGAAGCTTGGTATAGCTTTCAATCAGCTTAAGATGTTTGTCCAACCCTTTCAGTTGAGTATTGGTTTCTGTTAAGCCATAGAATTTAACATCACCATTAATCGAGCCAATCACATTGTCCATGATTTCTTGACCAAACATACGTGACAAGTTATGGATATAATCTTCAATCTCTAGCTCTTCATCAAGGGCTATTTCTAAAACAGTCTGCATCGCTTGATAGAACAAACCACGCTCAACTGTGTTGTCATTGTATTGAAGGAAAGACTCAACCAAATCCATTGTTTCTTCTAAATCACCCAGCGCCAAATAAATTAGCAGCTTGAGTTCAAGGATGGTTAACTGACCCCATACCGTGTTTTCATCAAACTCGATACCTATTAACGTAATGATATCGGTATAATTATCCAGCTGGCTTTCTTCTAGACGATTGACTAAATCAGCTAGCTGCTCATCTGAAAGCCTGTGCAGATTAAGTATGTCTTCTCTATACTGCAGCGCTTTATTGGTATTATCCCAAATCAAATCTTCCGCAGGGTATACTTCTGAATACCCAGGCACCAGAATACGACAGGCAATGCCTAAGTCGGTAAATTCTGCGACATACGCTTCCTTACCTTGCTCTTTTAAAATCGCAAATAGTTTGTCGCACTCTTCTTCGTTAGTCCCGGAAAAATCCCACTCAACAAAGTCATAATCTTTCTTCGCGCTGAAGAAGCGCCATGAAATCACACCCGTTGAATCGATAAAGTGTTCAACAAAATTCTCCGGCTCAGATACCGCCATGCTGTTAAATGTCGGGCGAGGTACATCGTTTAACCCTTCAAAACTGCGGCCTTGTAGTAGCTCAGTTAAACTGCGTTCAAGCGCAACTTCTAAGCTTGGGTGTGCACCGAACGAAGCAAATACACCACCAGTTTTCGGATTCATCAAGGTGACACACATTACAGGAAACTGACCACCTAAAGATGCATCTTTAACAACGACAGGAAAGCCCTGCTCTTCTAGCGCTTTGATACCATCAACAACACCAGGGTATTTGGCAAGTACATCTTCTGGCACATCAGGTAAAACAATTTCTTGTTCAATGATCTGCTTTTTAACTGCACGTTCGAAAATCTCAGATAAACACTGTACTTTGGCTTCAGCTAGGTTGTTGCCAGCGCTCATGCCATTACTTAAGAATAAGTTTTCAATCAAATTAGACGGGAAATAAACCGTTTCACCGTCTGAGTGGCGAGTATATGGAATAGAGCAAATCCCGCGCTCGACATTACCCGAGTTTGTGTCAATTAGGTTTGAGCCCTTTAACTCACCATCTGCATCATAAATTTCGCGCGTATATTGATCTAAGATTTCACTTGGAAGCGCATCATTTGGACCCGGCTTAAACCATTTTTCATTAGGGTAATGAACAAAGTCACTGTTTGCGATTTCTTCGCCAAAAAACTGATCGTTGTAAAAGAAGTTACAGTTTAAGCGCTCGATAAACTCACCCAATGCAGAGCAAAGTGCGCTTTCTTTTGTCGCCCCTTTACCATTAGTAAAGCACATTTGAGATGCCGCATCTCGGATATGCAATGACCAAACATTTGGTACAATGTTACGCCATGAAGCAACTTCAATTTTCATACCTAAATCGGCTAAAATCCCTGTCATATTAGCAATCGTTTGCTCTAAAGGCAGGTCTTTACCTAGGATAAAGGTGTTTGCTTCTTGCTCGGGCTTAACCATTAACATTGCTTGCGCATCATCATCTAAACTTTCAACGTCTTCAATTTGAAAGTCAGGGCCAGTTTGAATAACTTTTTTCACAGTACAGCGGTCTATTGATCGCAAAATGCCCTTTCTGTCTTTTTCAGAAATGCTTTCAGGTAGCTCAACTTGAATTTTAAAAATTTGATTGTATCGGTTTTCAGGATCAACAATATTATTTTGAGAAACACGAATGCCGTCTGTCGGAATGTCTCGCGAAACACAGTAAACCTTTACGAAGTAGGCCGCACAAAGTGCTGATGAAGCTAAGAAATAATCAAACGGACTAGGTGCCGAGCCATCACCTTTATATCGAATAGGCTGATCAGCAATAACACTAAAATCATCAAACTTGGCTTCAAGCCTAAGATTGTCGAGAAAATTAACTTTAATTTCCATTGAACTCTTCCACAGTTTTGTGCGACTACCATAGAACTAAGGTGACTTCCTCAGTAACTTGGTAGCAAAAATTATCTTAACTGTGTAATTATCTTCTTTTTCACGCCAATAGTCTTGGGTTAATTGCAGATAAGGAAAAATAAATGATGTTTTGGCAGGTTTCTGTGACTGAAATGGGTGAAACTCCTCCTCAGCTATTGTTATTTCTTTTCTTACTCAGCAACTCTTACATTCACATTGGTAACATTGAGTGCAGCTTGCAGCACATAAAGCCACAGAGCGTGTGGCCGTGCACATTACAAACCTTGTAACACCATGTCTTTAATCTTGTGCGCTTTTTCAAAATGATCTAACCGGTGAGTTTGAATCCACCAAGTTGCGGCTTCCATCAGTAACTCTGGATCACTATTTTTATTGGCAAAAAAAGCGTAAAAGGAAACGCCAACATTGCTCCCCTTTTTCTCTATTTTTTGGTCGCAGACTTGTACAATTTTCTCTCTCAGGCTTTCTCTCATTATTATCCATTTATACCTTACATCTGATATAGGGATAAATTATACGCGAATATAATAAATATTAAATAAAAATAGTATTTATGGGACTTGCAAACAACCAAAGCCATTTACAACTCCCACACTTTTATATTACTGGGTTAGCATATTGTTGTTTCACAACAGCCCGTTCCATTAAAGGTAACATAGTTGGAGTTACACGTATCATTTAAGGTTTTAGAATAGCAATGCTGCGTACATGCACCTAAGTTATTGCTATTGCAATAATTTGAAAACCGGCCACCACCAATTGCAGGAGTTGCATGCTTTGGAATATTTTGGTTATTCGCACTTAGAGATTTAAAGCTTTTCTTTTTTAAATTTAACTTCATTTCATTAATCCTTATGGTTTAAGTTCGATAAAAACAATACATTAAATCTTAACGATTTCAACCTTCCCTTGTTAAACCTAAAAAACAATAATAAAACTTAAAATCAGGCACTTAGAAAAAACAACACTTTAACAACAAAAAAGCAACCTTTTCCAATGTGAAAATTTTTAACAAATTCAAAACTCTATAATAAATTCAAATAAATAGCCAAAATCCATAATAAATCAGACATTAATTAAAATAAAAATGCACTATTCACTTTCCGCCATTCAACAATACACCCCTTATTTCTTTTCCCTCAGAACAGAAACCTGATCATAGCCGATACCCCAATTGTCAGTTTCTACTTCATCAATCACAACGAAAGTCGTACTGGGTACTTTGTTCAATACAGATACCATTAACTGTGTTGCACCACTTATTAACGCCTGTTTTTGCTCTTTCGTGACACCCTCTTTTGTCACTTTAATATTGATATACGGCACTTTGTTCTCCTTTAATATTTAGATATCAGCATACATTTTATTGACAATGCGCCACTGCCCCAGCTCTTTCAATAAACCTAAAAAATCCACATATTCACGCCCAAGTAGAGGGCAATAGAGTTTAACCAAAGCCTGCTCACCAACAATATCGAGCGAAATGACTTTGTAGTTGTACTGCTCTCCTTGCTCAAAAGGCACGGGCCGCCTACTGACCAAAGCTAGCCATTCTTCTCTTGTTCGCCTTATCTCTGGCGCTTTAAGCACTGCACACTCACAAAAAATATCACGTAATTTTTCTACATCTGCGTAGTACAACCCATCGCAATAGCGCTTTATCACGTCATTTACCTTGTCAATCTCTGCAAAGTTATCTTTATTATTCATTGAGGCCGCCCTTGAGTTAGTTGGACTGTTCGGCGCTAACAGCTGCTTTAAATGAGTCACGCTCTCTCACTCTATCCAACATCTGTTGTACATTATCTGGAATTTGAATATCGACAAAAAAATGCGCTCCCCAGCTCGCATACACGGTTAAAAATATGTCTGCTACGCTAGGTTGCTGGCCACCTAGAAATGGACCGAGATGCGCCCGAGATTCAAGCCTCATCCCAACAGATTGCCACACCAGGCTGATCTGCTCAGCTGCTTTCTTCAAAAAATGTTCCCGCTCGCTCACACTTTCAATATTGTGCGTAGCAAAAAACAATCGGCCATAAGCTGGGTGCATAGTGGCATTGGCCAACATCAGATCCTCTATGGTTTGTTGCTGTTCTTTGGGATCTGATGACCAAAAACTGCTCGGATGTGATTGAATAAGATGAAGCATAATCGCTGCCCCTTCTGTCAATACCTTGTCTTGCGTCACTAACGCTGGCACATTACCAAGCGGGTTTATCGCTGTAAAATTCTCTGTATGTAACTTATTGATCAATGTGAACTTTTGCTTAAGTTCTCGTAAAACAACCTGCACAGCTAGCGAACAAGCACCGGGCATAAAATATAGGGTATACATACGCTTTTCTTCCTCTACGTTTGTCTATAGTCCTGAAATTGAAACCACTTCAAATTTCTTAAAGCCAGTGTAGAAAAACTCAACTGTCTTATATATAGTCACAATACGAACCATATGTTTCCCACAAGGAAACAGTGTAGAGGAGTTTAAAAGTGGATAAATTACGTGCATTAGAAATATTCGTTGACCTTGCAGAGTATGAAAGCTTTACCCGCGTGGCAGAATTAAGAAATACGACCAAATCCATGGTAAGTAAGGAGATGTCAAAGCTCGAACAACACTTGGGTGTACGCTTATTGCACCGCACGACACGTAATCTCACTTTGACTCATGCAGGGAAAGCCTACCTAACTAGCGCAAAAGATATTCTGGCAAAACTTGCTCAAGCAGACTCTCGCATTCAATCACACACAAATGTGGTAAAAGGAAAGCTCAAGGTGAATGTACCAATGGCACTTGGTCTCACTTTATTGGCCGAGTTTTTCAACAACTTTATGCGCCAACATCCATACATTGAGTTAGATATTCATTTAAGTGATGAAGATATTGACCTTGTTGAGCACGGCTTCGATCTTGGGTTTCGTGCAACAAGCAAGTTACTTGATTCAAATTATGTAGGCAGGCCACTCACCCAATTTAGCTATAAAATCTGTGCATCCTCCGAGTATATCGATAACCATTCAGATATTGTTGAAGCCGCAGATCTACAAGAGCACAATTGTTTTGAATATACTTACTTTAAAAACAAACATATTTGGCCTATCGAAAACGGCATAGCTATCAGTGGCTCATTGAAAGTAAATAGCACACCATTTATGCTAGAAGCCATTAAAGCAGGTCATGGTATTGGTTTTTTACCTGACTTTGTATGTGATAAAGCACTTGCAAATGGGGATGTGGTTGAGCTCCTAAGGCACTGTAAAAAGCCACACTTGACTCTGTACGCGCTGTATCCAGCAAGACATTTTGTGCCTGACACAGTGCTCACCTGTATCACGTTGCTAGAGCAGTATTTTGCCAGTTTAACAGCCCACCACATTACATCATGACAGGCACTTGAAAGGAAAAAGTAACACCACCAGTTACCGTCATTTCTATATCGCGTACAATTTCGACAAAATAACCATTTGGATCTAACTGATATCCAGCAGACTCAATGGTTTTGAAAAGTTGCTCTAGTGCAACACTGTAGCCTGCGTCGGACACAATATATACATCGCAACAAAAATAATGGCCTTCGGGCAAGGAAATTGTGTGTTCAGATGCGCAAACTTGCCAATCCCCTATGCTTGTTTTGATATCTTGCCAGCTATTTTCTAGCTGGTTGACGGGCGTCACCCCCATGATTCGTGTTGATCTCTCACCAAGTGTTTCAAAGATTGTGTCCCATTCGGTGCTAATGTTTGGTAGTAATTTCATACCTCTTTGCGGATACCAGACCAACTCACAGGGTAAATTTTCAGCGAGTTTATTTTCTAAAGAACCGCATTCATCAGGATGTGCAAGCTTTGCAAGTATTTCGGCCGTCTGCCTCGGCGTACCTGTCACGCCCATGGCGCGGATCTGTTTTGCTGTTAAACCCAGAGCATTTTTTAAAGCCTTACCCAAAGACTGAGATGATGCAAATCCACACTCGTGAGCTATATCGATAATTTTATAGTCCTGTTCCGAGAAAATATAATGGACAGCATATTGCAAGCGTACTCGACTCAGGTATTGCCCAGGCGTTTCTTTAAATAACTCAGAGAATTGGCGATGGAAATGAAAAGGAGATATCGCACTTTGCGTGGCTATTTGTTCCCAACATAAACCAGACGCAAGGTCTTCATGCATTAATTTGAGTGCAGTCACGAAACGCGTTTGTAGATTCTTTGGTAAGGATTTCAATAAAGCGTATTCTGGTACCAAAATAAATGGTGTCGGTTTGTTTTCTGACATAGGCGCGATAGTTGTAACGAAAGCCACAACTATCGCGCGCTATTTCAAAAAATGCAAATAACAGCCTGTAAGCAATTGTAGTTAAGCGGTTTGCTCTGCCAACAACACATCTCGACTTTTAGGTTGCTTACGACAAAAAAGTCCAAGTAATACAGGAATTAATATCAGTGTCACAGACGTTGCAAACAACTCTCCAAAAACCAGAGCAACCGCCGCAGGTTTTAAATACTGTGCCTGCTCTGCTTGCTCAAAGAGTAGTGGTAACAAACCACATACGGTAGTTATTGTGGTTAAAAATATCGCCCTAAATCGGCTTGCTCCAGCTTGACGTAAAGCGTCATCCAGTGACATGCCACCACGGTATAAGTGATTAAAACGCGTGATCAAGACCAAAGAGTCATTCACCACGATCCCTGTCATCGCCATCATACCAAACATCGACAATAAGCTGATCGGCAAGTTCATTATGTAGTGGCCAAATATGGCCCCAGCAAATCCAAAGGGAATGACCGCCATAATAATCAATGGCTGCCAGTACGACTTAAGCGGGATTGCCAACAAGATATAAATCAAGATTATCGTCATTAACATCGCAGACTTGAATCCTTTGGACACTGCGGTTATTTCTTCAAACTCGCCACCAGCTTTAATTTTTACACTTGGAAATACGTGCTCTAAACGGCTAATTTCGCTTTGCAGCTTAGCCATCACCTCCTCAGGAGATTGAATATGCCGATCTTGTTTCCAATAAATGTTTACAACTTGCGCTCTGTCCCTTCTATGTAATACATCTGGCACCTGCTCGAAACTAAATGTTGCAACATCTTCTAATCGAACACTATCGCCATTGCTCAAAGTTAGTAAACTGGCTTTGAGTTGTGCCAAATTTTGCCGCTCATGTTTTGCATACCTAACCAACACTTTGGTTTCTTGTCCTTGATCCAATATCCGGTGTACCTCTCTTTGCCCAAATGCTTCTCCGGCAAACTTTGCAACTTGATGCTGAGTCAAACCAAGCTGTTGACCGTAATCATTCAGCACAATTCGTACTTGCAGCTGACCACCTTTTGCGTCGTCATAAACATCAGATACTCCTGCTTGTGACACCAGCACGTCAAAAAGCATAGAACTGACTTGCTTTGCGATTGCTTTTTCGGGGGCCGTAATAGAAATAAAAGTACCACCTGCAGGGGCTTCTGCTGCGGAAAATTGCACAGAGTAAGCGCCTTCAATAATGCCAGTTTGTTTGCGCCAAGTATCCGTAAGAAGATAACTGGGTAGTGTACTCAAAGACTCACTGGTAAGCTCAGCAGTCACTTCAATGTCGCCATAACCATCTGACCATCCGAGTAAATTTACGATAGGCTTAGACGTCAGTAGAAACTCGGATTGTAATTTATTCGCAACTTGATTGGCCGAACTTTCCAATTGTTCCAATGCTTTTTCCTGCAATTGTAACGGCGCACCATCTTGCAAAGACACTTTAGCCGTAATGTATCGCCCAGGGATTTCAGGAAACACCGAGCTACGGATGGTCCCTGTTGACCACATGCCGTATGCAAGGGTAATAAACGCTGTAAAAAATAAGATGCTAGCTGCTTTATAACGAATTGAGACACCCAATATTGGTAAGTAGAGCCGCGATTTCACAGTTGCAAGCCAAGTTTGAGCACCTTTCTGTATTCGGCTGATAAATGAGTTTGATTGCTCATTGTATGCGGAAGCGCCTAAATGAGAAGGTAAAATGAACTTACTTTCAATCAATGAAAACAGCAGTGCTATTATCACCACCACGGAAAAACCTGCTAATAACTTAGCAAGATCGTTATCGATCCAAAGCATCGGAGAAAAAGCAGCAATCGTAGTAAGGGCGCCAAATATTGTAGCGACAGATACCGACTGCACACCTTTAAACGCAGCTACTTGTCCATTTTTACAGGTGCCACGCTTGTCGTATATAGCCTCACCAACCACCACAGCATCGTCAACCAGTATACCGAGCACCAGAATAAAGCCAAATAAGGTGATATCGTTAATACTGTGGTCGGTCAGTTGTAACGCTCCCAAAGTACCAAAAAGCGCAACTGGAATACCGGCAGATACCCAAAACGCTAATTTTAAATCTAAGAAGATCCCCAGCAATACAATTACAATGAGTAAACCTTGCCACGCATTGTTACCTAATCTAAAAAGCTGCTCTTCAATATAAGGGGCCATATCCGCCATAGTATTGAGATGGACATCTTCGGGCAGCTGACGGCGCAATTGTGCTAACGTGTCGTTCACCGCTGCACTCACATGTAACAGATTGTCCGATTGACTCGTACTCACTAATAACGCAATGGCATTTTGTCCATTATTGCGCACAATTGAACCTGTTTGTTGATAATCACGATAGACGTGTGCAATATCCGCAACGCGTATTGTTCCAGTCGCCTTTACGACAACAGGCACGTTTTTAAGCGCTGTAACACTATCTGCAAAGCCATCGCCCCGCAGCAACAAACGGCCACTCTCACTTTCTAGTTCACCGCTTCTTGTTTCCAATGAGAATTGCTCTATTGCCGACGCCACATCCTCTAAAGTAATACCTAGCTGCGCAATCTTAATTGGATTAGGCTCAATCACTAGCTGGGGACTGCGGCTTCCCCAATTGTCGACACGAGAAATATCCGCATGCTTTTTTAGCGCAACTTCAACTTGCCTCGCAATTGGTTGCAAACTGCTATTTTCTCTTTGCGCTGACACGATCACAAATGCAGCCAAATTAGTAAATTCATCTTTGGCAACAATGGGTTTTTCAGCAAGTTCGGGAAAACTCACAATGGCATTCACACGATTTCGGATATCATTCAAAAGCGTATCAATATCTGTATCAGTGGTCTTTCTAACGGTCACTGTCGAAAGCCCTGCACTTGACTGGCTGACAACTTGCTTGATGCCTGCAACTCCGCTTATTGACTCTTCAACTCGTTGCGTAATACCCTCATCAATTTGCGCAGCTGTACCACCGGGATAAGGCACTGTAATGGTGATGGTTGATGGCGGGATCTGCGGAAAGGACTCAACCCTTAACTGCCCTAACGCGAGTACACCACTGGCGATAATCGCCAGCATCAATAGGTTTGCTGCCACCGTGTTGTCGATAAACCATTTGGTTAGCCAGCTCATCGAGCACCTCCGTTATCTGCAAGTTGAACCGGATTTGAAAGCGCTTCGACTTGTGTTCCAACAACCATGCTGAGTAGCGGATAAACCACTACTTGCTTAGTACTATCGTTTATTTGATTAAAGCGAATGTAGGTATGTGTGCGGCTTTTCGAAAGGATCTCAATTGACTCTTTTTGCAAAGTACCGGCAGCATCTACAGTCCAAACGAAGCCATCTCTGGTTAATGCACTTTGTGGCACTTTAAAGGACTGTGGCTCTTGAGCTAAGCCAATACTCACCCGCACAGGCTGGTTTGGCATGAGCTGTGCATTCAGTTCATACGGATCCACAACTTTTAAAATTAACTGTCGCTGCCTAGTTGTTAGGTCCATGCGAGGCGCAATATACCTGACTTGGGCAGGCCATTGACCGCCAGAGCGGTCGGTCACGCTAATTTCAAGCTGTTGATGTTGCAGCTGGCGCTTAAGCCTGCGCCAAACTGGTTCAGAAATGGGTAAAACCACATCAATACTGTCGCTTGCCGCGACTTCAAATAGCGCTTCTCCTGCGCTAAGCCAGTCGCCAGGACTCACGGCTCTCGATAAAATTACAGCATCGTATGGGGCAACAATTTGCGCTTCTTCAAAGCGCTTTTGCATACTTTTGAGCATCAGCTTTGCCTGACTCAAATCCGCTTTTGCTGCCGTAACTTGCGGCTCTCTCTTGGCAAAACTGCTCTGGTTTTTACTCGATAACATACTCAAGGCAACGGACTGTTCGTGAAGCTGTTGCTCCAATGCCAACTCTGAGTGATACACACGACTTTGTGCCTGCGCCAATTCTGACTCAAGGTGAGTTGTATCTAACTTTGCCAACGGCGTCGCTTTTGTCACAAGCGCTCCCGGCTCTAACTCGGTATCTAGCCATGCTAATTGCCCTTCACTCGTTACTTTTAACTGTGTCAAAAAGCGAGCACGCGTATTACCAATTAAATCCAGTGATGGTGTATGAGGCTGAGCTACTACCGTTGTCGTTGATACTGGTTGCTTAATGCTGTGGTTTGTTTTTGCAATTGGTGCTTCAATAGCGAGTTCATCCACCACGATTAGCGCCATAAATATCGCACAAACCCCTGCGCCAATTGCCATTATATTCTTATACTTCATAGCCAATTTCCTTTTCTGTGAGTACTTGTTCATTTCGGTTGAGGCGCTGTGTTATCTCCTCTAGACGTGACAAAACTTGCAGTGTTACAGGCAACATAATTGCTGTATCAACAAATTCGAGAGAATAAGTGAGGATAGAAAAAACCTCTCCAGTGGTTGGGTTTGGGAGCAAGTTTACGAGCCATAAATTGCCAAGCACCGACATAAATAACAGCGCAAAAATAAAGCCGTAAACCAAAGCCTCTGTATCTGAAAGGGCAATCTCATGCTTTTTTAGTTTTTCTAAATGAGCGCTCAATGCTGCAAACGGTTTGCAGCTTAATATTTTGACTTGTTGTTCCGTTTGATCATTTAATTTGCCGTTTAAGCGCTTAAAGGTCCCGTGACAACAGGCGTAGACGAGTAACATGGCAATACTAGCTATCAACACACTCAGTGCAAAATACGCATGAAATGTAGCTAATATAATAACAATGGATACCAATTGAATCGCGGCCGTCAGCAAAGCGGGTAAGTCGTTTTCAAGAAAGTCGACTAGCTCTCTCGACATGGTTAATCGCGCATTTTTTGCAGAAACATCCGCCCCTCTCAAATTGTGCGCTACGGTTTCGGCCAGCTTAACGCGAATATCACCATATACCCGCGTATCGTAAAAACGACGCATCACGCTGATGACGATTAAACCAAGTAAGCTGGCAGCAAACCCTAGTAGGGGCGTGGTATCTTGCGCCAACACACCATCGATTGCATAACCGATCAATAATGGCAGTAAAATAAGAAGGATGTTTTCAGCTATTACCATTAACCAAGTAATGGCAACTTTAAATGGGCTTAATTTCACCACTGACCAAAGTGAAATGGAGTTTTGAATGGACATATTATGCTCCTGAGTACTTCTAGAGCAGAATTATGACCAATTCTAAAAAGTAAAAAGTGTCCTCACTTGCTGTTTTCAATGCCCATCGGCTTTATCAACAATGAATCGTAAAACATGGATTGCGGGGCGAGCCCACAATGACGGACCTTAAACATCAAAGACCATATGACAGGTCTTAGACACCAAAGCACTCTTCCCCTCGTCACCCTGAACTCGTTTCAGGGTCCATAGTGCAAAAGTCTGATGACAAAGCGCGTCGCACTGACATTATTGTCATCTATAACAACAATCCATCATCAATAAATATGGATTGCGGGGCAAGCCCACAATGACGAATCTTAAACATCAAAGACCATATGACAGGTCTTAGACACCAAAGCACTCTTCCCCTCGTCACCCTGAACTCGTTTCAGGGTCCATAGTGCAAAAGTCTGATGACAAAGCGCGTCGCACTGACAT
>NZ_JASJUT010000003.1:477777-765145 GCF_030135505.1 Pseudoalteromonas obscura
CATTATTGTCATCTATAACAACAATCCATCATCAATAAACATGGATTGCGGGGTAAGCCAGCAATGACGGACCTTAAACATCAAAGATCATATGACAGGTCTTAGACACCGAAGCACTTTTCCCCTCGCCACCCGGAAATCGTTTCAGGGTCCATCATACTTCCTTAGTCGCTAGCTCTTCCTTAACCTGTGGAGTTTCAATCAAGCTAAAGTGCGCCCCTTTACCGCCATGTATATACACTTGGCAACCCCGCCAACTTGCCGGGATACTCCACTTCTGCTGGGGCTGAACTTCATACTTCGAATAATGATTGTCACACCTAATTTCCAAAGAAGTTAAATCACCTTTAATATCAGATATTGTGAATGCATTTCTCGCCAGTTTATGTCGCCACAAGGATCTTGTTATTTCACCTTTTACCCAAATGTGCTTGCTATCATCTTCAACCAGTTCATGAACCTTATCGATGTAAGGTGCTAACTGTTTAACCGAGTTTTCTGCTCCTGATAACTTTGACAAGCGTTCAAACAGTGAGAGCGCATACTTAAGCTTATTTTGCTCCATATTTAATACGATTGCGCGAGAAAGATACGCGATATACATTTCATCTGGCACGTGCCCATCATTAAACTGTATTATTCTAACTATGGCGCGTAGTTCATTCACTCTGTCATTTTTCGCCGCGTAATAACGCGCTTTTGCCACCCAAAAATAGCTGTCTTCAGTAAAGTTTCTTAACTTTCGTTCTTTCATTTCATGAAATAACTGAGGTACTGACTCAAGGTCGTTTTTATCAATTTTTGCGACTATTTTTTTATAACGATTTAAAAAAGGACGAGAAACCCCTCTATAATCTTCCGGCATAAAAAATGTTAATTGAACTTGATTTTTACACTGTTTAACGGGTTTATTATTTTGCATCGCAGGCTTAAATCGCCACTTTTTGACAGCGTTCAATGCCGAGCGCTCGAAAGATGTATCCCCGGATGAACGTTCTACAACAGCAGATTCAACCACGCCCTTTTCATTGACCACGTAACTTAACTGTACCCACCCCTCTCTGCCACGTGCTGCGGCCTGCTTAGGAAAGATTGCCTCTGGTCTATCTAGTGGCACAGCATCAACGAATTCACCATTTGGTTGCTCAGGTGAATCAGAGTTTAAAGACGCATTAGCTTGAAGCGAAAGGGCAGTAACTAGCATTATTGAGATGATTTTCATAAGCATCCTTTTTTAATTAAAAACATCTGTCGGGCGATACACCATTGACAGATGTAGGTTCCTTTACTTGTAGTGCAATTTATACATATTCGATATTTAAGTTACCACTGAACGCTAACAATAAATTTTGAATGTTTTATTCATATTGCATTGCTAAAAATTAACCAGAATATATATCTGTATTTAAGAATACGCAAAGAACACACTACAAACTCAAAGGTATATTTGATAAATGCATAATACCTTAATTTAAAGTAATTATCCTAATCCACTTGATAAGATTTCAATAGCCATCCATTGAATAAAGGAATAGCCTTAAAACGTTACACCTTAGTAACACATTCACATTTCTATTAACCTAAAAAGTCAGTAAGTTTGAATAAAAGGAAGCATTATGAAACTAGCACTTAATAAAAAGCGCATAAAAAGTCTAAGTACAAACGAACAAGATTTGCCTAAAGCACAAACACCCAATATTGCTGGCGGTTGCAATTCAGGATGGACACATTGTTTTGGTAATACTTTAGCATGCTGCTCTCAAGGTACTTGCCGTAGCCGGTACTGCCAATAATCAATACCGTGGTCGAAACATGGATTGCGGGGCAAGCCCGCAATGACGGACCTTAAACATCAAAGACCATATGACAGGTCTTAAACACCAAAGCATTCTTCTCCTCGTCACCCTGAACTCGTTTCAGGGTCCATTGTGCAAAAGTCTGATAACAAAGTGCGTCGCCCCCCTAGAATTGGGTTATTAGGTCTTTCGAGCCATACTGGTTAACAGGTTTCAAATCGCAACCAAAGAATATAGCCGAAATAGACTTAACTAAACACAAAGCAGCCAGTTTTAAACGAAAAACCTTGGTTCTGACTGCTCGACAAAGGCCCAAGAATCTGCCCCATCGAAATACCGCACTGACACTTCATTGAGTAGCTTTTTATCAAACATACGTAAATTAACTGCCATACGTTTAGTATTATACTTTTCAGTGGGAGTATAGTGCGTTACACAACCACAATCTGAACAGTGATGGAACTCTAGGTATTGATCCCCATGTTGGTAAGACTTTACCTTTGAATTTTTAACCATTAGTTCTACTTCCGACAGCTCAAAGTACCCCCAAATAGCGCCATACCGATGACACAGAGAACAATTGCAGCTGGTTACCAAATCAACCGCTTTGTTTAGCGTAATCGCGACATTTCCACAATGACAACTGCCACTAAGATCCATAGGACGCCCCTTTTTTGCAAACTACATTATTATTTTATTCGGTTGCATTGTATTGATATAAATATCTAAAAAGCAAGACAACTCTAGGCTTTGGCAGGGTATTCCATGAATTCATGCATTATGTCATAAACTCTTGATATTGAATGTGCAACTGGCTTGCCAGTTGTTCGATTTCAGTTAAAGATTCCACTCTATTATCAAACTCAATCAAAGAGAGTCCACCATTAAACGCCCCCCAGATAGCACCCGCCATTGCTGCAATGGTGTCGGCGTCGCCTCCGAGTTCACAGATAACTTGTAGCATCTGAGTGTAAGACTGCCTTCTATACGCCATTGCAAAATATAAGGCAGTAACACAAGACTCACTCGCCAACATCCCATTGCCTAACTCAGCTTTTATAATACGTGGGTCTTGCATTTTGGCGCTGGCAATAAACTGTAGACACAGGCTGAGTTTGCGCTTGTATTCAGAGTGCAATGCGCTTGTACAAAGCGTTTGCAAAATACCGATATTTTCCACATCAATTAAAGCCAAACGTGTTGCTTGTGCAATTATTTGCGCACCTTCGATGGCCAACGGGTGTGCATGCGTGATCTCTGCACTGTCGTGGATGTAATCAGTTAGTAAGTCTTCACACCCTAGACTGCATAGTGTGGCAATGGGCGCTCGCATCGCTGCGCCATTGCCCATTGACCCTTCTTTGTATTTTTTGCGATTGAGGGTTTGCCATGCCTGCCCCGCGCGGATACCTTTAAGTAACCCTGCGGCGCCTGGTCCATATCCCCTACTCCATTGGTAGCTGCTGGCAAAAGTATGTGCTAGATGAGTTTGGTCGACATGACCACACTCCAAAAATGAATTGGCGATATCCATCGACATTTGCGTGTCGTCTGTATATCGTCTTTCGCCCTTTTTTGTTCTTCCCATAAAGCGCCAAAGTAACCGCTCTACTGGACCTCCTTCATACGACGCTGCAAAAGCATCACCAATTGCAAGGCCTTTGAAGCACCCAACAAACTTATTTTTTTCAATCATGCCAATGCCCCATTAATTACCTAAAGAGCGAACGTAATCATATGTTTATTACTAGAAACTAATACATAATATTAGCTTAATATGACATGAAGACACCCGAAGTATAACAATATAGTCGGTCTTTTAGCTTGGTTTTCAAACAATAAAAGTCCCTCTAAAATGGACGCTACCACCCTGAATAGCACATATAGCTGCTACCGCAAAAGGTAAATAAAAAACCATTTTGTGTAAATTTAATATTAATGAAAGAGTCTAACTGATAACATTGCAATTGTTTAAAAAACACACTTCACAAATACAAGGAATGAAGATGAAAAAAACCTCTAATAAAACCACTATATTATTAGCATCGCTTGTCGGCATGGTTAGTTTAACGTCTGTCGCTGCGGATAAACCTCTATATAGAGCCTATAAACATGGCAACCACTTTTATACTACTGATCTGGTTGAAATGTTAAATGCCACTGCATCTGGTGGTTTTAAATACGAAGGTATTACCGTTCATTTAGTGGAATACGGCGACAGTGACGCCAAGGACGCATTTTATCGCCTTTATAATGAAAACGCAGGCCCTGGCGGCAACCACTTTTATACCTCTGATTTAATGGAAGCATTGAATATTAAATCTTTGGGCTATGTGTATGAGAGAACGGAAGGCTATACGACCAAGTCAAAAGCTAAAACGATTTATCGCGGTTACCACAGTGAGCTTGATAACCATTTTTACACCGCTGATGTAGTCGAAATGCTAAATGCAACTGCTTCTGGCGGATACACCTATCAAAAAGAAGAAGGCTACGGTAAGTAACCCATATTGGCATCAGCTTACTAAAGCTGGTGCCTAACAGGATCACATAATGACAAGATTTAAACCTCATTATTTTTCAATTTTATTGCTCGGTATTCTGCTCTTTATCGTTATTTTTACTCAGTTTCAGATCATCACGCTTTCGAAGCGTATTACCATGTTAGAGACACAGATCGCACAAGCAAAACAACCTAAAGCACACCCAAGCTTACACTTTGAAGACACACTTATTGATATAAAAAACCGCCTGCAATCTATCGAGCAACGCACAAAATACGACAAGTTAGTAGTGACTGGCAAAACCAACTCACCCATAACTAAAAACAACACCCAACCTGAAACACCTGAAGAATATGAACAAAAGGCGCTTTTAGAAGGTCGAGCCCAATGGGAAGAGAAGTATTTACCGACACTTTATGAAGACTCCGACAAAAAGGCCCAATTAATGGTGGAGCACTTAACTCGCCAGCACACAATACCTAATGATAAAAAACGGCAAATTCATGCGATATTAAAAGAAAACTTTATCAACATAGCCTATGCCATTTCTGACGTAGACGGATCTCCCTCGTTTGCTGAGTTTTCACAACAAATAAACTCGTTGAATAAAAGCAAATTAGAAAAACTTGAATTACTGCTAAGCGAAGAGCAGCTCGCGGTTCTCAATCGAACCGATTGGCATAGCCAATTCAAACAGCATGCACTGCATTAATTTCGGGAAAACGCTTAGTCCAGCATACTTTACAAACAAAGCGGTTAGTTAATCAGCAAAAGCACGTTAGGTTCACACAAAAGCCATAAAAACTATTGCTAAGCCAATATATTAGGGCTACAATGCCGGAAAATAACAGCTTTACTTAGCGTTAACAGTAAAGTTTTTATGTACTGAATGAAAGATTTCAGGGGCTGATTAGGATTCGACAGGATTCATGAAGCCTGAGGTGCATGTCGAGGGGCGGTTGGCCTCGTAAAAAAGCCGCATTTAAAGTAATCGCAAACGACGATAACTACGCTCTAGCGGCATAATAAGCCCGCTAGCACTCCTCCAAGAAATGCTTGTGGTTCTGGATTTGGAGTGTCACCCTACATAAGATCGCTACGGAAACCCTGGCCGGGGTTGAAGGGCTAAATATAAGCGGCCTCGCCTTTACTTATCGTGTTCGTCCGAGATTTAAAGGTTAACCAATAGACGATACTAAACATGTAGGACCGAGGGTCGACGCTTTCTGGACGGGGGTTCAAATCCCCCCAGCTCCACCACATTAAGTGTTATAAAACAGCCAGTTAGAGAACTTCTTTAACTGGCTTTTTTGTGTCTGTAGTAAAACATCCAATTTCCATCCACTTTTTTTAAAACCCCATCCCTCGCGGGGCGGTCACTCGCCGTGACAGGCGATTAATGCGTGCTCTTTCATACATTCTTCTCGCATCAATAAAAATAACGGAACCCCCTACGGGCTCCCCCCGTGATTTATTCTTGACCCGCTCATCATTTCTGAACTGGTCGTTGTCACTCAATTAAGCGCGGGCTAAACCGCTCGCAAGCGAGCAACCCTAACTGAATTGATTAACACTCAGAGCACCTGAAAGGACCATTTGTTATGACTAAGAATCAAAAGTATGAAGCGAAGTTGAGAGCTCAAGGATTAAAAAAGACTACCGTGTGGCTGCCGGAAGAGCTAGAACCAGAGCTTAAGGAACTGCTAGAGTTCTTCAAAAACAATAAACATTGTGATCCAGTTCTGATTGCTCGCAATAGAGAGACTAACAAGTTTACGAAGATATCTTAAGAAGCACTTAGCCCACAAAAAATTGTTTGGGGCTACGATTAAATGCTGTGTACTTTTAAAAAAATAGTAATTTCGCAGAAGTATAAGGCTATTATTGACGTGCAGAACCAATGCTTTTCAAGGGAAACTTATATCCCTTTCTTAGGTGCAATTATGCACATACCCAAGTGCCATCTGGATTTTGCTTTGCACCTCCATATGCACCGCCTAGAACCCATGTTCCATTTGGATTTTGTTTTGCCCCACCGTACTCACCTCCACATACCCAAGTGCCATCTGGGTTTTGCTTCGCGCCGCCATATGCGCCACCCAAAACCCATGTTCCGTCCGGGTTTTCCTTAGCTCCGCCATAAGCTCCACCCACAACCCATGTTCCGTCCGGGTTTTCCTTAGCGCCGCCATAGGCGCTTCCACAAACCCATGTGCCATCAGGGTTTTGTTTGACTCCACCGTAACCCTTATATTCTTTTCCAACTGACATAATCTCTCCTTTTGATTCATCTAACAGATTTACATCGAGCTAATCCCGTAAGTTTTATCGCAATATTGCTCGCATTAAGACTGATATATTTGTATCAGAACATAATACAAAACACCAACTTTAGATTTGTTAACTGTTAAGTTTCCTTATATGAATTAAAAGCAATCAACTGGAGCTTTTTATTTAATATAAAAAGTTCTTCATGACAGCCCCTCAAAAACAGGTCATCGTTGACCACACCTTAGATTGACCTTAACCACCCAACCAAGACAAGTAAATTAGCTATTACATTCAACTCCTAAAAAGCTCCAATTAAATGTACTAACCAGCCCTATCGAACCAGTGAAAAAGCACGACTTTCCCATGTTCTTTATAAACGTCGAATATCTTTCCAAAAGCGTTTTACTGCGATAAATAGAAAGGCAATCAAAGCGCCAAGTGCCAGCTTGTCATACTTCCTTAGCAGCTTATTTGTTATCACTTCTGTGATGTGGTTATGTGACTTCAAAGTTTCCATATTAGACACAACGCTTTCACCAGCGAAAATAATGCCAAAGTAGAAAGCGATACCTAAGAACAGGATAAATATTGCGGGTTTTGACTTGGATAAAATAGAAGAAAATTTAGCCATCCAATTTGGCCCCTGTTGATACTAATCCTATCAAGTTAACAATAAAGCTTCTTCTGAACAATTTTAAGGTATCAAAAAGTATTTTAATATTAAATACTACCTATCGTCCTTTGTTAGATATGCTATACAACATATTGTCGCAACAATGGCGATAAACCATTCAAAAATACCCATAACATATTCCTCGAAAATAAATTAAATTGAATGCACTTCAACTAACCTAACAAATAATCACTTGTGCCTTTTTTCATAGCTAACCTCTGATTTTTCTTCACCCATAACAATATTGCACTCTACATAGAACACTCGACCATTTGATTCGTCGACCAACTGAACATGACCTTTACTCGTGCATTCAGAGAACAGTTTTAATTCGACGTCGATATAAAGTTCATAGCCGATATAGGCCAAGTAACAAAAGATGCCAGTTACCACTAAGTAGTAAAAAACCTTTTTAAGCACTGTTAAACCCCCTGCTCTTTTTCATCTTCACCAAGGCCCAAGTCGAAGCCCAGTCCGGGCTTGTCTTCGTGTTCTTTCGGTATTGGATTTTTGTTGTAATCAACGGGCTTACAAAAAGCCGTATATTGAAACTCGCCTTGCCATATCAACACCCGGCAAGGACTAAAATATTGCACGTTGTAGCCCATCAATTTCAGGTCTAATGAAGTCAAACTGACGTTGCCAAACTCTTTGGTTTTCAGCTCCAGTGCTACGTCATGCATAATCTTGTAATCTCTTACGACTTGGACTGCGCCAGTCACAAATGCATGGGATGCCTCATACGGTAAGTTTTGAGGCTTTAGAAAATCAGGTTGAGCATTATTAACCGAAACAGCGTCATGATTATCAGCAGTAGTAATATTCGCTTGAGCACCTTCACTATGAACCTGCGTTGTTTGCGGGTTTTCTTCCACAGGGCCCGAGCCACTGAAGTGATAGATGAAATAAACAATACAACCAAAGAACGTAGCAAACGGAAAAAAGAACTCAGGGCTAAGGAGAATATTTTTTCCTCTGGCTGCTGTAACAGATTTGGTGGCTGTTGATTTGTAGAGTCTGTGCACTTGGATTGGGACTTTAACCCATCTTTTGCTTTCATCTTTTTTTGGCACTTTGCCGTCGAGTTTTGGGTTGTGCTCATGAACGCGTGGCCTTCTGTTGTAGTATGGAATGGCTTGTAATCCGTCGAAGTATTTATGTGCATATGCAAACTGACAGACGTTACGAATGTATTTGTGGACTGACGTAATATCGGGCGTACAACACACAATGTCCCAGTTGTATTTTCTATGCCTCATGTACGCTTCTTTCAGCGTGCGCGGGTAAATAATATGCCCGTGCTCGTTGAAGAGATCGTTCCCTAAGTCGTCTACGTCACCCGGCGACGAGTCTTCCGGGATATAGGAATCGAGCGTGTCCATGTGATAGCGATACCACTCATCATGGATGGTTTCGCGGTAATCAGAGACGTGTTTGTAGTTACATGATTCGGGCTTAAACTGTGTCGTTTCAGTGGGATAGATATCTTGTACTTCATCCATCAAAATCAGTGCGCCACATGGCATCCAGTGATACCAGTTTCGCCAAAGCATTTGCCCTATTTCATTTTGTGAAGACAGACGCCATAATTGCGCAGTGGCCGGGAACTCTTCGTCAAGTTCTCGCTCGATTTCATCAAGCGGTAAAATGCCCTCAACATTAGTAACAACTAAGCGGCCTTTTCTGAGAGCCGGTAGCACTTCAAACCACACCGCCGATGCGGATTTAAAAGAACCTGGAGGACCATGAAATATTGATGCAGCCATATTAAATAAACCTCATCACGTAGCGCGCAACATACGCATTGATAATCAGGTTAAAGCCATCAAATATTCGCATATCCAAAAGCGCTGATTGCATATCTACAGGTAACGCCGATGCAGCAGAAACGATACGAGAGCCAACTTGGAAGTTTTCCAAAATTTGTTTTGCTACAAGCCAAGCGAATTGGATCGACTGAATTTCTAACTTGAGCTTTAGCAGCGTTATCCACTCTATCGCCCACGCATAAAAACGTATGACAAACTCGGGAACGTCTGTATCAAAAAACGCCCAAAAGTCAGTTATGAAGTCGGATATCAAATCGAGCCAGCCATCCAAGCCGCTGTATTGTGTCGCACTGGCCGTAGACATATACAGCATGAAAATAACTAGGCCCGAACATATAAAAATATATCGTTTCATTATCGTTCCCTCAGTAATATAAATAGTGCGGTGATTGAAGCGGCCAACATGATTGGAGTTGATAGCATCTGGAAGAACTCTGAGTAACGGCGCAGTGAAATATCAATTTGCTCGCCTTTAATCTCTATCGTTCTGTTTTCGTAACCGCCAGTGAGTGACGGCTCAATCTTGAACATGGACTCCATTTCTGACGAAATGCTCTCAAGCTCACCTTTGTTGCTATCTAGCTGTTCTTCTATTTGTGTCTTGAGAGTCAGTACATCTTCATTGGTGAACAAGGTCGTAATACCGCCTTGCTTCCCACCTTGTTCGGTCCCAATGTCTATGCACTCAATGCCTGTACATGGCTTATTACAATCCGGGCCTTCGCAGGGGGTAGTATCACAGTCTGGCCCTGTGCATGGATTGGTCCCGTTACCCCCTTTGATTGCCTCTTTAATTCCATCTAATCGGTGAGTTGAAGCAATACGAGACTTTTCACTACTGTTCAGTAATAACGACAGCACATCATTTGTTTTGCGCGTTTCGTCAATCGCAACCGCTTGGTTTTTAGATTGGGTAAACAGAGAGTCGTTTGTATTTTGGGTTGATATGACGTTCGCACGTCCCATCTCAACCAAATTAGTTAAAATTGCTACGGTGTCTTCTTGGTGCCGAAATTCAGCCGAGTCAAACTCGGTGTTGTTATCAATCATGGTGGACAAGTTGTCATTGATTTTATTCAGTGCATCAATTTCTAATCCGCTGTCAGAATTATCCCCGGTTTCGGGCGTTGGATCAGGTTGAGGGCCGTTTAATGACGGCGAGTCAGGAATTAAAGGTTCGACAATATCTGGTAGTTCTGGGTCAACTGCATCATTGGGTGGTGTACCGCAGGACACGGGCTCAACTCCCCGATACTGCTTTGATATCGCATAGGTATTGGTATTCGGGTCAACATCATATTGGCATACGCTGCCATCTTGGTTTGTGAAGCAATACGGTTGGCCCCCAACGGCGTAGCTTATATCGTCATCCGCGCTTGGCTCCGGGCAGTCAGGGTCGCGGTTATTGTCTATGTAACATACGCCCTCACCAGATGGTAATATGCCTAGTGTCGGATATGCAGGATTAGGGCATTGAAAAGTTGTCTCTGTAATTCGAGCAGATAAAGTAATACCGTAGCCCAGCGACATACGGGCTGTCTGACATGTTCCATCCAAGTCACAAGTAGTCCGAGTAAACCCGCGCTCGCAATACACACGGATTCGGTCACTATGCATATGTTGAGTTGTGCAGTTAACGGCGCCAGCTACCCAAGGTGCGTCAGGAACTATTGGCGGATCGGCTATTAATGAGGTGGCTCGTTGTTGGCACATACCAACCGCCGCATTAACAGGAAACTCGATACCTTCACAAGAGCGGTAGTGCTCATCGACGGGCGTAGCAGGTATTGAATTAGAAGAATATGCAAATTTAGACATAAAAAAGGCGCTAAATAGCGCCATGTAAATGAGATTACGCATTTAACGCCTTCCTTGTTTAACTAACTCGAACTCCTGAAGAAAACCCCTCAACAAAAGCCCAAGTTAGAAACGTTGCAAGAACAACGGTTGTGGCCATTAGTTAGACAAGCGCTTCGCTAATAGACCAAGGCCGAACGAAATAGCACAAAGTGCAATTACACCCACAACAACCAATGTGTAGTTTGATTGGCCTGTAGAAACAGCCGTATTAATCTGTTCTTTGACTGGGTCACCCGTAGCCCAAGCGCTGGCGCTACCCATTAACGCCATGGCACCCGCCCCCGCTCTAACACCAAACTTCTTAAGACGAGAATCTTGATTTGCTTTACCTTGGATAAATTCACCGTTTACTGATTTCATAATAATTTCCTTACTGTTTAGACTTTGCCCATGGTTCGAGCGATCCGCCCAAGCGCATGGCCTGTAAAAAATGCGACTAACATGCCGCCGTTGATTATCGAAAACACCTCTAAGTCAAATGCGAATAACTGATTTAAGGTGTCTATGACTCCATTCAGCTGCAACGACTGAAGCTCTGCTTGAGTTATCAGAACGAAGTCGCATACAGCAGAATCATTGCTGATGTAGAGTGCGCCGGACTGAGTTGTAGTGACGCACTGCATCGTTATGCCTTCTTAGTTGGGTTAGTTGACGCGATGGAATTTAAGCGGAAACCATTCCATGCCATTTGGCGCGCCACGTTTGCACCTTCGTAATACTCAAGGTTGAGCAGCACAGGACGAAGCCCCCACCCGTTTGGATCGGATTGCAGTTCCTCAAGTTGTTTGTATGTACCGTTCTCCACTTGCTCAGGTGTGACTTTCACCGTCCAAATGCTGGCAGGGGCTTTTGTATGAAACTTAAATTCACCCGCCGTAGGCAGAGCGCCGCCCTTGTCGTCCGTTTTAGTAACGAGCTTTAATTCTGTGATTGCACCTTCTATTCCGGCCATGGTTAGCCCTCCTTTTGATATTCTTCAATTAGTGTGTACTGCGTTGTAAGTAAGTCTTTTAGTCGTGTCTGGTAACTCATTTTTTGCTCCGGTTACAGTTAATGACACAAGTCCAAGCGCTAGCGGCGAGCCGCTACGCTCAGGCTTCGCTTGGCGTCTCTTCGCTAGCTATGCATGGAATGTCAGAACTGTTTACGACTGAGCTAAGTGCTTCGTAGTCCATGAACAAACACATGTTTTGATAGTCTTCAATTGCACACGATTCGAGGAAGGCCATCTCTTCTTCACTCGGTTGTAAGTAGCGCTCATCCTCTATCCAGCTATGAATAGACTCAGACACACCCAACATAATCTTGCGCTGTGCTTGGATCTCTTTCTCGGTAAGTACTTGGCTCGTACCTCTGCGGCTAATCACCACCACGGAATCCCAAGCAACACCTAAAATTCGATTGGCTGGGCGGTCACCGTACTTGGTAGCAAACAAGGGTGACTTGGCTTCACTGCGGCTGATTTCCCCAGTGATGCGGTCAACAATGTCAGGGATTTGATAATGAATGCGTACTGTTTGGTCTTTGCGTTTAACCTGGACACCGCCCATGGCAATACAAAACGCGGCCCAATCAGACGCGTCCGCTGCGGCACGTACCTTTTCTAAAGCAAAACGTGAAATATTATCTAATGTTGTATTCATACTATTTGCGACCTCGCATTTACCGGACTCACCCTGTCCTAGTCTTCTCAACTCACGCCATGCTGTTACGCTAGGACCGCCGATCTGTTGGAAACGTCTTAAGTTAAAAGTGGATGCCCAAGTACTCGCGCGTTCGGCTGCATCTGCGGGTAAAACAGATAATTCACCAGACTGGGCGCAAGTTACGGTTTCTATGTTTGAGCCAGTTACGGCCTTAGTGATGTATTTAGCGATGTAACCCGCAGCACTGCCCTTTTTTGGGTTGATACGGATAGGCTTGAAACGGGCTGTACTAGTTTTAAATTCTTGTGGATTTTCTTCAGTACAGAGCTTTTTTAAGATTTTACGCGCTTCAATGGTTTGGCCTTTTTCAAAGAACAACAACATGTGCCAATGTGGGCAACCATCATGATGCGGCTCAACAACTCTAAAGCCATACGGACGAATTTGCTTTTTAGCGAACAATGCGCGTGCACGTTCCCATAATTTGGTGAAGTAGTCTTGTGCCTCTTTAGGTGTAGAACCATCGTATTTTTTATTTGGGATACCTGTCGCATGTACCGAGTGAAAACGGCTTGGCGCTGTCATTGTGTAAAACTCGCCAACATGACCAAGTAACTTGGCACATTCTTCAAAGCCGCGAATACGGACCATTAACTCAGAGGCCAGTTGAATGCCACTGGTAGAACTACGGCCAGCAACCTCCTTTAGAGACTCAAACTCATTAAACGGATTTGCATCTTCTGGTACAACAAACAGATCGCTCATTAGCTGCTCTGATTTTGCCGCACGTTCACGCTTACTTCTTACTGTAAATTCACTGACATACGCAGAGGATTTTTTGTGCACAGTTCTTAAGTCTCTAGCTAGTTGCTCAATCACTAAAGCCTGTTTTTGGCGTAGCTTTCGACGCCACCACAGTGGGCAAGCCATACGGTTGAGCGCACCGTTTAAAGCTTCATATGCTTCTTCGACTTCTTGATCTGAAAACGTTTCTTTGAACATGTGATGTACTTCAAAGTAAGTACCATCAAATTCAGGTGGCTCAATTGAATACTGGCGAATACAGTCCGAGCAGTAGGTGTAATTGAAATAGGTATAACCTTCGGTTTTGAGCTTAAGCTCAATCTTGCGTGCTTTTTTCTCTGCAATTTCGCATAGCTCGTCGTCGCTAACCGAGAGCCGAATATCACCAAGCATTAAGCATTTATCGGCATCTAAAAGGCGCTTTCTTGCTTCGTCGTAACCAAAATACTTTTCAGTTTGTAAGTAGCCATTTGCCAACATGATAGACAGTGAGCTATGAGTTTGCAGGATGTTAGAGCGCTCGCTATCAAAGGTACAATACTGCCCATACTTCTCTAACCACTCGTCACGGTCTTTTATGCCGCTCAACTTAGAAATAACTTTTGCAGTTCGAGGTGGTGATACACGCTCAATCGCTTTTGCTGATGACTCAGCCGGAAAGACTCTCTCAAAAAGCGATAGCGAGCGCTCATGTAGAGGTTTAATTTCTGGTGTTGGTTTAATCGCTTTGATGCGACGTGTACGTTGTGGTTGAGCAAGCATGTCAAAACCCCCTAGCCGATTTTGATTTCTATACCAGCTTGCTTTGCTGCATCTGCGTACAAAGCAACCATGTTGATATACTTTTTCACTCTGGCTGAGTTCTCGTCGCCATTGGTAGGTGGGGTATACACAGGAAGGCGGCCAAGATGCACCGCGTTGTAGACGTCCTTTTTGTCCTGACCTTGCAATTCTGCATACGCGTCATACGTTAGAATTGGTGCAGGAATCGATAAAATTAATTGCTGAGCCATGTTATATTCCTTGATTGTCTGTCTGAAACTAACGTGAAAAAGCTTATTCATAGATTTTTTCTATGTCAATAGAATATTTCTATGCGGAGGTGCAATATTTCTATATGAAGGTCAACAATACGGTAGAAGTACTTGAAAAACTTAGAAATCTATATGAGTGTAAAAACTTAACTGAGCTATCAAGAAAAATAGGAAAAAATAGTAGCTGGGCCGCTCAAGCTAAAAAAAATGACGCACTACCTTTACATGAATGCAGAAATGCATGTCTAGAATTTGGTGTATCAATGGATTGGTTTTTGTTTGATAAGGAAGGACAATCAGTCGACAAAGCAGAATTGCTTAATCTGATCCAAGAAGGCCTTTTTGAGTCTAAAGAGTTGGCTATTTTGGAAGATCTGACATTGGAGCAGTTAAAGGCAACTTCTGCACTAATACTTAAACAAGTAGAAAATATTGTAATTACCAAAAAAGGAAATGGTTTAGAAGATAGGAAAGTGGTTTGACACCTTGACGTATCTATTTAGGCTTAAGTTCACATCATATGGTTTATGTTGTGAACTCATCAGCCAAAAGAATTATGCTTATAATGAAACCACTAGTCCATGCGGTCTTTAAACAATGGATTTAGTACTTCATCCTCTAAAACACACCACCTCATTGCGGCTGAAAATGGTTGCTTTTTCTCAATTAGAACTCCAATTTTAGCCAAAGCATTATTTCGCTCACTTTGAGTTGACTCTTCATCAAAATAAATTGTCATCCAGTTAAGAAGCTTAGTATATTGGAGGTGAATTTTTTTCCTTAAAAATGCACCAGTAATTTTTTTATTAATTGAGTGGTTGGAATTATATATTCTATCCAACAAGTCAACGGTAGTTTTAGCTTTAGGATCATCGGAGTCTGTTTTAACTTCAACTCTATTGCTATATTGAGTAACAGGAACACCTATGTATACCATTTTAAAAACATCAACATCATTATCACAACAGTCCAGCAAGTCATTATATTTGCTTAACTTTATATTATTACACCTACTGCATGACATGTATAAATTATTCCATTCATAAGCCTTTTCTTCATACTCTCCTTGAGGGTGAAAGTGCTCTACGTTTATGTCCAAAGGGTTTTTTTCTTCACACAAATAGCATTTCCCATGAAAATCCTCCACTAGAGCATCCCAAACATCTTCTCCAGACCAGCTTTTTTTCTCAGCTAAAGAAGGGGGAATTTTGTCAGATTTCTTAACATTAAACATCCAATGCTCCCCTTTTTAGTTTAGCGAGTAAAAGTTTTGCCTTACCTAATATTACTTGTGATGATTCATCAATTTGTGTTTCCAAAGGAATAAGCTCCCTAACACACCTTTCTAGTTCCGTAGTATTAGTTGGGTTATTCATCAGGTTAATTATATTGTTAGTTTTTTCTTCTAGTATTTTAGAACTCACGTTTACATTAAACAAACCATCTAAAATCGCATCATAGGAATATAAAGATAAATCATCAACCACCTCTTCAGTTGACAAATCATATATAACTGAGTTGCTTACTGAGGATAAAACAAATGGTGAATGAGTCGATACTATAAACTGTACGTTAGGAAAGCTGGAATCAAGAAATGCAAATATTTTCTTCTGAAGTGAAACGTGCAAATGGGCATCTATTTCATCTATTATTACGACCCCCCCTATTTCATCTGGTGGTACCTCTTTAAAGCGAACTCTAGTTATTAGTTCAGAGTATATTGCCATTATAGCTGAGTAGCCTGATGGTAACTCTTGAAAAGAAAATGATCTGCCAGAGTTGTTTACCAATGAAAATCGCATTGTATCATAATTAAACTCTAAAGAGAGTTTCTCCTCGAACAACTCACACAAATCGTTTTCTAATTTTAAAAACCAAGAATTGATAATCTCACTTAATTCTTTATCACCTATTTGATTTGCATAAGCTTGTCTTGTTTTGTAACTAACCAAGTATTCTTCAAAATATGAAGACGTACTAAGATCGTCTAAATCCTTAAACTTTGATAATGGAGGAGCACCAGAAGGTATATTTATATCCACTCTTCGAGATGCTTCAAAAAACTTAAAAACTGCACGCCCATCCGTAAAGTCAGAAAATAACTGTGTAAAATTGAAAAACTCTATATTGTGGCGGTTAAGCTTCTCAATATCCTTTTTTGTTTCAGATATATTTTTAACTACAATAGAATGCATTGAATCGACAATTGAAAAGCTACTTAACCTGTCTTCTTGAAGGTGCAAATAACTCTCTAGCTCCTCGAGAGAATCATTCTTTTTATGAATCAACTTATCTTTTAAAACACCTTCAATCTCATTTAAAAAGCTTGTTTTTCCCGAACCATTCCTACCTGTAACCATTAGGTTTTTACCATTTAGATCAATAGAAATATTTTTACCTAAATTTCCCACCTTTATTTCAAGCTTATTTATACAACTCACCCAAAACCTCCAATTTATATTTTTATACTTTCAGGCCAAATAAAATAGCTACCAAACCGTTTACTATACTTTTGTTCTGCACCTATATCAGTCGCCTTCGACGTTAGTTTAAACCCGTCACCAGATGACTCTAAATACCCAAGGTCCTCCAGCTTTTCTAAGAACTCAGAAGTCTTAAGCTTATGCTGCTTGGCCAGTTTGGATGTTGTTAGCTTTTGGGTATCGGCCTCTTCACTTTCTTCAGTTTGAGTAGCTACTTTTTCAATCGACATTTTAACTTCGTCACTAATCCTGATAATACGCTGACACTCTTCGTAAGTGTCTTTGTAAACACATTCAGATTGATCTCGCTCAATTAAAATACCCATTTCATTATTATTAACTTGACTGAACTCATATAGATTTAGGCTGGTAATTATTGCCGACCTCTCATTGAGATAGCACTTAGCATGTAGGTTTTGACAGAAACTAGTTCGAACAAAAGATAGGTTGTTTAGCCAAGAGATCTCTTCCGGTTGTAATTCGCTCTTACCATAGACAACCCGAATATCAATCTTCATCCTATCCTTGTCTTCGAGAAGCTCTTTAATACGTGAGTTGAGCTTTAGGTAAGGGCTAATCAAAATTAAGCGCTCACTTGCAGACTTGATAAGCTCTTCAAGATGGTAGTTGATTGCTGTTGTATTTAAAAACTTGCTCATAATTCCCTCTATTTGACTATGTGTAATTTGAAACTCTTTTCTTTTTCAGTTGAGTTATCCAAACGTGCGCAGTAGTGATTAAACCTTTGCTCCCACTCTGAATATGCATCTCCTCGCTGGTCAATTGGAAGGCTCTTTAATGCACGATATTGCTTTAGAAGAAGCATTGCAAAGTCTTCCATTGGTACCTCCGCATCATCCTCTTCATTAAAAGCACTTAATACGGCTAGGATTGAGAAAAATAAAAATGCAACGGCAATTACGATTTCAATTTGCATAACACTCTTTGCCTAAAAAAGTTGAAGTCGAGCACCAACAACAGTGCAATTAAAATAGCCGTTACATTAATGCCAGTGGAGTATATAGGGTAAAACCAATGTGATTGATATTTAATCTCAAATGCTAGGTAATGCATAAAGATATATGAGAGCATATTAACGAGACTAATCAGATATATGATTTTTACGGTCTTAGAGTGTTTAACATTTAAGAAAGCATGTAAAAAATACACAGACAAAACTGTCGCCGACTCAAATAATGACCAATTCAAATAGTAAGCATTTGAGGCAAAGTACTTTATGCCATCGAAATCAATAGAGTTGGTCACTGTACTTAATCCATGAGAAAAGCAATAAACGCCAAGAGTCAGAACGTTAGATTTTCCTTGCCTAAATTTGGCTGATAAGATAAATGCAATCAAAAAGACTATGAAGATTAACCAAGATATATTTAATGACATTGTCCAGTCATTAATGCTGTAAACTTGAGTCATTTTTATGGCTCTATAAGTTGGTTTTCTTTCTCATATACAGCTTGCTTTGTTGTCACAATTACAGCTCCACCTCCACGCCCTGCGCAGATATTCAACAAATATTTTTTTCTTAAAATTGGCAAGGAAAAACGCGATTTGACATCTTTTTGATTTGATTTTTTATTAGACATCGCTATAACCTCCTTATGTATGCGATGTGAACATATTAATTTTTTGTAACTTTTTGTCAACAGGATCAAGTTGTATGCCTATTAAAAAAATAGATGGCGGTTACTTTCTAGATGAGAGGCCATGGGGCTCTAAGGGAAAAAGGATACAAAAAAAGTTTGTTACTAAAGCAGAAGCTCAAAGGTATTTAAATTACGTAGTCACCAATGGCGAACAAAAGCCGTGGACCAAACAAAAAGAAGATAAAAGACGTTTAAGTGACTTGATTGACAAGTGGTATGAAGTACACGGTCAGACCTACACAGATCCAGAATCGAGCAAACGTAAGTTAGATGCTATAGCCGTGGCACTCAACAACCCTATTGCATCGCAGTTAACCCCAAAAGAGTACAGTGAATACCGAGGCAAAAGATTAGAGTCAGGTGTTAAACCCAAAACAGCCAATAACGATTTAACGTTGTTAAAAGGTGTATACAACAAACTGATTAGTCTAAAAGATATCGGCTACCCCAACCCGATAGCCAATGTTGAAAAGATAAAAGTTCAAGAGCAAGAACTAGCGTTCCTAACCCATGAAGACATAACAAAGTTGTTCAAAGCTATCGAAGGGGCCAGACACCCGAATTTAGATATCGTCACAAAAATTTGTTTAAGCACTGGCGCGAGAATATCAGAGGCATGTGGTTTACATGGTTCCCACGTAATCAAATCTGGTAATACGTATAAAGTAACCTTCGTTAATACCAAAGGCAAAAAGAACCGCAGCGTACCAATCAGTCAATCGCTATACGAAGAGATCCCCAAAAAGACAGGCCCACTCTTCACTGATTGCAGAAAAGCATTCGAGCGAGCAATTAACAGAGCCGGAATACAACTACCAGACGGCCAATGCACCCATGTCATGAGACACACATTTGCAAGTCACTTTATGATGAACGGCGGAAATATTTTGGTTCTACAGAAGGTATTGGGGCACGCTAAAATCGAACAGACGATGATATACGCACACTTCGCCCCAAGTCATTATGAGGATGCTGTTAGGTTGAATCCGTTGGCAGAATACAAATAAACTATAAACATAAAAAACATCAAGGAAATAAGTGTGTCTGAAGAATCTATTAAGCACGTACAGTGGATATTTAGTGGTGCTGGAATACTTGTTATTACATGGTTCATTGCTTGGGTAAAAAAAACAAAACTAACCACTATTAAAGACAAGGTTTCAAAAGCTCATGGCTTTCTTATTAGTATATTCTGTTCGAAATCAGCAACTATTCAAAAAGTCAAAATTGACATACGCCCAAGGCACAATCCATTTGAGCTTTGGCTAAATGAAGACTTGCCAAAAAGCAAGTTTTGGCTAATGGGTGTAAACTTCAATTCATTTGATATTACTATTAAACAAGTAATAATTGAGTTTAACTATGGAGCAATGAATGCTACTTGTAACACATTCCTGCAAGGGCGTGATATTGGTAAACACTCATTTAACGAAGTCATTCTTGTTGAAGATAACCTCACAGGGGAGCAGGCTGATTATATCGCTGGATTTAATGATGAACCCAACTGTATTGTAAGGATCAAAGCTATCTTAAAAACACCGACTAAAGAGGTTATATACGAGAGTGACTTCTTAGAAGGCTCCAAGCCTTCACTTAAAAATGCAAATGTTAGAAGGGAGAAAGTGAAAAAGCAGATGGAAAAAGTAAATTGGTAAACGATTTTTCATGAAAAATTAAAAATAGAAAAATCATATCTAAAATTAATTTGGCGCGTTGACGAGCTTGACTTACTCAACCGCCCCACCAATATTGATTTAACAAAATATTAACCGCACAATACAGAGAATCATGTAAGGAATACAAGTTTTGACACTAGAAAAACTAATCGATGATTACGAAAATAATGAAGAAAACTTCACTCATTTTTCTTCTTCAATACATTCATTAATTAATGCTCTTTTAAACTCATCATCTATAAAAACTCACTCTGTAAGCTCGAGAGTAAAAGATAGAAATAGCTTACAAAAAAAGATTGAAAAAAAGGGTAAATATACATCTCTAACAGAAATAACGGATATAGTTGGAGTCAGAATAATTACTCACTATTCGGATGAAGTCGATCAAATTGCCGATTTGATTGAAAAAGAGTTTACTATTGACGCTAAAAACTCAATAGACAAAAGAGCAAGTTTAGACCCAGATCGATTTGGATATTTATCACTGCATTATGTGGCGAGCTTATCTAGCAGCCGTTCCAAACTAAAAGAGTATAAAAAGTTTTCAACTATGAAGTTTGAAATTCAAATACGCTCTATATTGCAACACACTTGGGCCGAAATAGAGCATGACATAGGATACAAATCAAAGATTGAAATACCCAAGCCAGTAAGACGTAAGTTTTCTCAGTTAGCAGGACTTTTAGAACTTGCTGATGACCAGTTCATTCAAATTAGAAATGAGTTGACTAATTACGAGAATGACATTCAGGAAACGATACAAAAAACTCCAGAAGACGTTAGCATCGATGCAATATCTCTATTTAATTATGTAGAAAATAGCGACTTTCTAAAGAAGCTTGAGCAGGAAATCTCGAAAGCTATCGGCGTCCAATTTATTTCACCCACAAAAGATTTCTTGTCCGATTTTACTAAATACTGTGACTTTTTCAAAATAGAAACAATTTATCAATTAAATGAAAAACTAAGTAACCATAAGAAAAACATAATTCAGAGAGCAATTGATCTCCATTCTGGAGGCTCTCAACTGACGGCTGGAATTTCGATATTCTATTTATTCCAAGTTCTAGGCTCACAATTGGATTCAATTGATGATATTTATAACTTCTTAAATAAAATGAATTTAGAACATGAAGACAATAGGTATGAAAGTGCATCTCAATTATATGAATTTGGTCAAAAAGCTGGATTGAAGGCTCACTAAAGATTGAGCTCAACATCCAATTTCCATCCACTTTAGTGAGCAGCCGCTAGTATTAATTGGTAACCATAAGATTCTAACTTATTGAAAAATAGGTAAGTCATTGTTTCTATTATGGGTGTTCGATTATCGACGCTTTCTGGACGGGGGTTCAAATCCCCCCAGCTCCACCACATTAAGTGTTATAAAACAGCCAGTTAGAGAGCTTCTTTAACTGGCTTTTTTGTGTCTGCAATATAGTGCCCACATTCTGACCACATATTTTAAAACTTCAAACAAACCCCATCCCTCGCGGGGCGGTCACTCGCCGTGACAGGCTGCCGCTAAAACAAAATTTAAGTGGCTTGTCAGAGTGGTAATTATAACAGGGAAAGAAAGTGCTGATATTAGCAGCGCCTTTAGAGTGAATTACCACCAAAAACAAACATAGCATGAGCAATCACCAAAACGGTCTGTATCAGGGTCACTGGAATGTCAGCCATGGCTATGCCATATTGAATCAAATTCAACTAAAAGGAGTAGTAATGGGTCTTTCATTAAATCCCTTCGACATAATAAAATTTTTTACTGAAAAAAGCAGGTATGAACAAGAGAGCATCACTCACTACATGTGTACCGTTGCTGAGGAAGCGACTGCTCTAGCTCTGATTTGGCAAAAAATAGTGGAAAAAATTATAGATGCTGAGCATTGTGAAGTTTCGCACAAAACAATTGACAATATATTGAAAGCACAAGTACCGCTTTGCAACAATAGACAATACGCACGATTGGAGGAGCATTATAAATCGGTTTCTTCGATACTCGGAGAAAAGTATAACAATGAACTGAACTCTGTCATTTACCATATTGGCGCTTTGATTAACAAAAGAAATCTCACGAAAGGTTTAGTTATTGACGAATTAACGAAAATAAAAAAAGCAAAGTTGTATAGCGATGAAAATTCGATATCTGATTTTAACTCACTTCAAGAGTCTGTTGTCAGTCTTCATAAAGAAGCTGCTGCGCTGCACGTAAGGGCAGAGAAATTCAAGGCGATGCTCGGAAGGTGATTAAAATATAGCCACAGCCAATTGGGATATTTTGACAAAGTTTCAAAATACCCGAATCAATACCGACTGTCTTTCCAAAAACGTTTTACAGATAACAAAAGAAAGGCAATTAAAACACCAAGTGCCAGCTTGTCATACTTTCTTAGCAGCTTATTTGTTATTACTTCTGTAATGTGGTTATGTGACTCCAAGGCTTTCATCTTAGCCACTACAACTTCGCCAGCGCAAATAATGCCAAAGTAGAGAGCGATGCCTAAGAGCAAGATAAATAGCGCGGGTTTTGACTTGGATAAAACAGAAGAAGATTTAGCCATCCAATTTAGCTCCAAATGATAGTTATCCTATCAAGTTAAGAATAAATCCTCTTTAGAACAACTTGATAGCTGGATATGTATTCCTCCAACCAATGTTTATCATCTGTCGATGATGGCCGTAACTGCATTTTTAAAATTTCACACTCTACTTTCAGATCGTTTGTTTGATCTAAACCTAAAAAGTTCTATATCTGAATCATTTTCAGCGTATTCCCCTAATTTATCTAACGCTGCTGCTACCCGAGTTAAAGTTCTAAACCCATTAAAATCCCTAAAGAGAAGAACGCCGAAAAAAATGCATAGGAACATTATCAAAGAACCAGCCAGAGCTTCTATTGGCCCTGAAAACTGAAAATAAATTGCAATGCATAAGCCAGTGAACATGAAAATCAACCCGGAACAAAAAGAGTAAATTATCCGAATTCTGTCCATGTTGTTAATTGAAACCTTAACTTTGGATTCAAGTGGAGTAAGATAGTGGTAGATACCTTTTAGCTCTTTGTTGTTAGCAATACCTAAATCAAATATACGCATAAGCATTTTTGCTTTATCTGGATAAGTCTCTATCCCAGTAGCAACTCTATATATTTCGTGGCGCTTCATAGACTCAAGATAATTGGCTAACTCTGAATCATTAGGTGAATTCTCTGATAAAAACTTGATACGATTTAATACTCTTTTCACTCGAACATCTTCGTAAAAATTTATAACAGAATTTGCTGCTTTAATTAAAACTGGAATTAGTGCCAAAAGAATAACTCCACCATAGTATTCAGGACTATTCTCAATAACATGTTGTAAAAATGAGCCATCCATATGTGTTCATCCCTAACAATAGCTGACAAAGTAAAGCCTCAAGCGCTTTTCGAGCATTGTAGAACATTGAAAATCTATGTATCAAGAAGAGTTTTACAGCTGAACAGGATAGAATAGGGATAAATAATACAGGCTTCAGCACCAGAATCCAAGATAGAAAAACTTTATAAATATACCTAAGAAGCTACATCTAGCCCAAACACCCTAAGCATTTCAATCACAGTATATGGGAGTTTTATTCCAACACTATTTGCCTCCATGTATAGCTCTGATGCATATTTCTCAGATACTAATCCTTCTTGCGAGTGCGGTATAGCCTCGAATATATCTGCCCCAACCCGATTGCTATAAACAACTAGATTATTGGATTGCTGGCTTTTTTGAAAGCTTCTATACATGAAGCCACCGATTTCAGGGTATTTAGTCAACAATAACTCGGCATATAGTCGATAATACGCATATTCAAAGTCACCGTCTAAGTTCATTTCTAGATCTTTAAGTTTAAAAAACTCAAGGATAGCGTCAGCATCTAATATTCCCACACGGATATTGCGCCTAAGCCTTACCTGCGCAACCTGACGATTAAGGTATTCATTAGGCAAAACTCTCATTCCATTATTAAAACGTAACACACACTCTCTCAAACACGTGCTTACCGAGTCCCCAACATACAAACTAGACCCAAAACGATCATCTAAAGGAGAAAACCTGCTGTCACCCAGCCCTAATGGGGGGAAAGTAGTTGCTGAATAGCGACTATCAAAAACCCGGAAGAAAGAATACCCCTCTGATATCGGGCCAACACTAATATCAAGTAATCCTTTGCTGTCTAACATTTCAATATTCTTTCTATTTGAACCTTACTCTCGTTATCTCACCAACCTTTTGAAACTGAACTCTCGACAAGCCTCCATCATGGTCTGCTTTATTTACAGCGGTACCTTTGACTTCAGTTATGAATTCGAATCCAGTTTTAGCTTTGTCTAAACTTACATCTACATCGTCTGGCAAAGTCATAGCTAATAGAGCGACAAACTCTTTTGCGTTATCCACAACATCAACTGGGCGGATAACTTTTTTGCCTGAAAAAGAAACCGATGAAAAGTTATCCAGCGCTTTCTCAAAATCCAGATTGTCCAAACAATCCCTAACATCTTTTGCAGAAATTTCGCCAGGCACACAAATAGGAGTTATAAACCACTTTATTATTTCAGAATCACATAGATCTTCGCACCTAAGCTTACGTATAGCTAAGCCAACCCATTCAAGAAGCTCTCTTCTTCCCGACCCAGGCTTATATAGCTCTTCAAAAGTGTATACTTTACCGGTATCAGAACGCACCCAAAAAGCGAGATTGTACTTATTAGACTCTAAATCAATCTCTTTAAGAGTAAAATAATTCGAGTATTCAGTTAAATCCTCTTCAGACGCTGTCTCTAAACGTATTTTTATAAAGGAAGTCCCATCGCGGTCGATGTAATTTGCGGCTTTCAAAGCAGCCTTCACAACATCTCCTACGTTAGTTTTGCGACTTTTAGGATTGTTAATGGAAAAGCGCCGACTTAGAGCTAATCGTTTGGTGCTCTTCATACTCTTGCGTCTTTCTCTATAGTTAAACTTCATAAGATTTCTCTTTAGACACTCACTCTAATACTAGTACACTTTTAAATTTCTGTTCAGTTCACGATGCACTGAAAAAGAACTAACGTGCAAAAAATTGGTATTGATAACTACAATAACCTAATGTCGATGTTATTTAAATTGAAACCTTTGATGTAAGTCATAGCCTACTTTACTTAAATTCATTGCCAGCCAAACTCTTGAGTTCTAAAACCCCTTAAAAGAACGTAGCCCAAAAAACTCAGCTGCATACGCTCTAAATCTAAGGTCAACTTCACCTTGGTATGCACTACAACAAAATAAATGTAGCGTGAATACGTCGCACTTCTGGCTAATGCAGCTACCTCTTCCAACATAGGCTAGTATTGTCGTATCCGGATTAAAGTTACGCACGCCCGGTAGATAAGCCTGACATTCTTAGCCGCTAGACCTATTTCGTAGTTTGTTGCTTTTCAATGACATTACTTTCTATCTCCGTATATTGCTTGCAAGTATATATCCTCAGGCCTACTTAGTGTTAATTGTAAGTACTCAGCGCTATACATATCGACCCAATTTAAGTACTCAGCGAACTCTTTCATTGATAGTTTTCTGGTTCGCTTACGCACTAAAATAGGGTCTTCATTTCCAAACTGAATTACCTTTAGGCCAAACCTCTTTCTCACCAATACTTCATGCACATCTTGAGAGCTGTTCTCTTGACCGAAGTGATCTCGTAAGTGTTCAGCTATTTCTTGGTTCCATTTCCACATCAACTTGTTTTGAGCCAGTGAGCGGTTACTTTTGAACTCTTTAAACTCAATAAGCACATCTTTACCAGCTTTGATCATTTGCCTTATAAGGGTGCCAATTTGTGGCATTACACTCACCACGTTTGATGCAGTTAAAAGCTTTTTATGCCCCACCAGGAGAACCCTTAACTTCTTTGCATATGCGTAGAAAATCCTGATTCAGCATTTCTACAACACCAACAACATCTCTGAAATCTGGGTTGCTCTCCTTGTTTTCCCAACGCCTTAAGGTTCTTTCTTCAAGCCCATAGTGTTCAGCGGCTTCAGCTTGAGTTAACCCAACGCGTTTACGTGTAGTACAATTACTTGTGATGCCAATAGATTCATGCGACCTCCTGATCTGAGTTTGCTGCTTCCTTAATTTCAATCCTGTATTCCCAAAGGTTTTTGGTCCCGGGGCGAACACGTTTATGCTTTATAATAAATGCCGATTCGTGAATTTCACGCCACCTTGCGGACATAGCTGTTTGGGTGTCTGTTTTGCCAAACTGCTGAAAGCTCGCATTACACACCTCTTCTAAGGTCCAAAATTTTGAGCCAGTAATAATGAATTGCAGTCGATCTTTCTGAGTTTTTATTGCCATAATCCCTCACCTATAAAGCGATATTTTGTTTTTCTAGAACGTTGATTAACTCAACCCGCAGGCGTCCTGCTCTCCACTCTTTGACAACATCATCTCTGTGATTCTCAGGAAGATCCCAAAACCCATAGCCAACCAGAAGAGCCTGTCCAACATCCTTGCGGCTGGAGTTAACGGTAATCACTCCCGTAGATGCGAAAGAGTTTTCGTTTGCTGCCGCACTAAAATGACTTAACGACTTTGCACGGGCTTTAACCTCACCGCTAAGCCACGCATACTCAAAACCTTGCCAGCCTCTAACTACACATTCAGACAAACAGTCATCAACACTAATACCGTTCTTTAATGCGATATCCAATTCGGTAGCCTGTCGGTTAACTACGGTCTGGCTTACAGATAGGCTTTTCTTTTTCCGAAACTCAAGCCAATCACAAAGCACTTGGTCGGACGGTTCAGTGGGCCACTTTGAAAAATCGAGTGAACTTTTTTTCTTAGATTTTTTAGGTTCATCGATAGGATCAAAAGACTGACTGGATCTGGGTGTCAGAGAGTCACTAGGGGCTAGTGTCAAATTGTCACTAGGGTTGTGATCTTCTGTCACTACCTCTGATGACGCCGTGACACCAGCTAGTGCCATTTTGTCACTAGCTAATTGCTTAAACGAATTATCCAAAAGCGCTTGGCGAGATACGGTGTAAACGTTGGAGCGATTCCCTTTTGGACCTCCCTTTCGCTCTTCTTTTCAAATAAAACCTGCTTTCTCTAAATCGGCGATATGCCTCATTACAGTTAGTTTAAACATTTCGCATTGTTCTGCGATTGATTGATATGAAGGCCAGCACTCAACTTGATCGCACGCATTGTCAGCCAGCTTTAATAGAACTAGCTTTCTTGCGTGGTTACCTACTATGGTGCTTTATCATCCGGTGGTATTTCCCATGGCGGTGCAACACAGCACTTTTCATACAAATTGTCAAACATATTAGCTCCATATTTGGTTCTGATAACAATTACCTAAACTAACAATCCTGCTGGAATCACTTTTTGGCAATGAACTATATTGAGCATAACCCTTTTTCATCTCGATTAGCATAAGTGATAGATTCCAACCTAATCCACGCTGCAGTATCTAAGGATCTCTGCTCTCCTTTTCGGAATCGATAAAGCCCTGAGACAGAAACCCAGATCCTCTCAGTCACTTGCTTTAATTCAGCTCTCGACAAGGACTTAAGCACTTCCCTAACTTTATTAATCCGCGCATTTGCGTCATATTGTGATACTCTAAGCTCTATAGACATGAATTTGCATATATGCCAATAAACATCAGGTTTGATAATTTTCAAGGGATTAGCTTTATGAATTTGGATGTGGATTGGCCAGAATTACTAATAAAGGCTCTTCCCGATGCTCAAGGGCTGATTAACAATAACGAAATAGAAAAAATTCCAAGGTTTTTCTTGGCAAACAATCTTCAGTTTGTAAGAAATAAGAACGGCCAAACATTTAAAGCTTTGTCTGAGGCTATTGAGCAAAACTCTAATAGCTCGATAACACTCCATTTCTCGAATATTTCTAGAATAGAAAAAATGGAAATTGACGCTACGGTTTCTTCTGTATTTAAGTTAAGTGTCGGCTTAGGGTTAGAGCCGATTTGCTGGCATCAGCTTTGTAGCCCACTAGGTTTTGATGATGACCTCCACCCAATTACTTTATCAGAATTAAACTCAGGTCATCTGACTGGATGTATCATCAAAGCTTATCAAGGTATGAGTTCAGTCAGTGAGATGAATATTCCTAAGCTTACTGCTATGTCTGTAGCAGGAAATAAAGCCAAGGTAACCGGTGATTTTGCGGAATTTGAGAATAAGATGTTTAGAATAGCAAGTATGTAACTTGCTATTCAATTTAACCATTACTCATATATATCAATTGAAGCTTTGATTTGCTCACCATATTCAAACAAATCATCCAAACTCTCTATTGGGTGACGAGTTTCTTTTCTATCGATATCAAATAGGCCTATGTATTTCTGTGATGTATTAAAGTGCAGCCTGCATATTGGCTTTCTATTGTTGTCATCTAACAATACCCCAAAGTAACTTTTAGTATCTCTTGCTGCAACTCTTTCAAGAGCAACTTTGCCACGCAACAAAGTCTTCACAATATTAAACCCATCTATCTCTTCTTGAGTAGTTACAATATCTGACTTTTCTTCTTCAGCCTCTTCTTTTACATCAAGCTCTTTGATCGCATTGTCACCGATAGCTGATTTTAGCCTGTCATTAACTTTATCATTAATGAATTGTTTAGTGGCTTTTGTTGTTAGTTCAAGGAATTGGGTTTTCACCTTCGGAGTCAAAACTCCATCATAGACTCTTGAAGCAAAAAACTTTACAAAATCTTCTTCTGGGTCTTTAAATTGTTCTGAGAGCACCTTCTTTATCTGGTTTAAGTATTTCAATTCTCCTGCTGATGAAACAACTGACTCTACATCAAAAGAGTTTTTAGTTAGCTTTTTCAATTCTGGGACAATGTGCTCATCGATTTCATTTAAATCGAGTGTTAGAAACGGCTTCTCATCCATCACATTTGGTGAATCAAGGTCTGTAAAGCATTGATAAACAGCCCCATTAGTTAAGATAGCAATCCTTGCGTTCACTGCACTGAAATATCTAAATAACTGACTAGCATGCTTTGCTGACAGCTCCTCGCCATATTTCTTACACTCTATTAAAATTTGAACTTCGGAATCTTTAATTAGCGCATAGTCTACTTTTTCCCCTTTCTTTACGCCTACATCAGCTGTAAATTCAGGAACGACCTCACTAGGATCAAATACATCATAACCTAGGACGCTGTGCAAAAATGGCATAATCAGCGCATTTTTAGTGGCCTCTTCAGTAGTTAAACTACTACCTATATTATTAATTTTATTTGAAAGATCCTTTAGTCTATCTATAAAGTCCATATTTACTCCTTTTCGCAAATCCACGAATACTTAAATAAAATAAGGCAATTGCATGCAACCGCCTTCTGGTTAATCCTTTTGAGTATGGTTTTTAGGTTTTAATTTCGCCAGTTTTAACTCTAGGTACGCCTATACAGCGTCCTTTGCTGACCTCATCAACCATTGCGCTAGATTTAAACAGAAATGCAGTTATTACTGCTTGAGATTGCTCAAGTGATGTGCACCTTTCTAGGTCTCTTTTTAGCTTCTTGTTCAAATCATAAAAGCGTTTATTTTTTGCGTCTATCGACTTCAGTGTAATTGCTCTATGCAGAGCAAATCCGACCACAACCATCGTAAACAAAATAAATACCACAAAGTTAATATCCATTACCTTCCTTAAAGTTTGCTCTAGATTCCAATCTAGTACGAATCCGATTTGCTAGCTTTAGAATTAATATCGAGGTGTTTAAGGAAGGTATTAAAATCTGATATGTAACCTCCAGAGCGTCACTATCCCAAGTAACCCATGAACAATAAAAGATGACTCTAAATACAATTCCAATTATAAGAATTGAAGAAATATGGATTGCAAACCTTGGCACGACATCCTTAAATAAAGATGAAACGATATAAATTGCACTTAATTTAAAAAAGTTTACTGTTACTCCAAACAGCTCCCAAAAGAGATATGCGTCTTTTAAGCTTTTAATTATTGGGTGAAAATAGTGGCTAAGAGTAGATATTAATATTAATACTAAGACGAGACAAGTCATTCGAGCTCTCTCATCACTATCATTTAGTATTAGAGCCGCAATTCCAATCAAAAGCCAAGCTATATCCAGAGATATAAAAAATTCATAACCATAGCTCGTTGCTAAACTTGTTTAGGCGGAAGATCCCCATTCCCATCACCTCCACCGGTTTTAACGATGATCTTAGGGGTGTTGTTGAAACCTCCTTTCACAAAACTTACTTGCTTCATACTTAAAAGAAGTGGATTTTTAATTGAATGGCTCATTTTTTACTCCTTTGAATGAATTTAGATACTACCTAAAAAACCCACCAAACAACAACGCATAAACATAACAGAAACAAAAAAACACATGACAGTTATTTGCATTTACGCTATTTTATTTCGCTTATCACTTCTCGATTTGCACATATGCAAACATTGTTTAATTACCGAATCCTAAACAAGTGAACTAACAATGAGATTTATAGAGCAAATAAAAGAGCTTATTGAACTGACATTTGAACCTCATTAATCAGTATCTATCGACACGTTTCCCAGAAACAAAATGATTGATGCAGTTGTGTATCGTCACTCAAACACATTAAAGGGAGCTAAAGACACTAATGTCATTGATCACCATACAATCAAGCTTGATTCACCGACTGCTGAGCTTGAACTCTGTACCTTAATTGCAAAAGTACGCAGTTATTCCTCGGACTACAAAACCCATGAGAAACCAATTCCTGCGACGATACCTCCAAAGATGCTGGGTAATGAAGATGGTAGCTCTACGTGCCTGAACACGACCAATCGATCCGCATCATAAATTTTTGCTGCTTTTATATAGCCTTTTCTTACAGAGCGTATGCCAACTTCTGTACTGGTAAGAATTGGATAAAACGCCCCCAGAAAATTTTCGCTTGCCGTTTGTAGCAACAATAAATCACTATTTTTTGCTCCAAAATCGTAACAGCTTACCACTTGAATTTAACCATTTAATTTCAAGTAAAGGTAAGGAAAATTACTTCCACGTCCCAATATGATAACAACAGCTGTCACACTAGATTCGAGTAAGAATCTGTAATATCTTGGAAAACAAGAATTCATCTAAACTATGCTACGGATATATCTCAAATTTTATGGCTATTTTCTCAAAAAAGAACACATCTCTTATTGCTGAGATCCAATCTCTAGCCGCTAACAATAGGTCAAACCTGAGTGACTTGTTGCGCAAGTGCTTAATTGTCTCAAAAAAGTTAAAATTAAAAGGCTTCGAAGAGTGGATTTATGGTGAGCTCGAAGGATATCCAGATCCCGCCTCTGTACCAACCTATAGAATGGTTCGATGCACCATGCATTTACACAACCCTGTTAATGGGTTAATTCCGTTCTCAATCAAAGACCCACAACTCGAAACATACTTTACATCTGTGCCAATTGTACAATCATTGAGTTCACTGGAATCACTTAGAGATAAGCACGTAGATGGATACCTAACTTTGCCATTAAGCGGAGAAGATATAGCGTTAATCAACTCACTAATTAATACACATGGTATGCCGTCAGTCAGGCGCGCAGGGGTTTCAAATGTTGACTCAATCTTAGATGCAGTAAGGAACAATATATTGAAACTAGCACTAGACTTTGAAGAAGCAGGCATAAAAGGAGAGAATATGAGCTTTACAGCGGATGAAAAAAAGCAAGTTACTGAGCTACAAAATGTATCTATAGAAAATTTTCAGGGAATATTAGGGCCTGTAACAAATAGCACAGTCACTCAAAACAACGCTATCGAGATCAAAAAACAGGATTTTGAGTCTCTGGCCGCATACCTAAAGACAGAGTTAAACGTAGGATACGGCGATATATCCACTCTAAAAGCCGCTATTGATGCTGACCAGAATGAACAAAAGGCAGTAAAGGGGGAGTTTGGCCCTAAAGTCAGTGAGTGGATCGGCACAATGGTTACTAAAGCAGCTTCTGGAGCGTGGGGAGTAAGTATCGCCACAGCTGGAGGTTTCTTGGCTAACGCACTTACCAAGTTTTACGGGTTCTAACGCCTAAAAAACCTAACGTTAGAGAGAGTTATACTCACCAATAACAGTATCAGTAAGATTGATTAATAGCCTAACTCTCAAGGTGAGAGTTAGGCTAATTTACTAGACTTCTGCGATTTCACAAGTCTTCATGGTTCAGATCTGCGCTTCTTGTGAGCAAGTGAAGTGTCCTTCAAAATGTCTTCGATTTTCGCCATTTCGTTGAATAATTGGTTCAACTCACCCTCCGTAAGCTCCACCACATTAAGTGTTATAAAAAAGCCAGTTAAAGAACTTCTTTAACTGGCTTTTTTGTGTCTGTTGCAAAACATCCTCTTTCCATTTGCCTGGTAAAAATCAAAAGTCTCGAGCTAATTTGAAAGCTCCCTTCCCCCCACTTCCTTCTACTTACTCTTCTTACTCATACTCTGACGCATACGTATCTTCATAAGAATGTGAATAGAATTCAAATAGGTTGCCAAAAGGGTCTTCTAGATAAACCATTTGCGCTTGTTTTAACTCATCTTCTGGATGATAGCGCATGATATCCATTCGTACTTTACCGCCATATTCTTCAACACGGCTGATTGCATTATCAAACTGCTCTTTTGGTAGTTGTAAACAGAAATGGAAGATCCCCAAGCGAGAGAAATCAACAACGTGACGCTCTTCACGGTCTACCATTTCAAAAAGCTCAACACCGATACCATCACTCGTTACTAGGTGCGCAATATTAAAACCCTTAAAGCCTTCGCCAAATACTGCAATACACATACGACCAATGGCAGACTCTCGCTCTTCTGTTACTTTCGTGTTGTTCATTACAACTCTAAGACCTAGCGCTTTTGTGTAAAACTCAACCGCTTTATCCATATCGCCAACCATGATACCAACGTGGTTCATTTTCATCATTTACTCCTAGATATCTCTTTAACCTTTGATCTAATTGATGGGCAAATGATATGAAAAACCTTTGATTAGATAAAATTATCAAATATTATTAAAATGATAATTTATATTTATTGAAGGTGTTTATGCTGAACCCAATTTGGTTAGAAACTTTCATTACGCTTGTGGATACCGGGCACTTTACGCAAACGGCAGAAAAACTGTATATGACTCAGCCCGGAGTTAGTCAGCACATCAATAAACTCGAAGAAGCGTGCGGGCATACATTAATCAAAAGAGAGAAGAAATCATTTGTCATTACCGAGCAAGGTCGACTCGTCTACAAATACACTAAAGAATTGCTCAGAGGTGAAAAGTCTCTCTTTGAGCAGTTAAGCTTTGACGACCCTTTTTCTGGACAATACTCTTTAGCATGTTCAGGCTCAGTATCATTGTTGCTTTACCCAAAGCTATTGAAACTTCAAAATAAATATCCAGATATTTACATCAATATTAAAGCTGCACCCAATCATCAAATTTTGAGTGATATCAAGAGTGGACATATTGACCAAGGAATTGTGACAGATATACCAAAAGAAAGTTTTTTTGATTTTGAGGAGCTTGGTCAAGAAGAGCTTTGTTTGATATTACCGCACAAGACTGACATTAATAAAAACTGGAAGCAGCTATTGTTAGATCTAGGATTAATTTCTCATCCAGATGCCGAGCATTATTTATCGTTGTACTTCGGGCAATGTCAAGAACAAGCGTTAAAGCAGCTTGATATCAGCAAAATCCCTGTCGTAGGTTCAATTAATCAAATTAGCCAAATCTTAGAGCCGCTCGCTCACGGAATTGGATTCACGGTCTTACCTAAAAGTGCCGTGGATAGCTTTCATAGCCCAAACCTCATAAAGGTCCTCAAACCTCAACAACCTGTGATGGAAAGTTTATATTTGGTTCGCCAGAAAAATAGACAGCTACCCGTTCGTTATGAAACCTTGAATTCAATTATCCGAAAGACATGGGCTTAAATCGACTATTTAGCCCTAGCCCCCCTCAACAAAAATCATCGATAAGCACACTTTAAACTGAATTTTACTTATTGATATGCGGTTACAGGTCTTTAAATTTACTCCTTAGAATTACGAATATAGTGCCCTCTGGCAAGGAGATTTATATCCAATTATTGCATGTTCATTATCGTCGTCGTGGCTATTTACCATTTGTAGATAATGGCAAAAGTTAACAAAAAATTTAAGAGTGAATCCTTAAGTAGACGCAACACCTCATAACTCATCCAATACAGCAACGGCCCCCTATAAATAGTTTAATCGCCTTTATTTTTTGATGTAGTGTATTCAGTAGCGCGCACTCCCCCCTAAATAAGATATATCTCAGTGCTTTTACATCACTCATTTCTTAAAACAAGCCCGTGACGTGACCCTTTTCTCCAATACTGAACACATAAAAAAGTAAACCAGCCAATTGAGTAACAAAAAATAATACAAAAACACACATTGATTACATTATTGAAAATATGTTATTTTTATTTTGATTTTTTAAACACAAAGGAAATAATGTGAATAACAAAAAACTAAAAACAACCATTATGACAACTCTCTTTGGGCTGACTCTAGGCGCAGGTTCTTTCTCTGCAATGGCAGATAAAGTTAATTGTCGCATGGAAACCACATCTCAAAAAAATATCTACAGTGGTACTGCACAATGTACAGGAACATTTTGGTATACCACCTGGGAAAATAAGCGCATTGTCAGAAAGCAAGGTTCTAAGTCATTGCAGCAATACTTTGACCCTACACCAAACTCAAGTGCCATCCTATCAGGTATCGCATACGTAACGACCAGTTCATATGGCGGGCAGCCTTTGAATGAATCATTCGTTGTGAAATGCTCTGCAAGCATTCCATTCAGTCATAAAGAAGATGTCAAAGAGGAAGTATGTGACAACACGCCAACTGCTTATGTTGGCGTAAACCACCACGAGTTTTGGGATGTTAGTTTTTGGGCTAGCGGTCGAGATGAAGACGGTACCATTGTTTCAAAAGAACTGTGGATCGATGGTGTAAAACAATCAAGCAGCAGTGTGTGGAAAACTTCCTCACAAGATCGCACTTACAATATTCGTGTTCGTGTAACAGACAATGATGGTTATTCATCAGAAGCAACGCGCACCTATCGCACAACAAACAAAGGTCCTTTAATGTGTGGTAAGTACCCTTGCTAATCATTATTTAAGTATCGGTTAATACATTTAAACAGCGTCGTCCTATGTCGGCGCTTTTTTATGCAGCATACAGCAGCTAGCTAATTTGACGCTAACGGATAAACTGCGCTATCAAGCCCACTCTATTTTGGGCAATTTTCATCCTCGACGTACCTTTTTTTGGAGCGGCTTCCCAAATCCATAATTTTTATAATCACATCACAGTGTCGGCTTAGTTAAATCTCGAAGTACCATAACATTGCAGCCACGCATGATGCACGAATTATTAAATATATAATAAAAACAAACACTAAAGACACAGAAAGCAAATACAGTTATGATATTAAAAAATATCGACTAAGGATCTAATTAATGAAAAAAGCGCTATTTCTCTCTTTTGCAGTGGGCTTGTCGTCTTCATTTTACGCGGTGTCATCACCAAGCTCGGAGGCGTTGCTGTCAGAGCAGGCGTTCACAAAAGCTTATTTGAAAGAGGTAAAAAAGCACTTCAAGGATGCACAATTTAAGGTTAAAGATGATTTATCTGTTGAAGTTACGTACTCAACAGGCGCTACTTTTTCAACAAATCTCGTAAACGCTTATTTAAGATATTCTGAAGAAAAAGACGCACTTGAAGATATATTTGCAGATTATATAGATTCGACTAAAAGTGCTCGCCAGTTAACAGAAAAGTCAAAGTTACAAGTTAGCCAATTAAGGCCCGTTATTAAGCCCATTTCTTATATCGAACATATAACGGCTAAAATAAACCAATCAAGTGATAAAAAGGTCCCTTTCCCATTTTATTACGAAGAAATTAACAATGAGCTCGTTCTGCTATTAGCAATAGATACGCCTGCAAGCATTCAGTATGTCAGTAAAGAGAAGATGGATGAATTTAAGCTACCTGTTGAACAACTCAAAGAGATTGCGAAGTCTAACTTAGATACACACCTCACTGAACTAGGTGCAAAATTCCAAAGAATTGAACAAACAGAAGGCAGCAGTAACATACATATGTTTATTGCTGACGAGACCTACGAAGCCAGCGCTGTTTTCTCAAATTATTTTAAGCAACAGGTCAAAGCGACATTCGAAGGCCCGGTCGGACTAGTTTTCCCCAATAGAAGCAACGTGTTGGTTGTACCACTAAATGATGAGACTGCACTTTATCAAATTGCGATGCTCGCTTATTCTGAGTATCCAAACCTATCTTACAACGTATCACCATTTGCATATGAATATAATGATGGTGAGCTAAAGCGCATTCAGTTTTAAGTTTTGGGCCTCCTGCCTCTTGCTCGCAAGCAAAAGCTAGAGCTCCATTTTTGAAACAAGCCCCTCATCAGGCGTTTTCCCTTGCAATCACCGTAAGGTCTAAAACGCCTGTCACTCCTCGACCTTACCTGTCCACAACTGAAGTGGGTTTGGAACATATTGGAGTTAAAAAAGCAGTTTGCCATTTTTGCCTAGCCGTTTTTCACCAACGAGTTGCTCAGGATACTCTCTGATAACGATCCTGTACTGACATTTTTAGTTGCTTTGCGTGGTTGAGAATGGAATACAGGTAAGCCTCGTCACTGCATATCTTTGCCACGCAATTTCGCGATGTAATATCGTGTATTTACTTCCTTTCAAAATACTGGATATTCGGTAAACAAAACTCATCGCCAAATATTAAATACATCTCGTACACCAGCTCCATGGTCATATAGGTTTTACCGGTTTCAAAATTACTGATCGTCGCTTGGTCAACGTTGAGTTTATCCCCAAGTTGCTTTTGCGTTAAGTTGTTACTTTTTCTGGTGCTCCTTAAATTGTTTTGCATTTCGACCATCAATTTATTTATTACTAACCTGCGCCTGACTGCGTCATGTCTCATAAATCTACTAACCATACAATTTCCTTATAAGTAGGTGATCAAGTTATATAAACGGTATCCATTTTATATCCATTGTAGATCACCTAAAAATTATCCTATGAAAAAATAGTGTTAAGATTTTAATCTGCTGGGTGTGAAAAAATCTTCAATTACCAATGAGATATTGGGTAAGTGCATGAATTTAATGTTATAAAGCAGCCTCAGTTAGAATCATCAAAGTGTTGGTGTACAAGTCATGATATAACTTGAAATGTTCTCAGTCACGAATAACAAGTTCGGACTCTGCAAATAATAAGCGTCTTTATCGTCCACTTGAGCACTGTAAAACAGCCACTAAACACGCGCTAAATCAGGTCCTTTTACATAAAATATATAGCCCAAAGCGAAATCAATATATTGAAGCTGAAGCCATGCCAAATTCAATTTAAACAATAGTGAAAATATACAACTAATGAGCTTTACTGATTAACAAAAAGACGGTGAGATGTGCCTTATTACTATGTTGGCATACAAGCAACTAGTTGCGCACTCTGCCATTTATTAAACCTTGTTCATTGTTTTTGATTACCTTGAACCCTACTGGTTTTCCAACACATTGTAAGGTGTTAGGCGTTTTTCAAGCTCAACCACAGCAAGAAATACATCACTTTGCTCATTAAAATCAAGACTATCAAATCGTTCGATTAAACTCAGGTGTCTAAATCGCCAGTTGCTCTGTCGTTTCATCTCATAAGATTCAGCAACTTGCTCCGCTAGTTCATGGTGGCTCTTTAGGCCTTTTCTACACACATGGATTGTGAGGGTGTAGTAAATTTCATTGTCATCTGATTTTTTACGCTCAAAATCAAGATAATATGGCCAATACCCACTTGCGGGGCGGTGTTTTTTAAGCATGCAAATCACCGAGTCTGAATAGATCTCAGTAACAAAATTAGGAAACGTCTTTTTTATCCATTCGTTAAATAAATCAAACTCATTGAGGCCATGAAGCTGCTCAAACACGTTGTGATGCTTTTGCACAATAAGTGCCTTTTGAAGGGTATCATCGTCATACTTCTGTTTGGCGGGGAGTATTTTTCCAAAAAACATTGCTGGTGTTACAGTGATCAAAGCGCAGCGCCGCGTGCCAACCTTAATAAACTCAGACTCAAGTTGACGGATAAGCTCACAGTGACCTGCCGACACCTGTTTTAATAACTTGCTGCGACCTTGATAATAGGGATCTGTTTTTTCTGACCAAGTACCAAATACATAATGATACAAGTCTTTGAGCTGATGCTCGTGTTTAGATGTAAGTAATGCCCTGTCAAACAAATCTCTTAACGCATCCTGTAGCCATGTGTCGTCAACTTTCACATAACGTTTATCATATTGCGCACCATGATGTTGAAAGTGGCTATCAGATAAAATATATACCTTTTTCCAACCTGAGTAGTTTTTCTCTGCCCAGTTGGCATATTTTTTAAGTTGATCGTTATGAAGCTTCGAGCCATCTTTTCGCTCGATGATTATCAATAGCTCCTGATTAGGGTCCAGCAATGCGAGATCAATACGCGCGCTATTGGCTTGTAGTTCTGTCATCACTTTTGTTTGGCAAAATGAGCTTGAGGCAAGTTCAAAAGCTGAGGGAAATAGCTCAAGCTGCTCATCACTGGCGCAGCTGTATACATGATTTAGCAAAGCTCTTAAAAAATAATCCCCCTGTTGGTGGCCCGCCATAGGATCTAGCAACCAGGCTAACACAGCGGACTTACGATTTTCATCTAATGAGAACAGTTCAAGTACTGAGTTTTGCTCGCAGCGGCTGGTTAACGCCTGAAAATCTTTATCAATAACAAGGTTACACAGCGCTTTTAAAGTTTGAGTACTCATGATCCCTCCTTGCGACATAAAGTTGCAACATAGCATCTCTACTCTATTTTTATCAAGCACTTATACTTTGAACATCAGATGGCATGACGCATTTTTTAAGTGTTGAAAACAACTTTGCTCCCATCACCCTATTGACCTGTCTATTACTTTACAGTTTAGAGTCACACTCATCGTAATAAAGCATCGCAAAAAATACCAATGACTATCTAGGAGTCAAAATGAACGTTTATATTCGAGACGAACAACCCCATGACGCAGAGCACATAGAGTCGCTAACTCAAGCGGCATTTTCTGAAGTTACGTATTCAAATCAGTGCGAACATTTTGTGATTCGAGCTTTGAGGCAGGCAAATGCACTCACAATATCGCTCGTGGCTGAGTATGAAGGTGCAGTAATAGGCTATGTGGCTATCTCCCCAGTTGTACTCTCGGACAATCAAAATGGCTGGTTTGGATTGGGCCCTGTAGCAGTTTCCCCTGCTCAGCAAGGTCAAGGCATAGGTTCGCTATTAATCAATAAGGCGCTTGAAGTGCTTAAGCATACACATGCTAAAGGCTGTGTGGTGCTTGGAGATCCGGCGTATTACAGCCGCTTTGGATTTGTGACCAATGAAAAGCTAGTGTTAGCCGACGTGCCACCAGAATACTTCCAGGTGTGTGCATTTACCGAATACGTGCCCACTGCTGTCGTCACGTATCACAACGCCTTTAGTGCAACATCTTAAACCAAGTTAGCGGGAGAGAAGCTTAACGCTCCCGCCTTATTAAGCTACAAATACTTTTCCTGTAATGCGCTCACCGAGCAACCTTTTACGGCGACCTGTTTGGTTCCTCACCACAATATAAACTCGCACTGCTATAGGTTGGAGACTTTAACGCAAATTAATAAAGAATATACAATGTAATTAGCTTCTCTCATTTCAATGCCTGCACTCATTTGCGCCGCTTCTTTTAATACACAAGTAAGCAACATCGACATCAAGTTAACACTAAGTAATACCCAATCATTATTTGCGTGTTTTCTATGGTATTCACCAACTCCATACTCAAGCAATGTAGGGTCGCAATCGTCACAGATCAGAGCTGTGCTCTAAGAATGTCGCCCAGAGAGGGATCTGAAAATAACTGAGTATTTTAAATGTATAACTCTATTGCCAATGTTGAGGAATACTTAGCACTCAACACTGGCTATTTTGACATTATTACAATTTTAACTGGTGTTTATCTCGTTGCTTTTGCACATAACTTTTGGCCGTCATGCCATATTGCTTTTTAAAGCATGCACTAAAGTAAGATGCCGAATTGAACCCAACCAGTTCCGACACAACCGCCACACTTTTACCATGCAATAAAGGGGTGATCGCTTGATACAGGCGGTACGTTCTAAGGTACTCATTTGCCCCCATGGAAATGATCGCCGTGAGTTTTCGATGCAGTTGCCGCTCACTCAGTGCCATCTCTTTAGCAAGCTCAGACACGGTAATGTCTGGGTTTTGGTAGCGCTCGTGGATAACCCCATCTAGTTTATCCAAAAAGTCATAGATGTGAGGTTCATCTTTAAACTCAAATTTTGGCAACATAGGTAAACTGTCAGCTGCTTTTTTATCCCTTTGCTCAATGCGCGCATGCCATCTTGCAGCATTGGCTGCATAGTGCGAAAACACATTGCGGACTTTAAGCTCTAACGCTTGTACGCTAAACGGTTTAGTTATGTAATCATCGGCTTGACGGCTGAGTCCTTCAAGCTCTCTCTGTTCATTTAAGTTGGCCGTTAACAAAATAACCGGAATATGCGCAGTTAACGGGTCTTGTTTAATACGGCTCAGTAATCCAAAACCATCAAGCTTTGGCATCATCACATCGGAAATAATCAGATCTGGAAGTTGTGCTTTTGCCACTTCAAGGCCTTGTGCACCATCGACAGCAACCTCTACTTTATAGTCATGCTCAAAAATACTACTGAGCAAAGTCAACATATCTGGCGTGTCGTCGACGATAAGAACAGTCTTATCGCTCAAATCATGGCGCGAACTAGATACTAGGGCCTCATTTTCAGAACCCGATATGGCAGGAAGTGCATTGAAGGCCAAACTAAACTCACTGCCCTTGCCTAACGACGACACAACATCAATGGACCCGTTCAGTTCATCTGTGATCGCCTTTACAACACTCAATCCGATGCCCAAGCCAACGTTTTGCCGTTTACCTGTATCGGTTCGATATTCGGGTGTAAAAATGGCATCCAATTCACTTGGTTCAATACCTACCCCTTCGTCTTGAACTTGCAAAATACAGCGGGGCTCTGTTTCATCACCTTGCAAACTCAGAGTGAGGGATACAGTTTTACCCACAGCGCTATATTTAATCGCATTGCTTAATAAGTTACTCACACATTGTTCGAGTTGATCTGGGCGAGCCAAAACATGGATATCGTCTTCAACATTTGTGTTAAGCGTAATGTCGCTTTGTTCAGCCATTGGGCCAAATGCAGCTATCTGCTCTAGACAAATTTGGGACAAATTAAAGCTGGTGAGTGACTGCGTCGGGCTGACAATCGGCAACTGAGATTCTTGATTAAGGTTAGACACCCGCATTAACTGCTCTATTAATACCTTTAAACGCTTGGCATTGCTAATCACGATGTTTGCCATTTTGCTGCGCTCATCAGGCTGTTGAGCTCTGTTGAGTTGCTCAGCTGGCCCTTGAATTAAAGAAACAGGCGTCATAAGTTCGTGAGAAAGTGTTTTTAATAGCAGAGTTCGCTGTGCCTGTGCTTGTGCCAATGCCTCAGACTTTTCTGTAAGCAGCTTGTTTTGTTTACTTATTTCTCGTGTTTGCTCAGCAACTTCGGTCTCCAATGCGGTTTGGATCCGTTTCAAAGCTGCAATGCGAATTTGATAAACAATATATAACATCAATATCGCACTGAGAGCATATACACAATACGCCCACACAGTCGCATACCATGGCGTTTTAATCGTAAAAGAAAATCCACTGATGTTCTGCGACCAATTTCCGTCACTGTCTGTACTTTGCAGTAGCAAGTTGTATTGGCCATGAGCCAGTTTGGGGATCATTAATACACGGCTTTTTCCAAGATCCACCCAAGTGTTAGCGACCCCTTCAAGCTTATACCTAAATTGTTGTTTAGAAACACTGGTAAAGTTGTTGTTAGCAAGCACAAAGCGCATACTTGCGTGCTCGTAAGGAAGCGCCAACAAATTCTCTTGATGAAAATAGCGCTTCGATTGCCCGTTTGCAAAAGTGAGTTCAAACTCACTTACTTTAGGCATCGCATCAGAAAAACCAAGTTTGTCAGGGCCGAGTAAAGTCATGCCATCTGGCGCAATAAAAACAAGTTGTCGCTCAAAAACAGTACCAGCACTACCTAAGTACCCTTGTGTAAACAGGCCATCCCCTTTGTCAAAATAGCGAACCTTCGAATCTGAACTGTCAGGAGACCATCCCATCACACCAAAACTACTGGCAAACCACGCATAGCCCGTTTCATCAAACACAATACTGGTATTTGTCAGTTTGTTGAGCTTGTCAGGTAGGGGCTTCCATGACTGGGTTTTGAGATCGAGTGCCCGTAAACCACTTTCAGTTTGAACAAATAAGAAGTCAGTTGGGCTGAGAAATAGATCATAAACCGCATTTGAAACCCCTTCACCTAACTCTGTTTTTAGTTCAAAGCGCTGTGTACTGACATCAAACGCTTGCAGCCCATTTGATGTAGCCACCCACAGGAGGTTTTTATGAAGAACCAAGCTATGTATTTCATCGCTTAACAGGCCTGAGTTTCCACTATGAAATCGCTCGATGAGTTTGGTATGTGGGTTTAGCCGCGTCAAACCATCAAAACTATGGGACAGCCAAATGGTTTGCTCATCTTGAATTGCAATGCTGTATATCGCATCGGGGATATTATATTTTTCAAAGTCAAACTGTTGAACCACAGTCAATGATTGGGGTTCGACCTTTACCAAGCTTTTATAGAGGCTGATCCACACATGTTTACTCGGTGATACAGCCATAGCTTGAGCTGATAAGTCTTCGGTATCAAGACAGCGTTGAAAGTCCCCCTCCAGCGAGTAACGGCATACTCCAGCTAATTGATCAGCAAGCCAAATAGACTCATCCGCAATTATTACATCATTAATTTCATACTGCTCGGTTTCGCTTGGGTGAGTAAACGCTCGGTTTTTAATTGCATTGTGATTGGCTGATAGCAGCGAAACACCTTCGCTGTAAGTGCCATAAGCCTTTACTTGTTGATCTTGATATAGTGAGAGCAATGGCGGTAATCCATTACTGACCTCCACCTTACCATTGCTTAAAGTCAGTAGACCGGTGTTCAGTGACGCAGCATAAAGCTTGCTTCCACTTTCTTGGATATCAAATACATAACCAACAGTGTCAAACTCGTTCTCGTCGATATAGCGCATATCGAGCTTACGCTCGTTGGGCTCATAGGTAGCCAAACCATAGCCATGAATGCTTAACCAAATTGAACCATTATTTAGACGCCACACTTTGTCAGCAAAAGTTGGCTGGCCATTTTCTTGTAATAAGTACTCTACTCGCAACGTATTCGTATCAACAAGCATAATACCGCTATCAGTCGCGAGCATCATTTTGGACTGCTCGACCTCGGTTATCGATAAAACTTGAGGCGTAATTAAACGTCCATCCAGCATCAGCGTTAATGGGTTAAGTTGATTTTGTACAAACTGGTAAAGGCCAGATCTCGCGCCAACCCATACGATACCATCGCTTGATTCAAAAACACTGTATGCATTTAACTGTGGGTGTGGCTGTGACGGCTCTATCTGTTCAAAGCGCTCACTTTTAGCACCTAGTACTCCGACGCCCTGATCTCCAACAGCCCATAATCGATTTTGAGAATCAAACAATAAATCACGCACGCGTGTCGACTGGCTTGTATTTGGTGTTTTATGAGCGAAAAAGCGCACCGTGTTAGCACCATCAAATCGGGCAAGGCCTTGACCGGTGGCAATCCACATAAACCCAAGGTGATCACGTTCGATGTCAAACACACGATTGCCCGGCAATCCATCTCCCACGCCCAAAGCCAAATGCGTATCAGATTTGCCAAAGCTTTCGCTGCTAAAAAGCACACTAAAAATAATTAAAAAACCGACATAAAGCGCGGTGATGAGATTACTATGCATATTATTAATATATTGTTTTTATTGCTTATTTTTATACTTAACGTTGATAGACTCTGTACCTGCTCTACATAATAACAACAACTTAGCAATTATCAAACTTTGTTGTTATTTGTGATTTAAGGCAGATTATTACGCATTTTTGTCTGTTTTTCGCTACCTGTAACACAGTGAGTTTCCCTATAATGACCACATTGACCTAGCCTGAGCCTTTAATAGAACTGAGCTAGTCGAGATTCTAATAACAATAGTTAAAGACACATTTGATCTAAATTCAGCAGTAACCAATAAGCCTGCGCCAATAATAAGGAACGTGCATGTATAAATCACATTTAAAGACCCTCTCACTGGCCATACTCTGTAGTACCTTATTTACGGGCTGTGGTGGCGGCGGCGGTGGCCCCAAAGGACCCAGTATTGATCTGAGTAATAACAATAATACGCCTAGCCAAAATACCGGCTCGACAGCGTCAAATAATAACAATACAACCACAGGTACGGTGAATAACAATGGCGGAAATACCGCAACCAACCCACCCATTACGGATGATCATAGCCGCTATGCTCGACGTGGACGAGTGATAGACGGCTACGTGCAAGGAGCAACCGTTTGGCTTGATTTAAATAACAATGCGGTTAAAGATGAGAACGAACCCTCTGTAATTTCAACAGATAAAGGCAGCTATGAATTAGAACTCACTGAAGAGCAAGCCCAGTGCGCTGCCTATGTACCAACTTATGTAGATGTGCCAGTTGGTGCCATTGACGAAGATCTTGGTGAAGTGACAAAAGCATATCAAATGGTTCTCCCACCTACTCTAACGAGCCTAGAAGGTGAAGATCAGCAGCACATTACACCACTTACCACGGTACTGTGGCAGTCGCTATACAAAACCGATGTATATAAAGACAAAACATGTACCGCGATACTTGCAGACAATGCGCTTCAAGAGCAGCTAAAAATTGTAATGCGCGAAACCATCGTTCAGGTTATTGAGCATTACAATATTTCTGAGCAGCAACTCTTCAGTGACTATATCGAGAGCGGTGACGAAGCATTACAAAAACTTGCTGAAGACATTGTTAAAGGACTTCAAGCAAGTGTTGAGAAATATCTAAAGCTTGCAAAAGAGTATGTAGACGCGCATGAAATTCGTGTTCTTCACTATCTCGATACACCGCCAGCGCAACCAGATAGCAACGAGCTTGTTTGGTATAGAAGTATTCTTATTTATGGAAAAGACGGAAGTACACCAGTTAATCAGCGCGTACGCATGGATGACAATCTTGAGACGGTGTTATTTGTCCAATATGACCGTAAAAGAATAACCAGTCCTTGGAGCGATAACCACACCTATATTCAATCAACAGATTTGGTAAAAAACAGTGCTGACGATATCGGCCACTGCTTCCAGTCTGAGAAATTAGAAGTCAAAATTGACGGCATAACCTATGAGCTAAACAACTGGAAACGCATCGAGCGCACATCACAACAGCAAGCTTGTGATGACAAAGTTGACTTTAGTGATACAAAGAATCGCGTTCTATCTGTGTCTTACAGTAAAGATAGAGTTTCGTATTTGACCGAGTTTCATCAAGATGCAAATTCAATCGCTGAGCTCGACGACTGGTTAAATATGAGTGGTAAGTCAGAGATTCTAGACGTAATTGTGTTGGTGGCGTACTTCTCTTTGGCAGGCTACGAGTTTGAAGATGACGTCAACATTCCTTTTTCTTCTTGGCACAAGCGCATTACCGATGATTCGGGTGACAACCGTATCATCACCTCAAGAGACAGCGATGGCACATGGCAGCGCCAAACATATCAAGACGATGGTACTTATGTGCAGGAATGCAGTACTGATGGGCAAACCTGGACCACGTGTAGTGATTAATTAAGACCTATTTTAAGGGCTGCTTTTATCAAAGTAGCCCAGAGTTCTCCCACAAAACGGTGTAAGGATTATTCAACTTACACCGTTTTTTGTACCTACAATTTGCCCCATAGACAGCCCTTGTCTGCTTTGCTTGTACTACCTACTGAATGGCCGAGTAAGCACCTAGAAAAAGCCAACATCAATATCCATATTCAGGCTCCAAAAGTGCCTTTTATTTAACTTTAGCCTCTTGTACGTGTAAATACTCAATCACACCATTTCAACTAACTTCTGAATGCACATCAACTATGCATACTGTGTGAACTAACACCCGTCCAAGCTAAATACAGACGGTGACGAACACTCAACCAATGCTGCACAAAGCAAACTTTTTTGTTTGATCTTTCAACCATAACAATGCGTAGTTAAATACGCTCATTGACTCAAGGTGATTAAAAAACAATCTTGAACAAGCGAGTGAGTTTGAAAAACAGACGGGTATCTTAAAATTAAATTATTGCGTTTTTATATCCAATATGGCGATGCAATAATGATAATATAGCATTACACTGTGATTCTTCAGCTTTTTATTGTTCATAATAAATGAACAATACAATAAAATTCATTAAAAAACATTCCACGTTACACTAATACTTTGTCATTAAACACCCTGTTATAAAAAACAATAAATTTTTTAATTTTTTGTCACTTCAAGGTTTATTTCTTAAAAACACCTTGATATTATCAACCGCAACAAATGAAATATTTAATAAACATCAGGTTTAAAAAAATCGAGTAAACGTTAAATTACCAGTTAGATAACATGATAATATTAATATTAGCTGCTATGCATCGCTAAATGCTTGCAATTACAGGCTTTTCAGTGATAGCTTTTGTTAAATTTGTTATCAAAAGGTAATGTTGGAACATATGAAACTTAGAATTCGACAACTAGGATTGTTTAATGGCTTATGGGGAGAAGCAGCCAAGTCGATAAGATCGATGCGTAAGGATGCCGGGCTCACTCAAAGTCAATTAGGACAGAAACTTATCCCTGTAGTGGACCAAGCAACGATATCCAATTGGGAAACTGGTAAAACTCCAGTCCCATTAACGAGTTATTTTTTAATATGCTTTATTTGCGGTTTTAGTCCGGAAGAAAAAACTAAACAACTACTCGAAAGTCAACAACCAGAGAATAAGAGAAATTAAAGGATATATCTGATGTTTGCTTATGAAAAATTTGCTGCTATATATGATGCAATTTCATATATGCTGATACCAATATACGTTATTTCTATGCTAGTTGCTTGGAAAAATATTAATATTAGGTATCTAATTGGTGTGGTTTTGGCCATTGAAATATTCGATGTTCTGACCCTTAAGTTTGCATTCAGCTTAGGCAATAATTTTTATCTTTGGGCTATTGTTGTAAATGTACTATTCTTCTTTGTACCTGTATTAGGGAGAAGGTTAATCGCGGCCAATTTAAGATCAAGGTTTAAAGTTTTCGAAAAGATTTATTTGGAATATAACTTTACTAGGCAAGAAGGTGGCTTGATTTTTCTATATGCATTAGCAACTTTAGTTTGCTTCATGGCATTTATTGAGGCGTCTCTTTATACTGCTGAGGTAATCACTGTATTCCCAATTATCGAAAATATATATGGTCCCGTAGCCTCAATTGCGCACATGCTTGAAGCTTTCCTGATTCTTAGTTTGGCTATGAAAGGTAAATGGGGTTCTATAATTGGAAAAGCGGATAAGCCAAACAACTATTCAAGCTTAAAAAGAAACGTATAGAATTCGGATAAAAAATAACAACTTGATTTCTCTTTCCCTCAAAAGAGCTTACTGAATGTAAGAGCTGTGATGTTATCAATTACGAAGCAAAAGTTCAAAGTTACAAAATGGATAACATCCACTATTCTAAAAGAGGTTTGATATGAAAGTTGTTGTGAAAAAACTAAAAGAACTCTCGTTATACGAGGCAAAAAATGTCAAGGGAGGCTGGGCTACAGGTGCCAGTGGACCAAACCCTGATGAACCTAAGTAAACACAAAAATTTGATTGTGAGTGTTAGGTTTGCGATATATTTTAAACATCCTCTGACACTTGCAATGTAGTTTTCACCTATCATAAAATTTTAAAAATGGTTTATAAAAATAACTATAAAGAGCTTTTCTTCGCATCAAAATACAGTGCATTATCAAGGCTTACATCTTGCTCGAAAAGCAACCTTCCCAATCAAAATATCTCAGCCTATTTATTTCCACTTTCATTATTGAAGTTTCGATGACGAATGCTATGGAGAAATATTAGTGGAAATATTAAGTTTATGAAGTTTAAAGCACTAATTATCAATGCTATAAAGTTACTTTGGTTAGAAATATCTATCGTAACTAAGTCAATGCGTCTAGATTCAGGGCTGAGTCAATGCGAGTTAGGGAAAAGACTACTTCCCTCAGTCAACGAGTCAACGATTTCTGCTTGGGAGGAAGGAGAGGAGCCCATCCCAGTATACCAATTTATAATGATTTGTTTTGTATGTGGGTTTACTTCTGAAAAGAAAACCAAACAACAATTAAAAAATCAGCGTACTGATAAAAAATAAGAATTGTAGGTGCCCAATGTTTAGCTATGAAAACTATAAAGCATTCTATGATGGCGTTGCTTTTTTCATTACTCCCATTAACTTTATCTGTCTATTAATTGCTTGGAAAAGCATCAATACACGGATGCTATTAATTTCACTGATAACGCTCGAAGCCATTGACACATTACTCACTGACTGGTCATTTACTCTTGGCAATAATTATCACATTTATGGTGTATTCATATGCTCCATCTTTTTGTTCACCGTTTTGTTCAGGCGATTGTTAGCCAAACTGTTAGGTAAACATGTAAAGTTTTGCAACGATGTATACAACAATTTCAGTTTCAGTAAGCAAGAAGCCGCAATTACTTTTATGTATTTTATTGTTGTCATATTGCATGTAGTTGCACTGATTGAAGTCAAGCTGTACCAATATGATATTATTGATAGCTTCCCTTTTAGGAACAATGTATTCCCTCCAAGTATAACTATTTTACACTTGCTAGAAGCACTCATGCTATTAAAACTATCAATTAGGCATATCCCTATTGATGAGTATGTACAGCATATAAAGAGCAAGTTTACAAATAATAGAAAGGTAGAGGGAACGAATAGTTACCGAGAATCTGCTGAAGATAGAAACGATCGCTCGTAACAGCGCCTGTCAAAGGCTGCTCAAAGTTTTTGATGCTAACTGATGAAAAGTACTTTTCTTTTAATGCACTTGTTTTATTTGGTTAAAATAAGTGTTTTTCACTTAAAGTAAAACGCGCACAGGATTGATAACTTGCTCAATAGCGAACCTCTCAATTACATTTATTATGTAATTGGTCAAATTTCAACGCCAGTGTTTTTTATTGCGCTTTTTGCTGGCTGGAAAAGTGTTAACACTCGGAGTTTGTTGTTAATCCTACTCGTTGTAGAGGCCATCGACACCTTGGTATCAAATATCGCACTGTCTTGGCGATACAACTTCTACCTTTGGGTCTTTTTTTATAGTCTGGTCTATATCTATGTTGTATTTGCCAGAAGATTGATAGCAATAAAATTGAGCCCCCATTTTAAGTTTTTTGATGAGGTTCGTAAAAACTACTACTTTAGTAAACAAGAAGGCGGGCTTATTTTTGTATATGCCTGTGCAAGCCTATTTTTATTTATTAACCTAATTGAAATCAAGCTGTATCAATATGGCGTGCTGGGCAGTTTATTTATAGTAGAACAACTTTTTAGTCCCGCCCTCACCCTACTCTACTTGGTAGAAGCTTTACTGCTGCTCAGGTTATCGATTCGGACCCTACCGGTTGATAATGACTAAGTACACCTATAACACAGCTGTGTATGTGTAATAATGCGCTTGCTATCACATTTCCCCACTGTATTTAAAGTAAAACTTTGTATGAACAGAAAAAACTAAGTTACAAATAAAAGGTCAACAATGCATCAAAAAGTATTATATTAGACGCCTGTTTTGGCGTGATTGTCACTTTGCATCATTTTATAGCGGATTCATCTTATTAGAGGTCCATTACAAATAAGAACACTATAAACTAAGTAAAAACATGTACTCGCACGTAATTTTGAAAGGCCAACACACTTGCTAGAAGCGTTCTCAATAAAATCAATTTACCATGCAATAAATTTTATTAGTTTGCCGGTAATGATCATCGCTTTGCTTGTCAGCTGGAAGAGTATTAATACGCGATGCCTGTTATTAATACTCGCCACTATAGAGTTTATTGATACTATTACAGCTGAGATAGCCTTTCACTGGGGAAGCTATTATTACTTATGGGCATTTTTAAATTGCTGGGTTTATGTTTACGCCGTCTTTGCAAGGCGGCTAATTGTCAGCCGTCTCCAAAAGTACAGCCAATTTTGTAAAGATGTCTATGAGCACTTTTACTTTACCAAACAAGAAGGCGCTTTACTCTTTATCTACTTCTCATATGTGATCGTCACTTTTATTGCGTTGGTTGAACTGAGTTTTTACTATCTCGATTTAATTGACAAAGTTCCTTACCTCAGACATGTATTCAGCCCTTTACTAACCTTCTTCTGCCTCATGGAATCGATAGTGATCCTTTGGCTGGCCACTCGGACAGCGCCGGTTGACGAGCATGTATTGGCAATCAAGCATGCTCGAAAAGTGCGTAGAAATAACCACTCTGATAGACGCAAGTAAGGCTCAATGGTGTTAGTCTGCGCCATAGCGCTGCTTATACCTTTGAACAATCTCTTCAATGCGTTGTCTGTTTTTGATAATAGCTAAATTAAGCTGCCTCAGTTGTGGCTCGCTGAGCATGCCTGGTCTTAGCATATAGTGAATGGGGTTGTCGTAAATTTTAATCGCTGTGGCTCGAATCACCCCTTTGTAACTAGTCTCCTGAGTTAAATGAGCACCTGTTAAAATGTCTTCTACTGCGTATTCAACCCGCTTGTGTTTTATTAAATTAAAACGTTCGTGGGCAAAATTGGTCTCTACTACACAGTCCTCACAAACCTTTCGAAAGCCCTCAAAGCCTTGTCCGTAAACACTGCCTCGGTTAATTGCAATCAAGTTGTTTTTTAGGTGTCTTAAAAGCGCAGTGCTTGTAATTGAGCTTTCTTGCATCACTGTGTCTGTGTTGTCTTGATGTGCAAATAGCAACATTACTTCTTGTCGATATGGCAAACTGAATTCAGCGTATTTTCGTCGAGATTGTGTAAAGCTAGCAGCTGGGATAAGGTCAACTTTGTTTTCTTGAAACTGCTTAAATGCGCGGCTTGATGAAGGTAGCTCAACATACTGCCAACAAAAACCAGCCTCTTTCAACACTAGCTCAACAACTTCAACTTCCAAACCCTCATATTGCCCGTTTACTCGCTGTGAATATGGTGGCCAATTACCACTGATACTTACACGTAGGGACTTCTCACAACTGTATGCAGCTCTGCTTAGTGTTACAGCCACTAACATCAGAGTAAGCGTACACACATTAAGCATAAGTTCGCGGTAAAGTTTGCTCGTTGCTTTTATCAATCTACTTGGTGCCTTGTTCTTTATAAGCTTTTATCCAGTCCTAGCCAGTTTCATAGCAGCTTGGCTGTCTCGGGCAAGCTGTCCCTCTGGTGCAAATGACTCGTACATCATTGTTGATCCCTCTGTCTATCCAATTGATGTTGAGAATTTTTGCTACGCTCATGAGCTGCTTTTTCAGATGCCATGGTACAACACTTGCGCCACCTTGTTTAATACAAAGTGCCTGTAACTCTTGCACTACTTCATCAGCACTTATCCCCTGTGCGTCAATTGCTGGATTTAGGTCTATGCCAGCACACAGTACATGGGCATTCTCTACAAGGTCATTCACTTTAAGTGACTCACAACAGTATAGATGAGGCTTGCCATTTACATTGAGAATGGAGAGTTGTGCACTTGACTGCTGAGACTGTGCAACAAACTTTCTAAACACCGCCCAGTGCTGACAGGGATCTTCAACACTGCGCATATTCCCCCACGGTAAAGGTATACCATTGCCGCGATAAACAGCTTTTAACTTTCCAGGTAAATAGGCGTCAAAGTAATGCCAATGCGGATACGGAGACACAACAGTCATACGGCGCATCGCAACCGACGGAGAAATATTTAAATGTTGGTGAATATCTATTTCATAACCATATGAATCAAGTAACTGACGGTAGGCAACTTTTGGACACAGCAAAGCTCCCGCAAAAAAGCTCGACTCAAAATCATGCCATGCTGTCAGAATATCCTGCGCGTTTGGTGTGGTGTCTGTAGCTGGCAGTACTGCAGTATTAAAACCACCTGTTCGCAACACACAGCGCAGTCCTTTTAGTTCATGCAGCACACTATGACCAATGTGCACAGCTAAGTCATATTTTAGCCTTGCTGAATTTTTCTCAAGCAAACGGTTTATATGTACCACGTTGGGCTCTTCGAAATAAGAGGTGATCAAATGATTAAAAACATGCCCACTGTCATCCATCACTTCATTTGGCACTTCATCAAACCAGTTCAGCTTCAGACCTTGCTTTTTTATTAGCATCATTAAGTCTTCAACACTTAAATAGAGGTTTTTGTCACCGACTTCGTCGGCGGCGCGCTCAAGATCTGGAAAGTGGTTTTGATGGTGCTCTTGATGCGCTCGGATCAAAAGGTGGGCAAACTGTCTGCCACTGATCCCAGTTTGCGATAGCATCTCTGGTATCGCAATTTGTAGTATGTCATTAGAAAACAAAAAGTTTGGCTCCAGTGCCATCCCCTCAATCCCCCCTGAGCGGCCTTTTTGTGGGGTGATGGCATCTGGCTCGGGATCTGTGTCTAAAAACCACGACAGTGGCTTTTGAAAAACTTCTGCAAAGTTCTCTAACATATCACTACTTGGCGTGCGTTTGCCGCGCTCAATCATGGACAAATATGACACCGAAGGCGCAGTGTGTGGGTCTACTCGGATACACCGCGCAGACAAATCTTCTAGCGTTAAATGGTTACGTTTTCGAAGGTTACGGATCTTGGTACCGAGAAAGTGAGACTTGCGCATCAACTCTGAGCTTTTTTTCATTTTAATACCAATCCTTCTCATTTAAGCGACTTTAATCAATTTTATCGACATTTTTACTACATGTTCATGATATAAAAGAGCATAAATTCGACCATTTTACAACAAGAGGTCTGACCAGATTTTGTAAAATTTACACTGTAAAATTCTTTTTGTGAAATTTATTGATAATTTTTTATACACTGAAATTGTAGTCAATTAATCAGCACACGTTATGTGACAACCGTAACGTTTCACAACAATTTAATTTCGGTAACTGGGGATACATCAATGAAAGCACAACTTCAAACAACACCACCACTAAGTGAAGAATGTCAAAAACTCGTTATTGCAAAACAATTTTTAGATCAACACTGCCCGCTCGAATTTGGCTCTCATACTCAAGTCAGTGCTTACGTTGTATATTACAACCACTTGATGGTGTTTTTTGCGGATGGACAGCACTGCGGACTGAAAAACACCAAACAATTTGTAGCCCTTTGTGGTCATAAAGAAGCACCGTCTACCATTTTATTGCAAAAAGACGATGGGCTACACATTGAATTAAGTTTTAACATTGCTGGTGAAACTGGCAAATATGACAAAGCCCATATTAATGATGTGCAATACGAAACGCCATTTAGTGCCATCGACACACAAAACCGCAAGCACACCAAATTGTGGATGAGCTTTATTGACGGTGTTCAGCACACTTTGCTCGAAGAGTCGCGTTGCAAATGCTATCGCAGCAAAAATGGTGAAGATTACGAAATCTAATCTTCAACTTTAAAATTTTCTGTTTTTATTTGCTGTGAATTTTTATCTTGGCCGCAATACAATTTGCGGTCAAATGTGAATACTTACTCGCATCAAATCCATATTTTTTCAAAGCTTACACCCCTATCGCATTATTTCATTCCATGCATTCAGATTAATTTCAGCTAACCTCAATATAATCGCGCACCAATTTAACTGCGACGGGTGATCATGAATAAACTATTCAACTGGATAAAAAGTATGAACTGGATGCTATGGGCATTGATCCTTGGCATTGCAACAGGACTTATTTTTGGTGAGCGAGTTGCGTTTTTAAAACCAATTGGCGAAGGCTTTGTCAGCCTTATGCAAATCACTATCTTTCCTTACATCGTGGTCAGTTTGATTGTGGGGTTGGGTAAGTTCAGCCCAGATCAGGTTAAAACTGTGCTGGCCAAAGCCGCCATCACCATGGTTGCGCTTTGGGTGATTGGCCTCGCGGTGATCTGGTGTTTTACCCTAACCTTGCCAAGCCATGACGCGGGGACTTTTTTCTCCCCAGCATTGGTAGCACAAGCACCTGATGTCAATTTCGTTCAGCAGTATATCCCGTCAAACCCTTTCGCTTCTATGGCTGACGGAAATGTACCTGCGCTGGTTATATTTTGTATTGCACTGGGTTTGGCACTGATCTCCAATGGCCGGAAAAACCAATTACTCGATGTGCTTGAAGTAGTCGGGCAAGGCTTGACTGTGATGTCTAAAAAAGTGATTAAATTCTTCCCCATTGGTATTTTTTCTATGACCGCCAGTACGGCGGGTACAATCGGTCAAGAAGAGCTCAGTAATTTACAAATCTACTTGGTATTGGTTATTTGCTTAGGTTTTTACCTCATGTTTGCCCTGTTGCCAATGCTAGTTGCGGCACTTACACCTGTGAAATATCGAGACTTAATCAAAGTCATGCGCAATGCCTGGATCACTGCGTTTAGTACAGGAAATGTCTTTATCGTGCTACCCGTTATCACCGAGGGCATTAAGTCACATTTACAAAAAATTAAGCGTAGTGATGAAGAGTCTGATCACATTGCTGAGGTGTTAGTCCCCATTGCTTATACGTTCCCAAGCTTGGGCAAACTCACTACCCTTATGTTCGTTACATTTGCAGCTTGGTTAACAGGTAACCCCATTGCCCTAGAGCAGATCCCCAATGTCACGCTTTCGGCCATGCTCAGTTACTTTGCCAATGTACACATAGCTATCCCCTATATGCTGGATAGCCTAAAAATTCCGGCCGACAGTTATCAACTTTATTTGTCGATGTCGGTGTTAACTGCCAAGGTGGTATCACCAACAACCGTTGTTTATATCTTTGCGGTCACGCTACTGTGCATCTTTTACAATAAACAGCAGCTGCATTTAAAGCGTATCCGCTCCCTGTACTATCTCACTCTGCTGTCGGCGTTTTTACCCGCTTTTATGGTGCTCAGCTTTACCACCAATAACTACTTGGCACAAAGTACCAAAGGTGCTGACGATGTGATTGCCAACATGGTTGTATCTGATCAAGTGCCCAATGATGTGCTCAATCACGTGCCAAAAGCATACCAAAGCGGCGAATTGTCGTTGACGAATATCGACATCATCAAAAAGCGTAACGTACTGCGGGTCGGATACTTAGTCGATAATGTACCCTTTAGTTATTTCAACCAAAAAGATGAACTGGTAGGTTTTGATATAGGCCTTGCCCATAAATTAGCTGCCGATCTACAAGTGAAAGTGGAGTTTATTCCATTCAAAAAACACCAACTGGCTGAATACCTGAGCAAGGGGTATTTTGACATCGCCATGTCGGGTTTAGAAATGAGCATTATCGATTTAAGCACTGTCCGCTTTACTAACCCTGTTTTAGAGTTGCAGCTGGCGTTGGTTGCCAAAGATCACCGTCTTAAGGAGTTTGCTTCCAAAGAGCAGGTATTAACAAAAGACAATCTTAGCCTAGCTCATGTAGAGTACCAGCCGCTGATGCGCGATGTTGCCAATAAGTATAAGCAGATCAGTGTTAAACAACTTGGTAATCACCAAGCATTCTTTGAAAAAAGCAGTGATTTTGATGCGCTGGTTATCAGTGCAGAAGCAGGGTTTGCGTGGAGTATGTTTTACCCAGAATATGGTGTAGTGGTACCAAAAGGTGCAGAGCTTAAGTACCCGGTTGGATTTGCCGTCGCAAAGCGCAATGTTGATATTCTCAATTACGTCAATACATGGCTGGCAATTCAGCAAAGCAAAGGCACCATTCAAAATAGCTATGATTACTGGATTTTGGGCAAAGGAACTCAAAGTAAAGAGCATAGATGGTCGCTATTAGATGAGTTTGCCGAGCAAAATTAAACACAACGAAAAAGCGCCAGTCATAGCTGGCGCTTTTTATATTGACTCAAGCGTGTTGTGTTAACCAATCAAATTAACTAAACGTACACTTGGACAAACCAAAACACACTCAACGACAATTGCAAAGTGATTGCTGCCAACAACTTAAGCTGAAACGACCACTTGCTGGTTTTATGTTGCGTAAAGTGCATAGTCAAATGCGTGGTACAATGCAGTGCCAGCATCGACAATACAATAAGTGTTTTTTCGGAGATCCTGCGAGCTTCATTTTTGGCGTTGCGTTTGTCTTTATAAAATCCCAGATACATCACACCATTTGCAATAACCAACCCCGCAATAAGCGCTATTGATAATACAGGGTTACTACTCACCAGAGGCACAATCAGCATACCTAATGCACACAAAGAGATGGCAACCCCGCACTTACTAATAAACATAATCAAAGTATTAAAAATCACGGTGTCTCCCAGTAATGACTCTATCTCGTTGTATATGCATCGTTATTGCGTGTCCTCTTGCCGCTTATCATTGGTGCTTTCACTCGCTTCTATACGTCGCTGATTGATTAAATTAAATAATTCAACGGTTGCTAGTGCATCATTGAGTGCTCTGTGATGTCCATTTAGTTCTATGTTCAATGCTTGGCAAATTTTACCCAGTGAATAAGAAGCGTGACCCGGCAGCCACTTTCTGCCCAATTGCACAGTACATAGTTTCGCTCTTTTAAACGGTCGCTCTAAGCGTGCAAATTCTGCTTTGATAAAGCCATAATCAAAGTTGACATTGTGCGCTACAAAAATTGCATCTCGACCAAACCTGTCAATATCATCAACAACTTCACTAAACACAGGAGCATCTTTGACCATTTCATTATCAATACCAGTAAGCTCTGTTATGTACCTTGGGATCCGCCGCTGAGGGTTAATCAGGCTATGCCACTGCCCCACTATTTTGCCATTTACCACCTTCACCATAGCGATTTCGGTGATCTTATCATGCTCCTTTTTTCCGCCAGTGGTTTCAATATCAACAATGACGTAGGGTTGATCTGGTTGAACTTGCCATTGGACGGTTTGCACGCTCACCTCAAATCCAGACTCAATCAGCTTTTTTATCGTGATCAATTGGTTACGTCGCAAACTATCACCTGGCGCTTTGACTTCAACGAATTTAACGCCTTGCTGGCACAACATTAAGTCTGGATACCCATCTTTTAAGCCATTGAAATCTTTACTCATCGCACGCAAATGCGCACATACAGCACCAATAGGTGCATGTTTTGCAAATTCAAATAATTGAGCGAGGCAATCAGGGTCCCAGAACATCAATCTGCTGTGTTGATTGAATTTGTCAGCAGCTTGTTTTATCAGCCAGTTTAACAAGTGATTATTGTCGACAAACGTGGTGAGTCGCTGTTCAATTTCGGCTTCAAATACACTGTAAAACGAGTTGTCTTTGAGGCACTTTGGTGTGTGTTCGAACTCGTTAGAAAACGCATTTCGCTCATCCTCAAATAGCTCGTGCCAAAAGCTTAAACAAAATAAGGCACGCCACAACATATTCTCACAGTGATAAGCCCTTACATTAGAACGTCCATAGTGTTCGATTAGTCCTTGCTCTACATAACCAACAAATGCTTCATCAAGGCAAATAGGCTGACCACTTGCACGCAGCATATCGGTTAGCAGCGAGGTTCGCTTTTCAGTAAACTTAAGTCGATAAAAATCCTCCGCGAAAAACAACAGCTGCTCGTCGCCAGGCGTGTCTAACAGCTGCTCAATCAGCTCTTTGCATTTTTCATGTTCACCTTTGGCATACAATGATCTGATGTATTTCTCTTGCGCTTTGGGGTGTGCGCTCAACGTTAGTAGCGATTCACTCAGTACAACATTGTGTTCAAGCACCAAATTGGCCAATTTATAGCACAGATGATCGTATTTAAGCTTTGCCAATGACCCTATCGGGCTGGTGTAGCTTTGTGTTGTGATATTGTCCGCTAACTCAAGAAGTGATTGTTGTGGCAAGGTTTTTAAATCGTTGTATAGGTTGCAGTACAAAAATGCACTTTGTGCTTCTTCTCTCGACTCAAAATGCGCATTGCCCTGCACTCGTTGTCGATGGGTTTGCATTACCCCCAAATCCCGCATGGAAAACTGCGATAATGCCCCCCCTAACTTACCAAAAAATAAAAACAGAAAATAAGCCAAGTCTGATTTAAACGTAGAGGTAAAGTAACCAGAAAGTATAGCCGATGGAGCCGCTTCAATACTCGCAAGTTGGCCGCATATATGCTCATGCCATAGTGCTTTTTTAGCAGACTTGACCGGTGTATCTTGAAAATCAAACTCCTTCGCCAGCGCCATTAATTGAGATTTATTTAGCTCAGATATCAACGTACTTAACATGGCTGAGTCTTGCGCTTGAGTGAGCCAATTTTGTTCATTTAATAACTGATAGGCAGCGTGATAGTCGTCTATTTCGTCATAAACTAACTCTTCACTGCAAACATAATGGCGTTTTCGATTAACAACCCGAATGAGTAAACACTGAGCATCTTGCGGCAATAACTTAAAGGCATTCAATTTCGAACGCTGCACGTCACTTACTAAATGCCAACTAGTTTGCTCTAAGTAATCTAACAATTCGAAGAAATGTGTTAGATAGTATTTTTCGGGCAGCGTTTTCAAAATATAAAACCTGTATATTTAGACAGTACTTAAATATGCCAAAATTAAGGTCAATTAGCTATCTATTTTTACTCCGCCACATCAGAGCGTACACTTTGTGTACTCAAATGCGCTTTCAAACATTGCATTAAGGTGTTGGGTTGAATTGGCTTAGTGAGATAGTCATCCATACCCGCATCTCGGCATTTTTTTTCGTCGCCACTCATCGCGTTTGCGGTTAGCGCTATGATTGTAATATCTTGATTACCGTTACCAGCTTGTCCTTTTCGAATATTCCCTGTTGCTTCATAACCATCCATTTCAGGCATTTGACAGTCCATGAGTACTAAGTCATAGGGGTTCGAATGCTGACAGTGGCGTAGCGCATTTATTGCCTCTTGACCATTGGTAACCACATCTACAAACTCGATACCCAATTTTTTCAACATACTTGTTGTAACAATTTGATTTACATGGTTGTCTTCCGCCAGTAGTAACCTTGGCTGAGGATCCCATACTAGGTTTTCTGAGACTTCACTCTCTTTAAACGATTTGAGGTAATGAGAAGTGACAATTGGCTTGGCATTGGCCAATGCCTCCCCATCTTCTCCAACTACCGATAAAGCATTGTATAGATCTGTAGTCGTCGCGGGTTTTGGAAAATACCCAGAAAAACCACGCTTGGCAAAGTAGGCAGCATCGCCCTGATGACCCATTGAAGTCATCATAATAAGTTTAATACTGTTGAGCCTCGGGTCACTTTGCATTTCCTCACCCAGTTGAGCCCCATCCATAACCGGCATTTGCATATCTAGTAACGCAATATCAAACAGGGTTTTATTCGGATCTTTTAAACGTGCTTCACACTGGGAAAGCGCCTCAATTGCCGAAGATGCCTCGGTGACTTTAGCGCCCCAAATCTCTAGCTGTTCTCTTAATACTGTGCGGTTAGTCCGATTGTCATCAACAATCAGCAACTCAAGTTTACTAATATCAAATTTTGGCATTGAGCGGTTATTTTGCTCGCCTGCTTCTAACATAATTGAAAAATAAAACTCGCTGCCATGGCCTTCATCACTTCTAACGCCAATACTGCCCCCCATCAATTCACATAACTTTTTAACGATGGATAGGCCAAGACCTGTTCCGCCATATTTGCGTGTGGTTGATGAGTCTACTTGCGAGAATGTTTCGAATAGCTTGTGTTGCTTAGATAGCGGAATGCCAATACCAGAGTCAATAACTGAGCAATCTAAGCGTAATTTCCCCTGAACCTCAGTAAGCTCCGCACGTATGATGATCTCTCCCTCATCAGTAAATTTAATGGCATTACCAACTAGGTTTGACAGCACCTGACGCAAGCGGCTGGGATCACCTTTTACCACGGAGCTGTCGACTTTAACTATGTCCAGAACCAGCTCTATCCCTTTGCTCTGCGCTTGTAGTGCAGCAGATTCTGAAAAGTCTCCAAACAGTTCTCTCAGGTCAAAGTCCAATAATTCTAACTCAAGCTTGCCAGCATCAACTTTAGAAAAGTCCAAAATATCGTTAATAAGATTGAGTAGCGAATTGGCACTGTTCATTGCCAATCTAGCTCGGTGTTTTTGCTCATCATCTAGTGGGCTATTCATCATTAAATTCAGCATGCCTAACACCCCGTTCATAGGCGTGCGGATTTCATGACTCATCGAAGCCAAGAAGGCGCTTTTAGCTTCACTGGCTTGCTCAGCTTGTACCTTGGCATCAGCCAAAGCTTTTTGTTGCCTAATTTGCTCCGTAACATCCTGTAAAATTCCGACATATGCAATCAGCTTTTTGTTTTCGTCCAACACCGGACCAATGTGCATATTATTCCAAAATGGCTCTCCACCTTTACGATAATTCAGAATTTTTTCTCGGTGTGGTTGCTGCATTTTAATGGCTTCACGAATGGAGTCCAGAGCTGCCTCTGAGGTCTGTTCACCTTGCAAAAATCGGCAATTTTTACCAATTACACTGTCGTCATAGCCAGTTATACGTTTAAACGCTGAGTTTATAAAACTCAAAGGCATGTCCTTTTTATACGCATCGGTTATCACAATTCCAACATCGCAAGACTCTATGGCATATGCCAATAAATCATTGTGCTCTTTGGCTTTTTTGAGTGCTTCTTGATACATTTTTTGGTCGGTAATGTCAGTCAAGGAGCCTGACATTCGCACAGCTCTGTTTACACTATTTCTCAGTGCCAAACCTTTTGAACGGTAAAAGCGGTACTCACCGTCACGGTTCCTCATTCTAAACTCAACATCAAACACATCGTTGTTTTCTAGATGTGCGTTGAGTGCGCCAAATGTGTGGGTTTTGTCTTTTGGATGCATGCCTTTTTCAAGGCTTTCAAATACATCCGGGAAACCGTTGGTATCATTGCTATCATACCCAAGTAATTCGCGAAAGCGCGGGGAGTAAAACATGCTGCCTTTCTCAATGTCCCAATCCCATATTCCATCGTTACTGCCTTTAATGGCTAGTTTAAATCGTTCCTCGCTTTTTTCAGTTTCTCTTTGCGACAACTGTAATTGCTTAAATGGGTTGAGTAGTAGCTGACGCCCAAAGAAAAACAGCAGTAAAAATGACAACAGCAAACTGATCACAACAGCTTTTGCGATGGCAAAAATGAATATATTGACATTATCTTGGATCATTTGCTGATCGATTAAAAACTTAACGTCAACATCGGTATCAGGCAAACGACTAGCAAACAGTTGCAGATAATCATGACCCGATGCCGTATTGCTGTATTTTACCCATTGTCCGGTTAGTTCTACTGCTAGCTCAGTTTGTGCTGTGTCTATAGCTAATAGAGACGCTATATCAGTCATAAACTCAGAAATTAAAACGCCTTCTGTGAAACCGTTATATTCGATTGGCACCGCTAAAATAAATTTAAATTGTTGGTCTTCATGTTTTAACACCACAGCTTGACCTAGCTCTCCTAGCAACATTTGGTCTAGCCAAGGTTCTTTGCTGAATTTACCACTGTATAAAGGCGAATTTGTAAAAACTGGTTCAGATAACACATTGTACAAATGCAGCGGCACATTTTGCCCCAACACTTTGTAATCTTTCAAAAAGTCTGATAGTGATGCGCGAGAAATATCACTGCCCATCACAGCATTAGACAGCATTGGAATTTTGGCCAAATCTCTTAGCAGTATTAGTCGGGTAGAAATAAATTGGCCGAGATTGCTTACAGCAAGCTTGGCTTCAGTCTGTCTGGCTTGTAACTGCAACTCTTTAACTGAGCTATCAGCTCGACTACCAACCAAAGACAGGCTAATAACAATAGACAACACCAAGCTACACAATAAAAATGCGTAAAAAGCTCTGTCCGAAGACATGCTAAAAACCTGATTTAGCCAGCGCTTCATGAATTGTCCACCAGTACTTTGGTACTGCCATTAGATTCAAAATATGCCATGCACAAATCCTCAATTCCCAGCGCTTCATGTGCATCTGGGTTTTGTGCACTCCATTTAGAGTAGGGTTTTTGATAAGTCTTTATAAGGCCAGCAACAGGCGTATTAAGTGACTCTAAAGATTGTCGAAATGCAGCCCTATCTTTTGACATATCTCCTGTAAGCTCAATTTGTGCGAGCGCCGCTAATGCCACTTTTGCTATGTCATAGCCATGTATAAAACCTGTTGGTGCAAATAAAAAGTATCGTTGGGAAAACTCATCGGGGAATAAATTTTTGGCTCTATTCCACACTTTTGTGGCTTCGTTTGATAGTGGACGTCTTTGGAAAGAAAAACAGCTTTGGATAAAGTGCAGATCAATACCAGAGGCAAGATCAACCTTTGCTTGATTAAAAAAGTCACCGCCAGTGATCCCCCAGTGGCTGATGATTGGGATGCGTTGCTCCTGCGGGTAATCAGCCATTGCTGAGACCAACTGTTTCCCTTCGATGGCATTGCCGACGAATAATAAACAGTCGCTGCCCTTTGCAAGCATCTCCCTGATATGTATTTTGGCACTGCTAGCTTTCATTCCCCAATCAAACCAAGTCACACTCGGTTCAAGCTTACCTAGCGCCTGACCGATTGATTTATAGTTTGATTTCCCCCATGGAGTTCTTTCTAAAAATAGATGCGGGTTTTTACATGCTCTTTGATTGGCAAATTGGACTAAAGTAACACCTGCTTTAGTATCATCAACTGATAGCCGATATACCCAGTTTTCACCTTTGTCATAACGGGTAATAGGTCCACCAGCCGCCCAAGGAACAAGCAGTGGAATTTGGTTTTTATTAATAAACTCTCGATACTTAATATAAGGTGGAGAGTGCAGCCCACCCAATACAAACAACCCGGAAGGGTCTTTTAAAAAGCGCTTAAAGTTCAAAAAACTACGATTACTGTTACCGCGATGATCACGGGACAAAAACTTCAGTTTAAAGCCTTGAGTCTTGCTATCTACTTCGCTCAAGGCGGTAAGAAATCCCATTTTAATCGCGATGGCAGACTCTCTATGTGTACTATAGTCTGAGTCATGATAGATATGTAATTCAGGTAGACCTCTATCATTGGCAAATAAAAAGCTCGACAAAAACACACAGAGCACGGCGCAGCAATATTTGAACATAAGCACTAATCTATTTATTTTGGCTAAATATAAAGTTAGTCTATCTTCGCCGTTAATTACAATTCACTCAAAGTATTAAATATCAATTAATTGTCTAATCGCCTGCCAAGTTTGAGGGCTATTTATTACTCTGCCGTGTCCTTGTCCTTGCGTGCTCAACAAACTCGCATGATCATGCTGAGCAACTTGTTGTAATGTATGTTGATATAGTGCGTACTTATCTTCTTTATCGTGCACCATTAGAATGTGATCTTGTTTGCCTAAATGAAACTCAGCCTGTAGTGACTTAAACACCATGCCATGCTCTGCTTCTACTTCATTAAGTAATTTCTCAACCAACTGATTGGCAATTCCAGTGGCGTATATCCGCTCTTGAAATGAATTATAGAAATCAAATGTTGGCGCAATCATCACGTGGCGGCCTTTCTCTATTGCATTAACAGCACCGATGGTGCCCATTGAATGACTCACAATACCTTTAATTTGGTCATCTTTATGCTCAGCCAAGACGTGCTTAAGACCCTTAATAAATAACGGCAGGTTCGCTATCTTGCCATCGCTCTGCCCATGCCCATAGTGATCGAAACCAACCACTGAAAACCCATGTTCCATCACTTTTTCCATCAAAGGATAAAATTGGCTTACGCCACCGGACCACCCATGTGTGAAAATAACCTTTGGACCGCTACCACCTTCAACAAGGTTGAGACCACCGTAAGGTGTCGCAAGTTTACGGCTTTGCATATTTTTTGGCAGCGCAACTTTTTTTCGTCCCGCCGCAGGCGTTAACAATAATTTGCGTGTTGCTTTTAGACTCGTTTTAGGTGCAACTTTTGCCATCAAACTAGATACACTGCGGGTTAGGTGATAGCTCATGGATTTTTTACCACTGTCCGAAAAGTATATTTTGCTACTCATATTAATTTGCTCCGTGTTTTGCTAGCAATGCATTAAAACCAGCTTGAAAGCGGCTGCGATTATCATCTTCAAGTGCCAACCAGCGTAAATTTTGGCTACCGAGATAAAGAGAATAAAGTTCAAACACAAACTGTTGAGGACAGGTATCTGGGGCGAAGTCGCCATCTTGGACTGCTTGGGTCACGATATGCTGCAAATAGCTTAACCAGTTTTTTAATGTTGCTTGAATATGGTCTCGCAGCGCACCTGGTTGGTCGTCAAATTCGGCTGCTGCATTGATGAATATGCAAGTAGCCGCGTCTGGTTTGTACCAATTTAGCCAGTTTTGACATAGCTGGTTCAGCTTAACCAAACCTCTAATGTCTCTATCACAAGCCAAGATCACATGCTCTTTGAATAGCTCAGACGCGTATTCGAGCACATTTAGCTGCATGGTCTCCTTAGAATTGAAATGCCCAAATAGCCCTGACTTAGACATGCCAGCAGCCGTCGCCAGCATACCTATGGTCAGATCATTTAAGCCAGTTTCAGAAGCAAGCGCCAAACCCTTGGCCAAAATTTGCTGCTTCGTTTGTTTACCTTTTCCCATCTCTCACCAAAAAAGTACGAACGTTCGTTTTATGTTAGCGAATAATAAGTATGGATCAAGGTTTATTTTTAATTCATAACAAAAGCACATTCAGTGCGACTCTTGAAAGGGGCTAAAAAATAATGGCTTAACAGATTAAACAAATTTATTTTTTGCCAAAAAGATATAAAAAAAGAGCGCTTGATGCGCTCTTTTACTTTGCTTAACATGCTAACTCTCGTTAGCTGCCAGATCCTGAATCACCATTCATTTGGCTTTGAATGTAATTTTGGATACCGATTAAATCTATGAGTCCGAGGTGCTGCTCAAGCCAGTAAATGTGGTCCATTTCTGTGTCATCCAGCAGCTCTTCAAGGATCTCTCTTGTCACGTAATCTTGCTCTTCTTCACACACTGCAATGACTTTTTTCAAGTGGTCTTTAACCACAACTTCTGCTGCTAAGTCATTTTCGAGCATTTCTTTGACGTTACTACCTACGTGGATAGGCGCACGTGAAGCAGTATCTGGTGTGCCTTCTAAGAACAAGATCCGCTCTGTAATGCGTTTTGCGTGATCTAATTCTTCTTCATATTCATGAGATAACTTTTCATGCAGTCGCCCCATGCCCCAGTCTTCATACATTTTCGAATGGGCTAAATATTGATCCATTGAACTAAGTTCAAGGGTGAGTTGCTTGTTGAGCAAATCGATAACTTTTTTTACGCCTTGCATAATTTAGTCCTCCATCTGTGACTGAAGATAGTTTTCAATACCAGTATTTTTGATAAGGAAGTCTTGTGTTTCTAACCAGTCTACGTATTCCTCTTCATATTCTAGAATATCTTCGAGTAGCTCTCTGCTAACGTAGTCCTGCTCTTTCTCACATAAATCAATGGCTTCACGCAGTGCTGGTAATTGCTCATGCTCAAATGCTAGGTCACAACTGAGCATTTCTTCGGTGTGTTCACCAATGCGTAGTTTCTCGAGATGCTGTAAGTTAGGTAAGCCTTCTAAAAATAAAATACGCTCAATCAAATCATCGGCTTGCTTCATGTCTTTGATTGACTTTTTGTAGGCTTTTTCGTTGAGCTCTTCCAATCCCCAATTTTTATACATACGTGCATGTAAAAAATACTGGTTAATAGAAGTCAGTTCGAGTGTCAAAATTTTATTCAAAGTGACGATTACTTGCTTGCTACCCTTCATAGGGCCCCCTAGTAACAAATTCAGTTAGACGCCATTTAACACTAGTCCAATATTTGTACTTGGCAAGACTAAATAAAAATAACAAATAAGTTTTAATATCCTTTTAAAATAAATAACTTATAAAAGAATTAAGAACAATTTTCATTGCCAATTACACTAGGGTTTAAGTCTCTATTAACACTTTAAACTCACTATTGCGTTTACCGAAGTTGACTACTTAACTTTCTTCACAGTTTCGACGCCTAAGCGTTTAGCTAAACGCACTAAATTGGCTCTGTCGACGCCAAGTTCGCGCGCAGCCGCAGCCCAATTAAGTTGATGTGTTTTGAGGGCCTGTAAGATCTGTTTCTTTTGAAACTGCTCTGTGGCTTCTTTTAATGGCAGTGCAAAGCTTTCTAGGCTTTTTACCTCACTCGGTTCTGTAGTGATTTGTGGCGCTTCAAAGCTTAGCTCACAGTGGGTCGACATAATCTTTACAATGTCCTTTTGCCAATTAGAATGTTTGGCTTTGAGCGCTGCACGGCTCAGCACATGTTCAAGCTCTCGCACGTTACCAGGCCAATCGTGCGCTTTTAAGCAATCAAGTAAACCATCATCGAGTAAAAGCTGCGAAACGCCTAACTTTTTGCGTAGCTGTTCGGTAAAGTAGCCAGCCAAAGGGACAATATCTGAAGGGCGGTTTCTGAGCGCGGGCACCTGTAGAGGAAACACTTGCAAACGGTGAAATAAATCCGAGCGAAAGCGGCCTTCTTCGACCTCTTTTTGCAAATCACGGTTGGTGGCTGCGACAATTCTCACATTAACAAAATGGGGCGTATCACTGCCGACAGGTTGAATTTCTCCACTTTGCAGCGCCCTCAGTAGCTTGCTTTGAATATGTAGCGGCAACTCACCGATTTCATCCAAAAATAGAGTCCCTTGATCAGCAACCAAAAACTTCCCTTCTCGATGGGCATCTGCGCCCGTAAACGCGCCTTTGCGATGACCAAAAAACTCACTCTCAGCCAAATTGTCTGGTAAAGATGCACAATTCACTTGTACAAAAGGCGCATTGCAACGACTAGATTGCGCGTGTACCTGCCTAGCAACGAGCTCTTTACCCGTGCCTGTTTCTCCTTGGATCAGCACACTCAAATCTGAATTGGCCACTAAATTGATGTCCCCTTTGAGCTGTTTCATCGGCGCCGAGTCACCGACCATGGTGTACTGCTGATGGCTCAGCTCATGTAGCATAGCGATGCCAGATCTAGCCCGCTTGCAAAGCTGATGCATATTGTCGACGGCACTAAAGTGACTCGATACAGAAGCTTGCACCATCGTCAGTAACGACTGGCTATAACTATCGAATGCGTTGGGGCTTAAACTATCAAAGGTTATCACCCCTAACAGCACATCCTGCTCATACATCGCAAACCCCATGCAAGCATGAACCGGGATGTCACCTGTCTCAGCAAGCAACATACCGTCATAAGGGTCACTCAAAGTGCAGTCTGAAGGAAATATAACGGGCTTTTTAGCGCTCTGAGCGATCTGCGCAAGCCTCGGATGTTCAGAAAGTTGAAATCGCCTGCCCATTACTTCAGGTGCCAGCCCTGTTGCAGCAAGAGGTACCAGTGCACCTTGCTGGTGACTCAATACAGCAATTGCATCAGCACCAATAAAAGCTTTGAGCGCGCTGGTAATTGCTCTGCAATAAGGGAGGAGCTCTACTTCATTGGTTTTTGGCAGCGCTTCTGCGAGGGATTGATTCAAAGTGAGTAGTTGAGATAGTGCACGCTGATCCATGTCATTTTGACCTTTATGAATTAATTTGACATATATAAGAGTATGTCAAAATGACTTACAAATTCAATATTAAATTTTTAACTTGTTGATTTATAACAAATATAAAATTGGCACACCTTGTGTATTAAGTAATACATCGAATACTGTTAGATGAGCGTAATCATGCAAACTCAGCAAGGCAATTTCAATCAAGCTTTTACCGTGTTATTAAGCGCCGCAAACTGGCTACTTATTGTTAGTGTAGCGGGTTTTGGTTTGGCTATCATGGCGAGTTACCCTCTTGCTCACGCCTTATCTATTCCAGTACAAATAACGGCACACATCAGCAGCTTACTATTCGCTACCATGCTAAAAATCGGCTATGTCGTGCGCTGTTTATGTCAATACAACTTGGGCTTAGAGGTACGTTAATGAACATACTACCTATTGAAGAGCCCCTCCCGAAGGTGAACCTTTTTAGACCTAATACATGGCCATTTTTAATGCTCGGATTTCGCCCTTTATTTTTACTAAGCGGGATCTGGGCAATTGTAAGTATGTTGATTTGGACTGGTGTACTGTCGGGCGCTTTCTCTTGGCAAGGTAACGCACCTGCAACCTTGTGGCATGCACATGAAATGCTGTTTGGCTTTGCCAGTGCTATAGCCGTTGGGTTTTTATTTACTGCTTCAAAGAATTGGACTGGCGTTAACACCATGAATGGTAGCCACTTATTGGTGTTATGCAGCCTCTGGACTGTCGCTAGGTGGATATTTATCTCTCTAGAAGAACCGTATTTATGGTTAGCAATATCACAAGGCCTGTTCTGGCTAGTCAGTATTTGTCACCTGGCCAACACACTGATTCAGGCTAACAGTAAACACAACTACCAGTTTATTGTCATTTTATCGCTGGTGGCGAGCTTAAATTTAACCTTTATCTGGCTTTTAGCAACTGAGAAATACATGTTTGCACTGACATTTTCTCACTTAGCTGTATTGGGGTTTACGTTTTTGATCAGTGTGATCGCTGGGCGTGTAACGCCATTTTTTATCGCCAGAGGACTTGGACTTAAAGAGCAAGTTTCCACCAAAAGACTAAACCGAGCTTTATTTTGGTGCTCGCTCATCGGCATGAGCGGATTCTTTGCCCACCATGTTTTGATGAGTCCATTAAACCCTGGATATGTGCTCATACTTACAGCAGTTCTACACCTCATTCGCTGTGTTTACTGGTTCAATATTGGCATCGTGAAAGTACCTCTGCTGTGGTCTTTGTACGCTGCATATTTTTGTATGAGCCTTGGGCTTCTGGGCTTTGGCGGTGCTTATCTAGGATTGCCGTGGCAGGCGAAAGACGCCTTGCATTTAATCACAATCGGTGCGATGGGCCTGATGATTTTATCGATTATGTCTCGTGTATCACTTGGTCATACTGCAAGACCGCTTAAAGCTCACCCTTTGATGAGCGTGGCTTTCATTTTATGCCTGCTAGCAGCTGCTGTCAGAAGCTTACTTCCGTTATTTATCAACCCGCACGATACATGGCTCGCCAGCGCGATTTTATGGGCGCTTGCTTTTGCCATTTTTGTTGCGATTTACACCCCTATTTTAATGAAAAAACGCCTCGATGGGCGTCGTGGTTAATTGGAGATTATCTATGCTATCAACTCAAACAATTAAACTGGTTAAGGATACCATTCCTCTGCTCGCTAACGCAGGTCCCGCGGTTACGGACCATTTCTATAAACGCATGTTTAGCCACAACCCTGAACTGCTAGATATATTCAATATCAGCAACCAAAAGTCAGGCAAGCAACAATTTGCCCTATTCAGTGCGCTGGCAGCATACGCAACACATATTGATAACCCAGCAGTGCTCGCACATGCCATTGATCGAATAAACCACAAACATGCCAGCTTAAATATTTTGCCTGAGCACTACCCCATTGTTGGCACTCATTTACTTGCTACGTTACAAGAAATGTTTCCCAATGAATGTACGCCAGAAATCATTGACGCATGGGCCGAAGCATATGGCTTTTTAGCTGACTTATTTATCACGCAAGAAGAAGGCATTTATCAAAATAACGAGAGCAAGACAGGTGGATGGCGAGGTCGACGTCGCTTTACGATCTCAAAAATAGTCAAAGAATCAGAAGTTATTAAGAGTTTTTATCTAGCACCGTCAGATGAGCGCCCTGTCGCAAGCTATCAAGCTGGACAATACCTTGCTGTGGACTGCAAAGTAAATGGCAGTGATAATCGTCAGATCCGTCAGTATTCATTGTCACAAAGCAGCCAACCGGATCACTATCGAATTTCTGTCAAAACCGACGGCTTGGTGTCTGGTTATTTGCACACGCTCAATGAAGGCGACGAAATTGACGCATACCCACCAGCGGGAGACTTTGTACTGCAAAATACACCAGCGCCCAAAGTGTTCATTAGCGCAGGGGTTGGGATCACGCCAATGATGGCCATGCTTGAAACAACCAAGTTACATTCAGCTGAGACTCCTTGTTGGTTTTTGCATGCTGCACGCACCCACACCGAACATGCATTCTATGACGTGGTTGAATCTTACAAAGACCAAATGCCGTCACTACGCAGTCACTATTGGATTGAAAAAGATGCAAATACACACACTCAAGGCCTAATGCAGCTAGCGCCACTTGAAACGCAACTGCCTTTGCAACAAGGTGAGTTTTATCTTTGTGGGCCCAGTGCATTTATGTCTTTTGTGAAACAACAGCTACTTGAATTAGGTGTACAAGACAGTCAAATCTTTTATGAAGTATTTGGTCCACACCAAGACGTCTAAAAGTAACTGTTAAAAGAGCCGCAAGGCTCTTTTTATCTTATTCTAAATAGATTGGAATATTGCTTGGTAATTGAGCAACTCAAATCAAGGAGCGACCATGTATATTGCCAATCTCCCTAACAGCTAATTGCCAATCTCCCTAACAGCTAATTGCCATACTCGGGGGTTATTCGAACCCAATAAGCAGCCGCAACGTATGATGATCACCAAGTACTTCTCTAAAAGCTTGAACGCTATCAATTCGACATTAACATCAGCGCCTAACCTAGCCTCCTAATTGAGGTCTCCTTAGACAAGTTATAACTTCATCAACTTGCCAACAAATTATTTCCATTATTTTCAGATATGTAGCTCACAACATAGCAAATAAAAACAACCGTATTTATTGCAAAAAATAACCCCAATTGAAGCGCTGAAATTATTTATCTAAATCGCCTTTATGTTTATTTTTTACACAAAAAGGCTTGACCTCTGACCACTCTGAACTAGCATTTTGTTACTCAACTGTAAATATTGGAGCAAATACATGAAAAAAATAGCACTGACTATCCTACTCGGTATTATGTCACTCTTTGCACATATGGCGCATAGCAACGACAGGCTTGAATACCCGGTTGTATTAGTACATGGCCTGTTTGGTTTTGATAATTTATTGGGTGTAGATTATTTTTATCGCGTGCCTTCTGTCATTGAACAAGAAGGCGGCACCGTCTATGTCGCGGAGGTTTCGTCCGCTCATAACTCAGAACTAAGGGGAGAGCAGCTGCTCGAGCAAATCGCACTTGTTAGAGCACTTACAGGAAAGGATAAGGTCAATTTAATTGGTCATAGTCAAGGGGCGCAAACCATTCGATACGCCGCTTCTGTCAAACCGCAATGGGTTGCATCTGTCACCAGTATTGGAGGGGTGAACTGGGGCAGCCGCTTTGCAGATATCGTACGAAATGGCGTAGATAGAGACTCTTTTTCTGAGCAGTTTTTAGCGTCTTTAGCAAACGCGCTTGCCAGCCTAATCGACCTACTATCGGGAAAAGCCACTGCGCCTAAAGATGCGTTGCAAGCTCTTGATGCACTAACCACTGAGGGCACACTTGTGTTTAATCAAAAGTACCCTGAAGGCGTACCGAGTACCTATTGTGGCCAAGGCCGAATGCGTGATGACAATGGCGTGTATTATTTCTCATGGAGTGGTAGCAAAGCATGGACCAATGTATTTGATCCAGCCGATAGTCCACTGGCGTTAATTTCTCAGGTATTTGATGAGGCCAATGATGGGCTCGTTTCTGCCTGTTCTAGTAACTTGGGTTATGTCATCGGCAATCAATTCAAAATGAATCACTTAGATCAGGTAAATCAAACCATTGGTATACACCACTTGTTTGAAACAGATCCCCTTACTCTATACCGACAACACATCCGCCGTCTGAAAGGGTTAAACTTATGACTCGTAAACAACTTTTCATGCTCTGTTGTGCTAGTGTTGGCGGGGTATTGCTGTGCTTAACTCTAGATACTGTAGAGCCGACGTCATCCTATCATTTTACGATAAAACAAACCGATACGGTGTCCACACCTATTCGGCAAGAGGAAGTGGCACATACGCCGCCTCCTCCATCAGCGCCTTGCGGCGCGGTCAGTAAAGCACATAAGCATTTGCTAGACGACTGGATTTTAGCATTGCAAAGCCAGCAGCAACTTGGCAGCTGGCAACAATCGCTAAAGGCGCTTCCGCACTGCCTGCAAGATGTCGCGCATAGCTACATGCTTTACAAACAAGCACTTACCCATATAGATGAGAACTTGACGATTGAAGAACGCTTTGATTTATTGAGCTCATTGCAGACCGAATATTTTTCTCAACTCGTGATCAAAGCTTGGTTTAGTGAGGAAAATAGCTGGCACGCTCACGCGTTGACGCGATGGCATATCCTGTCAGACAAATCCCTCGGCAAAAATGAGCGCGACGCTCTACTTAGCGCACACATTAGTCAACTCCCCGAGGAGCAACACCACACTATTGAAGCCGCTCAAGCCTTTTTGCAATTACAACAGCATTGGCATTCGATGGACTACAACGACTTTAGCGCAAGCTTTGGTAATGAAGCAGCGCGGCGACTTGTGCAGGCTCAGCAAGACCAACAAAAGTGGCAACTGCGAGTCGACAATTACATACACAAATATAAGGCAATCAAGGAAACGACACCTGTGGCATTACAATCACAAAAAATGGATACACTTAAACAGTCGCTATTTAACGTACATGAGCAAAAGCGGCTAAATGTGGTGATGGCAAATGAGTCACTATATTAACTTAGTATGCCCACTGAGCAGAGAGCAGCCTGAAAGCGGTATTTTAGCTTGCGCTAAAATACCTTTGCATATTGTCGCTTTGGGGTAAGCTCAAATCCTTGCTTTAAACCGAGAAGCTTATATTTTGCCGTCATCTCTAGCTTTGTATGTGCACCATCTCCGTACAAGGTATTGTGAAAAGACAGGCCCTGTGTGTGATCTATATTGATAAACTTACCCATGACAACAATTTGATCTATGTCCGTGCCATCTCCATGGTGTGAGGCTTGTGGAGACAACATTAGACCATCTATTTGCTTTATTTTATCCGCTTGTTGCATATACACGCCACCAAGTGTTTTGGTAAAGATAATGTCTTTAGCCTGCTTAAACTCGTTAAAAGACAATTGGCCATTATTATCTAAATCCGCTTCGGAAAAGTTTGATGCTGCAAGTGAAATGACTAAGTATGCACCTGTTTCGTCAAAATTCAGAGTGCCATGATCTGCAACCATTAGGTGCGCATGCGTTGACATGCTAAGTATAAAAAAGCCAAACACAGCGTATTTTTTTATCATATTAAACATACAAACCTCGTTATCTTATCACTCTGAATTTTATAGCTCGCCTTTCACACAGCGTTGAAAGTATGGGTAGCTATCTGTTGCATAGTAGTGGTAAATACCTTGCGGAAACTCTGGGGTCACGCCATAGCGGCCATTGCATTCATCAAGGTCCCCGCTGCCAGCAACATACTCCCAATCTTGCGCAAACGTACCCAGCGCATACACTGACGTTGAAGGTCTACTATTACTGACACCTTCAACCAGTTGATAACTACCTTCCATGACTTTAAGCGCTGATTGTGCATTTTCAGCGTCGCTGTAACCGTAACGGGCATATATTGGAAAACCATCTGCCGCCCACCCTATCAAGGTCATGGTGGAGTCTGAGCCACCTCGAAGTGCAATAAAGCCTTCTGGCATACCGTGATAGTGATAAGAACCGTCAGGCTGTACATGAGCATTGTTATCATCTGTTCCAAAATCAAAACTCGTTTGGCCCAATGCCTCGATACTCCAATTGCCGGTGTTACCGACTAGAGAGCAATTATCGCCTGAGTCATCGCATGATCCTGCTGTATTGGCATCAATTTTAACCCCATTTAAAACATAACCTGTTGCCCCTCTCGGCCCTCCTAAAGTTGAACTATTGTCAGTTTTAGTTGGCGTTAGGGTGTAGCTAATAGAAACAGACGTTTCACTGATAGTATTGGGATTACCTGGATTAGGAAATGTGCCAGTTTGATGGTCAGGGATCCCGTTTGCCGTTAAAGTTCGCGCAGTACCTGTACAGCTCCAGTCCGCATTGCTCGTCGCCTGTACAGAGGCTGAGTCATTAAATTCGTTGTAAAAATAATCGCACAACACGCCATCTGTTGAATTAGCGACTAACGCAGTTCCATTATCCGCCTCCGTTGTGTTTTGCACAGTGCTTGAATTACTGTCTGCTGTTGTAGTGTTACTGGCATTATTATTCGAAGTGCTTGTTGTTGCAGTTGTGCTTGCTGTATTTTGCGTCTGTGCTATTGCTTGGGTTTGTGTACCGTCACCATCACTTGAACTAGAGCCACAGCCAGACAACATCATCAAAGTAATACTGGCTGTGATCATTGAAATAGGTGGTATGCTCAAACTTTGCTTCATATCGCTTGCTCCCATAAAAAATTAACAACTAACGCAACCGTTACGCACGGTACTATTGCTTTTTTTTCACTATAGGGGCGGATTGTGCAAACACTGTGCAACAAGCAAACAATTTTAAATTTGACGAAAAAGTGTAAAGTTATTCACTCAATTATCTCAACACACTTGCCTGTTCTTTGAGGAAGTTAGCCATGGGAATAAACAGCGGCTTAGGCAATTCATCAAGGCTAAACCAGCGCCATTGCTTGCATTTATTTGGTTCAAGTACTTTTGCATCACCATCACGGCACTGGGCTATCACAAATATCGTAATGTAATGCTTATTCTCGCTGATAAAAATATCATTGGTAAAGCCAACTTCTTTTATCTCTGTCACGCTGAGGCCTGTTTCTTCAAAGACTTCTCTTTTTGCACAACACTCGATGCGTTCACCAAACTCTAAATGCCCCCCCGGCGTTGCCCATGTATTGGCACCATGCGCACCAATGCGCTCACCAAGCAATATTTTGTCACCTCTTTTTATAATGACGCCAACACCAACACGTACTGCTTTACTCATGGTAGTTCCTTTTAACAGAATGAATCAGCACGGGATTTTATACGTCAAGCAAGGATAAACAAGACAAATTTAGTTATCACGATATTGTCAATTGACCCAACCGCCTATAAAAACACCTCGCGATTGGGCACACAGTGATTAACCTAGAGAGTTAAATAACAAACATATCCATAAAGCGATTAACTGGTGTTTTTAGCAGCTTTTCTTTATCTTCAAATAGATCAATGATTTGCTCACAGCGGTATTTAGGGAAACGTGTCGCTAAGTTATGTTCAAACTTCGCTTTTAATACCGGATTACCTTCACTGCGACGGCGGCGATGTCCAATTGGGTATTCTACTTCTACTTTTTCTGTGCTGCTGTCATCGTTGAAGAAAACCTGAATCGCATTGGCAATTGAGCGCTTTTGTGGGTCGTGATATTCCTCGCTGTAGCGCTTGTCTTCAATAATCACCATCTTGCTTCTCAACTCATCAATTTCTGGATGTGCTAGATGGAATTGGTCTTCATAGTGCTCCGCGCTGAGTGTGCCAAATAAAAGTGGCACCGCTACCATGTATTGCAAACAGTGATCCCTATCGGCAGGGTTTGCCAATTCACCCTCTTTTGAAATGATGCGAATAGCTGATTCATGGGTTGTGATCTCAATACGTTTTATGTCACTCAGTCTATGCTTTATTTGCTCATGTAAGGTTACAGCTGCTTCACAGGCTGTTTGAGAATGAAACTCTGCTGGAAAACTGAGTTTAAAGAGAATGTTTTCCATTACATAAGTGCCATACTCCCTTTGAAAACTAAACTTTCTTTGTGCAGCAGGTTTCAAAGCAAGATCTTTATTGGTCTGGCTAAATGATACGTCGTAAAACCCCCACTGTGGAGCAGTCAATACGCCCGGTATGCCCATCTCGCCTCTCATTGACATGTCAGCTAGTCTCACACCACGAGATGTTGCGTCCCCAGCAGCCCAAGACTTACGGGAACCAGCGTTAGGTGCATGACGGTATGTTCGCAAGGAAGAGCCATCCACCCATGCCTGAGAAATCGCAGCCATGATTTGTTCTCTATCACCGCCCATCATATGAGTAACCACAGCGGTAGTTGCAACACGCACCAATAACACATGACAGAGGCCAACGCGGTTGAAGCTGTTCTCTAACGCTAATACACCTTGAATTTCGTGTGCTTTGATCATTGCTGTAAAAATATCTTCGATTGTTAAAGGTTCACCTCCAGTTACAGCTTGCTGTTGAGCAATGTGATCAGCTACTGCCAAAATTCCACCTAAATTATCCGATGGATGTCCCCACTCAGCAGCGAGCCAGGTATCATTAAAATCCAACCAACGAATAATACATCCAATGTCCCATGCGGCCTTTACAGGATCCAAAACAAACTGTGTACCCGGAACACGAGCGCCAAAAGGCACCACAGTGCCTTTTACTAGGGGACCTAAATGCTTGCTGCATTCAGGAAAGCCAAGCGCAAGTAACCCACATCCCAAAGTATCCATTAAACAGTTAATTGCTGTATCAAGCGCTTCTTGAGATTCAATTCTATAATTAATCACATAGTCGGTAATATCTTGAATTTCCTGATCGTAATTTGGGCGATTTGCTAAATCGACATTCGCACTCATAGTGCCACTCCTGTAGTTTCGCTGTTAGATGATTTTTATGTGAGGGCGTCATGTATTGCATAACTCATCCTCGAAAAGATAGCTGAGGTCGTTTTTAGTTTAATTAGGATATTAACCACAACTCTTTGCAAATGATATTTATTTTCATTATCATTTGCAACCGTGAGTTTTACGGCAATAAATGAAATGCCATCACTTTATTTCACTAAGCAAAAGGATAAAAATGTCAGCTCATTTACTTACTTTGGTTTCATCTACAGACACAAATTCACCTGCTATGGAATACAATCGACTTATCGATCGTGCACAGTCAGCCTACTTGTTTGGTCATCAAGAAAAAGCTGCAAACTGCTATACGGATGCGTTTAAAATCAGCCTGCAAATATTAAAACAACCTAACGCTAACAAGGTCTCGATAAACCGAATGGTCGAAATTTGTAATTTTTGTTTTGATTACTGCCCGATTTTTGAGGACTCCGAGGATTACTTCTTTTTGGAAGAGGCAGCCTCTGTATTGAGCCAAATAGTACAAAGTCAAAAAGCACTCAAGATCAGAAAAAAAGCTCTTGAAGGGTATAAAGATATTGCCTGTTTGGCATGTGAACTGGTGCGCTTTAATCAAAGTATTCGCTGTCAAATTATTATTGATCAATATGTTCAAATTGAGTCCAAACTCGCGCGATATTTGTCACATTAAATATTCACACAAGGTAGACGCTGGCTGTGTCATGCATCGACACAGCGCAACTAGCTACATTTAATTGAAATTGGTTGTATAGGCACCTAAGTATGTTTAATGATTGCCTTTTTTTGTTCAAACGACACTCAAACGCATCTGCCGTTCCTACATTCCTTTGGCAAGCATATGATTTTTCAAGTCAATTTAAGATCCAGCTCTAGCGAGTATCACGGCTTTATTTTCAACTACACTTTGATCTTGGCATTGTTTAAATACCGCAACAGTCTTCGGCTTTTGGAGCTTAAAATGGTGCACAGCGATGACACTGCCAGGGCCCATACCTGTGTGCCCAACGGTGTCCAAATTTGCATCCCGATTGCACATCAGACCCAACCCCGCAGCGGGGGTTGTCCATGGTCGCTCACCAACATCTACGTTTAACTTATAAAGTGTTTGCATTTCATTTAAGGCATTCTGACTAACCAATTCACCACGCATCAAATAGTGCAAAAACAGCGCCGCATCTTCTATATTACCAGCCAATAATCCATGATAGCACCAATTGGGATCATAACCCTTAGGACCCACCTGAAGCATATTGAAAGCAGCAAGATCCTCGACCAGAAAAGCGCTCTTCAAATTAAGCTCTTTAACTAAAAAAGCCGTTGTGATGTCAGGCAATGCCATATCGTAAATTCGTTCAATCTCCATACGCAACAACAGATAACCCAAATTTGAATAACACCACCCACGGCCGGGTTCAAAGCGCAATTCATCAACTTTGACTTTGTTCATCAATGTATCCACAGGCCACGAAGGTTTACTGTTTGCGACGGCTTGATGATACTCAGGCAAAAAGCTGTAATCATTCAGACCTGAAGTATGTTGCAGCAATTGTCGATAGGTAAATGGCCTTTTTGGCAATTTCGAGTCTAAATTTAATTTGTCATTATCACAAAGTCGCATTGTGAGCGTTGCAAGGACAGTTTTGGTAAAGCTCCACCATGGCACCAAGCGATGTGCAAGTGGGCTTGTTCTACCCAACTCATCAACCACACTGTGTATCATTCATTACTCCAGTTAAAATCAATGTTTACAACACTACAAGACTTTTTATGGGCGGATAAATTAAGTCTGTTAGATTTACTTTTCCGCAAGGATTGATCTTTTTCGTGCCAAGTTAATCACAAAATATTGATGCAAACTCATAATGATATTAAAAACTTAGCATGTACATGAATTTATCTCACGAACACTTTTATTGCCCTGTTGAGAATGTTAGTTTATTCACCTCTTTAAAGTGATAACTCAATCTTTTAGGGCTTGCTAACATGGTTCAAAATCACAAGTTAAGTAATATATTGGTTGTTTGTATGGGTAATATTTGCCGCTCCCCGACAATGGAAGCCGTTTTAAAAGCCAAAGCTCAGACCAATAAGCTAACTTTAAATATTGATTCCGCGGGAACGATTAACTACCACGAAGGAAGCACGCCAGATAGGAGGAGCGTTAAAGCAGGTCAAAAGCGCGGTTATAGCTTTTCAGGTATATACTCAAGACAAGTTTGCCAAAACGATTTTGCTTCCTTTGATCTTATATTATGCGCTGACAAGCATAACATGGCAGATTTACATGCCACTTGCCCAACCGAATACCATCATAAAATACACCTATTCCTAGACTATGCGAACTTAACTGAGCAAGAAGTCCCTGATCCATATTATGGTGAAGGAGGTGGATTTGAATTGGTGCTTGACCTTATCGAACAAGCCAGCGACAACATCATTAAGCGTCTATTAACAAGATAATAGGTACACATTACCTTACAGATCTAAGTGCAGTAGCACTAGACGACAATTTTTGAATTACCCATAATAAAAACACATTAGTAATAAGCTAAAGCTTAAGGAAAAGAGATGAAAGAACTCGCCATCGCCTTAGTCGGAGATTTTGACGATACAGTACCCGCTCACCAAGGGATCCCACCCTCAATAGACCTCGCTGCAGAAGACCTGAAAATAAAAGTAACGGCCACTTGGTTAGGCACAGACAAAGTCAAAGATACTGACTTGTCACTATTTGATGGAATTTGGTGTGTACCAAAAACCCCGTACGTTGACCCAGAAGGCGCATTAACTGCTATTCGATATGCTAGAGAAAATTTACTTCCTTTTCTTGGTACTTGCGGCGGATTTCAGCATGTTGTTGTTGAATATGCACGAAACGTCATCGGCTGGTCGGATGCTGCCCATGGAGAGTCTTCTCCAAACGCAAATAGGCAGGTCATCTCAGAGCTCAGTTGTGCACTAATAGAAACAACTGAAACCATTAACTTATTTCCAAAGAGCCAGCTTGCTCGGATTTACGATACACAGTCAATTCAAGAAGGTTATCGCTGCCGTTATGGATTAAACAATCATTTTCGAGAGGCGCTTTTACAAGGCCCTTTGGTCGCAGCCGCAGATGACGATACAACAGAGATACGCGCCGTAGAGCTGACGATTCACCCATTTTTTATCGCGACTTTATTTCAACCTGAGCGAGCAGCATTGAGTGGTAAACGCTCACCACTTATCAATGCATTTATAAATGCCTGTGCGCAAAATCAAGGTTTATCCGGTAAGTAACAAGATGCGCTTGCCTTTTAGCACGTGATTCGGTAAAAAGCCTGCACATTATCTGGAGGTGCGACTTGTCTGACTTTGACACTGAAAACGTATATGAGCAAATTGCCAATGATTTGCGTGCGACTGGCTTAAGTATTATTGAAAATGCTATTGACCCATCCATTATTCAAGCACTCAATGAACGCATTGCGAGTTTAGAAGCGGATACATTTCAAACCGCAGGCATTGGTCGACAAAATGACCATGAAAAAAACGCCGAGATCCGCCGGGATAAAATCCGCTGGCTTGATAAAAACAGTCAGCAAGAAGCGGGTTATCTAAATGCTATGGATGATTTAAAAGACTACTTAAATCGTCGTCTATTTATGGGCTTGTTTAGCTATGAAAGCCACTTCGCACATTATGAAGCTGGTGCTTTTTATAAAAAACACTTAGACGCATTTAAAGGCAAAGCGAACCGCGTATTGACCACGGTCTTTTATCTCAACGATGATTGGCAACCCCAAGATGGTGGTGAACTGGTTATCTTTGATGCTGAAGATCATGAAAAAGAGCACTGCCGTGTATTGCCTAAAAAGGGCACTTTGGTCACTTTTTTAAGCGATGAGTTTCCCCATGAAGTGCTCGCGGCTAAGAAATCGCGCTATTCTATTGCCGGATGGTTTCGGATCAACGCCAGTACTGCTGGTCATATTGATCCACCAAGGTAATCAATTAGATGCGGTAGTGCTCGCTATCGCATCACCCTTCCCTAATTCTCGAATGCTACACCTAATTACAATAATTAACTTTCAAATTATTTGTGATAGCTATATCGTGGCAAAAAAATGAAAGGAAAGTTCTATGCGATTACCACTTCTTTGCGTTTTGCTTATGGTTGTATTAGCTGGGTGTGTCTTTGTTTCTAAAGAAGTCCACTATTACGATGAACAGTGTAATGTCACGAAACGAAAGTACGTATTAACAAGTGAACAAGTCGCTTCGCTTGGTGCATGTTCTGGACAAGCATGTGCGCTGGCAATGGCTGGTGCAGGCATTGTTTCAGCAGCCAGTTTAGTTGTGTCGGGTACCATAGTATTAAGCAAAAATACGTTATCTTGGCTTGAGCAAAGCGAGGGGTGTACAACTCCTAAGCCCTCCACAATAGAATCCCAAGTACGCGGCTAATCAGGTAATATAACCTCAACCATTAGCCCCCCCTCAGCTCTGTTGCTGATGCTGATGTGACCATTGTGTGCGTCTATAATCTCTCGGCACAGAGCAAGTCCTAACCCTGAACCACTTGCCTTGGTTGAATAAAATGGCACTAGCGCATTTGTAAGTACTGCTTGTGTCATACCAGGTCCACTGTCAGACACACGGAACTTCACGCCCTTGGGAATGGCGACAATATCCAGTTCGATTGAGCCCGGCTGCGATCCAGATTCATGCGCATTTTTTAGTAAGTTAATGAGCAACTGCTCCAATTGACCACGATCAGCATGTACGACGCTCACTTCACATGAAACGGTACAAGGCCATTGCATTTGCATTGCGTCTAGCAAAGGCAATAGCTCAACTTTCTTAATTTGTGGGACTGGTAACTTCGCAAATGTGCCATACCCTTGAATAAACTCACATAAGTGTTCAATTCGCTCATCAATCGTACTAAATACTCTATTTAAACGCGACTCATCTAGCTTATTGGCAATGATTTTACCGCTATGCAACATAGACGAAATAGGCCCCAATGAGTTATTCAGCTCATGGCTAATCACTCGAATGACCTTTTTCCATACCGCGACCTCTTGCCTATTTAGCTCCCTTGTTAACTGCTTAAAAATATACAAGCTATGAGGTTGGTTATTCAGTATCAATTTACCAACGGCACTATGCCATATCTGCTCCTCACTGTGCGGCGACTTCACGCTCACCAAACCGTCGGTATGTTGCGTGATAGCATGCATTATTTCCTTGGGGACACCATGTGTTAAATCTGCAACCTTGCTACCTTCTAAAGGAGACGAGCTACCAAGTAAACGCTGAGCACTTGGATTTGCAAATACCACAACCTCTTGATCATTTACGAGCAACAATGCCTGTGGTGCACTTTGCAACATCTTGTCTAGCATCATTTCCCGTTGATAAAGCCACTGTTTTTCAGTTCTTAACTGTTGCGCTGTATCATTATATAGTCGACATAAATCACCAAAATCATCGTTCGATTGATAGGCCAGCTGATTTGAAAAGTCACCATCTTTGAAATTAAGCAACCCAACTTGAAGTGCATCAAGGGTTTGTAAAAACGGCTTCAGCAATAGCTTTAAGACCACACAAGCCAATATCCAAGCGCTTAACGTGGTCCAAAGCCATACCGGCCAAGACACTAGAAACCCCACGGGCAAACAGGCAAGTGCCAAACTTACGCCTATGGCCAAGCCCGCTCTATGGGTCAGTTTACGGTGGGTTTGCTCCATTAATATTCAATTCCATATTTTTGCAAGCGTCGGTACAAGGCTTGGCGACTCATGCCAAATTGCCTCGCTACTTTGGCTATAACACCTTCACATTGACGCATGGCTTGCTGAAGCTCTTGCTTCGACGGTTCACGGCCCTGCACCGGTGGCGCTGATTTTGCTGCAATTGTTGTAAGCCCAAAATCGGCAGCATCGAGTTCACCTGTGGGCTTTAGCACGCCCGCTCTTTTACACGCATTTTCTAGCTCTCTAACATTGCCGGGCCATGAATGAGCACACAGTGACTTTTCTGCACTAAGGGTCAACACGCGAGTCGGCAAAAAGTGCTGCACCAAGGGTAATATATCATCGACTCTTTGGCTGAGGTTTGGCAGTTGTATCTCAATAACATTCAGTCGATAATATAAGTCTTCTCGAAAGCGACCTGCGGCAATGTCATTTAAAAGTTGTGCATTGGTGGCTGAAATCACCCTGACATTCACTTTGCGAGTTTCTACAGAACCAAGACGTTCAAATTCTCCAGTTTGTAGCACTCGTAGCAGCTTCATTTGACCTGACAAAGGTAAGTTACCTATCTCATCCAAAAAAAGCGTGCCGCCATCAGCGGCTTCAAACCGGCCAATTCGCTGTTTATTCGCACCGGTATACGCCCCGGCCTCAGCGCCAAATAACTCAGCTTCGATTAAATTGTCTGGTAGTGCACCTGCATTTACTTTAATAAACGGTTTATTCGCGAGCCTAGAGTTGGCTTGGATTATCTCTGCAACTTTTTCTTTCCCGCTGCCATTGGCCCCCGTGACAAGCACTGCAACATCAGACTTGGCAACTTGTACAGCCATTTCAACAGCGCGCTGCATAGCAACACTTTTATATATCAGACCACAAAGCTGAGCGCCCTCATTGAATTGTGCCCTTTCTTGCTCTTGCCGTTGCAGCTGTTTACTGTCTTCACTGGCTTTGCCAAGCGCTATTAAATTAGCCACGCTCACAAGTAACTTTTCGTCATCCCAAGGTTTAGCTAAATAGTCTGCGGCCCCAGCTTTGACGAGAGAAATTGCCATTTCCAGTTCAGTCCATGCGGTTAGCAAGATGATGGGCAAGCAAGGGTTAATCGCTCGCAGCTTAAAAAACAGCGCCTTACCCTCTTCGCCTGAAGTTGTATCAGCAGAAAAGTTCATATCCTGAATAACCAAGTCAATTCGTTGATAGCGCACAACTTGTTCAGCCTCAAAAGGAGTTGAAGCCTCGACCACTTGGTAATCATGTAGCTCAAATAATAGAGATAACGACTGCAAAACAGCAGGGTTATCGTCAATAATCAGTATTTTATCCATGTGCTTTTTATAGTTATGTTACACCCTTTCGAGTGTAACATAGTGTTGTTCCTAATTTTTAAATACTTCGAGTTGCCACACTTGGAGAAATATTTGCGGCACGCCGAGCAGGTGAATAGACGGCAATAAAGCTCATCAATAGCATCATCATTGCAGTTATTAAGACTGCACTTGTTTCAAGCGGAGGAACACTATAGTGCCCCATCAGCTCTCTCCCTAGCACCAGTGCACCAACACCGCCAATCACCACACCTAAAGCGGTGACCAGCAAGTTCTCCAATAAAAAGTATTTGAAAATGGTCGATTTTCTCGCTCCCAGCGCACGCCGAGTACCGATCTGCTTTGTGCGTTTACTGATATTAAAATGTGTTAGACCAAATATGCCCAGCGCAGTAATAATCACTAAAAACACGACAATTGCAATTAACATACGGATCATTAATGTGTCACCGGCATAAGTATCCGCTTTTGACGTGTCCAGCCCTTTGATATTCATAACCACTCGACCACGGTCGAGATCTAGCAATAGAGGCTCTATTTGCTTTATGACCTGTGCGCGTTTTTGTGGCGTCGTCTTGACGATAAATTTTTGGTAAGTTAACGCTTCTTCAATGGGAAGAAATATCAAGCTATTTCCCATCTTTGAACGTGGCCATTGGCTTTTCAGCGTATCGATGATCCCGATTATTTTGAATGCATCATCTCCGCTATAAACAGTTTCATTTAACCCATTACCTTTTCCAAAAAGTTTGTCAGCGACTTCTCTGCTTACAATGCCAACTGATGGGTAATCACCATCTCTGCCATAAATCACATCACTTTGCGCAAAGTCTCTTCCCTCGTTAATGGTTAACCCCAGTGCGCCAATAACATGATGATTTGCTCGAATATACCCTGAGTCTGCAGTTTTACCGCTATGCTCTTCTGGATCGGTACTTAATGTCCTTGATCCGCCGCTGCGCGACAGAGGGATAGAGCTTACCGCCAGCGCATCAATCACACCATCCAGCGCTTTAAGTTGTCTAATGTCTTCTTTAAATTGTTTTGGTATGTCGGTATCTTTGTCATAAGTTAATAGGGTATAAGATATGATCCCTTGTTCATCATACCCGGTGGTTTGGTTTATCTTTTCTGCTCTGTCTGCAACGATAGACATTGCGTTGCTCACAAGTGCTAAGGTAATGGCAATTTGCATGACCAGTAAAATGGCCCCGGTTTTTGACCGTGTTAAGGCGCTTAAAATAGGTTTGATCTCAGACATTTAAAGCACTCCTTTATTGTATTTTTAAGTGTGTAGCTGGTGATGTTTTACATACAACCCAGGCAGGGAAAAGACCTGCAATTAAACATGCCAAGATAGAAATAACAGGCGAGATCAACAACATCTGCCAATCCATGGTCGCGATCAGTTCATAACCTGATTTAGACTCTCTGATCCCCGCCAAGCCCAACTGCGCCAAAACCACACCAACCACAGAGCCAAGTAACCCCAATATAGCCACCTCAACCAAGTGTTGATAAAATATCTGGCGCTTACTTGCCCCCAGCGCACGCCTTACACCGGCATCGGGCGCGCGTTTTAGAAATTTCGCCAGTAGCATCCCTAATATGTTTGCAATGCACACGGCTAAAAACATAAAGCTCAGTCCAACCAATATTTTATTGTCTGCACTCACCACATGATTGTACTTTAGCCACTGCATCACTGGCTGCAAATTGTACTCTAGCTCTTTGCGATTAAAGCGGCCTAGCTGTTGTTGTTCGCGCATATAATCTAGCAAAAACTGCCCGTACTGTGCTTTTTCTGACGCAGAATTAAGTTCAACCCAAAACTGCAACCACACCGTTTCTGAGTTTAAGAATTGCTCAAAAGAGTTAATATCTTCATTCTTCCAGCCATTGGTATTTCCCCAACTTGAAACTCGATAAGCTTCAGCGTGGCTCAGCGGAATAAATACTTCTTCAGCGAGATCAAAGGCGCTATTGTTTACGTCATAAAACTTCACTGCTGGATGCCATTTTTTTGTTACGCCGACAACTTCATGGCGGCGATCACCTAAGTACACGGATTCACCTAAGGCGTTCTTTCGGCCAAATAATTTTTGCGATAGCACCTCACTGATGACAACAACAGGTGCGGCTTGCTCACTTTGAGCTTCACTCCATACGTTTCCATATAAGAAAGACATACCGAACATGTCGAAAAAATCTCTACTTGTTACCCTCACGTCTTTAATAAAAGGCGCACTGTCAGGCTTATCTAAATGAATCGCAGCGCCCGACTTGAACATCGCAACTTTTTTTTCCAATGATGAATGCTCTAATAAATACATTGCATCCTGATAAGTTACCTGTTGCGGCAGGTTATCTGGTGTGCGCCAAGTCTGACCATCATCCATAATCTGGAGCTGCAAAGCATGAAGCCGTGCGCTTTTATTCGGAATAGGATCCGCGCTTTTCATGTGATAAACAGATAAAGTTGTCATCGTCACGCCGATCCCTATACCAATCGCGATGACCATCAATACGCTGATAAAGGGCGTCTGTCTGATGTTTCGCCACGCTAAATCGCAATAATGTAGCAACATATTAAACCCCCAATGGCGCTTGTGTGTTTTCACGCGTGCCTTGTACACCTTGGTATAAGGTAAAATCAGCAACTTGCCCGTCTACAATTTGAATGTTACGCGGTGTTCTTCTCGCAAGCTCTTGATCGTGCGTCACCATCACTATCGTTGTACCCGCCCTATTTAATTCCTCCAACAATGTCATAACCTGCTTTGCCATTAAGCTATCTAGATTTCCTGTCGGCTCATCTGCCAGTAAAAAGCGCGGCTCACCAGCCAATGCACGTGCAATTGCGACACGTTGCTGTTGGCCTCCAGACAATTGCTGTGGAAAATGACGCGCGCGCCCAGCTAATCCGACTTGTTCTAGACATTGCTCAACACGTCTTTTTCGCTCCGCTGTTTTAATCCCACGATAGCGCAGCGGCACTTCTATATTTTCAAACAGATTCAGGTCTGGAATTAGATTAAACCCTTGAAAAATAAATCCTATTTTTTGATTTCGCAGGTCCGAACGCTGATTGTCATTGAGCTTCCCTACATCAACGCCATCGAGCATGTATTGACCAGATGAAAATGGCTCAAGCAGCCCTGCAATATTTAAAAATGTTGTCTTTCCTGACCCTGAAGGGCCAGTCACAGCAATAAATTCACCTTCATTGACCGTTAAATTAAACTCTCTCAGTGCTTGTGTTTGGACCATTTCGGTTTGATATAACTTACCGATATCTTGCATTTGTAACATCACATGTCTTCCTTATTTATTGTCTGATTAGCACTGAACTTGCATCGCTGAACGCATCATAGCCAGAGACGATGATTTCGTCACCCTCTTGAAGTCCTGCAATGATTTCAATGTCTTTTAAACTACTTGAACCAATTTTGATATCTACACGCTGCGCCACATTGTCATGCAAGCGATAAGCGATATATCCACCGGTATTTAAAAATGGGCCACGCTTCACTTTCAGCACATTTTGCTTACTTTCTAGTTGAATACGGGCATGTACTCGTTGATTCTGGCGAATACCAGAAATGTCTTGATTGGAAAACTTTACTCGGGTGGTCACTTCACGATCGCTGACCTCTGGCGATATGGCACTGAGTTTACCTTCAAACTCTTTTGCGCCAATACGCATGAGTACAGGCATAGACAAACCCAACTCATTGGCATAACTTTCAGGGACTTGCAACTCGACTTCATAGGCTGACAAATCAACCAATGTCATCAAGGGTTGGTTCTGGCTCACTGCCGATTTATTTTGCACCAATAAGTTACCAACAATCCCGTGCACCGATGCTCGTACTTGTAAATTGGTCACTCTGCGTTTTATTTCTTCAACCACAATAGCCTGACGCTCAACATTACTTTTGACAGAGGCAAGTTCAAATTTCAGCGTATCACGGCCGATCTCCGCTTCTTTTTGTGCATGAGTAAAGTTCAGCTTGGCGCGTGCAAACTCGTCCTGTGCTTGTTCCAGATCTATTTGGCTAATTAAGCTTGTCTTAATCGAAATCTGTGCTCGCCGATTCTCTCTTTCAGCAGCATCCAGCGTGACTCTGGCTAAATCTAAAGACTTTTCAAGCGCCAGAGCCTGACGCCGTGACTCTAATTGCTGCCTTTGCCATTCGCTTTCTAGACGCGATAATTCTGATTCTTGTTGTTTCAACTCACTGCTTAACTTGGGGCTATGTAACTGAGCAACGAGCTGCCCTTTATGCACACTGTCACCAGCATTTACATATAAGGTCGTCACACCTATTTCCGGGCTGTAAATGGTTGGCGCATGTGCTGCTACAATTTTGCCTTGGGCACCTACTTCGCGTACTAAATTGCCAAATTCTACTTTGGCAATATCTAACTGCTCTCTCTCGATAGAATGCTGTGCTTGTGGCGATAACTGCAACCACAACAACACCCCAAACAACGCCGCGCCCGCTCCGATTATGGAAGCTCTCTTGCGTTTATAAATTGGCCGCTTTTTCTGAACGCTTTGATCCTGTCCACTGGTATCTTTAATCATTTCAATCACTCATTTATATCCTGATGCATTGAGATATACCAATACCATGCCAAAAGTAAGCCATTGATTTATATTAACTTTATTTTTTATGGTAGGTAAAAAAGCGTCCGCGGACAGAAATTGTGTCCGCAGCGGACAGGTATTGTACTCGCTATGAAATCACTGATACGGGTGCGCCATAGAGCAGAACACGATATAGTACGACAGAGCACAAGAAGATAAGGAGACTCACTATGCGTACTGTATTAATTCTGCTTTTGGGCCTATTGAGCTTTTCAAGCTTCGCTATGCCAGAAAATATCATTCTCGTCAGACATGCCGAGAAACAAAAAGGCGTTGATCCCAGCTTGACACAGCAGGGGATCAAACGCGCGCACTACATCGCGCAAATGATGCTCCCCTATGAGCCTACAAAACTTTACTCAACTGACTACAACCGTACTAAAGCAACACTAGCGCCACTTGCTGATCTAATAGATACGCATATTTCAATGTATAACCCTGGGAAGTTAGAAGAATTTGCAGACATGCTCAAAAAACAGACAGGCACCATAGTCGTTGCAGGCCACAGCAATACAACACCCACTTTGGTTGCACTGCTAACTGGTCGAGCTGTCAGCATCGCTGAGGACGAATTTGACAAAGTTTTTGTGATCACATTTGAAGACGAAACCGGTAAATTAAAAATCCGCAGTTCAAATAGATAGATTTATTCAGCGGCTATTGCCCGTGTAATAATGTGTAATGTTTATAGCAGTTAATTCCCTTTATAGTGGACATCATCACTTTGTTGGAGCAGCTTAGTTTAGAACAAGCTGCATTGTCATTAACCAAAATGGAGTACTTGATAGATGTCTTTCATAACCCCCCCAGGCTCATATAAATCGAGTTGCCGTAATATCCACTTTGAGGGGATCCCTGGCGAAGAAGATTGCTATATCATCGCATTATGCCAAAAAGAAGATGGTAGCTGGGTTGAAAGCAGACTCAAATATGACATTGCAAATATAAACGGGCAACTTGCTTGGGCGCCTGATAGGAAATAAAGCATTCCCTTTTAAAAAAACATGCAATCATATGTCGATACAGTGGGCCTAGGCATGGGCCTTTTTTCCTGCTTAATTAGACCTCAAAGCAACGCAAACATCCGTTTTAGCCCCGCCGTAATATTCTCTGCATTTTGACCTGCAAACCCAAGCCGTATGTGGCTATATGACGCCTTCGGTGAACCACAAAATGCGTGCTCAGTCAGCGCATAAATGCTCGCCTCATGTAATTTATTGGGCAAAAAAGCAATGTCGCGCTTCAGGTCGACCCAAAAAGCCATGCCGCCATCTGGTTGTTTGAAGTCAATGTCATGTCCTTGGCTTTGAAACTGAGACAACTGCGCAGCCATTAAATCACAGCGTTGTTGATATAACTTAGTCATACGCCGTAAATGACGCTCAAAACACCCCGTTGCCATCCAATCTGCAATAGCCAATTGCAACAATACATCATTTTTATGATTTATTAGCTGTTTTAATCTTATCAATTGCTGTAATACGACAGGCGCCGCTGTGACATACCCTAACCGTGCACCCGCAAACATGATCTTAGAAAAAGTCGACAGGTAGATCACTATTTGAGCCGGATCATTTGCCGCGATGGGCTGTAACGGTGGACAACGATAATGAAACTCATGATCGTAGTCATCTTCAACAATAAACACCCCATGCTGTGCACACAACTTGTAAATCGCCAATCGGCGGGCAACCGACATGGTGATCGTGGTCGGGTACTGATGTAAAGGCGTTAAGTACACTAAACGTATATCCGCACGTGACAGACATTCTGCCAGTGAATCAACACACAACCCCTGTTCATCTTGCGCAATATCATGAATGACACCACCAGATGCAAGAAATGCTTGGCGTGCGGGGGGGTAACCTAACGCCTCCATCGCCACGCCTTGCCCTGGCGATAAAAATGCCTGTCCTACTAAAAACAAAGCTTCTTGAGAGCCGTTGCAAACTAAAACATCTTCACAACTCAGCCCGCGCCCTTTTCTTAAATATGCTTTTAGCTGCTCCCTAAGTACAGGCTCTCCTGCGGTATTTTGGTAATGAAATGCTGCCGCGTTACTGCTCCGGCAGATCCGGTTCATACTGCGCCTAAATTCGTCGAATGGAAAATGCTTCACATCGGGTAACCCACCAGCAAAATTATATTGATAGTCACTTAACTGAGTTGATTTTACTGCTGCCAGTGGGTTAGCAAATTGGGGCAATACTGGTTGATACAGCTCGTTTTTTAGTTCAACTTGTGCACTTTCCACCACAGGTAAATGCTGATTAACCTTGTAACCCTTTCGAAGCTCTGAGATCAGCCACCCTTCGGCGACCAAATTTTGCAAGGCCAACATGACTGTGTGCCGATTAAGACCAAATAGTTGCCCTAATGTGCGTGCTGACGGGAGTTTTTCTCCCGGTTTTAATTGACCACTTTGAATCGCTTCGCGCACTTGTTGAGCCATCTGAGCATGTTTAGCGGTTTTAACATGCTCATCGAGCGGACGACCTGTAAACATAATAAATTTGATAAATATCACGGTAGCCTTAGCGTATAAAAAACACACCTTACTGACAAGCTGGTATAGCAATTTATTTAAAACTGGTTGTTTTAACCTAACCAGTTTCAAGTAGGCTAAAACCTATCGCATCAAGCATGCTTTTCGCCATCATAAAAGGAGCCACCATGTTAAAAGCAATGACATTATCGACCAGTAAAGTAAGATTAGAGCCACTTTCCCAAGCACACCTGAGCCAATTGCAACAGGTAGGCCAAGCAGAAGAGCTTTGGCGCTGGGTGCCCAGTCGCTATTGCCAATCCCAAGAAGTCTTGCAAACTTGGTTTGAACAAACAGCACAGTTTGATCCTCAAGAACAAGTTGTGTTTGCGATTATTGACGCACAAACCAATCAAGTTGCTGGCAATACTCGAATTTTCAGATTAGATACGCACAATTTACAAGCCGAAATTGGCCATACTTTTATTGGTCTAGACTGGCAGCGCAGCCACATTAATACCCATGCAAAGTATCTTTTACTTCAGCATGCTTTTGAAACTCTTGGCTTGGTTCGCATTGAATTCCAGACCCATGAGCAAAATCACAAATCTCGCAGTGCCGTTGCAAGGCTGGGTGCTCATTTTGAGGGCATTCACTTAAAAAATCGAAAACTACCTGATGGCGGTTTTAGAAACACAGCACGTTTTAGTATCATCGACGATATGTGGCCCGATATTAAACAACGTTTGGAATCTTGGTTATGAATTATCCTGTCAAAACCTATGTGGAAAGTGACAATGATGCACTATTTGACGTCATTGAGCGCTTTCCATTGGCAACGCTGTTCTGCAAAGGCGGTGAAACGGCACCATCACATATATGTCACTTGCCAGTCAGCCTATGCAGAGATACTCTGACCATTTTTGGTCATGCAACAGGTGAAAACCCCATAAAGCATTTTATTTCGTCATCGATAGAGGTTGTGTTTCGCGGCCCGGATACTTATCTATCGCCCAAGCAAATCGAAGGTATAAAGTTGCCAACCTGGGATTATGTCACGGTACATTGTACTGGTACGTTGGAATCAATCGATGACTTTGAACAGCAAGTGCTCACCATGCAACATATTTTGAATGCCTTTGAAAACGACAAAGATCCGTGGCAGTTAAGTTCGGTGCCAGAAAAACAATTGAAGGCAATGTGTAACGCGCTCATATTTTTCAAAGTAAAACTCGATACTCTCACCGGGAATTTTAAGCTTAGTCAAAATAAAAGCGCTGAAACTCGGGCTGAAATTGCCAATCTTTTGTGCAACACCAACCCGCAAATGAGTCGCTACTACGACAAAAAATAAGCTTACAAGGCGCTGCCATCACAGTAGCTAACTGCATGCCAAGCATCGTAAGGCCCAGCTCTGTCAGGTGCAAAATTATAACTCCAATGACGCGCCTGATATATCACGCCCTGATAGGCAACTTGCTGCCCAGGAGTTTGATATGCCACATCTTTTTGCCAATCGCTTGCAGCACAACCACCAAACTCAAAACCTATTGTGATAGGAATGGATAGCTCGCGCCCAAAGTCAGCTTCTAGCCGAGTTACGTGAGCATCGGCTTTACCACTGTGATGCAGTTTAATTTCACCTTTGCCTTTTTGTTGATTAAAAAACGGAAATGCGAGTCCGTCATGTTCGCTGTCGTTAATTTTCAGTGTATAACATCCTGCGGGCACATCGAGTGGTAGTGCATGCCAAGCTGCGTTCGAAAACGTTGCCCATTGCTTTACGGTATTTTGGTCTCTATCGACGATCGATACACTGGTTTCTGCTCCTTGTTTTCCCGATAACAAATGCAATACGGCGCTTGTGCCTAGCGCAATAGGTGCCTTCATTTTCACCGTTTGGGTATTATTTATGCCCTGTTGATCTGCGGTGCTTCGCACAGCCACAGTAAGCTCAGAACCATTGGCAGCAAACCTTCCCATGTATGCTGTCGCAAAGTTAATTTGCTTAGTTTCTCCCGCTGGCAACTCTCCTTGCCAATAATATTGTTGCGCCTTTTGTCCTTCGACGCCATAGTCAAACCAGAGCTCATCAATGTCCGAATTGCCTAAGTTTTCAATTTCCACCTCTATTTCGCCACAAGACATACCAAAGCGATCTGGCATCGTAGCGTTAGGTTTTAAAATCCGCTTAAGTGCAATATCTTCCTTGAGGTCATAATCTCCGTATGTTACCAATAACGCATTCACAATATACCGAGGAGCATCTTTACCATATTGAGAAGGCTGCCAGCTGTATGCTTGCCAATCTAGGTCAAATTGAGCGCGCGTTTTGTCTGTAGAAACAGAAAAACTAAATGGCGCTACCGCTTCCCCTGGACACCAATTTGCGCGCGAAAATAAGTACGTTCCCCCCTGAGGGAAAGTTGCACTCTGATCGCAGTTATCACGCCATAAGTTTTGTTTGACGATTAGCTCATTGTCTTGACTGAGCGTGAAATAACGGTCACACCATTCTCCACATAACTCTGCTTTGCCTTCGGGGTTGTCGTAAGACAGAGCATGGCCGTGCGCCGACACTATCATCTTAATTTCAGCATGTATTTCACCCGCTTCAAATGTCACTGACTTAGCTGGCAGTAAATTGGCAAAATCCTGTGCCGTTTTATATGGCCAACCTTCAGAGCCCGACTCGTACAACGGGATCACCCTTTTCACTTGTCGATTGTAAAAACCCGGTTGAGAAATTAGCTTTGCGCTCACACCAAACGCACTTTTTTTGGCGCCCCACCCACCATAATGCACATTAAATGTGCCTTCACCACTTAATACCGGAGCAAGATGAGAAACATCAAAATAGTAGGTTCTGCGCCAACTGCGATCAAAACCGTGCATTCCTCTTTGCATATAGCCCGCATAAGGGGTGATCAAACGACCCATTTCATAGCGCGTGTCTCCTTGGTGCCACTCAAACCTCACGGTGTAATCCCAATCACTGCACCCTTGCTCTGCACACCCTAATTCAAGTTCAAGCATATGTCGTCCACTGGGATCTACTGGGGTTAAATTGACTGCAAAACGGTGGTCACCGTGTTGGGTAAATGAGGTATATTCTGTCAATACTTGCGTTTTAGCCACAGCTGCGAAACTCAGCCACACAAGAAATACGTAAAAAATCGATTTCATCACACAATCCTTGATTACAAAAAATTAACATAACCATACGGATTGCAAGAAAACATGTAAAGAGCAGCTGTTCCTTTTTTACCTAAATATTTAATTAAAAATGGAAGGGGCTTTTTAGCAACAAAAAAAGCCGCCTAGCGGCGGCTGGTTGGAAACATCAATAAACAAATAACAAGGAATAAGGGAAAAGTAACAGCGCTTAGTCGAGCAATTTATTAGCGCCGATTGCGATTTTTCGCGGCTTCATAGCTTCTGGTACTTCGCGTTCCAGATTTATTTTTAGCAAGCCATTTTCTAAATCTGCGCCAATCACTTTAATGTGATCGCCCAGTTGGAACTTACGTTCAAAGTTACGCTCTGCAATGCCTTGATGAATGAACTTTCGCTCTGCTGCGGCTTCTTTATTTTGTTTCTCACCTTTTACGGTCAGCGTGTTATTTTCCGACTCAAGTGACAGCTCCTGTTCGCTGAAACCTGCAACGGCCATGGTAATTTGGTACTTATCTTCGTCTAAGGCTTCAATATTATACGGTGGGAAACCTGACTGTTTTTCTGAACTTCTTTGCGCTGAATCCATTAACGTGGCCAAGTGATCTAGGCCGATAAATGAACGATAAAGTGGTGATAAATCTACTGTACGCATAAGTGTATCCTCATAAAGCGATATTGCACCTATTTTACTCTTCGAAAAGCAGAAAAATAGGCTTATTAAACAATGTATTAAGTAATTTTTCGGCCCCTTACGGCGACCTCATAACTATATCTATGGACAAGGGGAAATGATTTCAAGAAAAAATGCGAAAAAAAATTAATTTAATCTCTAATACACTGATTTTTATTATTTTTAAATTATCACTTTAGGGGCGCAACAGTGTTGCGCTCTTTTGTTACTTTAAAATAGGGTCGCATCAGAGGTGGTCATACTTTCTTTAAACAAAAAGCGTAACTCTTGTGGTGGCTTTTTCAAACTGCCTAAAATTGCGCTGATCTTCTCCGCGTTGTCGCCAAACGCTTCGACCATGCCTATCAAATCATCACTTGAACTGGCGATGAGTTCATCCAAATCATTTTCGTCTTGAAGGTCAAACTGTGAAATAAGACCCGAGTCAAACAATTGCTGTTTAAGGTTTGTGTTAGATTTCGCCTTTGTGTCTTTTAAACTCGCCAAGATCTCTTTGTTGGTTTTTTCAATCGAGAGTATTTGCTCCACCATCTCGGCTCTACGATTGAGATTGCAAATGGCCAGCTCCAACGCATCCATAACGTGCGCGCATATGTCACTTAACTCTCCAACGTTTTTAACCAATAAAATACTGCTTCGCCAGTTAAAAATCATAGGTCCATGATCAAACTGATGGACACGCTCAAAGTCTTCATGGTGCAACAATAACTCTTTCTCGAGCTTTGCGACGTTACCAGATGTACTGCGAAAAAGCGTTCTGTCTTTGAAATGAACGACAGCGCGAAGATCCAAGCTCGATAAGGTATTGATGAAGATCTTTTGTAGTACTTCAAGATCGCTACAATAGTGGGTCGCTTGCATAAACAACCCAATGGTTTTCATACTGGCATTTTGTCTTTGTAAATCCAGTAATAAACACTCTTTTTCAGCAATATCTGCGTGGGCTTCAAAATAGTCATGATCAGCTTCTAGAATTGCCACAACCTTGCTTTTAAGCTCTTCTGGGTGAGTTGTTTTGCACACATAATCGTTTGCCCCAATTTCAAATGCTTTCAAACGACAATCTGACGAGGATAAATTGGATATAAAAACAATGGGTGTGTGTCTCAGGTGCTCTACTTTCCTCAGCTCAGAGCAGGTTGCATAGCCATCCATACCCGCCATCACAATATCTAGTAAAATGACATGGGGTTTTAACTCAATGGCCTTTTTTAAACCCTCTTCACCACTAGATGCAACACTGACGTCATATTCCGCGAAAACCTGTGAGAGTAAAGTACGATATGTGTTGTCATCATCAATTACTAAAATTCGGACGCTCATCCCAACTCCAATTCATTGTTGCTTTCTCACAATATAGACGTTAAACGACATTACGTTACATTTAGCCCACAAATATTTAAAAAAAAGGGCTGCAAATACTGCAGCCCTTTTGGTCCCTCTACGGAGAGTGTGAAAAATGAATTTTTACCCTTGATATTAAAATTGGATGTTCATACCTGCGTATACATACCTCCCAAGAGTGTCATACGTGTAAGGGTCGGTATTCGAATCATTGTTTCCTGAGTAATAAGGGGGTTGCTTGTCAAACAGATTATTGATCCCACCTGTCAACTTAATCGTATCGCTTACAAAATAGCTCCCTGAAATATCGTGATAAACCATACTTGGTGTACTCGGAGCGTAACAACTCGTTGGATCCTCTAGGCAACTAAAACTATCCATACCAGATAAGTAGCGTACTTTGTAGTTGGCACTCCATGACTCTGCTTTAACCGCTAACGATAAGCTCGATTTAATATCCGCATAGCCGCCCAAGCCGGAAGTGATCAGCCCTGTGTAGTCGACCGTTTCTCCTGCCATAGTTACTGTACGCTCTTTCAAGATTGATGTATCCCAGCCTGCGCGCCAGTTTAAGCCAGCTGCATCAAAGCTATAAGCAACGTTGACGTCATAACCTTGTGTTGTTTCGTCACCAATATTTTGCAACTGGTTGTTAAACGTCGCTTTGCCATTAGAGATTTGCATGTTGGCTGAAGCACATACCGGTGAACTTTGATTGATCAACCCCCCATTACTATCAACACAATTGTCTATGATGTACTGGTTATTAACTTCACTAATCGCATTTGTAATGGCTATGTCGTAGTAATCTAAAGTCAGTGACAAACCTTCAACGAAACTCGGCTCGTATACTAAACCAAAGGTCAAAGTGTCTGCTTCTTCAGGAGTTAAGTTGGCATTGCCCCCCACAATCACTTCAGCTTGACTGTCTAACAAAGGATGAGAGATCTGCTCGAACGATGGTGATTTACCGCCGTATAATTCATCCACTGTAGGTGCTCGAAATGCCGTTGATTTCACACCTCTAAACATTAACTGATCGTTCAATTTCCAAGTGAAACCAAGCTTCCAAGTAGAGTCACTACCAAAGCTGGAGTAGTCAAATGCCCGAATTGCAGCGCTCAAATCTAGATTTTGCGCAAACGCTTTGTCTGCCAAAATAGGAATAGCAAATTCTACAAACGCTTCATTGACATCGTATGAACCACTAGTAGGCTCCACTTTAGGGTCATTAGCCAGACCTTGAGAGGTAAGTGAATCTGGCGTATACCACGCTTTTTCTGTGCGCTTTTCAATACCGGTTGCAAAGCCTAAATAGCCCGCAGGCAACTCTATAATATCTCCAGCCAAAGATGCGCTGAAGTTCAACATTTGGCTGCCCCCCGTATTTTGCTCGGTATACAAATAATCTGTCATATTGTCTGCTGACCAAGATGCCTGATCGAGTGGGTTAAAATTACCCAGCTCAATGTCTTCAGTCAAACTGCCAATATTGTGTAAATTTGATAACTGGTCGACAGAGTCATTGCGACCAAAATTAACGGCAACGTCCCAACTCCAATCGTTATCTAGTATGCCTTCAACACCAACAACCGTTCTCACTGTGTCAACAACCTGCGAAAAATCTCGTGTGCCAGTGTCTGTCATACGACGACGGTAGTGAACTGTATCACCGTACTCTGCACCATGTTCTAATAAATCATCCCCCATGGCTTCGGTATAGGTAAAGTCAAACCATACTGGTTGTGGCGCCATTTGCTGTTCTGACCACCGTTTCGAGTACATTGCCTCAGTGAACAATGAAGTATTGTCAGTCAATTCATAATTTAGCACGCCAGTAAGGTTTAACCTTTGCATGGGGGTGTACAAATAACTATCTGAAGCATAGTTGTACGGGTCCGTTTCAGGGTTATATTCCGCATAGTTACCCTCTTCGTCACCCTGTAACTCTTTACCATTTTCAAGATAAAGGTGACCATTTGGGGTAATTGTTGATCCACCACATGTCAGCGACTTTCCACCATCAGTCTCATTCAATGGGCATGACGAAAAGTCTCGATCTGCCTGGCTCGCAGATCCACGTTCCATGTATTGAACGCCAAACACCATGTTACCTCTGTCAAAACTAGTACCCACTGTCAGGTCGATATTGTGCTGCTCAGCATCCCCCTCACCAGATAAGCCAGTCTGAGCATTGAGCTCTGCGCCTTCAAAATCATCTTTTAGAATGATGTTTACAACACCTGCCACAGCATCAGTACCGTAAACTGCTGAAGCACCATCTTTTAATACCTCAATATGCTTGATCATGGCGACCGGAATAGTATTTAAGTCCACCGTTGATGCAGCCCCAGTCCCTGAATTAATCATTCTACGACCATTGACCAACACCAGTGTACGCTGTGCCCCTAACCCACGTAAGTTGATGCTCGCGTTACCACCTGAGCCGTTGTTTACTCCGGGGTTAGTCATGGCCCCTGCCGCAGCTGTGATGTCTTGTAATACATCATCGATCGTCACAGCACCGCTCGCTTGGATAGCATCAGCGCCAATAAACGTGACCGGGCTGGCAGTTTCCATATCAGAGCGTTTAATACGAGAGCCTGTAACTTCTATTTTCTCAATTTGTGCGGCCTGCTCATCTGCAAATACAGGGGTGATTGCACCTCCTGCCGACATTGCTATCGCTATACTGATCGCGGTTTTCTTCATAGATACTTTCCTAAATTGATGTTGGTTTTACTTGCCATGGCGCTTGACTCGACATTAGAGCGAGAAAAATGAATGAAAAATTAATAAAAGCGCAATAAAGACTCAACTGACAATTTTTACTCAGAAAGTTATTTAAATTTTGGCCTTTAAAGTTATAAAAAACTTAAAATACAATAACTTAAAAACAATGAAAAGATAGGAAAAGATGCGTAAAGATGCGTTTTCGGTTGTAAATCAATGTTACTTTCATTGATTTACAGGTAGAACGTAAGATTTAACACTCAAAATAAATGCATAACACGCAACAATCATCCCCCTCAAAATTGAACGTACTTTGGCTCTAAAAACAAATCATCCAAACGCAAAAAAGTTAAAATTATAAACCCTTTAAAATCAATCATTTAAGCCAAATTAAAACAAATAAATTAAAACTCTTTAAAAAAATGTGAAATAAAAGAAAGCGGCGTTAGGTCTTGCTTAGTGTCACTCAATTAAGGAGAAATTAGTCATGACAACTTTAAGTAAACCAGCAACTTACTATCCAAATTATGAAGTAAACGCCGATGACATCATGACGGTTATCGAAATTTGCCACCCCGACAGCCCGCACAAAAAACGCGCTTTTGATATGATTCAAAATGCACAAGTAAAAAAAAGACATCTCATCATGCCTTTAACAGATGTTGTCAAACAAGGTGACTTTGGAGAGCGAGCCAAAGTATATCAAGATGCGGCCATAGAAATGGCGGAAAATGTCGCGCGTGAAGCTATCCACAATGCCAGACTCAACGTGGATGAAATTGATATGGTTATCGCCACTTCATGCACTGGATTTATGATGCCTTCTTTAACAGCACATCTTATCAACCGCCTGTCACTTAGGCCGGATACAAAGCAGATCCCGATAGCACAAATGGGCTGCGTTGCTGGCGCATCGGCAATTGGTCGTGCATTTGAATACTGTGAACACCGCCCGGATAGAAACGTATTGATTGTGTGCGTTGAAACGTCCTCACTGTGCTTTCACAAAGAAGCTGGCCGCCTACAAGATTTTATCAGTAACTCACTGTTTGCCGATGGCGCCGCTGCTGTTGTGATGCGCGGAGACGATCAGATTTCGGGGCTGCGGCTAACTCACAACCAAAGCGTCACAATTGAAGACACCATGCCCTACATCGAATACCAGTTAACCGACAAAGGATTCAAGTTTTCTCTGGACAAAGATGTAATGCATTCAATTCCACATGTTGCGCCTTACTTGCAGTCATTTTGCAAAGACAAATTGGATATCGATGCCAATAATGTCGACAATACGATTTTTCATACTGGCGGAAGGCGCATATTAGATGAACTAGAGCGCTGCTTAGATCTGGCACCTGAAAAAGTTAAACATTCGCGGGCATGCTTGGCAGAAACAGGCAATACATCGAGTGTTGCCGTAATTGACGTGCTGCGCCGAACTTTTGATCATGCAACCAAAGGAGACACCAGTTTACTTGCTGCATTTGGACCAGGATTCACCTCAGAAATGAGCGTAGGAGTATGGCAATAAGCGAGCAATAAAAGTAAGACGGGCGATAAGCCATTTTACTCATCAAACTGAGCTAAATGGCTTGCCATAATCCTTACGCATCTTCTTCAATTTTCAATAAAAGTGCTTTGATGCCGTCTTTTGCGTTTAGAATATGGCATTTTAAGTATTCACACGCACCGTCAATGTCTTTGTCACGGCATAATTGCAACAACTGCCTGTGTTCTTCGGGCGCAGTGTTAATGCCGCCTGCCAATAAAATATGCATACGCACATAACGTTCAGAGTTTTTGCTATAAACAGCAACGAGCTCTCTTGTTTGGGGACGATTTGCGCGTCCATACAACTTGTTGTGAAACTCAGTATTGAGTTTGCCTGTCGCTAATTGAGAGTCCCCCGCTTCAACGGCGTCTTCTAAATCGGCTAAAATCGCTTCCGCTTCCAATAAGTCGCGGTTGGTTAAATGCGTGATTGAGTGACGCAGTAATTCAGCTTCTAACAAGGCACGCAAATCAAATATTTCATCAATTTGATCGGCACTTAAGCTGGTTACCGTAGCGCCTTTATGCGCTTCAAAATTCACTAAGCCTTCCGCTTCTAATTGCAGCAAAGCCTCACGAACTGGAATACGGCTCACATTAAGCTCTTCGGCGAGTGCAGCTTGACGCAAAGGCTCTCCAGCTTTAATTTCACCGCTTAAAATTTTGTCTCTAATCGCTTCGGCAACAAGTTGAGTTCTAGTTTTATGTACAATCGCCATAGGGTTAATCAAAAATTTACAGTGGCTTACATTATACGTAGCTAAATCTAAATTGCACGTGAGCCACACTTGAACTTTGCTAAGTTAATCCAATAATAAAGTCTACTTAGTAAAAAAGTAGACTTTATTGAGTAAGAATAGATACCTACCCCTACTTTACTATTGGTCACCTTGCACGCATAACGGACGTAAGAATCGCGTCATTGCTTTAGTACCAACTGAAGTACTTCTTACATCAGTAGAAGAAGGGAAAGGTCCACCATGATTCATAGACATACACACTTCTACACCGGTAGGCGCTTGGCTGTAAATAATACGCCCAACTTTAAAACTCAATGCCTCAATCAGCTTCGCTTGCTCCTTCAGCTCTTGAGTTTCACCGTAAATACTCGCCGTCAATTGACCTGCTAATCCGTCAATGGCCAGCAATAGTTCATCATAACTTCTGTATTTCACTAGTAAGGCACAAGGTCCAAACACCTCTTCTTGCAAATCTACATCCTTCACAAAATCTTGTATATCACAGGAAAACAAATGCGCAGACGCATGATAGTCCTTCGTCTGTGGTCCTTTTGCTAGCAGCGACACTGCATCGTGCTCGTTCAGCGCAGTAGTACTGCGATTGAAAGCCTGTAAAATTCCCGGTGTGAGTAAAGTATCCGAAGGAGTCGCCTCTATCGCTTTAATAGCAGCGTCGACTAAATTGTCATCTTCACTCGGCACAAACCAAACGCCTGGACTTGTACAAAACTGTCCATGGCCCATCGCCATAGAGCTCACCAATTGAGTCGCTAACACGCCACCTTGTTTTTGGCTGTAATCTTGTAAAACAATTTGCGGGTTTACACTACCAAGCTCGCCATAAAAAGGAATGGGCTCAACCCGTTGATGAATTGTTTTAAGCAGCGCATTTGCCGCCCCTAAAGAACCTGTGAACCCTACTGCTTTAACCATAGGTTCGCTCACCAATTGATGAGAGGTCTTGTGTTCGCTGCCCTGTAGCATAGAAAACAAGCCGTCAGGCATGGCACACTTTTCAATTGCACTCGCTATTGCTTTGGTCATTAATTCATTCGTTGCGGGGTGCGCTGGATGAGCTTTGACAACGACGGCACAACCGGCCGCGAGGGCTGAAGCAGTATCACCACCGAGAGTAGAAAATGCGTAAGGGAAATTTGACGCACCAAAAACGGCAACAACCCCAACAGGTAAATAAGTCAGCGCCGTTTTAGGTTTTGGAATTGGTGTTCTTGTCTCATCACCTTCTTCCGCACAGCTCAGTTTCAACGGAGCTAAATCTTGCTGTAATACATCAGCAAATACACGCAGCTGATTTACCGTACGCATACGCTCACCTTCAAGGCGCTGACGAGGTAAATTAGTCTCTAGCATGGTTGTTTCAATGAGAATATCGCCAAGCGCTAAGATCTCATCTGCGATGGTGTTTAAAAACTCGCTACGCTGCTGATTTGAAATACTTCGATATTGCTTAAAAGCTGCATGCGCGGCATCGGTAGCCTGTGAAATTTGCTCGTCCGATACCTCATAAAAGCGAGTCGGTAAATATTCATTCGTGCCAGGACAAAACCCTTGAAAAACGTTACCTTGGTTGTTCTCAAGCCATTGTCCAGCAATATAACTTAAACCTGTAAATGTCATGATTGCCTCCTGTTTTTTGATGTGTGCACAAAAGTAGTTAGATCACTTGAAACCCAAATGCATAAGGGTCATCGTCATCGACGGTGATACAGTTGGTGCCCGTTCGAATGGCCCAGCCCTGTATACTAGGACGAATTGCAGCTTTGCCAGCCACTTCGGTTACGTCTTCTATTCGGCCGATAAACTGGCTACCTATGTAGCTTTCGTGGATAAATTCTTGTTGCGGTTGCAGCTGTCCCTTTGCAAACAGCTGTGCCATACGAGCACTTGTGCCTGTGCCACAGGGCGAGCGGTCAATGGCTTTATCTCCGTAGAAAACCGCATTGGCCGCTGAGGAATTTGGTTTTTGAGGTTCACCAGTCCAAAGTACATGGGATGCGCCAGATACACTCGGATCTTCTGGGTGTATGCAATCAACTTTTGCGTTGACCGCAGCCCTCACCTCACGACTTAGCTTTATTAACGTATCGGCATCTACTTGCTCAGTTCCTTTGAAGTTTGCTTGAGGCTCAACAATAATATAAAAGTTACCACCGTAAGCGACATCGACCACCAGCTCTCCCAGCCCCGATACCTCAATCGTCAACTCAGAATGAGCCAAATATGCAGGGACATTTAATAGCTTCACCCATTTTACCTTGCCCTCGCTTTGCTCATACTCGGCATTGACTCTCCCTGCAGGCGTGTCAATTTTTACTTTTCCAGGTTGTTTGGGATGAAGTAACCCCTGCTCAAGCGCAAATGTTATTGTACCAATGGTGCCATGACCACACATGGGTAAGCACCCAGAGGTCTCAATAAAGAGAATACTGATGTCTCCATCTTCAGTGCAAGGAGGGTAAAGAAAAGCGCCCGACATCATATCGTGACCTCGAGGCTCAAACATCAAGGCTTTTCTGATCCAGTCATACTCGGCTAAAAAGTGCTGCCGCTTGTCAGCCATTGTGGCCCCCTTTAAGATCGGGTGGCCACTTGTGACAAGACGTACAGGGTTGCCACAAGTGTGGCCATCAATACAAAAAAATGTACCCCTGTTCATTTCGATATTCCTTAATCAAGCTTATATTTGCTTAGGTCAATACGATTGGTGATGGCTTCATCATACAGACGACTCACATAAGCCTTGTCTTCTTGACTCAATGTCAAACGTGGCGCACGTGTTTTCTCACTACCACGTCCAGCAAGCTGCTCTGCATATTTGATGCATTGCACTAATGTTGGGATCGTATCTAAGCGCAGTAATGGTAAGAACCAACGCCACAACTCTCTGGCTTCTTCGTATCTACCCTGTTGAGCAAGCTTGTAAATCGCCACTGATTCACGCGGGAATACATTGGTCAAACCTGAAATCCAACCTGTTGCACCTAGCATTAAGCTCTCTAGTGCAATGTCATCTACACCGCCAAATACGACAAAGCGATCGCCAAATGCAGCAAATAGCTCGCTAATGCGGCGTGTATCTTCAGTCGCCTCTTTAACCGAAACAATATTTGCTTCTTGAGCAAGTGTACGCATACCCTCAATCGAAACATCTACGCCATACGTGATTGGGTTGTTATAAATCATAATGGGCAATGCGGTAGAACGTGCTACCTGCTGATAGTGATAAATCGCTTCTCGCTCGGTTGAGCGATAAACCATACCGGGCAATACCATAAAGCCATCAATCCCGATTTCTTCAGCATCTTGTACAAATTCAACTGCTAGCGTAGTCGTTGTTTCTGCCACACCTGAAATTAAAGGTACGCGACCTGCCACAACTTCTTTTGCCATGGTCAAAATCTGTCGTTTTTCTTCTGCACGCAAAGAGCAATTCTCACCCACAGTACCCAAAACAATAATGCCGTGTACCCCTTCTTCGATCAGTGAATTGATCATTGATTTGGTCGTGTCAAAGTTAATCGATTCGTCATCATTAAACTGTGTGGTTACCGCTGGGTAAACCCCCTGCCATTCTACATTCATGGTTTTTCCTCTGTTATCGTTCTTGCTTTTTACTATAGGTATATTGTATACAATAATCAATATTCTATTTTAGGAAATTTCATAATGTCTGAGAAAAATCATGAAAATCAAAACTAAAAGACTGATATATAAGGGTTTAATTTTTTTCGTTAGCAATAAGCATTACTTTTAAGCGATAGATGCAATTTAAAATGAGGGTAAAACAATGACCAAAAATAAAAAAATTGCAGTAATCGGAGCAGGAATTGTCGGGTTGTGTAACGCGCTTCAGTTACAGCGACACGGTTATCAGGTTACTCTGTTTGATCCCAATGGGATTGGCACTAAATGCTCAATCGGAAACGCGGGCCATTTTGCAACCGAGCAAGTTTTTCCACTTGCTGATAAGGCCTTGCTTGGCAAATTACCAAAAATGCTCATGGATAGTTTGAGCCCATTGAGGATTGATTGGCGCTATATTCTTAAAGCATTGCCTTGGTTTGCAAGGTTTTGCGCCAATATGCCGACAGATAAATACAGACGAAATAGCACGGCACTCAAGGCACTTAACACCCCCGCCCTCGATTCATACAAACGATTGTTGGGCGACAACTTTAATGATCATATAAAACTCAATGGTAGCCTGTTAACTTTTGAAAATTTCAGCCTCCGGGCAGTTGAAAAGGTGTATCACACTTATTCATCTAACGGTGTAAATGTCGAACTGCTTGATAAACAAGCGGTGCATGCTTTAGAACCTCAGCTGAGTGATCAGGTCAATTATGCATTGCTGTTTAAAGATGTTGGGCACACTCCTGACCCTCATCAGTTATCTCTTTGTATTTATGATATGTTCGTAAATCTTGGCGGTGAATTTATAGAACAAGCAATCACCGAAATAAATGTTCAGAGCAACTCCGTTGATCTCACAACACCGCAGAGCGAACACAACCACTTTGCCAAAATTGTGATCTGTACAGGTGCTTGGAGTAAAGACCTTTGTGCACAGTTGGGATACAAGCTTCCAATTGAAGCTGAACGTGGTTATCACAATATGCTCAGCACACATGCATTAACACGACCCGTCGCCTCTGCAGATAGACAGTTTATCATGACCCCGATGCAATCTGGATTAAGATTGGCTGGCACCGTTGAATTTGCTGGGTTAAATACAGCACCACTGTACACGCGCGCTGCGCGCCTACTCACCCACGCAAAAGCAATGCTCAAAGCCTTTGCAGATGTTGAGCAAGGCACCCACTGGATGGGCCCTCGACCATCATTACCCGACTCACTACCAGTGATTGGGGCAGCCCCTAATCACCAAAATGTGATTTTTGCACTGGGTCATCAACACTTAGGATTAACACAGGCCGCTATCACCAGTGAACTCATCGCAAACGTGGTTGCAAAGCAGCCAACTGTATTTGATATTACTCCCTACAGCATTGCTCGCTTTCAGTGATGCTGGATTTTAACTAACTAGGATATATTTATGATAGGTATAGGTTTTCAAACTAAGCAGGCAGCCTTAGATAACCTCAACGATATGACCGCTGGGGCGACTCCCATTACCGAAGCCGAATATCGCGCACGCATGCACAAAGCTCAAACTTACATGCGTGAACACAACATTGATGCTTTATATCTCAATGCAGGTACAAATTTAAAGTACTTCACCGGTTTAAGCTGGTCAGCCAGTGAAAGGTTGGTTGGCGCTTTATTACCTGCAAACGGTGATGTTTGTTTTATCGCTCCCTATTTTGAACTAGGTACTATCAGCGACTATCAAGTTGTACAAGGTAAAATTTATGCCTGGCAAGAAGAAGAGTGTCCATATCAACTACTTGGTCAGGCTTTATCAGAGTTTGGGATTGGGCAAACCGCAACCTTAGCAGTAGACGAAAGCACTGCTTTTTTCACTGTCGACGGGATAGTAAACGCAAACTCGCAATTGAATGTGATCAATGCTCATAAAGTTACTAGTCATTGTCGTATGCATAAATCAGACAATGAACTTGCCTTGATCCAGCGAGCAATGGACATGACCTTAGCTGTGCACCAAGCTGCCGCTTCAATGCTCCATGAAGGCATTACCACCACTGAGGTGGAGGCGTTTATTGAACAAGCACATAAAAAAGTCGGTGCACCGGGTAACTATTTTTGTATTGTATTATTTGGTAAGGCGTCTTCATTCCCACATGGCGTCAAAGAACCGCAAACTCTTAAAAGAGGTGATGTTGTTCTTATCGATACTGGATGTAAGTTACATGGATACCTCAGCGATATCACACGTACTTATGTGTACGGAGAAGCTTCTGAGTTCCAACGTGAAATGTGGCAGCATGAAAAGCAAGCACAATTGCAAGCATTTAATGCAGCGCAAATTGGTGCAACATGCGGTGATGTAGATCACGCTGCAAGAAGCTATCTCGCGGCCCAAAGCTTAGGACCTGACTATCAGCTTCCAGGTTGTCCACATCGAACTGGCCATGGGATCGGGTTAGATATTCATGAACTTCCATACCTAGTCAAAGATAATCCACAGGCTTTGGCACCGGGCATGTGTTTTTCAAACGAACCCATGTTGGTGGTCCCTGATGAATTCGGTATTCGTTTGGAAGATCACTTTTATATGACTGAGGCTGGAGCTAAATGGTTTACGGAGCCAAGCTATAGTATAGACGACCCGTTTGGGCTAGAAAAATAAGCCAAACGCTGCGAGTAATGACTCGCAGCTTTTTGAATATGAAAATTAGTTTTGCTGCTCTCGGATCCCCTGTAAATTAACTTTACCCGAGCCATCATCGATCAGTTCAAATGACTGTGCATTTTTTACTGAAATACTGCCTGAACCATCATCGACAGACACTTTGCCCGACACATTTTCAACGACTATTTTCCCAGAACCATCCTCGATAGAAACATCGCCTTTGACATCCTCCACAGAAAGCTTACCCGAGCCATCATCAATAATAAGCTCACCCTGCACACCCGAAACTTCAATGCTGCCAGACCCATCTTCAATTTCAAGTGCGATCAAGTTGTCATTAACCTGAATAGAGCCGGAGTTATCATCGATATGTTGAATACTCACACCTGACACATCGAGTGAACCCGAACCGTCTTTGATCCGAGTCACAAGTGACTTAGGCGCTGTTATCGATAAGTGAATCAAAGTGTAATTAGTTTCGTGATGACAGACATTGGACTTGAGTAGCGCTTTACCGTTTGACTGCGTAAGATCCAAACAATAGTCATCACTTTCTTGAGATTGATAGATTTCGGCTGTTACGCTTATTTTATCCGTGTCTGCACCAACTACACGCAGCTCTCCTGCCCCAGCTTCTATTTTAAACTGGTTAATATCTGCGACTGGCAAAGACAATGACGTGCTTTTTACAAACTCAAAGTCAGACGAGTAAAACTGGTGAGCCGACGCGTTAAGTGAACAAGCCGCTAGTGCGGCCATCATGAATGCTTTCATCCTATGGTCCTTGTTGTGTGATATTTTTAAAGTAAGACGCAGTGAACGAAAAAAAGGTTTAAACACGGTGAATTTTTTTGGAAAAAATTTACTGTCAATGCTTCCAGCTCAAATTGCAAGCTCGACTTATGAATTCACAGAGGTGGATTTGTGATATCGCTCGATTATACTCATTCACCTATTTGATACTATAGCTGCCTTTGAAAGCCAACTGCTAGATAGAGCACATTTTTCCACAGATTCATTCAATGTATTGAGCTTACTCGAAAAAAGCAGAATATTTATATCACCCGCCAATTTAAATTAAGATTTAAAAACAGAGTAAAATAACAACACATTCGTTTAATAAACCCACACCATGACGAAATAAAAATCAAAATATAAATTAAATCATTTTATATAAATTTAGCTGGCAAGAATTATTTAATTTACAATAGCAATTCTTGCCAACTTATTAATTATCACTTACCAGCAAAGAGAATTAATTTACTTACAGCTAAAGGAAAGGTTTATCTGGTATGGTTCACCCATTGAATCTTCAGCAATGCCGCCACCAATCCACATTGCCGTACCAACATCATCGACATGACCCCCACCAAAAATAGACATGCCAGCACCAGCAACTTCAACAGCTTCAGCAAGGTTGCGATTTTTCAAATACTCTTGCTCAGGCATTGACCCCATGTATGTGATCGTTTCATTGATAACATAGGCTTGTGACGCACCATTTTCAGTGCAATAGTGGTTTGCTTGATCAAGCGCCTCTTTACCCGCTTTTTCTCTAGTTTCCGCAGTTAAATTAGCGTAGTGTTTGCCATCTTCCGCAGGCCTTACATTGTTGTGATGTGCACATCCACTTGCCAAAACGGCGATCATAGATACTGTCAAAAGTTGTTTCATTGTTTTCCCCAATCATGTTTGATGAACAAAGCATAGGACAAGCCGCTGTGTGAATCAGTCAGGGAGTGTTTAAAAATGTAACTCCTGCAACAAACACTTTGACAATTCACCCATTTCGTAAAGTTTTAGGTCAACCTTTTACAAGCAAAAGTTGCGCTTTTTCAGGGAAGGAGGGCTTCGGAGAAAAATTTAACACGAAAAAATGTTACCAAACTCACAGTTACATTATTCAGGTCATTACCAGTGCATAGCCAGCTTGAGCATGCACTAAAGTTAGCCTGTCAATCTCATCATTATATCAATCTAAGAAAGATGACGTTTTCTTAAAAAGAAGGAGACAAAACCATACAAGGGAAAGAACAAACAAATAATAAAGCATTCGAAACTACCGTTCTCAACAAAGTTCTAGCACTTAAATGTGCATAAATTAATCTTAAAACAACACCATAATTATACCACCCGATTAAATAACTATTAAGAGCGAGCTTGTATAAATTGAAAATAATATGAAGAAAATCATCTTTAATAAATACCCACATAAAAAACATATCTAATTAATAAACATACATAAAATATAAACCAGAAAAAATTATAGCAAATTGACTTAGTGCTTTTTCTACTCATTCAAAACCTAGACAATTGGAAAGTAGCGTGCAAGATATCAAAAGTAATAGTGGCAACTCATTTGCTTAATTTATTGACCTTTTCATAAGGGTCCGTACTTATTGGACTCAGCAGTTTAACCAGCATTCTTAGATACGGGTTGTGCTATCAAAACCTCACCAACCCTAGACGACATTGGCCGCAGCCACTTGCCAATCGACAGCTAAGAAACGCAGATATAGTCAAAGAACATGCTTTCGATATGCCTAACAGTTGCGCATCAAGAACGCTAAAATATGAATGGTTATTAACCGCAAAAGCCCTTCCCTGTCTATAAAACACGCAAACGAACCGAATAAACATGCATCAGCCATTGAATTTCTATATCATCCGCGCGATTAAAATTAAAACTTAGGACAACAAGTATGAGTAATTCACAGGCGGGAGATTCTCGCGCTATGGCAGATATGAGCCATAGCCGCTGGACCCAACATGACACGAATTGGGTATTGAGCCTATTTGGTACGGCTGTAGGCGCGGGGATCTTATTTTTACCAATCAACATTGGCATCGGTGGATTCTGGCCACTATTAATCATGGCTTTACTTGCTTTCCCAATGACCTATTTGGCCCATCGAGGGTTAGCCAGATTTGTGCTTTCATCAAAAAACAATGACTCTGATTTTACAGACGTGGTTGAAGAGCACTTTGGGGCAACCAGTGGTCGCCTTATTTCCTTACTGTATTTCTTTTCAATTTTCCCTATCTTACTTATCTATGGCGTAGGGTTAACCAATACAGTCGACAGCTTTATGGTCAATCAGCTGGGTATGGAATCTCTACCACGCGTTTTGCTTTCAGGTGTGCTCGTTGCTGGTATGATAGCCATCATGCTTGGCGGTGAAAAACTCCTGCTACGTGCATTTGCCATTTTAGTTTACCCTCTTGTGGGGGTTTTGCTGTTCTTATCACTATACTTGATCCCCAACTGGCAACTGCCCGCGATTTCATCTCCAGATTTGGGCTCTTTGACAGAAACTCTGTGGCTCTCTGTGCCCATCGTGGTCTTTTCATTTAGCCACGCAGCGGCTATTTCAAGCTTCGCAAATACACAGCGTAAGCACTACAAATCTGAAGCGACAGTCAAAGCCGAAGGAATTTTACGAAATACCGCACTCATGCTCATTGCATTTGTTTTATTATTCGTCTTCTCTTGTATATTTTCACTCACACCTGAACAAATGGCCGAAGCTAAAGAAGCCAATGTATCGGTTCTATCCTACTTAGCAAACGTGTATAACAACCCATTTATCGCGACATTAGGCCCACTTGTGGCATTCATTGCGATCACATCGTCATTTTTAGGTCACTTTTTAGGGGCAAGAGAAAGTTTTAACGGTCTGCTGACCAAACAAACTTCTATTGGCTATAAAGCAGCAGACAAAATTGGCGTGGTTCTGATGTTCATCTCTATTTGGATTTGTGCTGTAATTAACCCAAGCATATTAGATATGATGGGCGCGATATCCGGTCCAATTATCGCATTGATCTTATTTGTAATGCCAACAATCGCCATTTATAAAGTGCCAGCGCTACAAAAATATAAAGGTAACTTAAGTACTTACTTCGTACTGATCGTTGGCTTACTTGCGGTATCTGCATTGCTGTTTAATATGTAATTCTTTGCAAAAGGTGCAATCGTTATAATTGCACCTTTCTACTTAGGTTCTTTGGCAATCAAATAAGCCTGATCCCGACCGTTAGTCTTCGCCAAATACAGACCCTCATCTGCTTTTTGGATTAAATCTTCAATATTATCATAAGCTCCATAGTGGCCCACAGCGACACCAGCACTCACCGTCACTACATCAAATTGAGATTTGCAGTGTGGGATCTCTAAGCCCTTTACCGCATTCACTATAGACTGAGCAATCTTAAGCGCGCCTTCTTCACTGGTATTAGGAAGTAACACCGCAAATTCTTCTCCCCCATAGCGAAACACACTATCAAGCGGCCGGTTAACCATTTTCATTGCTATTTTTGCCACGTCCTTAAGCGCATCATCTCCTTGTAAATGCCCATATTTATCGTTAAACAACTTAAAATAGTCGATATCAAGCATGATGACTGATAAACATTGCTGTTGCCGTAAGTTTTGCCTAAACAAACGCTTGCATTCCATATCAAAGTATCGGCGATTAAATACTTCTGTTAATCCATCAAAAAACGAGTATTGCTTTAATATGTCTGTTTGACGCTTGTACTTTAAGTGAGTCCGAACTCTGTTTACTAGTGTCCTGGCAACAATAGGCTTTCCTAAAAAATCAACAGCCCCGGCGTCCCAACACAGTTCTTGCTGGTTTTCGTTGGTGTTTGATGTCACAAAAATGATCGGGATTTCGTTAAGCTCATCCATAGCTTGAATTTTTTTACACGCCTCCAAGCCAGTCATACCACCTAAAATCCAGTCCATCAAAATCAAATCAGGTGCAGACTTTAGGCAGTAATCGATTGCATCTTCAGCACAGTCGACTGCATCAACTTTACACAGCCCCTCTAAACAAGCACTCAGTACTTTTTGCGTCAGCGCAGAGTCTTCTACAATCAAAACTAAGCTATCACTGAGGTCGTCAATTTCCTTAAACACGCTACCCTCTACAATAATTAAACATGCCTATGTTGTTTATAGCGAATACTTTTGTCCCTCACAAGATCAAAAAGTAAATTCATATAAAAAATGCGTTTGTAGACGCGTCCCAACGCTGCATAAAACCTCTTCAGCTCATTAAGATGAAAAACTAATTCAAAGATTTATCAGGCCAAAATTTGGTTCCCTTCACAGTAGCCTGCAGCGCCAAACCACTTTGCGTTAAAGTGTAAACAGACAGATCTCCGTAATATACTTCGCCTTGAATTGCAGCGCCCTTTTCAGATGCTTTCGCTGCGGCATCGGCATTGCCGCCAAAGGTCCAACCGTTATTCACAAATGTATCGAGTGCTGCCGCAGTATGAAAAACGACGATCAGTCTATAATCTTTGACACCTAGGCCCAAACCAACTCCACCTTCAGCCATATTCATATAAGTAAATTGACCCGTTTGATTGTTTTGCACCACCCCATAGCCTGTGCCCGCTGAAACCAACAGTAAGTTAATGTTTGCATTTGAAAACACTGCGTAACCAACCGCTGATCGCAGCTGCGCTCGTGTATCCGGTTTTTCTTGATACAATTGCGCCAAAGTTTCGTTTTTCATTTCTATTATTTGTGCACGTTTTTGCACATTGTCCCCCGGCCCCATCGATGCACAACCACTGATTGCTAACATCATCAGTAAAACACTGGCTTTAAAAAAATATGTCATTTCTTACTCCTCAATTACTACCAAATTTGCCTAAGCCTTATGCCGTAGCGCACCAGTAGCATAAGATGCAAGCATCAAGTTTAGCCTAAGATGAACAGCGCAATGCGCAATTGTATAAAAGTGTAGAGTGAGCTTAGAAAAAGCAACCAATGAGGGACTCAAAATAAAAAGGCCACCATAAAATGGTGGCCTTTAACACATCATGGGTAATCATGAAAGGGATAAATGTGAAAACAACTTCATTGTAGCGACTAGGTAGTAAATTAAAATCATATTATAATGGGCAATTAGTTCGAATTTTCCGAACAGTTTCCACCCAGTCCCCCCGCTTCGTGATCGTTTAGGGTTATTTTGTTCTTTCATGGCCATTTACTCGATTTATTGAGTGCGAACTTTTACCATACACAAAAACTTTATATCGACACTATGCATTATCTTTCATTTGTAACCGTGCTCTGGGCATTTTCATTCAGTTTAATTGGAGTGTATTTGGCCGGACAAGTAGACTCTTGGTTTGCGGCGTTTAGCCGTGTCGTCATCGCATTATTGGTTTTTTTGCCTTTTACCAAAATTACCAATGTAAAGCCTCATGTTGCAGTCAGATTAATGGTGATTGGCGCAATCCAAATTGGTCTAATGTATGGATTTTATTACCATTCTTTCCTATATCTCAGTGTACCGGAAGTACTGCTTTTTACTGTAATGACGCCTGTATATATCACCGTAATTAGTGATTTACTAGAGAGGAAAATACAGCTTCATCACCTGTTTGTAGCGCTAATTGCTACATGTGGAGCAATCACCATTCGTTATGCCCAGCTCAATGATGACTTTTGGTTTGGTTTGATGCTAGTGCAAGGTGCCAATATCTGCTTTGCCTTAGGTCAAGTATTGTACAAACGTTTGCTTGCCACAGAGCAGCTACCAGCACAACATACCTGCTTTGGTTTTTTCTTTTTTGGCGCTCTCATTATCACAGGACTCAGCTACGCCATTTTAGGCAATGAAAATAAACTTCCTACGACTCAACTGCAATGGGGGGTACTCATATACTTGGGACTAGTCGCCTCGGGCCTTGGTTATTTTTTATGGAATAAAGGCGCGACCCTCGTCTCCGTCGGCACATTGGCAATTATGAACAATGTACTGATCCCAGCTGGTGTACTAGTCAACATTGTTATATGGAATAAAGATGCCGAATTAACCTCTCTGTTAATTGGCAGTGGCATCATTTGTGTAGCGTTGATCTTAAACTTTATTTTTGAAAAAAATGCTGCCAACAAAGAAACGGCTTCGCACTAGCAAAGCCGCGCTCAACCTATAGCGTTTTTAGAAAATGAATTTTACTGTCTGTGCCATCTTCTAGAGGGTGGCAGTCGACAATGTGATAGTTATTTTTTAATAGCATCATCAACATAGACCTAAAACGGTTCATAGACTTAACTGCAATACTATGAAACCCATGTGCTTTACACCAGCGCTCCTGTTCGGTTAATAAAGCTTGTGCAATGCCGGCACCACGGTATTGGGGTATCACTGCACCTAACCAACTATAAAAACGTCGCGCATCGACCGCATACCCCAACTTGTACGCTACAGGCAAGCCATCTACTTTCGCTATCAACAACAACACTTTTTTCCCTTGCAATCGAGCGTCTAAAATTTCTCTCGTTTTTGGTGTTGCGAATTCAGGGATTTGATTTTCTATGTCTATGAGATCTTCCACACAGCCCTGTTCAATATGCCACTTCATTTATCACTCCAACATCGCCTTTTTACATTTTTTGACATGCCATACTAGCTATGCGTTATTTATTTGGTCAATTTTCTTACTTATCGACTGAGCTTTCAACATTTCTCAAATTAAATTATTGAAAAATCGATTTTTTAACGGTGGAAAGTTGGGAATATTTAACCACCACACCTTTTAAGAAAGCCATATAAATATTCTTAGAACCAATGCAAATCGCATATTAAAACACCTAACTAGTTACAAAACTGTAAAAAAACCTTTGACAAAGTTCAAAATACAACCAATTATTTAAAACGTTCCAACTCAATTGGCAACAATAATGCCTGTGAAAAAATAACAACAATCAAGAAGCCAATAAATACAGTGGAACAAATCACAATCATTTTTTGGAACGATACAAGGTTGAATATATGAAAACTCAAATTACACACGTGTCACTGAAGAAAACCAGCTTAGCCTGTCTACTCAGCGCTCTTTTTTCTGCGTCTGTCATCGCACAAACAGACCTTACATCTGATAATCCAAATGCGATCACCGCATCGGGAGAAAATGGTAACTTTGAGGGCAGAACAAAAGCGTTTGATAATAATCAATACAGTAAATGGCTGACTTTCTCGTCATCAGGTTGGATAAGTTACCAGTTTTCTCAACCACAAAGAGTGACTTCCTATACACTTACCTCAGCAAATGACGTACCTAGCCGAGACCCTCAAGATTGGCAGCTACAAGGCTCCAATGATGGGGTCAATTGGTTTACCCTTGATACCAGAAACAACCAATCATTCAGTACCCGACATCAAACTAAACAATTTACGGTGGCAAACCCGCAAACATACTCATTTGTAAGACTCAATGTATTCTCAACAAATGGTGCCAATATTCTACAAATTGCAGAAATCGAAATGTTCGGCTCAGATGTTGTGACACCACCCGATAGTTTACCTATTTCACAAAGCAACACATTGAATGCCGGACAGTGGCAGCACTTTGGGCCATTTAATATAGCGAACAAGATTGTTGCAACTACTTCGGGTACGGGCGATGCTGACCTATACATGCGACGAGCAGCTCAACCAACAACTCAAACTTTCGATTGCTCTAGCACGAGCCCCAATGCAGATGAGTCTTGTTCACTACAAGGTAATGATGTGTATGTCTCAGTGTATGGGTATTCAAACACAAGCTATACCATTAATATAAAAGAAGAAGTGACGACTCCACCAAACGGCGAATGGAAAAAGCCACAAGTGAACTTTGTCGATGTGGATCCGCATACACAAGGTTCAATATTATTCAAACGCATTATCTCAGATCCAGCGGGGCATATGGCTAACCGCTGTGTCGACGTCGCAAAAATACTCTATCGTGATGCAGTTGAATCCAACAGATTCCGGAACCTACAATTTGAACTGAGAGCCAAAGATCATTGGGGCAATGAGTTTGTTGCCTACAAAATGGGAGAAGACGGTTCTGGTGAAATGACCATTGTTGTCAGTACCAGCCACTTAGAAAAAATTTACCGCGACAATGGTAATTCAGATTCAGCGATCCGCGATGAAATAGACGGCATTTTATCTCATGAAGTTACCCATGGTTACAATAACTCTCCACTTACACACGACAACTACGGGGACGGTAAAGCCTATTGGGCATACACAGAAGGACTCGCTGACGCCGTAAGAATTGGTGAAGGCTTACACAAAACCCGCACGCCTAATGTGAATGATCCGAAAAAATGGCTCGGTGGCTACACCACAACAGGGTTTTTCTTACACTATGTTCGAGTAACCCACGACCCAGACTTTCTTTACAAGTTTAACAAGGCGGCGAAGGATCTAGGCAATTATACTTGGTCATTTGAAGCAGCCTTTCAGCATGTACTAGGTCGTGGTGTAGATGAGCTATGGCAAGAGTATGTCACCTTCATAAATAATGGCGGTCAATTACCGTACTAACCAAAAAATATCAGCGAGAGTGCAATACCTCTCGCACATTCTTCACTTAATTCACGTCACCTTATTTAGATTTTAAAGCCACGCACACATCATCCTAGTATCCACATTAGAACATGCATCCAGAATTTTGAATTAGTTTAAATAATTTACTCTATACTCCATACTAAATACTTAGCATATGTCACAGTTGTACACTATGCTGATGAGAGTCAAAAGATTATGAATATTTTATAGTTCTGTGCAGGAGTATGTGTGCTATGACAGACATTGCCAAGGTTCTTATTGTTGATGATGAAGAAGCAGTAAGGGATATGATCACCGCAGCACTAAAGCCTTTTTTTGTTTGTGAGCAGGCTGAATCAGCAAGCGATGCCTTCGCAATTTTAGAGCACTTTGATCCTCAAGTCGTCCTAATGGATATTAGTATGCCAGGTATTGATGGCTTAGCTGCATGTGAAAAAATAAAAACTGAGATTGCACCTGCAAATTGCGCTGTATTTCTTGTGTCTGGTTATAACAACCTCGATATGCGGTTACGTGCTTTTGATGTAGGAGCCGATGACTTTATCGCCAAGCCATTTCAAATGAAAGAACTAGTTACAAAGGTGCAACGAGTCTGTGAATTTATCAACTCGCAGACGCTGCTTAAGGCCAGTGAACAAGAGTCTATAACGCTCGCGCTTTCCTCAATGCAACAAGCGTCACACTACAGCTTGGTTATGCAATTTTTTAAACTTCTAAATCAATGTAGTGATCAACAACAAGTTATCAACCAATTCTTCTCTACGATGAAACAATTGGGCATGCTAACCAGTATTATGATCAAGCAGGAGCAAATGCACTTTTATGGCCCAGGAGGCACTCAAATAAGTCCAATTGAGCAAAATATATTTGAGCTATTATGCACAAAAGGACGCTTACACAATTTTGGTAGGCGTCTGATTGTCAACGAAAAGCACATTTCATTTTTAATAAAAAATATGCCTGAGTCACCAGAGGAAAATGGCGCTATACAGGATATTTCAGTTGCCATTATTGAAGGAGTCGAAGCCAAGTTAATTGATCTCGGTAGACAGCACGCAGTTGAAAAAATAGTATTAGATATTACCAACGGGATCAGTGAACTTCATACAATTTCCGAAGAGTATAAAAGCCTGATCCTTGATGTGACCAATGATCTAAATCAGCAAATCTCTTCCAGTTTCCATATTCTTGATTTAACCGAAGAACAGGAACTCTTTATTGCCAACCTAATCGCCAAAGAGGCCAAAAAACTCAGTGCAATTGAGCCAAAAATGGATCTCCTGAAGTCGAATTTAACTGACATCATTGAGCAAACAGATAAATACTTCGCCATGGAGAAAAAGTCAGTGCCCGAAGCAGACACAAATATGGATATAAATACCACCAAGCCTGAATTATTTTAGGCATAATTGAGACACTCGATTGAGTAATTCCTGGGGGCGAAAAGGCTTGCGTATCAGGCTCTCATATAACTGCGGGTCAAAATCCGTGACTTTCTCGATGTCGACATAACCACTGATCATTTGCACTTTGATGTCAGGCCGCACTTCACGCGCCCTTTTGGCCAAACTAAAGCCATTTAAGTCCGGCATTAGGACATCTGAAATTACCAAGTCGTACTGCGTACTTTGCAGTGCACTCAATGCATCTAACGCACTTTCATAGATATCCACTTGATGGCCAACTTGACGTAATAATTTCGCCACGACGTCAGCCAAAGGTAACTCATCGTCTACAACAAGAATTTTCTGCGAGGCGTGATGTGGCTGATTAGTCACCATTTCAACCACTGAATTTTGCTGAGCTTGCGACTCAATTGCAGGAAAGTAGATTGAAAACATAGTGCCTTTTTCACTCGTTTTAACTTCTACTTGCCCCTTGCTTCGCTGTATGAATGCATACACTTGACTAAGACCTAGGCCCGTCCCTTTTTCTCCTTTGGTTGAAAAGAAAGGGTCAAAAATACTGTCTAAGAACTCCTCTGGGATCCCTGTTCCAGTGTCCGACACCTCGCACCTCACATGTAAACTTGGCGAAGCGCCGACAAGATCATTTTGATACCATTGAGTTGAAGTTTTAATGATAACCGTACCGGCTTCGTTTATGGCATGTACACTGTTTATCACTAAGTTTAGTATCATGTCGTCGAAATCGTGTTTATCTAGATTCACGCTCGGTAGCTCTTCCGCTAGCTCGAATATCAATTTAACATCGGCTTTGAGTGACTTTTCTAAAAGCTGCTGACTCTCTAGCAGCGCCTTGTTTAAGCTAAATATTTCACTCAATTCACTTTCTTTTTTCGAAAAACTTAATAACTTTTGAGTTAAATTTGTAGCACGCTCACCCGCTTTAACAATGGCTTGAATGTAGCTTCGTGAATCCTCATCTAACCCTTCTTGCATCATGATAATATCGCTATAACCTAGCATGATACCAATCAAGTTATTGAAATCATGCGCGATCCCCCCGGTTAATTTACCTAACGCATCCATTTTCATCGAGCGCCTCAACTGCTCTTCCTTTTCCTTTATATTGGTCAAATCAACACAGTTGCCAATGAAGCGACGCACACCATTGGGCATAAGAGGTAATTCACTGATTGATAAGTGCATTGGAAAAACACTGTTATCTGCTCGCTTTCCCACGACTTGACGACCAATGCCAATTACTTGCTTTTGTCCAGTTGTCATATAATTTGAAATGAATTGGTCGTGATGCTTTGCAAACTCATCTGGCATGAGCGTCTTGACGTTTTTGCCAATAACGCTTTGTGCCTGATATTGAAAAGCCACTTCTGCGGCCTTATTGAAGGTGAGTATTTGCCCTCTATCATTTATCGTGATAACTGGGTCGACCATAGATTGCAAAACTTCATCCTTTTCAGCTTCTTTTAACTCAAGTGATTCAATAACGTCGTGCAACATCGTAATGTCAGAGATCAAGGATGCATAACGCGGCGGCTCGCTCTGTGTATCAAACACCGTAAAGCTCTGCCACTCCGTCACTCTTTGCTGACCTTTTGCATCTGAAATAGCAATTAGCTGCTTGGCTGCATATTCATCTGACATTGTACTGAAGAGGTAACGCTCAAGTTCAACATTAAATTCTGAGGTGACAACTTCTGTCAAATTGCTACCAATCAGCGAGGTTTGGCTAACACCAAACAGGTCTGAGGCTGCCTGATTGCAAAATACGATGGTCAGAGATTTATCCCATTCAATAATTGCAAGCGGTGCGTGACGAACCAATCCAGCTAGTCTTTTTTGTGTTTGCTGTAGTGTATAGTCGGTTCTCTTTTGAATCGTAATATCGGAAATAACGCCGGCCATCGCGTATTTGCGATCTGCTCTTTTAACGATGGGAAAAAGTGTGATTGCACTATAAAAGGTCTCGCCACGCCGCTTATAATGAACCTCTTCTCTTATATAGCTATCTCCGGTCATGACCGAGTTCATGCGGTTATCTATAAAGTCCGCAATATTTTTTGGACAAGCTTGCAGTAGCTCTTGTGCGTTTTTAATAGGCGTAGTGACAGATAAAAACTGTTTTAGCTGACTGTTTAGATAGGCCACTTCTGCATTTTCTTGTAGTAAAAATACACTTTCGGGAATGTTTTCAATGATGGAATAAAATTTACGCTCACTTAGCTGCAGCTGTAAATTCAATTCAAATTCTTTTTGTTGGTCAACAAATGCTACCAAGTAGAAACCTTGTGCCTGTTTTTTTAAATTCAGTTTAGTGACGGACAAGTTTATTGAATGCCATTTTTCTCGATACAGCCAGAAACTTTTCACGCTTTTCCCGCTATTTCGTTCAGCCTCAATTGACAAGCTTAACAACTGATCAGTATCGCATGTATGAGACAGCTTGAAGAATCGCTTGAATTTCGCGAATGATTGCGGTTGAGATGTAAGGTAAGACTGAGCGACATGATTAAGATCTAAAATATGGCCCTGCTCGTTAACGATAACCACAGCATCGGTGATCCCTTCAAACAAGGCTTGAAAATAATCTTTTTGTTCTCGGGTTGCCGCGTGACTCGCCGCTAGGTCTTGAAATAGCCTATTGCTTCTGCGAGCAAGTTCACTGATCTCATCCTTTCCGCCTATCTCTATTAAAGTAGTACTATTATTTGAATTATAAGTATCGAAGTGACGAAAAATTTTCTGCAGCCGATTTCGAATCGATACGTGAAATATAAGCGCAACTAAAAGCGCGGTTACCAACATAATCACAAATAATGGTGTAAATGCGTGCATCGTTGAATTTTGAATGTACCTTGCCACAAGTGAATAATCAGCCAAAATTACAAGGTGTTTATTCTGATCGACGTTTTGCCCAAGTGAAATAACGCCAACCATCACTAACATATTGGTTGTTTTATCAAAATATGAGTAATCTTGCTCGTTTGACAGGGCATTGAGAACCTCAAGAGTTAGCTCAGGTGGCATGTCAAATGCCGTGGTCAATGCCTGAGCGGTAACACCACGATACTTTTGATTTGTACTAATTTCAACGTGACCTTGGGTATTGAACACCACAGCTAGAGCAACTTCTGAATGGGTTTTCATTAAACTCAGATACTCTTCAACCACATCCATTCTGTTTTCAGAAACCATAAATTCAATGGCCGTTTTAGCTTGCACAAACAGACTGCTCACTTCGTCTAACCTTGTCTCCAAATGGCTATCGGCCGTCTGTTTCAGTGTAAATATGTGCAAGGTTGCTACTTGCGCAAGTAATCCAAACACCACAACAACAAAAATCTTAAGGGCAATAGGAATTCGAGCAAAATTACTAAGCCGCTGCATAATTCAGACTGAAACGAATTGACGACGGAGCGAGACAGAAGTAATCGATAGCAAAGTAACCCTGCTAAAAACCACAACGTGTTGAATAAGAGGGACAATTCTAACCACATATACTCCTGCAACATAGCATCAATGCATTGAGCATAGTACAAGGTGATTAAATCACCTACTCGCAAAAGATTTGGTATCGATGTAATGAGTGTGATGCCAAAGGAGCTGTGTAAGGGGTCATTGCTCCCCTTACACTCTATAAATGAAGCAAGTTAATCACAGCAAACCGTATTTCGACATGCTCTAATATTATTGATATGGCAATATGCAACAATCAGGCTTCCTATCATAGTCAAGATAGTTTCCCCGTAATCACCAATCAAGTCGTGACCAAAAAGCGCAGCTACGCTTAACGTAAACAGGCCAACAATACCGGTCGTGAAAATACGCCATTGCTTATGAGCTTTGCAGCCGCTGTACAGGGCCAAAATACTGGTTAGCAACACACCAACCAATAATACTTGATGAAATGCCTCTTCTTTTAAAAAACTCGTAGCTAAAAAGGGCAACAATGTGATTGCAATAGGTAAAACCAAACAGTGCGCCAAACACATCACCGCCAAACCGATAGACACTCTGTCACCTGCTAATTGATAGTTGCCAAGCATTAATCTCTCCACACACCAAAAAGAGATAATATAACATAATATTTCAGTAATAGAATGCTCCATATCCACTATCAAAAACGAATACATGCTCCCTAGAACCTATGGATGTTTTAAAAAATCATAAAAAATACATGCCAAAATCATCAAGGATTTTTACTTATTCGCTTAGATAACCCTTACCCGAAAAGCAAATAAACATAAAAACCCAAATAACAAAACAAATAATTAACCCCATTAATGTTTTTTCAGTAAACTAGCGAGATAAATTAACAGTTCACAAGGATCATTTATGAGTACGACTACCGCAGACATTGAAATCGCACAGCAGCAGGATTCCCCATTGCTAACCGCCCCCATTTTTAAACAGTTTTGTTTTTTAGCAATCCCTACTATTTTAGGAATGCTAATCAGTGGCTTATACAGCTTTGTAGATGCCCTCTTTATATCTCAGGGTATTGGCGCACACGCTATGGGGGCTGTTTCTGCTGTATTTCCAATACAAATGCTGTTGATCGCGATTAGTACTATGTTAGGTAGCGGCATGGCATCTTTGGTTTCACGGTATTTGGGAGCAAATCGCCAGCAAGACGCCAACCAAGTATTTTCAGCTTCTTTTTTACTTGCTATTGGATCCGCATTTATATTGTGTGTTCTAACGTATCTTAACCTAGACAGTATTTTTAATTTGCTGGCTGTACCAGAGTCACTAAAAGCGCAGGCCACCAGCTATATCACACCGATCATACTATTTTGGGTGGTAGGCTTTATTTGTAATCAAATTACTGAAGGGTTTCGTGCTTCAGGCAACCCAAAAGCAATGATGCAAGTGTTAACTACGGCCTCAATCTTAAACATCGTACTTGATGCCCTCTTTATCTTTGTATTTGAGTGGGGAGTTGCAGGTGCGGCTTGGGCAACGATTTGCGCTATCAGTATTGCACTGGCTATCGCAATACAGTTGCAACTAAAAGGTGAAAGCAAAGTCCAGTTTCATAAGCAGCAAGTTTTTAGCCCGCTACAAATACACACAAAAATTTTAAGCCTCGGACTGCCTGTTTTGTTATCCCATGGCGGATTTTCTGTCATCCTTGGTGCAACGGTGTACTCAATATCTACGGTATTTGCAGATAATTCTGAGCCGCTTATCACAGCGCATGGAATTTTAGTGCGCAGTTACATGTTCTTATTTTTGCCCGTTATCGGCATGATGGTAGCGCTGCAAACCTTAGCGGGCTTCAATTATGGTGCAGGTCAATACCAGCGTGTTTATAAAGCATATATAGTCGCATGTGCGATGAGTTTCGCTTGGGGACTTATCGTGACCTTTATATTGTGCTTTAAAGCCCAATGGCTGATTGCCATGTTTACTCAAGATCAGCAAGTCACTGAACTGGGTGTTCAAATCGCACTCATCTCATTTTGTGGATTTGCCCTATCAAGCTTTTGCATGATGTCTAGCGGTCTGTTTCAGGGAATGGGTAAAGCAATTCCCGCTACAATGCTAGATGCCGCCCGTACCTATATTCTACTTTTACCCCTCATGGCAGTGCTACCTGAACTGTTCAACCCAAGTGCTCTATGGTGGTCTTTCCCCATTGCAGACATCGTTGGCGGTCTATTTGCGCTGAGTTTTTCACTCATCACCCTTAAAAAGCTAATGAAAAATAACTAGATCGGCACCAAGTTATAAAAAATTCATCTTAGTTTTTACATTGCAAATAAACAAATACCGATTTACCTATTGTTTTAGCACTTTAGGTAATCGGTACAATTGCAAAGCAAATTCAGATAAAAAATTCAAGCAATCACTTGTAAAACTTACCCACTCCCCGGCACTGGCATACTTTGATTAAATCGCGAGCAAAACCTTCAATTTAACTAAAAAAACCCTTTAGAATCTTATTATTATGAAATAGTCCGATGAGGCTATTTACATCCCCTGTCCCTAAACTTAGCGCCACGTGTAATGCACTGAAATCAACTCTCCATAATTCATACATATTTATCCCCAAATTGAAAACAAAAATTCATGTACCAATCATGAAACTTGAACACAACTTTATCCCAAAAAAACAAACTAAAGCTGATTTTGCAATAAAGTAAATGCACAAATTGCAATAAATAAAACAATTTAAGTTTTGTTACAGACCGAAAATATCATTATTTTAATAACATTTCAGTGATCATTGTTAATTATTGCAAACGTTAATGGTATCATTCTCCACAACAGATATAGCGAGTTTAATTAATCATAATCTATTGATTTTATGGAATACGAATTTAACACTTTCGTGTTTCAGTGAATAAACCGGCTTAACAATGATTTTTAATATTTAAATAATGTTAATTATTAATGAAGTTTCATTTAGAGCTACAAGTTTTTAGGAAAACTCAAGGAAACATGGAACATGACGGTTAGAGAAAACACCATCTCAATCATCGGAGCGGGCATTTCAGGTATTTTTTGCGCGCTAACGTTAGCAAAATCAAAAGAGTGTAAAAATACAACCATTCGGGTTTATGAACATAAGGATCGCGTAGGTGGTCGCGCACATGCAATAAAAGTCAATGATCATTATGTAGACTTAGGTGCAGGACGCTTTTCTTCGGGGCTTCATCATAATGTCAAAGAGCAAGTTAAGTTGCTTGATTTGGCGTATGAAAAATTCCCTTTTACACAACTAAAACGACCGCAAGCATTGCATAAAAGTTTAAAGAGCATTCTGAAAAATTTGAAACCACTTTGTGATGAACATCCCCACGATTCATTTGAAGAGTTTTTAACTATTTACGTAGGTAGAATCCAAGCAAGAGAGATGATCAACGCATTAGGTTATGACTCTTTAGCTCTGCCGAATATTACGCCTCATATCGCTTACGATATAATTGAAAAACACCCCGAAATTCAGGGGTTTTCTGACAATGCCGGCTATGAGTGGTTTAACTTAAAGGAAGGCTTTTCGGCACTGACCGAGAAGCTTTATGAGCAGGCTCTGGCACACGGTGTTGAGTTTCATTTTGGGCATGAGCTGATCAGCCTAGAAGCTGATACCACAGCCCCTTCACTCATATTAAAGAAAGACAATCAGCAAACAGTAGTCATAGACGAAGGTGAAATGATTTTAACTTTTCCTCCAACAGCTATGAAAAAGCTAGATTGTGGTTTCCCACAAGATTGGAGCAACTACACCTATGGTTCAATTCCATTGTTCAAAGGGTTCTTGTTTTATGATACACCTTGGTGGCAAGAGCTAGACTTAGCCGATCATGTTGTCATTGCCAACAGCCCGATGCGCAAGCTGTATTTTAAGGACAACAGATATGTATTTTTTTATACCGACAGTGAATATGCCAACTTTTGGCGTGACGCCACATTAAAAGGTGAAGCACATTACTTACAAACGGTAAAAGAACTTATGGCAGAGGCGCTAAAGTGTCATGTAAGCCAACTCCCTGATCCAAACAATCACACATACAAACACTGGGTACATGGTGTTGAGTTCTCTCAAGAATCTTGCCCAAACCACCCTGAGACACTTGAACATAAACAGTCTCATATCATCTCAGCATCAGATGCTTACACATCTCATTGTGGCTGGATGGAAGGCGGCATCATGGCCGGGACGAGTGCTGCAAATACCTTACTTGCGCGAATTAAGCAATCTCAAGTAAAGGCTGTAACAAAGAGTGAGCTTGAACACGTTTAACTGTCATTTGATAAAGACATACTGTAAACAAAGTAACTAGGAAGTTTTAAATAAATGAGTATTCTCGATTTTCCCCGAGTTCATTTTAAAGGGGTTGCGCGTGTCAATGTGCCAACAGGTAACCGTAATATCAACAATACCTTGGATATATCGACAAACACGGCGATCAAGGATGGTAAACCCTACGACGTAGCAAAACCGCCGCAAGCCTTTCATGACTACGTAAAGTCACTGGGGCCAAAATTTAATGCGCAGGGCCGTCTGGACGATGAAGGTGAATTTAACCTCGCTGCTGGTTACAACATGTGTGGTAATAACCACTTCAGCTGGGAAAACACCTTAATTACATCGGTTCAGCTAAAACCTGGAGAATACATTACCGAAGATAAGTTAGTCGGCAATAAACTGTCGCTATGGGGGCATTACAACGAATATTTGAGAACATCATTTAATCGCGCACGCTGGGTCGACAACGACCCGACTCGAAGAGATTCGGCACTCATTTATGCTGGTCAACTAACTATCACGGACCCAAAATCGTCTGCCAATACTGCACATATTTTGTCAGCAGACATTGACTGCACACATGGCGTGCGATGGATTAACCGTGGCTATATTGAAGAGCCGATTAATCACTTTCTCCATGAAGAAATGAGCGAAGCTCGCCTGTTTCAGTTCACGGTAAAAAAAGACAGTGAAGAATTTATATTTAATCAACTAGGTCTTGAGTCAGAATTTCTATCAGCATTGAAAGATAAGCTACAAGACCCAACGGTGAAAGGCTTAGTGGTACAGTACTGTGTAAGTAACCTGTCTCCGCCTATGACACCTAACAAACCCGTTTTTTGCGAATTACACGGCTCCATTGGTTTGTGGTATGACGATGATATGAAAACCTCACCAACAGGACGAATTTTAAGGCCGGATAATAGCGAGCAGTACGCGCCTATAGCGCTATCAGTTAAAGATAATTGGCTCAGTTTAAACAGTGCGATTAGTTTTCCCCATCAAAATTATGAGCAAGCTATTCCCGTTCAAAACGGCATGCCACCCGCACTAAGTGACAAGGTTGACTTAGGTAACCTGTACTTAAAATCTAATAGTGGTCAGGTGGTAGCCGTCATACAACCACAAGACTATTTAAGCAATCACCTTAATGCGGGTATCATTGATATTCAATTGCCTGAGATCGATGCACAATTTCATCAGCAATCTCTCAAGTTATGCTCAGAGCGCCACACTTGGTACGAAAGTGACTGGTATATTCAAGCTGAGCAACACATCCTCTCTATGGAAAGTCCAAACACGGAGCTAAATAAGCCAAGTACCCAGTCACTGGATATACGCAGTTACTACCGAGGTGAACCTGCGTCCGTTAGCCAATTGGCCACTCACGTGTTAACACCTGACAAAGTGGCTTGCTCTCCTTTTATCGAAACAGATCAAAATGGACGAGGAAAACTCGACATTGAGAGCCTTAGTGCAGGCAGTGCAGAACTCTTTTTAGGTGAGTTTTACAGTCCAGTGCAAATCCGTGTGCTTGCAGATGATTGGGCATTGGCTGACACGCCGACAGAGCTGGTTGACTATGACTTTCTCTATACCCATGTAATGGCCTATTACGAACTTTTTTATCCATTTATGACTGAAGCGGTATTCAGTATGGCGGATAAGTGTAAATGTGAAACCTATGCCCGACTAATGTGGCAAATGTGTGACCCAAAAAACCGCGACAAAAGCTATTACATGCCAAGCACTCGGGAAATGCCGGAAGTTCACTCACAGCTATTTTTAAAGTACCTGTGTAATGTAGAGCAATCTGCGATGCCAAATATATTGCCATCAGCGCAATCCGAGGCCAAGATCAGCGGCAAAATCAAAAATAAGAAGCAGCTGATCAGCGCACTAAAAGACGCTGTGGATCTAGAACTTTCAATTATGCTGCAATATATATACAGCGCCTATTCATTGCCCAATTACGCCATAGGCGAACACTTGGTCTCGATCGGACGTTGGAACGAGCAACAACTAGAACTTGTAAACGGTGGCGAAGACAGACGACTCAATAGCGGCTGGCGCGGTGCATTACTTGAAATCGCACACGAAGAAATGATCCACTATTTAGTGGTAAACAATCTCCTTATGGCATTGGGCGAACCATTTTATCCGGGTAAGCCAGTTTTGGGAGAACAAGCAAAAGACACCTTTGGTCTCGATACAGAGTTTTCGTTCGAACCATTTTCAGAGCACATAGTTGCTAAGTTTGTTCGCTTTGAGTGGCCAGCATTTTTCCCAACCGTCGGGAAGTCTATTGCAGACTTTTATGCCGATATCACAAAAGCAATCGATGAATTACCTGACTTATTTGGTGCAGAAAAGATCAATTTGGGCGGTGAGCACCATTTGTTTCTTAATGAAATTATCAATCGAGAATATCCGGGCTATCAGTTTGAAGTTTATGATAAGGAGACAGCCTTATTCGCTATTAACTTCGTGACTGAGCAAGGCGAAGGTGTTGCCGCAAACTCCCCCCAATTTGAGGTCAGTCACTTTAGTCGTTTGCGAGCGATCTCGAAAACCTTAACTAACAGTGATATCCCATTTGAACCAGCATATCCAGTGCTGAAAAATCCAGTATTTGAAGCGCGAAGCGGGTGTAACCTCGTGACGGACCCCGCAGCAGTAGAACTTATGCAGTTTTATAAAGGTTGTCATGAATTAATGTTCCAGCTGATGATGCAACACTTTGCTATCAGGCCGCTGGGCAGTATGCGCCGTTCACGATTAATGAATGGTGCTATCGATCTCATGACGGGGATTTTAAGGCCACTTTCAGTGCTACTTATGACATTACCTTCAGGCGTACCAGGGAGAAATGCGGGTCCACCTGTGCCTGAAGCTATTGACACACACGTATTTCCAGACCTAGAGCAAGGGTGTATGGCCATATCTGAGCAATGTAAAAAGCTTGCAGCTATGGGCAGAGCTATGGTCTGTGCAAAACCTCCAACAACACAAATCGAGTTATTAGAGTTTTTTCAAAATCAGATGCATGAAATCGCAACTGGCAAACTTTCAAGGGAAGCTTAATCATGAAGAAAATAATTGTCATTGGCGGCGGTCTAGCCGGTGGCCTGACAGCCATATACTTAGCAAGACGTGGATACGATGTACACATCATAGAGAAACGTGGAAACCCTCTATTGAGCCAAGCAGACTACATTGATCAAGTCAGCTCACGAGCCATTGGTGTAAGTATGACGGTGCGGGGCATAGAGGCTGTGGTTGCGGCAGGGATCCCGCTTGAAGAGCTTCAAGCATGCGGTGTAGAAGTATCTGGCATGTCATTTTTTGTTAAAGGAGAGCCAAAAACACGTGAACTACCACCGCTTGATAAACTCAAGCCGCTATCTCTTAGTCGCAGTGCTTTTCAAGTTTTGTTAAACAAATATGCAGAGCTTGCTGGTGTGAACTATCACTATGATCAACGCTGTATCGAAGTCAATTTAGATAACTGCTCAGTGATGACAAAAGACAGCAATGACACTTTTGTCACTCATAAAGGTGATTTACTTATCGGTGCAGATGGTGCGCGCTCGTGTGTAAGAGAAGCGATGCAGTCTCATTGTAGACGTTTTGAGTTCCACCAATCTTTTTTCAAACATGGTTATAAAACACTGGTTGTACCCGATGCATCTAAAGTCGGACTGCGCAAAGACCTACTCTATTTCTTTGGTATGGACTCAGCAGGACAATTTGCAGGGCGTGCTGCGACAATCCCCGACGGTAGTATCAGCTTTGCAGTTTGCCTTCCTTATACTGGTCAAGTGAGCTTGCACAGCGACGACAGCACAGCGATGCGAGCATTCTTCGACAAATACTACCCAATGGTCCCGGAAGATATTCGTCAAGATATGTTTGAGCAATTCATGATTAAGCCGAGCAATGACTTAATCAACGTGCGTTCATCTACTTTCCACTATAAAAACACCGCATTACTAATTGGCGATTCAGCCCATGCGACAGCACCTTTTTTAGGTCAAGGGATGAATATGGCGCTTGAAGATGCCTATGTGTTAGATACCTTATTTGATCAGTATGGTGATGACTTTGCAAAGATCCTCGAAGAATTCACCGCTCAGCGTAAAATTGAAGCCGATGCAATGCAAGATATGGCCCGTGCCAACTATGAAGTCCTTAGTTGCTCAGACCCTATCTTTTTTATGCGCGCTCGATTTGCTCGCTATATGAATCAGAAATTTCCAGATCATTACCCGCCAGATATGGCAGAAAAACTTTACTTCACATCAATGCGTTACAGTGAATTAAGAGACAAGCAAGAAAAGCAAAACGTTTGGTACAAAATAGGGAGAATGAATTAATGAAGATTTTAGTTGTTGGTGCCGGTCCATCAGGTTTGATGTTTGCAAGTGAAACCAAAAAGTTAAAGCCAGAGTGGGAAATTCGCATCATTGAGAAAAACCATCCTGACGCAAACGTTGTTGGTTGGGGTGTTGTTCTGCCAGGGAGAGCGCCGCATCACCCAGCTAACCCACTGTCTTATATAGAAAACCATGAAATATTGGACGCCCAGTATTTAGAAGACTTTAAACTAACGCATCACAATCAAAGTGCGTTAAAAAGTACAGGCGTTACCTTATGTGGTGCCGAGCGAAAGTCGATGGTTCGTGAACTTAGACAATTATGTCAAAGCTTAGGTATCACCATAGATTATGAACAGCCTGCCGTAGAAGATGCAGAGCTATTGTGCAACGAATACGATTTAGTCGTTGTTTCAAACGGCATCAACCACACCACGACTTATTACCGAGACTCCCTTAAACCCAAAGTGGAATTTGGTAAAAACCGCTACATGTGGTACGGCACGCCAAAAACGTTTGATGCCATGAACTTGATCTTTAAGTCGCACTCAAAAGGTATTTTTGTCGCGCACTCATATAAATATTCAAGCACGATGAGCACATTCGTCGTCGAGTGCAGTGAAGAAACCTATCAAAAATCGGGGCTTGATGAAATGTCGCCGCAAGAAGCAGAGAAATTCATCGCTTCTGTCTTTGAAAGTGACTTAGACGGCAATCCGGTTATGGCGCAAGAAGGCTTAAAATGGCGTAACTTTATGACGCTTAGCCATGAGAAAGCATATGACGGTAACGTTGCTCTGCTCGGTGACGCATTGCAGTCGGGCCACTTCTCTATCGGTCACGGTACGACCATGGCCGTGGTTGGCGCACAAATCTTGGTTAAAGCCGTTTTCGATAACCCCGACAATGTTGAAGCTGCATTGGCTGACTTTAACCAGCACGTTATGCCAATCATGCGCCTATTTGACCAGCATGCAACCATCAGCCGCCTGTGGTTTGAAACGGTCGAGGACAGAATGCATTTGTCTACGGGTGAAGTCGCTCAGAGCTTTGCTGAGCGCCGTGGCGAGCTTCCACCATTACCCGCAGCTTTAGGCCAAGCGCTTGAAAGAGCCCTTGCCCGCGGAGACAAATAATATGGATCTGCACAAACAAAAGCAGCCCCCTAAGCTCCCTGCGCAGTGGAATAGCAGTTACATTTCGTACTGGCAACCAATGCAGCCGGAAGACCATATCACGTCCGGTTATTGTTGGTTTGATTACAGTAATAATGTTTGTCGAATAGATGGTTTGTTCAACCCTTGGTCTGAAGAAAAAACCGGCCATAGATTATGGATGTCGGAGATAATGTACCCGGCAACCAATGAATCTTTTAAGTCCAAAATTGCTTATAGTCGTGCGCACATGGATCAGCAAAGCTCGTTTCAAGAGCAAGTATTGAACGATGAGGTTGACCCGTGTCACGAGTTGATCTTAATGCAAGATGTGCTTGAGCAATGCAACGCCGAGTTGATAGGCACATGTGAGGTGATGGGCATTGAAGCTGATATTTGGCACTTTGAACGACCTAACGGCAAAGGACCAGCCACTTACTATTTCAAAGCGGATACCAATCAACTTTTGCGAATGGTCACAGGCGATCCGCAAAAAATGGCATCGGTGCGAGATTTCCCCAATTTTAATACTCGAGAAATTGACCCAGAAATTTTTCAACCGACCCCATTAAAGCAACCAGAGTAAGACACCCAATCGCATTGGGAATGAGGCGTGCCGACCACCGTTTATTTAAACCGTGGTCGGTCACATAATACTCCTTTCAAAAAACACTTAAGCCAAATGCGCTTTTCACTCTACCTAATACTTGCTGTGACTTTTGATCAGCTTGCTCAGTGCCGGCTTTGAGCAAGGCTTTCAACTGATGTTGATCCGCTAAATAGTGCGCTCTTCTCTCTCGAATGGGCGAGATTAAATTAATTAAACAATCCACCAATATGCCTTTTAGTTTGCTGTCTCCAAGCCCGCCGCGTCGATAATGCGCTTTCAGTGACTCGATGTACTGCTTGTCTTCATGAAATGCATCTAGGTAAGTAAACACCACATTGCCTTCAACCTGCCCAGGATCTTGGACACGCAGATGATTTGGGTCAGTGTACATCGCGCGCACCGCTTTAACTATTTCGTCATCTGTGCTGCCAAAGGTGATGACATTACCCAATGACTTAGACATTTTTGCTTTTCCATCCACGCCAGGTAACCGAGACACCTTGCTTAGCAATGGTTTTGCCTCCACCAATACTTGCTGTCCGGCAATATTATTGAGTTTTCGAGCAATTTCGTTGGTAAGTTCTATCATCGGAAGTTGGTCTTCACCTACTGGCACCAAGGTCGCGTCAAAAGCAGTTATATCTGCCGCTTGACTGATCGGATAATTTAGAAAACCCGCGGGGATTGATGCGCCAAAATCCTTGCTGGCAATTTCAGCCTTCACTGTCGGGTTGCGTTCAAGCCGCGATACACTCACTAGGTTTGCGTAATACATCGCAAGCTCCGCCAAAGCGGGTAGTGCTGATTGCAAGCAAATGGTAGTTTTAGTAGGGCAAATACCCACTGCTAAATAGTCAGCCATCACATTAAAAATATTGTCAGCAACTTTTTTCGGGTTATGACCATTGTCCGTCAGCCCTTGCATGTCAGCAATCAAAATCGTTTGATTGTGTTGTTCTTGCAGCGCAACTCGATGTTGCAGTGAGCCGACAAAATGTCCTAGGTGCAATGGGCCGGTTGGTCTGTCACCGGTTAGAATGGTATGTGTCATAGCTGTCTCCTTGTTTAGTTGGCTACCGAAAGAGACAGTGTTTTTGATTCAACCCTTACCTTTCGGCAGCAGTTGAACACACGTATTCAAGCGCCGCTCTATTAAGAGCGCCACCAAGAAAATTTGATAAGTGTTTCAAAGATAAAAGTATTCATAACAGATTTAAGCTAACACAGGGCTGTGTATACAGCAAGATCATTTTTTGTTAAATAAACAGGCATTGCAATACGACCTCGAACAACAAAAAACCTCATGTCGAAAGCTGATGAACACAATATAAATTCACTGGCGTGAAAAATATTCAACAAGCCATCAACTGCTATCCAAAACTAGGTAAAACAACTAAAAATCAATAATATAAATTAACATTATTTAATTTTCACACCGCAAGAATTGGCGTAAAAACCAGATCAAAGAGAATACAAATATTTATCATTTGCATATAAATTCACAAAGAAGTAGCTTGGAAAGCCTGCTTAAAAAATGTGTAGCTCGTTTTCAAAGGCAAATACTAGGATGAGCACACCCGTTTTACTGAATTGGGTACACTATGAAACGATATTTATTTGATAAAGACCTCGATAAGTCTAGTTGTGGTGTCGGCTTTATTACTCACAAGCAGAGCTTAAAAACACACCAACTTATCCAACACGCACATCAGGCACTTTGTATGATCCCACATAGAGGTGGAATGAATGCCGAAGGAATTGGCGATGGCGCTGGTGTAAATATTGATTTATCTCTCACATTTTTTAGAAAAGTGACCAAACAACCTACTCTTGAGCTGGGTGAGTTTGGTGTTGCTAACTTTTTCCTGCCAAATGACAATGCCAATCGAGAAGATGCATTATCTTTGATAAATACAGTACTGCGGCAATATGAGCTAGACGTGCTGACAACCCGCGATGTTGCAACCGATGCCGCAGTGCTAAATAGCGCAAGCCAGCTGGCACAACTAACCATAAAACAGCTCATTTTTTTGCGCCCCGCTCATATCCACAGTCAGGCTGTTTTTGAATCTCTTATTCATCAAGCGCTTGAAGAAATTGAGCTACACGCGTTTACCACACAAAAGCTTCGGGGTTTATATCCACTGTCCATGAGTTCCAGAACGCAGGTTTTAAAAGGCCGATTGAACAGCTGGGAAGTGGTTCCCTATTTCAAAGATCTCAATGATCCTGACCAACAGATACATACACTGTTTTTTCACACCCGGTTTTCAACTAATACAGCCCCTAATCCCATGTTTGCCCAACCATTTAGACGTATGGCACACAATGGAGAATTAAACACCGACCGTAAGAACCGGCTCAGTGAAAACGCCATTGCGAAGTATAAAAACAAACGGCTTATCTTTCCGGCCGGACAATCAGACTCCGCGCGGCTAGATCAAACCCTTGCTCGGCGTGTCATTGAAGATGATATGCCTATTGATGTCGCCGCTCTTGCGATGATGCCGCCAGCTTGGGAAAACGATGACAGCTTATCCGAGCCTGTGCGTGCGATGCTAGAGTATTTCTCGCTTTACGAAGAGAAAAATGATGGCCCAGCCGCCTTTATTTTTGGCGATGGCGTAAAGGTAGGCGCAAGACTCGACAGACTTGGCCTGCGACCTTTACGTAGTGTCGAAACTCATGACTATTTGGCCGTGATGAGTGAAGCTGGTCAGATAGATTTTCCCGCTGAGGAAATTATTCGCAGAGGAAGGATTGAAGCTGGCGGTATGATTGTATTTGACCATCAGCACAAAGAGATTAAATTCACTGCTCAAATTCTAGAAGAGCTCGCCTCAGAGCATGACTATGCGACCTTGTTAGATGAAGCAAGGCTAACGCTCGCTGAATTACCCGATATAACGCACAGTGATATAACGCAAAACACCCATTTAAACATTACTGCACAACATGTCGCTTATAGTATGAACCAAGAAAGCTTTAAGTTTATGCTAGACCCCATGTTGCAAGATGGCTCAGAGAAAATATCGGCAATGGGCTATGGCCTTGCTCCGAATGTTTTAACCCGAGAGGAAGGTGGCGTTTCTCGCTATTTTAGTCAGCGTTTCGCCCAAGTGACTAACCCACCGTTAGATAGCATACGCGAAGTTGACGGTATGACGCTGCGTGTTGCACTGGGGGCAAAACCCAATATTAGCTCGACTAGCCATCGCCAAATAGTGCTTAATTCTCCACTATTAAAACCCCATGATTTAGCCAAAATTACGGCGCAGACTGCACTCAAAGTCGAAACACTACCGATGCTCTTCAATGTTGATACAAGTTATACAGACCATCAACAGCAACTACTTGATGCACTCAAAACTCTGGCCTGTCGAGCACAGCAGCTAGCCTGTGAAGGTTGCGATATCATTGTACTGAGCGATCACAAGGTTACGCACCAACAAGCAGCTATTCCCGCGCTACTTGCCGTTGCTACTATCAATCAAAAGTTGATTGCCGAAGGTCTGCGCTTCAACACCAGTTTAATTTGTCACACCGGACAAGCCGCGAGCACACATGACATTGCCTGTCTATTAGGGTTTGGCGCATCAGCAGTCTGCCCTATCACCGTTTACAATCGTGCGATCGAGCTATTTAAAGACGAAGATATGGTTTTTGATGCGCTTGCCAGATACCAAAAAGCGGCCGAAAAAGCACTGATGAAAACAATGGGTAAATTTGGTTTGTGCACTGTCGAGAGCTACATTGGTGGAGAGTTTTTTGAAGCCAACTTCATCGACACACACGACCCACTGCTCAAAGCTATTTTTCCAAATATTCACTCGCCAGTTGGCGGAGCTCGTTTTAAAGATCTGGCTGATAGTGCCATTACATGGCACAAAAAAGTATTTGAGGTTCAAGCCGAAGATCAAATTCCTGTGCTCGGCTTGTTTAAGGAGCGAGCCCAAGGGGCTGGCCACAGTTTTGGCACAACTGCCGTACGTGAATACATCAATATGACCGAGGAAAAAATTCAATATATTGATGAGTCACAGCTCGAGTCCACTGATACTGGCGTTATTTTACCCGAAGATGACGGCTATAAAGATCTTGGCTACGAAGCCAGAACCCCCGCGCAAATAGCCCAATTTGAAATCACACAAGCTTATCGAGATTTTAGTCACAACCTACTTGTTGAACGACATCATCGTCCAGCTGCACTGCGAGATGTGCTTTCTCTACCGCTTGATTTTACGCATCTTGATAGCACACAGGCCTTTGTTGATGCTCTAAAACTGATAGAGATCTCAGGTTCCTATAAAGTCAATATTAGAGGTTTAAGCGTAGAGCCGATCGCTCAACATAAATGGCTGCTTAGCCACAGTGCAAAAAACCCAAAAACCAATTTGCACCTCGCAGAGGCATTAAACCAGTTATTCAAAACTGAAGTGTATGAGGTGCTACCAGCCAATGATAAGATCCTAATAGTCACACGAACCAACTCTACGCTAGATAAACTGTGCGGAAAACTTTGTACAGGGGTGGCGCCTGTGTCTCTGGCCAAAGTACAACCCGCCCACGAAATCACTGCGACTTTCGCTTCAGGCGCTATGAGTCACGGAGCACTCGTTGAAAAAGCCCATGAAGCCGTCGCACAGGGCACCAACATCGCAGGTGCGATGAGTAACTCAGGAGAAGGCGGAGAAAACTCCCGCCGTTACAATACGGTCAAAGCCAGTAAAATAAAGCAATTTGCTTCTGGGCGCTTTGGCGTTTGGACCGGCTATTTAGCCGACCCGGCACTACAAGAAATCGAAATCAAAATTGGCCAAGGTGCTAAACCAGGTGAAGGTGGTCAGCTTCCTGCGCCCAAAGTCAATGTCGTGATAGCCGCGGCACGTGGTGGCACACCGGGTGTTGAGTTGGTTTCTCCACCGCCACACCATGATACATACTCAATAGAGGATTTGGGCCAGCTGATCCACGATGCCAAAGCGGCACGAGTCAGAGTTATTGTTAAACTGGTTTCTTCAGAGGGTATCGGTACGATTGCCGTTGGCGTTGCCAAAGCTGGGGCTGATGTCATCAATGTCGCTGGAAACACTGGCGGTACAGGCGCGGCACAAGTAACGAGCTTGAAACACACTGGCCGAGCAGCAGACATCGGCATTGCTGAAGTACATCAAGCACTCAGCGAAAACGGCCTCAGAGATAAAATCACACTGCGCTGTTCCAATGCGCATCAAACGGGTAGCGATGTAGTTAAATCCGCTATGTTAGGCGGAGATTCATTCGAATTTGGCACCACTGCACTTATGATGCTCAAGTGCGTTATGGCTAAAAACTGTAATTTAAAGTGTCCTGCTGGACTCACCACTAACCCAGAAGTATACCGAGGCGATCCAAGAGCACTTGCACAGTATTTTATGAATGTAGCACACGAAGTACGAGAGATCTTAGCCAGTATAGGCTATCACTCTTTATCTGAAGTGCGAGGACGCTCAGATTTATTACATCTCGTCTCCCACCCTGCCATGGTTGGCAAGTTAGATATGACCGCAATGTTAAAGCCTGCCGAAGAGATAAAATTCGACTCGCCGATCTACTTGGAAGCCAATTTTGACATTGATAACAAATGGGTAAAGCAATTACAAAGCGAGTTTATAACGGCAAGTAAAGAAAGCTTTGACAGTGAGTCAATCAAACTCAATAACTGCAATAAAACCGTTGCAGGTCAATTAGCTATCGACATTGAGCGCATTTTAAATTACCAACTGTCAGATAAAGATATCAACGCCCACCCCGCCATCATGCGTCTTGAAAACGGCCGTGTTGTACTCAAGCCACATTGCGTTAACTTACACACCTCAGGCTCTGCTGGCCAAAGTTACGGGGCTTTCAATAACTCAGGCATGTCACTTCGCCATATTGGAACGTGTAACGATGGGGTTGGTAAAGGTGCCAGTGGCGGTCATATCACCATTACCAGCAGTGGTAAAAATATCGATGAAAATGTCCTAATTGGAAACTTCGCACTATTTGGAGCAACTGGCGGACAGCTCTATGTTTGCGGTCAGGCAGGTGACCGATTTGGAGTGAGAAACTCCGGCGCTGTCGCTGTCGTAGAAGGCGTTGGCGACTTTTGCTGTGAATATATGACCAATGGCGCTATCGTCAACCTAGGCGCTTATGGTAAAGGGTTTGGCAATGGCATGAGTGGCGGAACCGCGTATCAATATGATCCATCGGGACAAATTAGTGAATTGTGCTCGCAAGACTCAGTGTCGACGCTGTGCTTATCTACCGACAATGAGCTAAGTCGCGGACAGGAACTGGCGTTGTTGCAACATTTGCGTGAACACCTCAAAGCTACTGGCTCACCACGCGTGCAGGCACTTTTAGATAACTGGCCATCCGCTAAGCAACATTTTTACGTGCTTATTCCAAACGCACTTTACCAGTACCACTGCGCAGAACAGATTCTCCAGTCATTAAATAGGCGGACAATGCTCGAAGAGCTGTCGCTCGGCTGGGCAGATAAGTCTGTCAAAGCTATCCAGCTTGCATATCACAAGTATCACAATGACGCAGCATGCCTGTTTTCTGGCAAGCTTCCGGACTATGGCGATTGCGATACTGAATTAGTTTACAACTATATAACTAGTGCGGGAGTGCTTCACAGAGCGGAGCAATTGGCACAAAAACAACATACACAAGGTTACACAGAGATCACCGCAAAGTACTTATTTGAAACCTTAGATCACAAACTAATTGATGCACTTGCCAAAGATGCAAAAGAAGCCTTGGCTAGTTATGACGATCAGGCTCTTAGCTGCCTGTTGGCTTTAAAACGCGTTCAAGATTACAAAGATGCGCTCTCGCTCAGAGAAGTCTGTGACTCACATGCGTTAGGTACGAGCGTGTGGATCATACACAGAGACAGAGCCGTGCAAAAAGCACTGCTCAAGTACCGTAGTGTCGATGAACTGCTCGCTACACACTATTGCTATGTACTGTCTGAAGCCGTTAAAACCGCTGCGTAAGAAGGAGAACCTTATGGAACAATTAAAAAGCAACAAAAAAGTCCCGTTTTTACCACAAGATATTCCGTTTAATGACGATCAACGGCAATGGCTAGGCGGCTTTTTAGCTGGACTACACACGCGTTTATTGGTTAAGGAAGAGCATGTTTCGACCACCAGCGCCCCACAACAGCAGATCAAGCCGCTAACCATTATTTATGGTTCGCAAACAGGCAATGCCGAAGGTGTTGCAGAAGAAGCAGCAGAGATTGCTAAAAACCATGGGCTGTCTCCGCTTGTTATTGACATGGATGACGCTGACCTTACACAGTTAAGCCAAGCCGAACGATTGCTGGTCGTCACCAGTACCTATGGTGAAGGAGAAATGCCTGACAATGCCCAAGCTCTGTGGGACGATATTTCGAGCGCAAACGCACCGCGTTTCGACAATACTTATTACTCTGTACTAGCGCTTGGCGATACCAACTACGACGATTTTTGTCTAGCAGGCATTCAATGGGATGAACGCTTAGAAGCATTGGGGGCCACACGGATTGCTGAGCGGGTCGATTGCGATGTTGCCTTTGAATCTCCAGCACAGGAATGGATCGCAGAGACACTGCCAACCATCGCGCAAAAAGGCAGTAATGGACATAGTGATGTCGTGCCCAGTGCAGCCCCTGCGGCAACAAAAAAGGCAAAATCCAAATTCAATCGAGATAACCCGTTTGAGGCAGAGCTAATCAGTACGTATATATTGAATAAACCGGGCTCAGGCAAAGAAACATGTCACTACGAGTTTTCACTACTCGATACAAACGAGAGCTACGACGCTGGTGATGCCATTAATTTAATTCCATCCAATCGACCAGATATAGTCGAAGAGTTGATCAGCATACTCGGCGCAAGGAAAGAACAACACGAGCAATATGATGGGCATACTCTTGCACTGCAAACCATCTTCAGTGAACATTTGGAGATCCGAATACCTAGTAAAGAGTTTATCACTGAGGTAGCCGCACGCAGTGGCAATGCCGAATTTATTGGCAAGCTCGAAGAGGGCCCGCAGAGTCTCAATGATTTTCTTTGGGGACTAGACTGCGTTGACCTATTAACAAAATATGCGCCCACTGCCTTTACAGCCAGCGATTTTATACGTCTCGCTAAGCCCCTTGCTCCGAGAGCCTATTCCATCTCCTCGAGTATTAAGAAACATCACAACCAAGTGCATTTAACGATCGCAAGCGTCCGTTATACTCAGGATAACCGCACACATAATGGCGTTTGTTCAACGTTTTTGGCCGACATTTGCAAACCAGGTGACAAGGTTAAGTGCTACTTCGCACCCAATAAACACTTCTCCGTCCCAGAGGACGCGTCAGCCCCCATTATCATGGTCGGTCCAGGCACTGGTATCGCGCCATTTAGAGGCTTTTTAGAAGAGCGCGCAGCAACACAGGCAACTGGAGACAACTGGTTGTTTTTTGGCGACAGACAAAAGGCGTGCGACTTTTTGTACCAAGAAGAGTTAGAGGCAATGCAACAATCTGGGATTTTAACCCGCCTAGACTTAGCATTTTCCCGAGACCAAACACAGAAAATCTATGTTCAAGACAAGATGCAAGAACAAGGCGCAGAACTATTTTCATGGCTCGAACGCGGTGCGTACTTCTACGTCTGTGGAGATGCATTTAGAATGGCCAAAGATGTCGACAAAGCCCTCCATGATGTGGTAGCTGAACATGGCGGATTAGATGCTGAACAAGCCCAAGCCTACGTGGCGAGCCTGAAAAAACAAAAGCGTTATGTCAGAGACGTGTATTAATGAAAAAGAGGCTGCAAGTTGCAGCCTCTTCGCTATTATATCAATGTCACTCGACCTGCCTATTGGCTTTTTGCCGCCTCAGCTAAGCCATACATATCTGCGGTAAACAAACCGATCCCTTGCTCCCTATAATCGCTCTCTTTGGCGTAAGGTTGCTTGGTTTGATACAAGTATACTTCGCTGCCATTTTGCTGGGCTCGCGCAGCAAATTGATCCGGCCACCCCCACAATATGCGACCAAATTGCTCAGGTAACACCAGTGTTGTGTTGGCACAAGATTTTGGATAATAACGAGACCAACCAATAAAGATATATTTCACCAAACAGCGCTTACCCACTTCTTTTGAGTACGTCTTTTGGTTTGGGAATTTTTCTATAATCCCTTCAGATACACTTTGAAGACCAATAAAGCTTAAACGATTACGCTGCGCTTCAGAAAGCTTTTCCAAATGATTCGTAAGCACTTCAACGGCGTCTGGCCCAGCTGTTTTTAGGTTGAGTAGAAATGACTTTTCAGGAAACTGCTCTAGTACTTCCGCAAGGGAAGGGATAAGCCCGAGCCCTTTACCTCTCAATGGGTAGGTCTCCTCTTCACCAACACGGTAGCCATACCCGGCATCCAGTGTTTTGAGGTGCGCCATTGTTTGCTTAGAGGTCACACCTTCGCCATTGGTTCTGCAATCTAACGTCCAATCATGAAACACAGCCAACTGCTTGTCTGTTGTAGCATGAATGTTTAGGTGTACCGTGTCTGCACCTAGCTCAAATGCTTTGTCTATCGCAGGTATGGTATTTTCAATATAAGGGTGTTCAACAGAGGAAAGTCGACGTGCTGTGCAAGTTTCATTTGTTACACCTGAATAATCCGTAGGTTGTACTAATCCTTTATACGAAATGGTTTTTCCTTGATGATCCAGTTCAAGGTCAGGTTGCCTAGCGACCAATATGATAACTATTAAGATGGATATACGTACAGCCCAGTGTTTCATGAAACTCCTCAAAAATAAGCTCTTAAGCGCGCTATTTTAACAAAAATGTCTTACTGAAGGAATTATCAAACCCCTTACCTGGGCACAAATGATACAGTGGAGCCTGATCGCAACGGAAGGTGCTTTATTTTTATCCATAGCAATGATAAAAATACCCATAAAAAATACAAAGCCACTCTGAACGGTATCCGTCGTTATGTAGTCAATCGTATTTATGATAAAAAAGCGTTGTTTATAGCTTATTGATAGGTTTTTTGATTTTGATAAAGTAAGTGCACAGCAAATCTCCAATGCATGAAGTTACACCCTGAATTATTAAATAGAGTGTCGTTAGTCGAATGGGTCACGTTTTGAGTATCGCTGTTAAGTACTAGCTCCTAACCTTTATGACCTACAACTCAGGATATAATACAGAAAATCAAACCTTCACTTTTTACTTATTTAAAAAGCTAAACGGCCAGCTCAGCAATGACAAAGGTAGAAAACTAATTTACTGATGGAACAATTAGAGGAAGTTACATGTTACTAGAAATCGCTATCGGTGACGCTTACGGTGCAGGCTTTGAGTTTGCTAGCAAAGAAAAAGTTACAAACTTTAATAACCTGACAGCCTACCATGAACACGGTTTAGGTATTGCACCAGGCCATTATACAGACGACACACAAATGTCGATTGCGTTAGCAGAACTCATAGTAAGCTCTGAATCATGGACTAAGGAAAGTATTACACGAAAGTTTGTTGAGTGTTTTAAACGGGACAAGCGACTTGGGTATTCAAAAGGGTTTTATGCCTTTTTGGAATCAATTGAATCAGCGGATGAATTTTTGGCAAAAATAAAGCCCAATAGCACAGCAAACGGCGCGGCAATGCGCTCAGTCCCAATAGGGTTGTTTCCCAACATTGACGATGTTCTCAACAAGGCAAAGCTACAGGCTTGTGTGACTCACAACACACCCATCGGTATTAATTCTTCTCAAGCTGTCGCGCTAGCTAGTCATTACTTTTACTATCAACTAGGACCCAAACAGCAAGTCGCTAATTTTGTACAATCTCATACCGATATTGAGTGGGATGTTAACTGGAGTAAAGAGGTCGCTTGTTGCGGTCATCAAACCGTAAACGCCTTACTCACTGTTTTAATTAACGCACGCAGTTACGCTGAAATACTCACTCAATCGGTCGCATTTGGTGGTGATGTTGATACGGTCGCAGCATGTGCGCTGGGTATTGCAAGCTTAAGTGAAGACTACGCTAATGATTTGCCTGCCTTTTTATTTGCAGAGCTTGAAAACAAGCAGTATGGTCGTGACTACTTAATTCAGCTGTCCTCACAATTAAAGCGTACAGTAAACAGCCTTTCATAACACCCATATTTAAACTTACTTGTGTTTAATATCACCTCACTTGCGGCAACAAGGGGGTGATATTATTACCATAATAGGCAAATACCGTTTTGAGCTGTTTATCTAAATAAATAAGCTCAGCTAGACACATATTTTGAAAAGACAAATTAGCAGCCCCCCGGCCATAATTTAATACCAAATTACGCCTGATCCACATTTTTAAATGAGTAACATGTAACGGATCGCCGCCTTTTAGACATACTTCTACAAATTTGCGCCCAGCATCTATGTATGCGGCCAAGTTATCAATATTGGCAGGGTTATGTTTAAGGATCATTGCCTTTACTGCAAATTCCGCACTTGCGTTTTGATACGCTTTTTCAAAAGCGTCTTTAGCAATTAGCTGTTGATAATTCATCCTGAAGGTAATTTGGCTGTTGATATTGATAATAATAATCAATATCAACAACACTGTAAATGCTGCGAATGATCTAAATATTAGCCCATAAAAGTGACTTTACAGATAAGGCCATCTTTTACTTCGTATGCAGCAACCACTTTAACGCTATGATCAATCTCTTTACTGGGTAGAGTTGACGATTGAGCCAGCTCATGATCGATTAAAAAGTGCCCCTGAACAATACGCGTCAAAGAAGAAGCATGTAAGTAGCTAAGGCTTGAAAACTTTTTGCCATAACGCTCAATGAGCGCTTGCTTTCCTTTGAAGACCAAAGTTTGAGATTGGTAAATTTCTACGTCTTCACTATAAGTTGCAGCAAATGCGTCGATATCTTGATTGTTATAGGCTTCAAGCTGTCGGTCGACAATATTAATGGTGGTTTGTTCTATTTCTGTATACATAGGTCTGGTCCAAAACAAGATTGCTTTGGACCGGTATACTATACAAACAAGACGCGGCTGTTAACCTTTCGACATCAGAGATTTCCACCAAAAGGCATTGTTATGAGGCGTGCCGGCCGTGATCACTTCCCCTACAATCGGCGTGTTTATTGTCACCTGCTCATGCTCAGCCGCTTTGCTCACACGCTCAAGCGGGTCGTACCATGAGTGGAAAGCCAAATCGAATGTTCCATTGTGAATAGGGAACATGACCTCACCATTTAAGTCGAGATGCGCCTGCACGCTCTGCTCTGGGGTCATGTGGATATCTGCCCAATCTTTGTCATATGCACCAGTTTCAATGAAGGTATAATTGAATGGCCCATAGCGACGACCAATTTCTTTAAATCCATCAAAATAACCGGAGTCGCCACTGAAATAGATACTTTGATCGCCAGCCTTAATTACCCATGACCCCCACAATGTTTTGTTACTATCTCCCAATCCTCTACCGGAGAAGTGTTGAGTTGGTACAAATGATACTAGGCTATTGTTGTCCGTGTGCTCTTGCCACCAGTCAAATGCCTTGATCTTAGTGTCATCAACACCCCATTGTTTTAGGTCACCTTCAACGCCAAGTGGTACAAAGATCTCTTTAGTTTTATCTATGAGCGCCAATACACTGTCTTTGTCCAAATGATCGTAGTGGTTATGAGAGATCAGAATACGTTCAATGGGCGGCAAGTCTTCAAGGGAAATAGGCGTGTCTTGAAAACGTTCAGGACCTGCAAAACTGAAAGGCGAAGCACGCTTTGAAAATACCGGATCAAGCAGCCAGTACTTGCCGTACACTTTCAGTAATACCGATGAATGACCCAGTTTTATCATATGGATCTGCGTATCTGACAACTGAGTCAGCATAGATGTGCTTTGCTGTACCATAGGTAAAGGCTTACTCGGCACTGGCGACTGCTTGGTTTCAGAAATATAACGCCAGAAAATGCCTAGGGTTTTTCTCATGTTGGGCTGTTCAGTTTCATTGCTATTATGAAATTTACCCGCTTTAAACTGTGTTGAGTAATAACCCGCTTCATTCACTTGTGCATCTAAGTTTGAAACCATAGTGCATCCTCCAACCGTTAATCCAAATAATACTGCTGCAAAAAGGGAGATTTTATATCTAGCTTTCATTTGCCATCACCAAAAGTAAACTACACGGTGCAGTTTTTCACATCCAATATAAAAAGTAAACTATGCAGTGCAACTTTTTTTAAATTCAGCTACACTAGCCTCGTCAAAATGAGGAGTTAACAATGAAGCTGTCCGAAAAAAAACGTCTGCAAATCATTCAAGCAGCAGAGCTTTTATTCGCTGAACATGGTGCACAACAAACCAGTATGGATTTGGTGGCACAAACTGCCGAAGTATCAAAACGTACGGTTTACAATCATTTTGATAGTAAAGAAGCGCTACTTTACGCCGTGATCGAAAACATGCTCGACCAAGTGACACAAGAGCAGGAGTTGATCTATACAAGTGACAAAAGTATGCGCCAACAGCTTATAGAAATTGCGCGCTCCGAAGCAAAAATGCTGACTTCAGCGCCCTTTTTACGTATTGCCCGGGTTGCGTTTTTAGAGTTACTGCAAAACCCAGATATGGCTGCACATTTGAACAACACCAAAGTCGGTTGTATGCGTTATTTTGAAACTTTCATAGATCATGCAATTGCAGCTGAGCAGCTTGAAATAGACGATATTACATTTGCGACCAAACAGTTTGTCTTTCAACTTAAATCATTCATATTCTACCCACGTCTATATGGTTTTGAGATGGACGCCCATATTACTGAAGATAAAATCATTGAAGAGACGGTGGATACATTTCTAGCTCGCTATCAAGTCAAAGGTGATAAGTTAAAATGAAGCTAGGTAAACGACTTGCTCAAATAAGTGCATTGATTGAAGACCGCTACACCCATATATGGGATTGCTGCTGCGATCACGGTCTACTTGGTGCCGACCTGCTCAATAAAGACCTCAATGCCAAGATTCACTTTGTCGACATTGTGCCCCACTTAATACAAGACCTTGAAGTGAAACTACAGCAATTCTATCCACACAAAAATGACCAGTGGCAAACCCACTGTTTGGACGTCGCCAAGTTGCCACTAAGTGAGAAGCAAGGCAAACACTTAGTGATTATTGCAGGTGTTGGCGGCGATCTATGTAGTGCATTTGTGAAAAAAATATTGATCGATAACCCGAATGCAGATATCGAGTTTTTGCTCTGCCCTGTGCATCATTTATATGCATTGAGGCAAGATCTCAGTGCTCTAAAACTACATTTAATCGACGAAGTGCTGGTCAAAGAGAACAACCGTCATTACGAGCTGCTAAAATTGTCAAATAAAGAAACTAACCAAACAGCATTTGACGACATCTCGCCTGTTGGTGAAAAGATTTGGTATTACCGTGACGAGCAAGCCCGTGCTGTGGCGTCAGAATATCTTAGCAAAACCATTGCCCACTATAAGCGTATAGACCAAGGTGGTGGCGATGTATCAGCCATTGTTGCGGCCTATGAAAATGTTGAGCTAATAGCTAAGTAGTCCTTTACATCGCCTTATGGAACGTTCAAGTACGATGCACTTGCCTAACATATTGCCGCTTTATCCATGAACATATGAGTGTAACTGACCACAGTATCAAAAAGTAGCCTAGAGAAAACCACGCGCCAGTAATTGGCGCAAAATTGCGCCCCGTATCTGATACTACTCGTTGCATCGCTTTTTGTTGCTCAGGTGTTCTCTCGGTCTCCGAAAAAAAACCGTCATTATTGAGGTCAAAAGCCTTAAGCTCTTTCTCTAAATGATGATCTACATAGGAAACGTTTATCAGTAAAGAGGCATAGCATACAAACGTAGCGATCGCGGATAGCCAAACTGGGCGGTATTTACGCTTTAGTACGCTCGCATTGAGCCAATATAGCAATATGGGGGTCAGGCATAAAATAACGAGTATCATCATGCTTCCAGTACAATTGAACACGCTCATATCGAGGCCGACAGATATAAAAGATGACCACACATTACTCGGCCACCTCATACATCTGTAAAATGATTTAGCAGGTGTTTGTTATTGAGGGGCGTTTATCGTATAAATATCCCGATATAAGCCGTCAGGGAAACACATTCTATCCGTTTTAACACCACCCAAACGCTCTACTAAAGCGCGAGCGGGGGCATTATCGTCATTCATATAGGTTTGCACATGTTCAAAATTCAGCTCGTCATATGCATGTTTTATAGCAGCTTCAGACGCTTCAATAGCATAGCCTTTGCCACGACCTTCGGGTAGCAACCACCATGTCAGTTCCGTTGGCCAGTTGTAACCACGCCAAAAGCCACATGTACCAATATACTTTCCCGTTGCTTTTTCCTGCACGACCCACACGCCGAAACCATACAAATACCAACAACCTAAATCGGCTTTAAGCCTTGCCAGTACTTGCGCCGGTTCGATGGGGCCACCATACATTTTTGATGCGTCTGCGTCGGTATAAAACTGTAAATACGCGTTTAGGCAATCCGTTGTGGGCGCGATTAATTTCAGTCGCTCTGTTTCTAATGTTGTTATTGTTGTCATTTATGTAATCCAAATTATTATTCTTTTGAAAGCGCTAATCTCGCTGCTAGTGCTAGAAATAACGTGCCAAGAATACCGTCAAAGTGTTGCGCTAATTTAAATTTGCCAGCAAAAGCGCTCGCTACTTTGCTGAAAATAATAGAAAAAGCAAAGTTAACTAGCAAAACGATTGTGCATAGTAATATACCTAAGGTGATGATTTGAGATACCATCGGCTGCGTATCATTTGTAAATTGAACTAAAAACACGCTAAAAAACAAAATGGCTTTAGGGTTCATTAAATTATTTAAAAACCCTTTGATAAGAAGGTTTTGAGAAGACAGCGGTGTGGCTTTAACTGACTTTTCAGGTTGTGTTTTATTTATCCACCATGTTTTTAGCATATTCACACCAAGCCAAGCTAAATATAAGGCACCGAGTAACTTTACCATCATTATTAGTGGTGGAAACTGTTGCATTAACTGCCCTAAGCCCAAAGCAACGCCCAACGTTTGCAACAGGCCCGCAATAAAAATTCCCAGTGATATCCTCACCCCAGCTAATACACCTTGTCCAGAAGAGTAAGCTGAAATCAATACCAAATCAGGTCCCGGTGAAATCGCAAGAAGTATGCACGTCATGGCAAACAGTGGTAAAATCGAAAGCTCTAGCATTTATACAATCTCCATCATTATTGCTGCAAAAAACCAACAATTTTGCCACACATTGTCTATCTAAATAAATCACCTTTAATTATTGATTTTATTGGCCCTGCTCCTCGCTAAGTCGCAGGGGACTGATTTTTAATATTTGCAGTGGCTTCTGTGGCACTTTGCTGACTACGAGCATGACCATACCAATTCACTTTGCGCGTTAAAATCATTACCAAAGAAAGCACCATAAAACACATTAAACTGCCCATCAGTAGTGCATAGTCTTCTGCGCCTAACATGCTATAGAGCAGGCTATACAACATGATCAGGCCAACACTGAAGTAGAGCCCCAGTTTGATACTTTTGAGTATCCCTGTGACATACCAACCAAGTAAACCAGTTGCACTTAACGTGGAAATTAGATAAGCAAATCCAAACCCAAGATGCTCACTTAATGAGATTAGTAGTAGATAAAAGATTGCTAACGCTAGTCCAACAAAGCCATATTGCACTGGATGGATTGGCTCTGAACGCACCAGTTCGAGCAGGAAAAAGCTTGCCATTACCAACAAAATAACCAGTAAAGCATAATTAATTGCTCGATGACTTTTCAAATAGTGGTCGACCGGATCGACTAACGCAACACCCATAGTTCTGTTGTATAGCATCTGACATTGACTGCGCATGACACAATTAGTAAAAATGCTTTGCATATTGGTTGAGAAATAACTCGCCTGCCAGCGTGCTGTAAATGACTCGTCACTGATATCAGAGCGCAAAGGCAAATATTCACCTTCAAAACTTGGGTGAGGCCAATTGGCGGACATACTCAAATGCGTTTCACTGCCAAGCGGCGACACAGAAAGCCTTGTCATCCCTTGTAAATGCAGATCCGCTGAAAAGGTTAAAGTCTCGTTCGCCAATTGCGACACTGAAATTGGCGCATGTACCCCCTCTTGGATGCTGTTCAAAAGTGTCCCGGGTAACATCTCAGCCTCTTGACCAGACACCTTTAATATTGAATCTAACCCGATACCTCTAATGTCCTTGATACCAAATACCAAGCTTGCACCTGTCACTTGCTCTGCTCGCAGTGCGTGTAGATGAGCAATCGAAAACTCACCTGAAATAGTATTGATGGAGCGATACAAGGTCGCTTTGTAAATACTTCGATATTTCTCAAATGTATCTAATTTGCTGTGTATTTTAAGCGTTTCAGGTAATACAAAGGCTTTGTCCTTAATCACCTTGGTTTCATTTTTCTGCTCTACTTCTCGCTCAAATTCGATATATAAAAATGGACCGATCAAACGTTGCTCATCGCTACTGCTTTTAGCTATCTCACGCTGGACCTGCTGCTGCATTTGACTGCGCTCATCAATCAAATCTTTGATCAGCATTAACGGTATCATCAGAAAGATAATAATCCCGATTAAGGTCGCAAATTTTACACCCATTTTTTCTTTGTTTTGATTATTCATGATTAACTCCTCAGGTTTACCAACAGTCTAATAACCTTATTTGGCTTACATGTGGAGTTAATGTGGAGACTTTATGGAGTTTTCACTGCCAACGTCACTTCGACTCCCTTATCGCGGTTGCGAATTTGCAAGTAACCAAAGTGTAGCTTGGCCACTTGATCAACAAAGTTAAGTCCAAGCCCTGTGCTTTTATTGCCGTTGGCTCTGGGCAATGAATAAAAACGTTCGGTGAGGCGAGCAAGCGCATAATCTGGGATTGGCGGCCCTTCATTAAAAATAACGAAACAACAATGTTCATCTCGTTGCACTATGTGTACCTCAAGCTCCCCGCCATGAGTAACAAAATCCAATGCATTATCAAACAGATTAAGTAAAGCTTGACGCAGTAAAAAGATATCGCCGACAATCGCAATGCTATGTGTATCGTCAAATTGATATTTAACCGCTTTTTGTTCCATCTTGATGTTCAGCGTATCTGCAACATAGTGCACTAAATCGGCGCTATTAATATCACTTGTCTGTTCAAGTTCAGGCTGTTTTTCTAGTTTTGCCAGCACTAATAGTTTGTCAATCAAAGACTGCATGCGTTCAGACTCGCGCTCAATATTTGTCGCGAATCGCTGTCGTTTAGCTTCTTCTAGCGGCATCTGTAATAGTTCACTTGCCCCTTTTATCCCTGAGAGCGGGCTTTTCAATTCGTGGGTCAGTGTTTCAACATATGACTCAACGTAATTTTTACCGTCGAGTTGATTTCGCATATCCGCCAGTGCGTCACTGAGCTGTCCATATTCATAAAATACCCTGAAAACTGGCTTTGCCGCCTTCTCACCCCGCCCCATTTTATAAGCGTATACAGAGAGTTTCTTCAATGCTGAGTTAATGCGCCATGCAATCACGGCTCCAACCAATAACACCAGCACACTCATGACGGCGAGCCAATTAATCACTCGCTGTTTTGACAGATCAATAAATGGCTGTACAGAGCGGTTCGCTTTGGCAACCGTTAAACTTCCTATGGTTTGACCTTGATATATGACTGGCGCAGCCACATGCATGACCGTTGACAGTGGATCATTTGGATCTGTCGCAGTGGAACGAGCGCCGTATTGGCCCCTTAGCGTAAGGTACACGTCATTCCAGCGCGAAAAATCACGCCCTACGTCCTGTTGCCAAGAATCTGCAACCACAATACCCGACATATCAGTGACATAAATTCGGTGAGTCATGGATTTTTTGTCGACCCCCCAGATCGCCGCATCGACACTGCGATTGCCAAACTGCTGAATTAAGCGGGCAATTTTACTACTTTGTAAGGTGTCATTGGCTAAGTCATCGGCCACCAATACCGCTAGTAAATTTGCCATATCAACGAGCGTTTCTTCTGTGGTTTGACGCACTGTTGGTTTGATTTCCTTGAGCAGTGTTGAGCTGACAAAATAGGTCGTCATAATCACAATGACGAAGTAGAGCAAAAATAATCTCAGTCCGAGTGGAATTTTAGGCCAGCGCTGCATCGTACTTCCTAATCTTCAAAGTAATAACCAAAACCACGCTTGGTCTTTAAGTTATCACTCATTTGCACAGATTTCAGCTTATTGCGAATGGATTTGATATGCGAATCAATGTTTCGCTCATAAGCTTCTTCAATCGGCATATCAGCAAAATCCATCAGCTGTTGCCGGCTAAGGACACGTGGCGATGCGGCGATCAGCGCATTAAGCAAGCGAAATTCCAATGCAGTCAGACCTAATGCGACACCATTTTTATGATAGTCGTAATTTTCTTCTGTTAAGCCAGATGTAGGTTTATCTTTGGCATGCAATAGTGTTTGCGTTCTAGGGTTTAGTCTTAATTTGATTCGCGCTAACATCTCTCTTGGACTGAATGGTTTAGTGACATAGTCATCAGCGCCTATTTCCAACCCAACAACGCGATCAATTTCGTCTGACCGTGCCGTCAAAAAAATAATTGGCAGCGTTGAAAACGCACGGATCTGCTTACAAAGCTCAAAGCCATTACCATCAGGCAAGCCAACGTCCAGTACCAAAAGATCGGCATGTGCTGAACGTAAATACTCAATTCCTGCACCTGCGGTATTGAACCACTTCACCTCAAAGCCATCTTGCTCCAACACGTGTGTTAATGTATCCGCGATTGCCGGCTCATCTTCAATAATGACTATATTCAAAGCCCCCCCTAGACTTGCTTGACAGCATATGATCGTTTTTAAGCCGCTTAGTATAGGGCAGCACGAGATATTCTTCTATAAAAGTATATAAAAAACGGTAGCTTACAAAGAGAAAACGTCACCGTGTCGACACATACTTAACGACTCTAACAGCTACAGGACTGTCAATGTCTTTGAGTGTTTTCATGATGCACTGAAAACACCAGTCCGCCGATCTGTTGCCAGAACCGGCGCCAATTAGCGGCATAGCGATTTCCTTAAACCCGTGTTGCTGAGCTAGGTTTAGTGCATTTTTTACTGACTGGCTTATAGAATATTCGGTGGCAAACCAACACAAATTAATCCCCGCAACATGAATGATCCCTTTGAAATTTAATTCACCCGCAGATGTAAAACGCGCCTCCCCAAGTGGAATAGCACCATATTTCGCCACCTCTTTAAAAGGGTTAGTGCCTGCTTTTCGTTTGATTGCCCCAGAGACCCCTTGTGGTAAAAGTAACCACCAAGGAATGATATTGCGATTCCAACTATTGACGATCGCTTCAACATCTTGCTCTAAAATATCCCCGTGTACTACGGTTACTTTGACGCTCATAATCCCTTATCGCCGAGCTGTGTATACACTTCAAACATCACAGGTATTACAGATAAAACCAAAAGAGCAGCCATAAAATAATTAAAATATACTCTGGATTTTTGCTGCTTTAATACACGTTGTAGAACAGACCCACACAATAGCCAAATACCAACACAGGGAAATGCAGCAATCAAAAATATCAATGCAATTGTCATATTTTGACCGTAATAGCCTTCACCTATAGAGGTAAAAGCGGCAATTGCGCCAGTTGCTACAACCCATGCCTTGGCATTCACCCATTGAAATAAAGCTCCGTTAATAAACGTAAGTGGCGTTTGTGCTTGTGATTCCATAGTTGCTCCGCCTGAGCGAGCAATTAGCCAAGCGAGATACAGCAAATAGGTGACACCCGCGCACTTAATCACTAAATGCAAATCCGGAAACCAGTTAAATACTTGCCCAAAGCCCAGTCCCACCACCAGCAACATCAAACTAAATCCAACACAAATTCCCGACAGTAAGGGTAAGGTTTTTTTAATACCAAAGTTTAAGGCACTGGTCATCACCATAATGTTGTTTGGCCCCGGAGTGATCGAGGTGGAAATTGCAAATAGGGTTACGGCAATCAAATACTCCATTTTCAGTATTTCCTCATGCGGCATTGTTCTAATCAAGTCAATATCACTATACAAGCATATTTTTTCAATCAATGTATATAAAAAAGACACTCCTTATTCACGCTATCGTGATTGGCAGGATCAATTTATAGGCGCTATTTTCTTTCAACACTTTCACTTCAAAGGGTTTGGTCTAGAGTTAAAGTGGAATAACCCAGAAACAACATTTGTTGTCTCGATGCTGAATATGCAAGGAATAGGACCATATGACCTACACAAAGTTACTTGTCGTTGACGATGATGCAATTGATAGAAAAACGGTGATAAAAACACTTTCTGGCGAGCAGCAACATTATGATATTGTCGAGGCCAGTAGCCTTATCGAAGCGTATCAACTCATTCAAGAGATTCAAGTTGACGTCATCTTACTTGATTTCAATATGCCGCTGGTTAACGGTGTAGAAGCGATCATCGAGTTAAGAGGCAATTGCTACCTAAAACATACTGCAATCGTGATGACCTGTAATATCTATGATCAACAACTTGCATTGGATTGTATTAATGCAGGCGCCCAAGACTTTTTGCTCAAGCAAGAAATCACTGGTTCTCAGTTAGCACGCTCCATATTACAAGCTCGAAAGCGCCATGAATTAGAGCAGCAGTTACATGAAAGTTATATACATATCAAAGAGCTGGCTGAGAGGGATTCATTGACTGGTTTGCATAATCGCTTCCACTTTGAAGAAATGTTGAATCGTCTGCTCTGCTCCCGAGCTCGCCGCCAGAACGAATTAACCGCTGTAATGATGTTAGACCTCAATAAATTTAAACATATCAACGACAATTTTGGCCACCATACTGGTGATAGATTGCTAGGCGCTATTTCTGGCAGGATAAAAGAAGTATTGCGTGAAAATGAGTTACTCGCCCGACTAGGTGGGGATGAGTTTGCATTTGCTTGTGGTGAGCTATCATCAATATCGCAAGCACAAGTCATCGCTAGGCGCATACTCGCTACCCTTGATACGCCTTTTGAAATCTCAGGTCATGCGCTGCATTGCAGCGGCAGTATTGGCATTGCCATCGCGCCTTACAATGCAGAACACAGTCAAGATTTGATGAAACTAGCTGATATCGCAATGTACCGAGCAAAGCGCAAATCTGGCGAACAGATCGAGATTTTTCAAGATAATATTCAAGCGCCCTTTTTACTTAAATACAAAGTTGAAGCTGAGCTGCGTCAAGCGGTCAACAATAAAGAGTTTGATATAAAATACCAGCCTATTATCGACAGAGAGTCCGAAAAAATCGTGATTCTAGAAGCCTTGATCCGCTGGCCTATTGCAACAACGACTCAACTACCTGCCGAGTTTATACCAATTGCCGAAGAAGCCGACTTGCTCCAGTCAATTGGTCAATGGGTTTTAGAATCAGCATTTAAACATTTCGCCGCTATGCTGCAAAACCAACAGTACCAATTTAAGCTCGCAATCAATGTTTCACCAGGCCAGTTGAGCAAAAGTGGCTTTGCTTATATGGTAATAGAAGCGCTTACTAGATTTAAAATACCACCGGATCGACTAATCCTCGAGTTAACCGAAGAAGCACTATTGCAAAATTCATCAATGATCAATGAAACCCTAGCCAGCCTCTCTGAGCAGGGAATTGGGCTAGCACTGGACGACTTTGGTACCGGTTTTTCGTCTCTGCCATATTTGCTCAAATCCCCCATCAAAATTGTCAAAATAGACCGTTCGATAATTCAAAGTATCTCGCAGCCAGACTCAACTAGTCACGACATGCTTAAAGGGCTGACTTACATGCTCACTAAATTAGATTTTGATATTGTCGCTGAGGGTGTTGAAACAAGTCCACAATCAATAACCTGCGCAGATTTGAACATTAATTTATTACAGGGTTTCTTGTACTACCAACCCATGAGTGAGCACAAAATAAAACAGTTACTTGAAGATGAAAATAACACCAACCATTTATCGGTTGTGAATAGCAACTCACCTTTGAATCAAGGTACAAAGAAATAACACGGTTAGCCTCAAAAGCGCCTGCTATTCCTCAAAAAGAGATGGGGAGTTAAGGCGTTTTCGCATTAACTTGAACTATTAGACAATACGGAAAAGGAAGTGCCTAATTCATTTTAAGGCAACAACGTTTTAATTGATGGCGCAAAGCTATACTGTGATTACAACACAACTTACCCCACATACTTATACGTCACGCATTGCATAGCAAATAGAGTAATTAGATAGCTTCGGACATTAGTCGGCTCTTCAGCTGTTTGAGTCGGCCATCAATGTGAGCTGCTCTGTTAAACACTCAACGCCATATGCGCCTTTGATAAAATAACCTTTCACTTGAGAGTGACTCAACGCCATTTTTCTATCTTGCTCTCTTTCCGAGCTACTAAACATAACAATGATAATTGAATCAAGGCTTAGCTTTTTAACCACTCCCTCAAATACTCTTAAAAACTCAAAGCCTCCCATCAGTGGCATATTGATATCTAGGAATATAAACTTAGGCGGATAAACCTCATCACTCATTGCTGCATGTTGTTTACTGTCTTCAAAAAAATCCACAGCATTGACACCATCACACGCTTCAAATACCTTGCTAATGGGTAATTTTGAATCTCTTAGCTGTCGCTTTAAAATGTACCTATCATCTTCATTGTCATCAACTATCAATATTGAAAATGGCGTCATTGTCTATTTATTCCTTTTAATTTGTATCGTAAATCGAGTTCCCTGATCGGACGTATCAAAATTGATATAACCCTTCAATTTATCAACGTGTTTTTTGACAATTGCAAGGCCAAGTCCGGAACCAGAAGATAGCTGAGGGTGGAATCGCTTAAACATATCATAGACTTCGTGATGATACGTTTTTGGTATACCAACACCGTTATCTTCAACTTCAAGCATAATCCCATCATGGTCATTATCTTTCAAAGTAACTGTGACAAAACACTGCTTTTTAGCAGCGTCTTTGTATTTAAAAGAGTTAGATACCAAGTTTTCAATTATTTGTTTGTAACGCACTCGCTGTCCAAATATTTTTGGGTAGCCCATATCAACTTTCATAGTCAGCACACACTCTTCAGTGTGAAAAAAAGTGTCTATTTTAGCTTTGACTTCACTTAGTAAATCATGAACATCAAAAAATTCATCTCTTTCTGTCACCAGATCAACACGGGTTAAAGACAACACGTCGTCGACCAGGGATTCCAACTTAGACATTTGATTAAAAATGCGTTCAACACTGCTGGTTGCTTCTTGTAAATTACCACTTTTAATATCTTCCAATACGTACTTAGCAAGCTGCTTAGACGCGGTCAGTGGAGACTTTAAATCATGCGAAGTTCGATAAGAAAACTCACTGAGGTCTTCATTTGCAGCCTCAATTTTTTCTATGTTGTCATTCAATTTAACCCGCATTGTTTCCAATGAATGACTCAAAACAGCAAACTCTGTCGGCGACTCTATAACCAGCTTATTATCAAGCTTTAGCATTGACACATTTTCTGAAAACTGCGTGATTTTAGTTAATGGGTTAAGAAATAAATATCTATAAATAAAGGAGGTTATGACAAAAAGTAACATTAAAATAAACGCACACACCCAAAATACAGCAAAGCCAATTTCATATAAAAGCCCGCTCGCCTTAGATAGTGGATAAATGCCGTATATTTCCCACTCCCAAGGGGAAAATACATGTTTGGAATAGATATATTGCTCTGCACCGATTTTAACCACATTGACGCCATCAAGGGTATCAAAGCCGATTGCACTTAAATGCATCTTAGACTCCCCCTTTAAATAGCCTTCTTTGTAAAACCACTTATCGAGGGTCTTATCAAAAATTAAAAAGCTGCCGTCGTAGTGCTCATAGCTTTGCTTAACTTCTAACAGCACCTCTTTTTTATACGCATTTACATAGCTCGGATAGCCATCCAGTTTGTTTTTAATTAAGGTCTGATTTCGTGACTCAACATGTAAGCCTATAAAATCTGTCGTATGCATATCATTTAGCAATGTTAATTTTTCGAAAGTTGTTTGCTCAATAAACTGATATGCAATAAACCCCACCGCAGCTGGACCAAGTACCATTAAAGGGAAAAATATTATAAATAAAAGATACTTAAGTTTCATATTGCCGCCCGTTAATGATACACATGTTCGCCCGCTATTTTGAGCAAGCTAAAGGGTATAACAACGCCCAGCGATGTGGCGGTTTTGACGTTAAATGCGAGAATATTCTTTGACGCAGAGCGAATTTCAATTTTGTTGGCAGGGGTACCACTTAATATTCTAACGACAATATTAGCTATTTCTTTCCCTGTCCACTCTGGATCAGGAATAACCGTAAACAACGCGCCTTGTTGCACTGATTTAATATTTGCCCCATACAAGATAGGTTTCAAAATGGACATGGCAGGGACAAATTCACTCTTTTCGCTAAGTGGTCCATTCACAGACCAGAAAAAGTCCACTTGTGATTGAATCGCACTTGCAGCTTGATACGCTGCTAAATAGGTATCATCTAGTGAGGCGTTACTCACATCCTGATACTCAATGACTTTTTTAGTTAATTGAATGTTTTTATATTCTTTGGCTATTACCTCAATCCTGCGTATGTCTGTCAAAGCAGCTGGATATGTGGTCGCAACAATACCAATGTTTACTTTATCATTCTTAAATAGTTGATTGACGATCTCTAACTTGGTGCCACGCCTAACTGAATATGCTCTACCCGTAATAAAGTGATTGCTGGAATTGTCAGCCATGGTTAGTCCGGCACCTTGTGGATCAGCAACTGTCACAAACACCATAGGAATACCTTGATTGACCAGCAGTTTTTTACCTATTTTCGCAGCAAGTGTGCCATTAGCGATCAGTAAATCAAAGCAGCTACAAGCAAGCTTTTCTTGTATATGCGCTTCTATGAGAGCGCTTTGCCCATTGCCATCAAATACATCAATTTCCAATTGGTTATCCAATCGTTTCAATCTGGACACTATGTGCTTGGTGTGAGTGGTGACGATAGGGACCTGAAGCGTTTCTACAATCAGTATTCTTTGGGCTTCGGCATTTGAAGATAGCACCAATAAAAACAGTAATATGAATCGACCTATAAACACACTATATCTCCTTGGAATACTCTTGCAGACCTGCTTATTCACTTACCCAATTTTGACCTACCTGAGCGCTTGTTCTTTTTCAGATACCTTCAGTTTTTTAGAGACAGAAAAGTGTAGCTTACTGCCTTGACCACATTCACTATCTGAAAAATAGATATCTCCACAGTGTTTGTTGACGATTCTTTTTGCAGTAGCCAACCCTAACCCGGACCCTGCGTAAGATTCACTATTGTGTAAGCGGGCTAATGGCTCAAACACTTTATGTCTCAATTGTGGTGGAATACCAATACCATTATCTTGTACGGTGAAATGCCAACAAGTTTCATCACACTGACAAGAGATATCAATAAATGGCTGACTTTCAGAGTATTTAAGGGAATTTTCTAAGATGTTTTGAAACAACTGTACAACGAAGCTTGGGATCGCCGTAATGGACGGTAAATCTGAACATGTAATTTTAGCACTGGAAGATTCAATTTGAGTGGTGAGATTCGATATTGCTATTTCAACACACTTGTTAAAATCCGTTTTTTCAAAAAGGTGTGAATCGTCTAAATCTAGCTGGGTATAACATACCAATGCATCAATTAGCCCATACATTTGCAACGATGATTGGTTGATCAGAGTCAGTTTATCCAACACATTGGCAGGAACACATTGATGATAATTTTGTACAATCACTTGGCTCATTTTTTGAACCGCGTTTGCCGGCTGCTTTAGATCATGAGCCAATACGTATGCAAACTGCGAAAGCTCTCTATTTTTCTCCTCAATTCTGCGATGCAACCGCGCAGAGTGCATTGCAGAATTGATTGATTTCATCAATGACAGGTGCGTGAGACCGCCTTTGCTTATGTAGTCTGATGCACCATTTTTGATAGACTCCGCAGCCACTGTTTCACTGCCCTGCCCTGTGAGCATTATAACGGGCAATAGCGGAAACTGTTTATTAATGGCCGATAACGTCATTAATCCATTGGTGCCAGGTAAAGAATAATCTAACAGAACAATATCAACCTGATGGCTTTTCAATATATCCAAGCCATGTTCACCTGACTCCGCCTCCAAAATATGCCAATGAGATCCATCGCTCGTCAGTGTCCTCTTTAAAAAATAGCGATCGTCCTCACTATCATCTACTAACAAAACATTCAAAACGTCCATCTATACTCCTTTATACCTCACCCCAAACCAAATCAGCGATTTACCTGCTTAAGCTGTGCCCAAACTCATACCTAAACGACCATTATTATCAATTGAATGCAAGCCCTGCCCTTGTGTCGTTCTCAACTGGCATATAGCCAAATAATGGCAGCATTATCTTCTCAACGCTTTTACGTCGGCTTTTTTGTTTGTATGCACACTCTCAAAGAAGCGCTTTGAGCGCTTCAATATCCGCGTTTATTTAGGTAATTGCGAGACCTTACAGCCATTGCACTTGTTCTTTTTTTAAAGGCGCAATGAACACCAACCATACCGTCACAGTGCGCCTATGCGCTTCGCTTCAAAAAGTATAGTAAACCACTGGCTAAGTTTTCCATGTGAACTAAAAAATGTATGTTGCCACTGACAGCATAAGCCACGATTTCGCACGGCTCTTTAGCAACCATGACCAACGTATATTGGTATCCTTCGCTGCCGCCCTATCCACCTAAAAAAAGCATCCTTAATCAAGATAAACATCAACTAAGAGTAATACTAAGTTAGTAAATAAATAGCCACTTCGCTAGCCAAATATTTACTCCTAAACTAGGCTGATTATTAACACTAAAATACATCAGAAGATCAGGCCACAGCCACCGTGGCGACAGGGAGCGCAGCAAATGAACATATTGCTGGTTGATGATGAAAAAATTGACCGTGAGCTGGTGAAAGAAGCTTTAATTTGCTCGGGGAAAAAATTTAATATAAAAGAAGCAATTAGCGCCGAGGACGGGCTGACTGCTATCGCACAAGATGAATTCGATATTGTATTGTTAGATTATCAAATGCCCAAGCAAAATGGGCTTCAATTATTGATGACATTAAAATCGAAAAACATCTGCGAGGATTGTGCGATCATTATGATCACAAACAATAGAGATGAAGAGTTGCTGGTTAACTGTATTAATGCCGGTGCTCAGGATTTATTACTCAAAGATGAAGTCACTTCAACCCAACTCATTAGATGTATCAAACAATCTCAAAGAAGAATAGACTTACAGAACAAACTTACTCATAGCTATCAACAAGTTAAGCAACTAGCCGAGCGCGATACATTAACCGGGCTTTTCAACCGTAGATATTTCGAAAATGCACTAACTTCGCTGCTGGTCAATATGCGTAGCCTCGATGGATATGTAGTTGTGATGTTGTTAGATATCGATGGGTTCAAATTGATTAATGACAGTTTAGGGCATTCAGCGGGCGATGTTGTTTTAAAAGAGTTTGCTAACCGAGTTAAATCAAGCTTTAGAGAAAGCCCCCTATTTGCAAGGCTTGGCGGGGATGAGTTTGCATTCGTATTTTCTGGTGTTAGGGACTCAAACGCAGCCTTAGCGATATCTGAGCGACTACTGTCTAGCTTCGACGAGCCATTTCACTATGATAAACATCAAATTTACAGCACTGCCAGCATAGGTATTACGCTTTGCGCTTCAAAAACCACAGCGGAAGACATGCTAAAACAAGCTGATATCGCCATGTATAAAGCGAAAAAACAAAAAGAAAACAAAGCCTGCTTTTTTGATGAATCTTTGGAGCGGGAATTTTATCGGCTCTTTCAAATTGAAAACGAACTCAGAACCGTGATAAAAAACCACAACTTTGACGTTTTTTTTCAACCTATTTTTAATACAACAGGCGCCAATATTATTGCCATCGAAGCCCTTGTAAGACTCCCTCTCGGTGACTCCAAAGCCTCACCAGCTGAGTTTATCATCGCTTCAGAAAAGCTTCGACTGATTGAAACATTTGGCAGGATGATCATTCAAAAGTCATTGGCTAAATACGCACAACTGGTCGATGAAACAAACTCCAACAACATCGCGCTGTCAATCAACCTCTCTCCTTTGCAAATTCATGATTTAAACCTCAACGCATTTATCATAGAGCAAGCTAAAGAAAATCACGTCAACCTCAACAATGTTATTGTGGAAGTGACCGAGACTGCACTGCTGGAAAATAATACCGCAACTTTGGAAACCCTGAAATTAATCAAAAGCAGCGGGTGCAAAATTGCCCTCGATGACTTTGGCACCGGGTTTTCTTCTATATCGCACCTGTTAAATTACCCGATTGATATTGTTAAGCTCGATAAAAGTTTAATTGAGAGAACAGTTGATGATAAAAAAGCCCAAGCGATGCTGGATGGACTCACATCCATGTTACATGGGATCTCAATCGAAACTGTCGCAGAGGGCGTAGAGTGCAAAGCGCATGTAGATGTGTGCCAGCGAGCTGGAGTATCTCGCCTACAGGGGTACTTTTTTGGTAAACCTATGCCTGTCGATACATTAATCGAGTGTATTTTAGATAATTCGACAGAAGATTGAGTGCACTGCTTACGCTGCTCAGTGCACTAGTGACTATTGGTATTTTATGCTTTTTTGACGAACTTTGCAGTTACCATCATTTCACCTACACCATCAACTTTACAGTCAAGCTCGTGGTCTTTTTTGTCCAACACGCGCCTAACTAGGGCTTTAGTGCCGATTTTTATCACCTGTGAACTGCCTTTAATTTTAAGGTCTTTAACCACTGTTACTTTATCACCATCAACGAGCAATGTGCCGTTGGCGTCTTTTATTTGCGGTGTATCATCTTCCTCAGATTCAGACGGATCCCACTCATAAGCGCATTCTGGACAGATTAATTGGCTCTGATCCTGATATACATACTCAGAGTTACACTTTGGACAAGGAGGGCAAGACATACTTTACTGCCTATATAAGTTTCTTTGTGCGCATGATAATCCCTCCTTCGCAACATCGCGAGAAAAAATCCACACAATGTTGGAATTTTTTAACACAAACAATTATTCGCCTGATTTTGATCAAACGTCTATTGCTTTAGTAACCTGCAAATTAATGGGTTAGTACCCTACTAACTCCCCATACCCTGCACCTGAAAACCCGCCACGGCTCTTCACTCGCCCTTCCCAATAAGGAATGCTCAGCTTATTGCGCGAGTCAGGGTTAATGCTCTGAATCTCAACTGGCTCAATCCCTTCGACCCTGAGCTGCCAACGCGTTGGGTAAGTAACATCTCCCAATTGAGTATGTTCTAATACTTCTAATGAAACTTGATCATTATTAAATGCCTGAGCTTGCCCATTTTCATCAATCTTCGTCGCGCTGCAATATTCATAGCGGCGACTCGATGAGCGAATGCAGAAAGCCATTAATCCGCCATCTGCCGGGTTATCGGCTTGCAAACTAAACCAGTCCCACCCCGCCTGACTCGGGTCTATAAATGCTGATGACCACTCTCTATCAAGCCAAGCTCGCCCTTTGACTGTGTGAAGCTGGGAGTCAAACTCCACTTCCCCTGTGACGTCTAAAAATGGATAGCTGTAGTACATTGACGCATGACCATCCTGAGTTTTTTGGCTATACCCCTGCTTGCCATGCAAGACTCTTGGACTGTTGTCGAGCTGCAGTGCAACACGATACCCTTTTTGGCTGGCAGTTAAGCTTAAGGGCAAAAAGGACTCGTCAACACTTTCCAACGACCAGTTCTTTAGCCTAGCTTCAAACGGAAATGCATTAATCGTAACATCTGATACCCTACCCGACTTTTCGAATGCCATATGCTGCGTGTCAGTTTGCACAGCAAAGTGAGCAAAATAGAACTGTCCATCCCACCAAGGGCTCGATGTTTCAGAAGAGACTTCTGGCATACTTACTCTAAACAATGTCCATTGCACACCCAGCTTTTCACCTGTGGTGCTTTCTAAATTTGCGGTCACATACCACCACTCAATGCCTTGCTTAGGGTGAATACCATGATCTTTAGGAAACGCTAAAGTGGTTCCTGGCTCAACCTCCTCACCACTTTGCAAGGAAAAAAGGTGAGCACTTGGCAGCGTATTTGTCACTTCATCACCCATTTGCAATAGCGCGGCAATCACTATCACAAAACCTATTATTATTGCTGTAAACTTTGTTTTCATTTGACTCTCTATAGCTTAGCGACACTATCTGCTACATTGCGTTTTAACAGTCTCAGCATAGGTAGTGCGCCAACAAACATGGCTAGGCTCAATACCATCAGGCTAAACGCGAATATACTCTGCCAATCCAAAACCATCGCCATGCTCCAACCAAATGCCAAAGGCATCACATAAGTCAGGAGCACCCACCCCAATAAAATCCCCAAAGGTATTGCCAATACAATGGTAACTGTCAAAATAATCAAGGTTTGTAGGAGCTTGGCGCGCAATAATTGTGAGCGAGTCACGCCCAAAGTTTGCAGCACAGCCATAGGCTGAAGTTGTCGTCTTCCAAGTGTCAAAAAGCTCACCCAAACACCAAACAACGCGATTAACATGATAAATATGTTTAACGCATGAGTGACGCTAAACGTGTTTTCAAATAGCTGTTTTGCATACTGCTTGAACACTTTATTTACGCTCACCTGCGTGCGCTCAATGGACAGTTGCTCAACTAGATAATCAGTTACCATATTTATATCGCCGTCATTGATGAGCGTGAGTGAAAACCCAAATGCTTGATACTTAAAATCACTGTGCTCTATGACACTTGTGGCAGTCAACAATGTCGCTTCCTGTTCGCCGTAATCATAAAATATCCCGGTAACCAAACATTCAAACACCTGCCGTCCCTGCCTAACCTCAACAGTACGCCCAGTTTCAATGCCATATAAACGCCAACCAGGCTCATTTACCAAGCACCGAGGCATACCCGATTGATGGGGAGAGATATGCTGCGCCGTTACCTCATGGCCTCCCAGTAACGTAACATGCTGATGAAAGCTTGCGTCGCGACCAAAACTAACGAGCTTAACGGGTATTTGCCTACTCTTATCAATCAGCTCGCTACGTGCTTGCCAATACACCCCCACCCTCTCAACTTGAGGCATTTTCGCCAGTTGACTATGCATTTGTGTGGTAACCTCTGCCGGGCGTACATACAAATCGGCACTTAGCCTGCTTTCCAAATGGCCGTCTAACGTATGGCTAAAGCTTTTGACCATCACTAGCATGCCAATTGCAGCGCCCATTGCCATCAAAGTTGCCAATACGGCACTTAACAAAGATTTAAGTTGCCCCTGACTGTCTGCTTTGAGCCACAATATCAGAGGCGATTGCGTAGGCCAGCGAGATGAAAACACTCGAGTGATCACACTCGGTGTAATACAAAAGAAAATCAGCAATATAACCGCGCATAATAACAAGGCGACAAGTTTACTTTTAGCAAACAAAGCAAGTAATACCGCACCACTGCAAAGCCCAGCCAGTACAAGCCATATAACTCCTTTTTTCGCGAATAGGTAGGTGAGTCGATTTGAAAAAAAGAAGCCTGACAACACAGCGATATTAAGCACAAATCCCAGTGCCACCATTGACCAATTTAAGTGCACTATTAATGCTCTATCTAACTGATAAAAACTGCGCAAAACCTGCGTGACATCAGCAACCAACACATTAGCCAGCGAAACACCAAATAACGCTCCCAAATAGGCACACACTAACCCAAGTAAACCCAACTCTATAAACATGGCTTGCTTTAACCTGCTCGGTTGACAGCCCATCAAATAGAGCTGTTTGTGCAAGATTGTCCTAGCAGAAAATGCCAGCTTAACTGCGTTAAAACTTAAAAATGCGCCAACAATGTAACCCAGTAGTGCCAAAGCTTGAAGGTTAAAGAAAAATGGTCCTGAAAGCGTGTCAAACGCCTGAGAGTCGGCCCGCTCTAACCTTGCATTACCTTGCAGCGCTTGCTTCAAATAAATAGTGGCGGCTTCATCTATGTCAAACAACTCCAGATAGCTCACTTCACCTTTGGCATTGAGTAACCTATCCGCCAAACTGATGTCCATAAGCGCTTGATAACCCAACCCTTCAAATGGTGAAATGTGATAGCTGACGCCATTGATACTAAGTGAGTTCGAGCCTAACCTTGCAATCATTTTGGGGTCTAAGAAAACCGTATCAAATAGTGCTCCGCGAGCATGGTTTTGCTCATTCAAGGCTGTTTGCGAACTTGATGCCGATTGCGAGGCCCAATGAAGTAAATTGACTCCTTTGATACTGAGCCATTTGTTATTTTCCAGCTGTACACGGCCCTCTAAGACGACTTCAAAATGAATGTTAGTTTGGCGCGATAATTGTTTTCTCACCGACTCAGGGAGGCGCTGTGTACCGAGGTTAGGTTTAACAAAGTGAGTAACCGGGACTGCGAGTAACGCACTGCTATTGGTATAACGCTTAGACGCTTCTAGATTTAAGCCATAAATAGCGCTGATCAAAGCCGTGCCCAAACTAAAACCTAATATAAAAAGTAAAAAAAGCCCCTTGTGACGAAGATAAAACTGCCAATAAGCGAAAAATATAAGCCTAAATTCAGTCATGTAGCTGCCCATTTTTGAGCCTCAACTGCCTTTCAAACTGAACGGCCAATTTTTCACTATGCGTTACCATCACCAAGTTGATTTGATGCTCTTTGCATAATGACTGTAGTAACTCTAGCACTTCTTGACTGCGTTCACTGTCTAAATTTCCGGTTGGTTCATCTGCCAAGATCACCTTGGGCTGGTTGATAATGGCCCTTGCAATACCAACTCGTTGCTGCTCTCCGCCACTCAATTCACAAGGCAAAGCCGTGAGCTTGTGTGCAATTCCGAGTCGCTGAGCGAGAGTAGAAAGCGTTTGTTGTGATACTTCGAGGCCATTTAAACGCGCTTGAAAGGTAATATTATCCGCCACATTTAATGCTTCAAGTAGCTGATAGTGTTGAAATATCACTCCTATTTTACGCCGATATAGGGCGAGCTGATTGTCATCGAAGCCAGAGATCACGGTACCATTAACTTTGATTTCACCGCTGTCAGGCATCAATAATCCGGCCAGTAAATTTAACAGAGTCGTTTTTCCCGAACCACTGTCGCCCACCAAGGCGACTTGCTGCGCGCCCTCAATTGTCACAGAAACATTATTAATAATACGTCGTTGAACCGCGCCATCGGCTCTAGAAAATACAACATTTTTTAACTGGATCATGTCAGCCTCGAGATGTTTACGTACCTATTGTGTACCCTCAGGCCTGCTTGATCTAGTCAGAAGCAAAAATTAAATTGTAACAATTTTTGGGTAACTGTTTGAAACTATTAGCGTCTACTGCACAGTGTTAGTCATAGCCATCTATTGTGGGCAATAGCGCAACATTAAACCAGTAGTCTTTTAGAACCTTAAAGGCATTTGCCAAGTCGTCAAATTCAACGGGTTTTTGAATATACGACGCAGCGCCTAAGGCATAACAAGATTCAATATCTTGAGGGTCGCTTGAGGTTGTTAACACCACAATGGGAATAGAACACATTTTAGGATCAGCTTTGAGCTCTCTGAGCAATTGTCGGCCATCGACACCGGGCATATTTAAGTCAACCAGCGCCAGAACGGGCCTTTTTAAATGTTCATGCTCGCTATACTTGCCCGTTTTATACAAAAAGTCTTTCGCATCTTGGCCCGATTGGCACCATTGAATTGGATTCATAAAGTGACTTTTTCTTAAGCTTCTTAAAATCGCTTCAAAATCATCGGGATTATCGTCGACCAGTAACAGCAGGCCCAAATCTTTATCCATTTCTCACTCTCCCAACTTTAGGGTGAAATTAAAACAGCTACCTTGTTCAAGTTCCGATTCGACCCATATTTGACCATTGTGTCTCTCCACAATCTTTTTAACAAATGTGAGCCCTACGCCCGTGCCACGCACCGAATCATCTTCTTCATTAAGCCGTTTAAATATTCGAAAAATATCTTCAAAAAAGCGCCCTTCAATACCTATGCCATTGTCTTTTACATAAAAAACCTGATGTTCCAATACATTAGAATGAGGGTTTACGCAGGACTTGACCCCGATTTCTATCTCTTTTCGAGCTGAATTATTGTACTTCACAGCATTAGATATCAGGTTGCGAAATAACTCAGACACCCGAGGTTTATCGCAAGTAACTTTGGGCAGCGCTTTTGGGATTAACAAATGCACACTTTGAGTAGTTTCTTCCGGTAAGGTGAGCTCTGCTACACTGTCAATGAGTTCATTTAAATCTACTTCTTCAACCGCCAAGTCTTGACGGCCAAGTCGAGAGTAATACAGTAAACTATCAACGAGCTTTTCCATCCGGGTACATAAAAAGCGGATCCGAGCAATGCGTCTAAGCCCTTCTCCTTCTAGGGAGTCGGCATGATCTTCTTCCAAAAAAAGTGCATTGTTCGCCAAACCCCGTAATGGCTCTTTCAAGTCATGAGAAGCAATATAAGCAAATTGGTCGAGCTCTGAATTACTTATCTGCAATTTTCGAATATAGGAATCTATGGCTATTTCTGCAGCTTTTCGTTCAGATATATCGCGTACAGTACCGACAAACATTGTTTTGCCCTGCACGGTCATTTCATTTACACCCAATTCCATAGGAAATAAATAACCATTTTTGCGCCTGCCCGTTATTTCTCGCCCGATACCAATGATTTTCTTATCACCTGTTGTATGATAATTATCTAGGTAGGAATCATGTTCAGATTGAAAAGGCTCAGGCATCAGCATTTTAACATTGCGACCGATCACCTCTCGAGCACGAAAACCAAATATAGATTCAGCCGCCGCATTAAAACCGTGGATCACACCTCGCATATCTATGGTGATAAGCCCATCCAATACTGTATCCATAATGGTTTCGATATGCTCAATGTAGGACTTAATTGACAGCTCAGCTTGTTTTCGCTCAGAAATATCTCGCACAGTGCCAAGCACAATATCATTAGAGGGTAAAACACTTATGGCAAGCTCAAGTGGAAATGTATTGCCATCTTTATTCAGAGCAATCATTTCAATACCTGTACCGTAGTCTTTACTTTCTTGCTCACCAAATGTCGAGTTGGTGACATCAAGCAAATACTGAGCATATTTTGGCTGTTCGGAGTCAGGCAGAAGTAAGGAGATGTTTTGGCCAATAACTTCGTGTTTATCGTAACCAAAGATTTGCGTTGCTGAGTAATTAAAGCTGAGGATCTCCCCGCTTTTGTTGGTCATAAAAAAGCCATCTTTAACGCTATCCAATACAGTATCTAGCTGCAACTCCCTTGTTTCCATCACGCTTTTGTTATTTCCTGACTTTGAGATGATGATCAAAGTGTAGTCAATGAAAAATCATAGCGCTGATAAATCGAATAAAAATAAGTTCCCGCTATAGGGCTAATTGATAAACCGCCATTTTTTGACTATCTCATCGTAGCGTCCCGAAGCCTTTATCGCCGCAAGGGAATGCTTGAGTTTTTGCGCATCCAACTTGGAAAATTGCGGATTGGCTGCAAGGTGAAGTTCAGAAGGAAAATCGTGTAAAGTCAGCTTGTATTCGAGCAGCTGTGGATCTAGCCCGAGTTCATCTAACTCGCGTTTTAGCGTTCTTGTGTTGGTTAAAATGAGGTCGGTACGGCCTTTGTACAGCATTTGCCACATACTTTTGTAATGAGACACCAACACCAAATCATGCTCCTCAGAAAAGCCTGCTTCTTTTAAATACTGCTCACTGTAATACCCTCTGATAGTACTCGTGCGCAGGCGTTTTGCATCGTCAAGCTGACTCAGTTGGATGACATTGCTTTTTAGTCCAATCAATGATGCAGAGCTTTGGCACATAGAGCCCAAAAATTGAAAGTGTTTTTCTCTTCTCGGCGTTTTTAACCAAGCCAACATCACAACATCAAATTTTGTCTGCAATTCGTGGTGGGCCCTTGCCATCGGCAAAATCTCTATTTTTGCATCAAGTCCACTGTGTAATTGGAGTTCTTTGGCGATGTCGACCAATACACCATCAGGTTTTCCCTGCTCATTTAAATAGTGATAGGGCGGCAGATCTTCGGCAACAAACCTAATTACCTTGGCTTGAGCAGAAGTAACAATGAGTCCAGAAAAGACCATGATGAAAACAAAAAGACAGCGACGTAACATTGTTTTTATTTTTGCTATAAGGGTCGTTGAGTTTGACTGGTTTCGCATAAAAGATCAACAGCACTCACTTTGTATCTTAAAGTGATACAAGCGAAGCAAATCATCACTAACATAACTGATTTATATTACAAAACTAGAAATAAAACGCTAAGATGAACAATCGGTCCAACTCCTGATCTGGTCTTATGAGTGATTCACCTGTAAATTCGACGCCGCCAAACGTACTGTTAAATACAGTAATTGAGCAACACACATTCGAAGTATTCGAAAACGATACATTGCGCTGGTTTTGCCTTGACGGCGTTTTACAAACCGCTATGTCAAAAGCGGAGCCTGAGAGCTTAATGTTTCCTCATATGTTATTTATGACCATTCCGTTGTTAGAGGCTGTGCAGGTAAACTCTGTACTTGAATTGGGCTTAGGCGGTGGTGGCCTGCTTCGATATCTCAATGCCCATAATCCAGATATACAGGTTGAAACCGTTGAAAAAAGCGCACAAGTTATAGAAATATACAATCAATTCTTTAATCCGCAGCAAACAAACAACCTGATCCACTGTGCGGATGCATATGATTTTGTGCAACAAGCACCTAAACATGAGATTGACTTGTTAATAGTGGATATTTTTGCTTCCCAAACGCTCGTGCCCTTTATCTTTGATAGCAACTTTTACACTAACCTGAAAAACTTACTAGCGAAAAATGGCTGGCTTGTTATCAATACCGTATTCACTGAGCAGTCACACATTGAGCAACTTTCCAATGTGCTCACCGAGCTATACCCTAACGCCCTCATTTATGGTTTTAAAGCTGCGCAGTTTGCGAACATTGTGTGGGTGATGAGTTGCGAAGGTAAAAAGCTTAGCTCAGTTTGGCATCAACAAGCATTTTTTACCTCCAGCAAAGCACAAGGGCTGTCTTATCATTTAACCTAACTATAGCTGATGCGCTTGCTTGTCCATCAAAGCAATTTTGTAGGCTGCCTTTAACATTACGCCGATAGCGACCACATTCAAGACAATACTAAACCAAGCTTCAAACATTAATAACTCGACTTGAAAATTACGCAGGTAACTGGCTAGCTGATCAACTATTTCAATGGATATACCTATCACAATCAGCATAAAGCCATAGTATTCTGATGTTTCGTTTAACATTTTATGTTGTTCTAGATTAGGGTCTTGTTTACTGTCCCAAGCCCTTTTAGAGAGAATCTTTCTGCCATCCATCACTGCGCCAAAGCCAATTAATAAAATCGTGATAGTCGCTTCATTATCAATGATATTTTGGTAGCCATGTTCGTCCATATGCCCAAATAAAAAGCGTAGATCTTCCACCGTAATATTGGTCACCAACAAACAGATCAACACTAAAGGAAACAGTAAAAAAGCTCTATTCAGTACCACTGTATAGATTAACTGGCTTGTTCTAGATTTTGGCATAGGGTGCTCAGCAGTTAAGTAATGAAACATTTCAAACGCTCGATCTTAGCTATATATCCTAGATTGACAAGTCCAACATGCGTATTTAAGGTGCTTTCACGCAATGACTGCTCTATGTCGAAAAGAGATACAATATAAGCACACTTTTAACCAGTGAGCTTTCCTGTATTACCTTGCTCCTAACATCAACCTCACGAAACCTTTAAAGGGCATAAAGCGCATTAATAGCGCGATTAACTGCCACCTTTTAGTAACATAGGCAATACGCTTTTTCTTTTCGATAGCAGACAGAATTTGTTGTGCAGCTTTGTCCACGGGGGCCAGCCAAAAGATACCATTGCCTTTGGCCATGTCAGTGTCGACAAACCCTGGTCGTATATCCGTCAACGATATATCAATACCGTCTCTATAGGCTCGGCAATATAGACCTTCAAGGTAACTGGCAATGTAAGCTTTAGATGCGTTATATGATGCGCATGGCCCACCTCTCAATGACATAATTGATGACGTCGCAACTAGGTGTCCCACCCTTTGCTGAGCAAAATAGTGGTAAGCCGTATTGGCGATACCAGTAAAACCTGTCACATTGACAGCTATTGTTTCGAGCTCTCCACTGAGCGGGAAATCAGGTTCGCAGCTGCCTATTCCCGCATTGATAATAATGATGTCGACACCTTGCATCTGTTCAATCAAATATTTAAGCTGCGCAATCGCGTTTTGTGGCTGAGCAATATCCATCACGGAAATACAAGTTTGAGTGCCTAGTTGTTGTTGCAATGAATGCAGAAGATGTTCACGCCGCCCAGTTAAACCAAGTTTATAACCCTGTTTTGCCATATGAATGGCAAGTGCTTTGCCAATGCCTGAAGTGGCCCCAATAATAATGGCTTTTGCTGACATGTTATTTTCTCATGATTTTTTATTTTTTTGTAATAGGCGATACTGAAAAAGCATCGGAAGCGCTTTTGAATTAAAACACGTTAATGCGCCCACTCTCAAGCGCCGCAATGTAAATATACCGTTTTAGATAGTTTGATTTAATCTATGACCATAAAACACTACACATAAAAGAAAATAGCATCCATTAGCAAAATTAAACCAAGGTATTGATTGAAATGCGCAATAGCCTGTATTGCGCACTATAACCTAAATACGTATTAAATTAGTTTACGTCAACAGTGACTGTTGCAGGCGCACTGGAAATATCATATAAATTATTTCCTTTAATGCGATATTTAAATGAATCTTGCCCAACAAACCCGGCATTTGGTGTGTAAGTGATCGTTTTGTCATTGTTTACAGTGACACGTCCATTGGCCGCACTGGCATATACTTCAACGCCAAAGTAATAGGGAACATCACTGTCATTGGCTTTTACATCAATAGCAACGGGTTGACCCATACTAGTTTGTGAGAAGTCATCGCTTGGATAAACATCATAGTGCCCGTCAAATGCATTATCTAGGCTGATCCTGATTTCTCCCCACTCGGAAGCTTCCCCCGCGGGGTTCAATACCCGAAATGGGATGGTCTCAAATTTATTTGTGCCATCAGATACAGCCGCAAAGTATAAAACTTTTCCTTTGAACTTAAGCCAACGCCTGTCAACGGTATTGTACGCAATCGCTTGGCCATATTGAGTTCGGATTTTATCGTAAAAGCCAATCTGGCTATATGACTTATCAGGACTGAGTTGGATCCTTAGCTCCTGACTTGCATAGTTTGGGTCAGTGACATTGTCATCTTTTAAAATATTAAACTCTTCTTGAATATAAAGTCCGGCATTAAACTCATGAATGGCCTTATTCAAAACAGGTGCGGCTTGGGCTGTGCTCATCAATAAGGTTGAGCCAGCTAAAGCTATAAGCGCTTTATATGTATTTTTAATCATTTAAACAATTCCTTCTTTATTACTTTTTATTGCAAATAAAACAATTTTAAATTTCCACAAAATGTAGATTAAAAAATCCCACACAATATAAATCTATTTATAATTAGTTTCTATGATCCAAACGAAAATTCACATCCTTACTTGTATTCCATTATTGACTTCAGCATTTACAGCTAATATTCATGACCATATACACCCTAGTGCCAATTAATTTGTCAACAATCACGCTATGGCTGATTTTAGCTTTTCAATCACAGGTAATGGCGCGCCGTCAATCCAAACCATTAAGCGGTTAACACGTTCAGTGAAATAAATAATCCGGATTTTACAACTGCTGTGATGGTGGATAAAGTGACGGCTGACAATTACTCAAGTACAGACCACAACATATAGAAACGAGGAAAACAACATGCTCCAAGGAACACAGAACTTTATGCTATACGGATTCATTATGTTTGTTGCGGGCTTGGGTATTCCTATCATGGCGGCATTAAATGGTGGACTTTCTAATAAACTGCAAAATACAGCCCTTGCAGCTGTCATTTTACTTTTTGTTGGATTCTGTATCGCACTTACCTACCTGTTTACCACCAGCGGATTGCCCAAAACACTCTATGCAACAGGCACACCTTGGTACTTTTATTTCGGTGGATGTTTTGTCATGTTTTATATTCTGACTATTAGCTGTGTGGCGCCTAAATTTGGCATTGCTAATGCCATCGCTTTTGTATTGCTAGGTCAACTCATCGCAATGGTAGTGATTGATCATTTCGGCTTTTTTGGGGTCAAACAGTACGCGTTAGATTATAAGCGCCTTACGGGGTTAACTTTGATGATTGCAGGAATAGTGCTCGTGCTGAGCAAACCACAACAGAGTTAATGAGCACTTCAAACGCTTTGCAGCATACTTTTAGCAACTAAAAAGCGCGCCAAGTGAGACACCGAGCGCGCTATTTAATTACATTCGTGAAAACCTATTCGATTACCGTCAAATACGTTTCTAGTAATTATTCTGGTTTATTAAATAACCATGTCATTTCGGTTTCACAAGATTGACCCACTTCATAATCACATACAGTGATACCCTCTTGTGCGTACTCAATCAGCTCAAATGTCCACTCTTTATCATCGAGTTTAAAACGCATTTGCCCTTTTAAGCGATGATCTGACTTTCAGTAGCATCAACTAGACAAAGCCAGCTTTTATAAACTTGCCCTTTTTTGATCCCCAAAGCCGGCTCGACATATCAAACTCTTTCTTTGTTTATTGTCATAAATCTATGACCAGTGATGTATATGCTAGCTCACGTTTTAATCAAAGCATGCCTTTGAGCATTACATAATAAGGAGTTAAAAATGAATAAGGTTAATTTAAGTCTAATAACGTGTTTATTAGCAGGGCTTTTAAGTGCTTGCAGTGGTGACGACGGCAAAGATGGTTCAAATGGACAAGCAGGCCAAAACGGCGTGGAAGGTTCCGCTGGTAAAGATGGAAATGCAGGCCTAGCGAGCCTCATCGATCAACAAGTGCTCAATATGGGCGATAACCATTGCTTTTTTGGCGGTGTAGCTGTGCACTCTGGGGTCGATCAAAATAGTAACGGCGCGCTAAATAACAATGAAATCAATCAAACTAATTACGTGTGTCAGCCTTCTCCTCTCACCGCCAATGGCGCAAAGCTGCCCTATACAGCACTGAGAAAAGATATACAAAACGGCAGTGTTGAAGGCAGTGTATTCGAAATTCGTAACGGCGGATATGGCTCAGATATGGTGGCGCACCCAAGCATTAAAAATCAATTTTATGCACTCACAGATCGAGGCCCAAATGCCAGTTTCACGGGCGACTACGGCAAAGGAAAAAAATTCCCAACTCCTGACTATACGCCGCGTATCGGTCTATTCGAATTGACCGCCACTGGTAAGGTAAATAAATTAAAAGAAATCCTTCTCAAAAGGCCCGATGGCACACCTATTAGCGGCCTGCCTAACACTTCCGATCTAGGTGGAACCGGAGAGACGCCATACACAGTTGAAGGCCAACCTGTTTTGGTTGATCAAGCTCAGCCTTTTGATCAAACGCACAACCCAATTAAGTTGGATGATTATGGATTAGACGGCGAAGGGCTTGTGGCTCTGTCGGATGGCAGTTTTTGGGTGAGCGACGAGTACGGTCCGCACATTGTGCACTTTGATAGCGACGGTAAAGAGATAGGTCGTATCAATGCATTTTCCCATGATGAACGTGTCACTATCAATTTACCGCAAGAATATGAACATCGCAGGGCAAATAGAGGCATGGAAGGCTTAGCAATCACACCTGACGAAACAACACTTGTGGGGATTATGCAATCAACGCTCTACAACCCGGACAAAGCAGTTAAGGCACTCGATATCACTCGCATTGTGACCGTTAACTTGAAAACGAAGCAAATTGGGCAGTTTTTATATAAACAAGAAAAAGCGCAAAACTCCAATTCAGGCATTGTGGCACTTTCGAATACCGAATTTTTAGTTATTGAACGAGATGGTGCATTTTATGAGCAAAACCCTGAAGCCATGAAACGCATTTATAAAATTAACCTCGAAGGAGCAAGCGATCTTGAACAGGTAGCTGAAACAACAGACCTTACGCAAGATCCCAACTTAGGTTTATTGGTAGCGGGAAAAACGCTCGAGCAAACAGTGCTAGAGTCAGGATGGGATACACTCTCAGCGCATGCGATCACGCCTGTTAGCAAGTCTCTGGTATTGGATCTAGTGCAAGAAATTGCATACCCCCATGACAAGCTTGAAGGTATGTGGCTAATCGATAACAGTCGACTGGCCGTACTCAACGATGATGACTTTGCTACTTGGTCAACCGGTGGCGTTTTGGAGCAGAAGTACTTAGATGCTGCCAAATCAAAAGTTGATGGCAACACGCTCTATTTATTTGAAAACCTCACATTCGACAAATAACCATTTGAGCGGCTTCGGCCGCTTTTAACCACAATATAATAAGGAAAGTTATGAACTACCGAGCTACTCTCCCCCTGCTTGCTTTTTGCTACGCCAACATGGCATGCGCCAACCCAGTTGTCGACTCAAAAGAGTACAAACTCATGTTAGACACGAGCTTATTCACCAAATCAACAGAGTTGTCAGATGTAAACAGCGTATTCACAGAGCTTGCGCCTCTCGCCCGCCAAGCCACCAGCAAAAATACGACTGGTTCAGTATTTTTGGCAAAAACGCGCAAGGTCACTTTTTATGACATTATCCATGAATGTACTCTCGCAAAACTAGGTTATGTGTTTAGAGAAAGAACAGATCAAGATGGATCTGAGGTCACGTTAAAATACCGCCATACCGATCGTTACCTATCTGCATTTGAAGACTTATCTGCCGACTCTGATGAAGCAAAAACTAAGCTCGAAGCCGACTACAGTATTGCGGCATCAGGAAATTGGAAGGTCACCTACAGTCATTCTACCAAAACCCCTAACACACGTAATATCAATGAAGTAAAAGATATTAACTATCACTTTTCGGGATTTCACCAAAAATACCAGCTTTCAAGCTCCCTAACTTTACAGGCGGTTTCTGGATTAGCAATCTCTGAATATGTTTACGAAGGCATTGTGATTGATTTAGGCAAACAAGACGCGGAGTTTGCACTGACACTCTGGTACACCGCCCAGCAATCAAATACCCCTTTAATTGCCGAATTATCATTTAAGTACCAAGATAATCAGGGAGATTACAGTCAAAAGGTTGCATCACGTGCGGCCGATTTATTTGACAAGCTGGCAAGCGAACACAGTGCTGTTAACGCCCTTAGCCTAACCAAAACCCAGTTTGTCTATCAGTATCAGCCTAGTTTCTGTGCTGAAAATTAAACAATTCGTCTTCTTCCTGCAATGCACTACTTGGTCATTTAAATAATAAAAAATGCATCAGAAACGCAATAAAAATAGATAATTCAACCCAAGAGTTTAAGGGGTATTTATAATTAAAAACACAATAGACATGCTTAATAAAATTAAAAGTGGCCAAGTAAAGTTCATATTTAAAACTTCATGAACTTCGCATGATTGCACGTTGAATACATAGTTAATAATTCAACGTAAAGCCATATAACCGTCATAAATACATTTAACAATACTAATTTACAACTCTTAATTATTGTTAATTTGAAAAGATTAATATCACAATCAAGGAAATCAATTATGCACGTTTCTCTGTTGAAAACTTCAGTGTTGTCTATGGCTGTATTGTTCAACTCAATAGCCAGCGCCGATGTAACCACTAGAGGTCATGTTTTGACCAGCACCATCTGGAATACTAACAGCATTCATGTCTGCTGGGAAAACCTCAATGACTCGACAGCAGCAGATAGAGCATCAGTACAGGAGGCTGTCGAAAACTCTTGGGAAGCCAATTCAAACGTAAACTTTTTTGGTTGGAATGAATGTGAAAGAAGCTCAGATGGCATCAGGATTCAAGTGGCTGATAGCACAGAATTTGGAGCGCATGTAGACGGGCTAGGCACCAGAATACGTGGGCGTCAAAATGGTATGAGTTTAAACTTCACATATGAGAATTGGAATCAAAACTGTCAATCCTCCCGCAGGTGGTGCAATGAAGTTATCGCCGTACATGAGTTTGGTCATGCCCTTGGGTTTGCTCACGAACAAAATAGACAAGACACACCGGATACATGCGATGAGCCTACACAAGGGACAAATGGCGATATCGACATCGGCCGCTGGGACTTGAGCTCTGTCATGAATTACTGTAATCCGCAATACAATGGTAATGGCGAACTAAGTGAGACGGATATTTTGATGGTGCGCACATTTTACGGCCCCGAAGTACAAACTAGCGTATTGTTAGACAACGACCATTATTCCGTATACGTTGGCAGTAACCTTACGATTAACGCCGCCTATTCAATAGAAGATATCGTAGATTCAACCTCTTGGTTGTGGTCTTTAGGAGATGGAGCGAGTTCAAGCTCGCAGAATTCTGTAACTCATAGCTATGCCAATAAAGGACGTTACAATGTGACGGTTTCTGTATCTGACTCCGAAGGGTATTCTGCGGATAAAAGCGCTGAAGTGTATGTTTATGGTTTCGAGGCATTGCTCCCTGCAATCAACATGATGATGTTTTGATTTTATAACCGAATGTGTTGCAGTTATTATTGAAAAGTGATGGCTGCATCACGGCAATCATCATAAATTGAAAGAGGCAAGGAATGTACATTTCTTGTTTTCAAATTGTATTATATAAATACCTAACTACAAATAAGTCACAACCTAAATGAGCGCGCTGTATGGCCTCCGTTCATTTATTACAAAAATATAATAGCGTTATCTATTCACCAAACTAACGATTATAACTATGGATAGATCATGAAATTTATTTTTTTAACTGCCGCACTTGCTTCACTTTTTTCTTTTAATGCCGCTGCCGAGTGTGCTGGAGTAAGCTGTACTAATGTCAAAATCACAAGAATTGTTACTATAGCTAAAGGCGGTGTATCAATAAGTACTTCCGGCGACGAGTCAAAGCTATCATGCGAGGCAGGAAGCTCTGGTTATATAAAATTACGACCTGAAGATTCAAATTATAACGCCGTGTATTCACTGTTATTAACAGCCCACACTACAGGCCACCCTATTTGGATAAGAACATCAGAAAGTGGTGAGTGCTCACTCGTCTATGCGGTATCTGATAAATAAGATTTAGCCAATGGAACCAATCACTATAGTATAAGGATATACCTAAGGCTTGGTTCTTTTTATTATCTAACGGACAGATTTTAATCTTATAAACATACTCTGATAACTACCTTGCTAATGAGTAGTGTTCTCTCTCCCTTAAGCTCCAAAATAATTGCCAAGGTTAAATTCATTTACATAGTGGGTTCATCAGTATTAACCAAAAAGTTGTTTACCACTCTTGCTTAAAGCTTTAAAAAAATATAGATAACTTAAGACAAAGTGATACTCTATAGAGAGAAAGAACAGAGCGTCAACCTCACCCTATAAAACACACTTTTTGCGCTAATTTTATCTAAGTATTGAATTAGCTAAAACGCTAAGTATTTTGTAATTAAAAATAATTAAGAAAGTTATATGAAAAACGATGTAATAATAAGACAGGCCAATGACGATGACAGGGCTTTTATTTTTGAGCTTTCACCTTCTTTAGCTGAGGTTGCCAAATTAGATTGGCATACTGACGAAGCGATTCAAAAAATGCAAGATGATTACATTACACAAATGCTCTCAAAGACATCGGTTCCAAATATCACTTTAGTTGCTGAGGTTAACAATATGCCTCAAGGTTTTGTACATGTGCGAACGCACCAAGATGGCATTACAGGCGAAACATGCGGTACCGTTCCACTGCTCGCTGTATCTCCTAATTCTCAAGGGCTGGGTCTTGGGAAGCTATTAATGGCCAGTGCCGAAGAGTGGGCCAAAAGCCAAGGGTGTCGCTTATTACATCTCGAAGTATTTGCCAATAATCTAAAAGCCAACCAGTTTTATGAAAATTTAGGTTTTAAGCCTGAAATGTTACATATGATTAAAAGTATATAAGGTCGTTATCGACCTTCATGTTTTGGGCGGTGTTGCCCTGCTAGATGGAGATCCCTTTCAATCACTCTGGCAAAATGGGACATAAGCTACACAAGACCTAAAACCTGTTGGTGTGTAGAGCAGCTACGAAAACCACAGACACACAATGCGCAATGACAACTTTGAATTGAAGGCAAACTCGATACTTCGATTACCCATTGTCATGTGGCCCATTAGATCTTCGCAGCGTTAATATCGCCTCTTTCGATGAGTCGCATTTGTTTTCAAAATTAATACAGATTGCACTTGCTATGTATCACAACGCTGTGGATACTAATGACGCATTGGGATTATTGCTAATAAAGGATAATGCCATAATCAGCCCACAAAGAGACACTCGCCGCCAACGCTCAACCATGCCATAACGGTCTGTGTTTCATGGCAGGCGAAAAGTCTGTCCCAACCGTCAAGTGCACAAGGAGGCATTGGTGAATTGTTTAGTTGTTTTAGCCCACCCACTGGAAAACAGTTTATGTAAACACTTAGCCGAAAAAACAATCAAACGCTTAGAGTCCAAAGGCTACACCGTCACTGTTAAGGATCTCTATCAAGAAAAGTTTGATCCTGTGTTGACCAAAGGAGAGCGCGAAAGCTACTACCAAAGCCAGTTTGACCAATCACAAATCGAATTGGATATTGCTCAGCTTAAACAAGCTGAGTCATTAGTTTTGATTTTCCCCACCTGGTGGTTTAGTTTTCCCGCAATTCTAAAAGGATGGTTTGACCGCATATGGGCACCAGGGCATGCTTATGAACATGCTTCCGATTATGGACCGATAAAACAATCCCTGACCAACCTAAAGGAAATGACAGTTATCACTACTCTTGGCTCTCCTTGGTGGGTGGACTTTTTTATCTTAAGAAAACCTGTAAAAAAAGTTCTAAAAATCGCGTTGCTTGGCGCCTGTGCAAAAAACTGTAATTTCAAAATGCTGTCACTGTACAAAAGCGAAAGCCTTACAGAAGCTAAAATTGCCAAGTTTGTAAAGAAAATAGAAGCTAGGTTATAAATCACACAAAATTTAGATATTATAAGAAGAGATGGACTCTTGGCCCAAAATAAGGCTTTCGTACCTATCCAGTAACCTGAATAAGTTTATATCCTACAAAGTAGCTAGGTGTATAAAAGGTGTTTAGATGTCTTCCATAGAAATAACAACTCACAACTTCATTATTCGCCCTTTTGAACGAAAAGACTTGGTGAAATTTGCGAACTACCGAGCATCAGAATCAGTCGCTAGATACCAGAGCTGGGCAGATTACACCTATCAAGATGCGATTAAGCTATTTGAGAGTATGGATTACGCCACTTTTGGCGCTGCTGGACAATGGTATCAATTAGCTATTTCAGATAAGAGTAATGATGCCATAGTTGGAGATCTCGCTATTCATTTCATTGATGCTGAACAAGTTGAAATTGGTTTTACTGTCGCACCTGAATTTCAAGGTAAAAATGTGGCGACAGAAGCGATCTCTGGCCTAATAAACTATCTGTTCGGCTGTTTAGGTAAGCACAGAATCATTGCTACGACCGATACAAGAAATATTGCTTCTTATAAGTTACTCGAGAAGATGGGCTTTCGTCGAGAAGGCCACTTTATAAAAAATATATTCTTTAAAGGTGAATGGAGTGATGAATACCAATATGCCTTGCTACGTTCAGAGTCAAAAATTATATAACAAAGCATTGGGAAAAGGTCACAGACAGATGATGCATACACAATTTACAGGCAGATTAAACTTGGCTTAGCAGTCGAACTGCTAATGCTTTATCAAGAATTTCAACTAGAGAGAAGTGCACACGCGACAGCCCTTAATATGAATGAGCCTTTACCTGCCAGATTTGATTTTTATGGTTGCATCAAACGAGACATTGAATAACTGCGGTGTGCCAAAAGCGGTCATTGGGTAGATATAAGTCAATGATTCTGATTTCATTAATTTCAGCACAAAAATTATGCTGCCTTAACCAGTTTAATCAGCACAATTGGTTACTTTCTTAATCACCACTCAATCTCATAAACTACTGCTTTTTAGACAAATGACAAATGTCATGTTTTTTCATGACATTACTCCATTACTTACATCTAGCGTTTTCTCAATAATACCCACATCAATAAAGCGCTAGGGGCTAATATGTATCACTCACTATCTATTGTTTTAATCTTATTCACCACTATTTTGTCAGGCTGTACCAACTTTATCTGTCAGCAAGAAATAAGAGAAGTCAAAGATTTTGACAGTATTGTTGTTGGTGGACTTGCTGATGTCTTTATCACTCAATCCGATCATCAACAAATCAAAGTATTCGCCCGTGGCATACCCATAACAGATGTAATCACACACATTGAAAATGGCACCTTAACCGTGACCACCCAAGGCTACCACAGTGGTGAGTCGGTAAAAGTTTACGTGTCATACAAAAAATTAAAAAACATTAAAACCTCAGGTTCTGCCACATTAACAGGCGAAAACCAATTGATCGCAGACCAAATCTCTATTGAGACCACAGGATCCGGCGATATCACAAGCTTATCCTTAACTGCCAAACAACTCAGTGTACAAATTAACGACACTGCTAACGCGAATCTTGTCGTTCAAGTAGAAAACTCAAACATAGAAATGAATGACGCTGGTGACCTTGATATCCGTGGAGTGGCCAAACTACAGCAACTGCGTTCGAACGGCTCCAGAGGTACTTTGAACAACACCAAATTAAAATTTAATTAAGACCAATAGCCGGAGAAAAGTTATGAAAAAGCTCTTTGCATATCTGTTAGTATTTTTAATTATTTCTGGTTTAGCGTTGGTGCTAGCGTATAAACACGACCTGTACACTTGGGAAAAACCGCAACAAAATATGTGGATACAAGGCGGCACTTTATTTGACGCCACCTCAGAATTTGCAACAAGCAACCCGGGCATATTGGTAGCTGATGGTAAAATCGCTTGTCTTGGAGAAAGTTGTAATGTTACGGAAACAACTTTGATAATTGACGCCACGGGAAAGTCAATTATGCCTGGTCTAATTGATTTGCATGGCCACTTCTTTGGGGGGAAAGAGCAATCCAAACATGACAACATGCTAAATACAATTTGGGCTCAACTTCGCTTTTTACCCAGTGTTAGACAAGACCTAATCCAAGCTGGCGTAACCAGTTATCGCTCGCTTGGAGACATAGCGCCAGCCATCTTTGATTTAAAAAAGTCATTGTCTCAAGATAAATTAGCTGGTCCTCGATTATTTGTCGCGGGCCCAATTTTTACCGTTGCAGGTGGTCACCCCACCCAACGTAAAGACATTCCAGCCTGGGTACTAAAACAAATGACTTTTCAGTCAGATTCACCAGAGCAGATCACGACACAAATCGAACAGTTAATGTCACAAGGGATTGACGGTATTAAGGTTGTTTATCAAGGTCACACCGACAGCGTTAATGATATTGAAATGCCTCGAATGTCTCGGGAAACACTGGCTACTATCACCTCGCTTGCAGAAAAGAATGGCCTTTGGGTCGCGGCGCACACAGGTGGTCAAAACGAAACAATCGAAGCAATTAACACTGGGGTGACAAGTGTTGAACACGGTATTCGACATGGAAACATCATTCGCCAAGAAACTCTTGATGCTGTTACAAACAATCAAGTGACTTATGTTCCCACGCTCGCCCGAGAGCCAAAGGGTCACTTAAACATCCCACACTTGGCACAATCTGATGTCATGTTAGGAGTTGGCACTGATTCACCGGTAAAAGTACAAGGTCAATACAGTTATCATATGGAATTAAAACGTTTAGTTGATGCTGGTTTAAGTGATACTCAAGCCGTTATCGCCGCGACAAGAAATGGCGCAATAGCCCTTAAACAGTCAAAGCAACTTGGAACCATTGAACAGGGAAAACTTGCCGATATCCTCATAATAAATGGCTATCCGTGGGATAATATTAGGGATATAGAGAAAATCGACACCGTCATAATCAACGGCCGTATCGGGTATTCCATTAACTAAGCTGACGGAGACAGACTTGTCGTTCTTGATTACATTAGCAAATTACAAAGACACCAGAACCATAAAATACCGTGAGAGGAGTTAAGCCTCTCACCCTACATTAATCTTATATTTTTAAGCTTATTTTTTGGCTACTTGTACTATTTTCGGTTGCGGTGTCGAAGCGGTTATTATGAGATTGGGCTGCGCCTATTACTACTCATTTTATCGACTACCCTAGGCCGCTTACATCTGCCTCTAAGGTAAAGTCTAAGCTTGTTCACCTAAACTGCAAGATCAGGTATGAGCCACTACACTTGTTACGTCTTTACAACGCTATGCTACACATGCTCACTCCCTGATTTCCTAGAAAGCTCAATCTCCCTTAACTCGGAGTCAAACCCAGACTCAAAATGCCACTTGAAGCTTTCACGTATTTCATCTCGAAGCTGCTGTTGCTTTACCGCTGAGTTATCTTTGTTTGCATCAATTTGCTCTGCGAGGTTATCAATTGTCGTCTTCCTAGTGTCGTCATTCACCTCAATCCACTGCTGCCAAACATCAGCTCTGTCAGATGCATCAACGTCACGTAATAACTGTGCAGCCTCATTTAGAAAATCAGCACCGTGGGTTTTATGCAAAGCTAATATATCCGCCATCATGCTCTGGCGCTGCTCATCAGAGTCCGTATTATAGGCGTAATAAAGCTTAACAAGGTGCTTGTCCTCACTATCTTGGTTTTTACTCGCATGATAAAAAGACGTAAATTCCAGTTTGTCCGATTGCGCGCCGAACAGCTCAAAGAGCGCATCTGTCTGCTCACTCGGCTCACTGAGTAAGTTAAAAAAAGCACCTTTATCATGCCTCGACGAGAGTGCGGCCATATCGAGTATGCCGCGAGTAGCTAGGTAGCTGCGCCCCTCTATGTTTTGGCCCAGCATAGTTAGCTCATCCGTTGTTAGCTGCTGTGCAGCTTCAGTTAAACGCTTAACCATTTGTGCACCGACTTGGTCATCGGTCACAAAGCCTTCCGTGGGGTGCTCATAATCAGGCTTATACAACCGCTTATTCTCAGTTGTACCCCACATAGTCCCCGGCGGATAGCGCTTGCTCACAGACCTTTCAAGTAACTCTTGCTCGCCAATATCAAGTAATTGCTTGGTCAAGCCTAGCGTTGTATTTAGTTTGTCATCCGATAACGCCGCCAATCCATGTATGTAGTCAATAATTTGCTCTGGCATATAGTTTTGATTTAGCACTTGATCTTTATGAAGTGAAAACGCGCTATCAATTACCGTTTCGATTTGTTGCGTTGTAAGCTTATCAGTGAGATCTAAAAATGATTCATCAACAGGTAAATAACGCAATTTGTCTTGGTGTTCCATAGACACGCTCTCAAATACTGCCATAAATTCATTGACCTGTTCTGGAGAGTTAAGTTTGCTATAGCCAATAAGCTGCCCTTCACCATTGACTTTAGCGGCACCGACTAGGTCAGCCGAATTCGCAAGACGTTTAGATGCAGCCAGCAGTGGGTGCATTTTTTTTGACTCTGGCGACAACGATATAGTATCGAGACTTGCCTCGCCCTCATTTGAAGGTCGCCTAGGTTGCTTGGGAGTATACGCGAGTGAATAAACAGCCATTTGGCTGTTCGAAGTTACTTTCATACTTATCCTTATAATCCAGTTATTTCTCGATATCGGCAGGTAGGCTCAGAGCTTAAGGTGGGGAGCAAGATTAATTGCGCTAAATCAATTTTTTAAGGGAGTTCAATTGCTGTCTTCAATCGACTCACTGGGGTCCGTCAAAACACCTGACCATTTTTGTTTAATGTGTTTTAAGGTGCCATTTTTTGAGATCCGCTGGCGGCCTAGATCAAATTGTTTCAATAATTTTTTCGCCATTGGATTGGCATAATAAGCAGCGATAAACTCTTTGTTGCTGTCAAACATAGGTAATTTAGTGAATTCTGCTTCAAGGTTATGCCGTTGCAATACAATGTCCCATATGCCTTCATACCCAGCAAATCCATGAACCCGGTTACTCTTAAGCATTTCAAATCCTTGAATGATTTTACCAACATCATACTTTTTTATACCTGTTGCCGCTTCCCATTGAGCGCCGTAATTAAACCCGCGCATTTGTGCAATGGTTTTTCCGTTCAAAGTATCCAATGAATTCCAAACAAATGACTGTTCTTTTAAAACATAAACGCGGTAATAGACCGTATTCACGTACTCTTTAGAGTACTTATATATTTTTAGGCGCTCTTCGCTAATGCTCACAGGAAAAATTAAATCAACTCGCCCACTCTCAAGGTAAGTTAATGCCCTCGCCCAAGGTACGACCCAAAGTTCAACAGTGTACCCCATCTCGTGAAAACTTTCGCGTACAACATCCCATGCAAACCCTTGAAAGTTAGGGCTATCTTCACCTGGTGCGACACGCGCTACATGTGTGTCACCCTGATCTAAAAAGCCAAATGGAGGATAATCTGGAAGAGTTATAACAGACACGGTTTTAGCTGCATGACAAGCATAACCAAAAAATAAACATATCAGGATAAATGCTCGTAACAACAGGGCCATTTTGCCGCCTATAAAAATGTCTCTCCTATTGAGCTTAGTTAAGTTCGAAACATCTGACAAAACAAATATGACCGTATTACTATAATTTCACCTTTTTTACCTAGCATATTTGGGGCCATGTTCTCAATTAAAAACTAGATAATATGTGCGACTTGAATACAGGCTCTGTATTATGCTGGCAAACACAGTACCTTCTTTTTCTATTTGGAAGGCCCAAATAAAAAACCTCAATGGGAAGTATATGAATCTTACGCAAATTGGTTATGTAGTTGTCTTATGCATGAGTTTATGGCTAGGTGCAGCCTATGCTGCAGAGCACCGCTTGCCACAGCATTTATCACTGCAACAACAAATAGTGCATTTAGAGTTGGACCCTAATAAGGTTACACTTATAGGTTCTACAACGCTTGAGTTTAAGTTAGAAAAGCCCAGCCAAATACTGGCTTATCATAGTAAAAACCTGAATATCAAAGAAGTGCAACTTATTTATCAAGGTAAGCACTGGTCACTCCCCGTCACCTCCCCCAACCGATATGAAATTATTGAGCATGAATTACCTCTAGTGGTGGAAAGTTCTGCGCAATTACATATTGTCTATAGCGCACAGTATTCCCAACATGTTGAAGGGGTTTTTCAGGTTAAAGGTAACCAAGGCAACAATTATTTACTATCCCAATTCCAATCCATGGAAGCACGCAGAGTTTTTCCAACGTTGGACGAGCCAGATAAAAAGACACAATTTACTTTTCACATTACTACGCCCAAAACTTATTCAGTACTACACAATACAAACGTAAGGTCGGTTGAACTCAGAGATAACATGAAGGTCTCGGAGTTTTCTACCACACCTCGTATGAACACAGATATTCTTACATTGGCCGTTGGAAAGTTTAAAACCCAAGCCTTTCCTAACACTAGTTTGAACACCAAGGTGTATAGCCCAGCTGGCAATCAAGTATCACTACCTGACTACTTCAGCAGTACAATAGAAGGCGCTCTCTCATTTCTTGAGCAATATTTAGCAAAGCCCTTTCCATTTAAACGATTGGACTTTGTTATCGGTAACTTCGGCAGTGTCGCAGCAATGGAAAACTTGGGTTTAATATCTTTAAATGAAAATCAAATTCCACAGCCAAACGCATCAATCCATGCACATTGCCAATTTAGAAAATTGCTTGCCCACGAAGTCGCACATAGCTGGTTTGGCAATGACATTACGATGGCATGGTACGATGATTACTGGCTCAATGAATCGTTCACCGAGTTTATTGCGGCCAAGGTGACTGAATCTCTTTACCCGAATGACGCTGCTTGTACCCATATTCCACAAGCAAAAGCGTTTTATGATGACAACAGCCATGCTTTACCGCTTATATTTGACGTTAAAAACCGCGAAGATACATTAGCCTATGGGCAATTGCACTACACCAAGGGCAGAGCAATCCTAGAAATGCTCGAACAAGCCGCTGGTGAGTCTGCTTTTCAGAAACACATTCAGCAATATGTACTTTCCTTCGCTGGTGGTAATGTCAGTACAACACAGTTTTCTGAATTGTTTAAAGCACGTCATTTACAACGCTTTATTGCTAGTTTTACACAAAGTACTGGCTTCCCTCTTATTTCTGTCTCTAAAAACAAACAACATTTAGTGTTTGAACAGCAAGATTGGTTAAACAGAGAAAATCAATTTTGGACTGTCCCACTGACCATCAAACTTTGGGATGGACGTAACATTTCTCAGCGTAAACTCACACTAGAAGGTGATCAGGAAACACTGTCAATCACACCCCAAACTAAAGCGGTGTTCATCGATGCTGGTGGCGTCGGATATTTTCGCTATGTGGACAATACTGGGCTCGAAGAGTTTCCGTTTTCAAAATTGAACGCCTCTGAGCAGGCATCCTTTAGAGATAATCAACAAGCACTTGCTATAACTGGGTACATCAATTATATGGATTATATTCAAGGTATTGTAAAAGAGTTAAACCAACTCGATATTGATACCTCTGAAGCAAATGAGCTCATTGGTAAACTACTTGACGCATTTTTGGAGCACGCACAACTCGGCAGCCAAGAAAAACTCGCCGACTACTTGAATAGGCATATAAAACACAAACTCGATTGGTCAGATATTCTCGCTCAACCATTTGGAGGGGATACACTTAAGCTATTCGGTCTATATTTAAAAAGACCTACTGCCATTGCTGCCGCATTGCACCATTATAAAAAACCGCACAGTCAATCACACGCATACTTTTCAGATATGGTATCCGTATTGGCAAACAGTGCCACAAAGTCAGAATATAAGCAGCTGATAAAACAGTTTAAGCAGATGCCCAGCTCTGTCAAAAACGATATGCTCTCCGCACTTGGCTATGTAAGTAGTGAAGAAAACGTTGCACTCTATTATGACCTGTTACTCAGTGATGCCACGCAAGGTATGGTAATAGACTATCGTTTTCAGTACCCAATTTTTAATCCTGCGCTTAGGCTAGCCAGTGCAAAACAAATAAAAAAGCGTGAATCAGAAATTTTTAAACGGGTTGCTCAATCTGCCCTGCAATGGTTTCCTTATAACTTTTTATTGGCCTGTTCAAGTGCTCAAAAGCACGCTGTTGAACAGTTATTTCTCGACTGGCAACACATCGAAGGGATCAAAGGAAAACTAGACATCGTGAAAGATAATATCGATCAATGTACACAAAGATCGCAAAAGATCAGTAATAGTATCTCTGCTGCAAACTAAACCCTAAAAAGAGCTGGGACCAGCTCTTTTATTTACCTTATATCTAGCCAAAATACCTAACCAAACTCGCGTGCTTTTTTATAGGCAGTTCGCTCCTGAATGCGAGCAAGATATGATTGGATATTAGGCCTGTTTTCCAACAGTCCTAAACTGCCCGCTATCTCTAAAGATATCGCCATCATGATATCTGCCGCGCTAAATATAGCGCCAGCGAAATACGTGCGCTGCGCAAGTATTGAATCGATATAGCTCAAATCTAAATTCAGTTCCTTGGTTATATATCCATCTAGAGGCGCATCTCCAGATCGAGTTTCCATTTGCATTAACAAATGGGTGATCACAGGCAGCCCAAGCGACCCTTCAGCAAAATGCATCCACTCCAAATACGCATAATATTCACTACTTTGTTTGTCTGGGCGCAGGTGGTTTTGCGTACTCTGGTCAAGAATGTACTCCAATATAGCCCCAGACTCGCAAATTATATGGCCGTTGTGCTCAATAATTGGAGCCTTATTCAGAGGGTGGATCTTGCCAAGACTAGCAGGAGCCAGTTTAGTGGTTTCATCTCTCAGGTGTTGAACCACATGATATGACATGCTCAGCTCTTCCAATAACCAAATAACGCGTGTTGAGCGGGATGCATTTAAATGGTGAACGGTTATCATTAACTAATTCCCTATCTATACCTGCATACGCTAACCTAGCGTGCAATTTTGCTCACTAATAACTCGCCAACAGCATGCGCACTGGCAGGGTTTTGCCCAGTGATAAGCCTATCATCTTCGATTACGAAGCTCTGCCAAGGTTGTACTTTGTTAAACTGAGCAGCCTTTCGCGTTAAAGACTCCTCAAGCAAAAAAGGAATGTCTTCAATGGTGCCAAAGTCCACTTCTTCCTCTCGCGTAAAAGACGTGACTTTTTTATCCGCTAACAATAACTCGCCAGAACTCAAAGTAATTGGCAAGAGCGCAGCAGGCCCATGACATACAGCAGCTATGATGCCGCCACTTTCATAATGCTTGGCCGCCAGTGAAGCCATCACCTTATCCTCGGCAAGATCATTTAGTAAACCAAAACCACCGGGGTAGAAAATAGCGGCATAGGATTCAATGTCGAGTTTAGAAATGACCTGCGTATTGTTCACTTTATCCATGAAATCAGGATTTGAGAGTACGTCAGAATTAACTTGATCATCTTCAATATCAGTACCATATAGTGGCACTTCGCCACCAGCGAGGGATGCTATGTCAAACCCGATATTGTGAGCATTTAGAATAGCGACAACATGTGTTAACTCAGGCGCATAGGTACCATTTGGCTGCTCTGTGCTACCTAACGTAGGGTGATTTGTTACAGGGATCAAAACTTTTTTCATCTTAATTGACCTTTGGCTTTTGTTATCTCGATAAGTACTTTATATTTTTTCTATATAAATGATAATTAGCTAAATTGGTTAAACTCTTTTGCTAATTAGCAATAATAGTAGACACTCATGAATACGTGGTAAGAAGTGGAGTCCAAATGGATAGTTTTGAGGGTATCTTTGAGTTTGTCGCAGTTGCAGAAAGCGGCGGGTTTTCCTCTGCTGCCAAAGTACTAAATTGCAGTACAAGTCATATAAGTCGGCAAGTTGCTCGATTAGAGCAACGACTTGGGTGTAGTTTATTTGCACGTACAACAAGGCAGATAAACCTCACAGAAAATGGGACATTTTACTATCAACAAAGCAAACAACTGATCACAGGTTTACAGCAAGCAAACGAGCAATTAGCACAGCAACAATTTAACCTCAGTGGCACACTCAGAGTAAGCGCAGCAGGTGGATTTGCTGAAAACTATATTGCACCAGCCCTTATGGAGTTTGCAAAACTGCACCCCGAGCTATCTATCGACATTGATTTCAACAGTCGCATGGTCAATTTTGTTGAAGATGGTATAGACTTCGCTATTCGCTATGGTGAACTCAATGACTCAAATCTGATCGCACGTAAACTGGTGAGCCGTTCAATGATGGCAGTGGCCAGCCCAGCCTATTTAAAAGAGTATGGCACCCCTACTCACCCCTTGCAGTTAAAACAACACAACTGCGTAATTACAAACAACGATAACTGGGTATTTCAAATTGATGATACTAAACACACAATAAAGGTGAAAGGCAATTGGCGCAGCAATAATGCCAATGTGGTTGTGTCTGCCTGTGCCGCAGGATTAGGTATTGCCTATATGCCACAGCGCACATTTGATAGTGCAATATCAGAGCGCACGCTCATACCCGTACTGGCGCCTTTTTGGAGTTCCGGCGCCACCAGCTGGATAGTCTATCAAAATCGTCAATTTCAGCCCCTTAGGACACGGCTTGCAATTGAATTCTTGCTCAAGTACTTTGAGCATTATTAAGGTCTTGAGCTTTTATAGTCGCATACTCTCATGTGAGCGTCATATTCTGGGCAATGTTTGCCAGAGCACTGTGACCACTTAAAACACGGCTTTAGATTCAGTCAATATAAACCGCTCTCCCATTTCGATTATTTGATCCGTTAGGTAGCGACTAAGCAAATTCTGTATTTGTCACTAGGTCACTTCATAGAGTTCTAGTGGCAATCCATCCGGATCTTGGAAAAATGTAAACTTTTTACCTGTGTACTCATCTACTCTAACAGGCTCTGTAGACACTCCCTGTTCATGCAGATCTAAAATTGCGGCTTCAATATCGACTACTTTAAATGCGAGGTGACGAAGCCCTGCTGCTTCTGGCCTACTGGGTCGCTCTGGTGGTTCAGGGAAAGAAAAAAGCTCAATTTGGCTGCCATCTTCCAACGCTAAATCAAGCTTATATGAATCTCTTTCCTGCCGATAGTTTTCAGCAACTATAGTGAAACCAAGTACTTCGGTGTAAAACGCTTTGGACCTTTTATAATCTGAACATATAACCGCCACGTGATGAAAGCCATTCAACATATTATCTACCGCCTAATGAAAGTTTATAGTTAGTGTTACGCTATCATTGGATATGATAGTAAAGGTAGACCTCACTGAAAAAACAACAAGCTCAAGCCAATCTTATTATAAATCTTTTAATATAAATAAAAAGCAAAAAGCAACGCACGCACCAAAAATAAAAATATACATTAATTACATCAACTTACACTTTCAAAACTCAACTGAAGCAGAGAAATAAAAAATAGAACAAAATATATACTTAACGAGAAAAGTATGAAAGTATGGGTAATGAGAGTTAAAAGATAAATATAAAAGGACATTGAATGAATAAAAACATAATAAAGGCAAGCATTTTATCAGCACTCAGTATAGTTACTTCAAGTGCTTACACTCACAACGAAAAAACACCCGAACAATTTTTAAACCAGCAAGAAAACCAATCAGCCTATTTACTTTACTTTAATAGCCCAGAGCAAAAAGCTCATTATTCTGGGCTATACCATGAAAAAATAATTGATGCATCGCACAATGCATTTAAACTTTCATTAAACAAGAAGGAATATAATACTATACTTCAGACCGGAGTGATTATTGTCGAGCAAATTATAGCAAAACCTTTCGCCGCACCGACTCTGCCAAAAGCAATGAAAAGTATGTCCGCAACGCCTACATCAGGCGCTGAAGTATTGACTTCAATTCCAAATTTCCCTTGTTATCCAACCGTAGAAGAAACACATAAACGAGCTCAACAGCTCGCCGAAAAATACCCGGATTTTGTTGAACTAAAATCCATAGGCCCATCTTGGGAAAAAAGCCAAAGTATAGGCGGCTACGACTTAACCGTCTTGGTGCTGAAAAACAAAAAACGTAATAAAAATAAACAACTTCCGGCTCTATTTATGCAAAGTGTATTACATGCAAGAGAGTACACCCCAGGAGCAACAACCCTGCGCCTCGCTGAGCACCTGTTAGAAAATAGAACGACGGACGCCGACATTCATTGGATTTTAAATCAAAGAGAGATCCACATTCTTCTGATTGCCAACCCAGATGGACGTAAATATGCCGAGCAGGGTCTGCTATGGCGCAAGAATACCAATACAAGCTATTGTGCACAAAGCGAGCAAGACCGTGGTGTTGACCTAAATCGAAATTTTGACTTCGCTTGGGCGGCAACTTCAGGATCGACAGATGAACAATGCGCCAGTACATTCCATGGCCCAGTTCCCGCCTCTGAGCCTGAAACACAAGCTATTCAAGCTTATGTCAAAGCATTATTTGGAGACAACCGTGGTGACTCACTCACTGATGCTGCGCCATTAGATACTCCGGGCGTATTTATTGATATTCATAGCTTCAGCCGTTTTGTTATGTGGCCTTGGTCACACGACACGACGCCACCACCAAACGCGGCCGGATTGTCTATGTTAGGTCATAGAATGGCAGCTTATAACGATTACCTAGCGCTACAAATCAGTGAACAATTTAATGCCGGTGGTTCAGCTGACGGCTACGCATATGGCGAGTTAGGCGTGGCGGCTTATACGTTTGAACTCGGTTCAACCTTCTTCGAGAATTGCTCTAATTTCGAAGGGGAGATTTTACCCAATAACCTTCAGGCACTTATTTACGCTGCGAAAGTAGCGAAAAAACCATATAAGCTCTCAGGTGGACCACAAATTGTAGATTTCAGGTTAGAAGGCGCTGGGGAAACAGCTGTACCGGCAGGAACCCCGATAAACCTTATTGCTGACGTACATGATGATGCATTTGGCCCATCCCTATCTGGTGTTGCACCACCGAGCCAGGCTATCAAAAAAGTAAGGCTAACCGTCAGAAAACAAGGAGAAGGCCGGATCCAACGCCTCATACTTCCCCCCGCTGACGGCATTTATGATTCCCCACGAGAAAAGATTAACTATGCCCTAGATACAAGTGATTGGGATGATGGCCGCTACACGATCATTATTAAAGCGCAAGATACGACAGGGCAATGGGGCGTAAAATACGCCAAGTATTTGACCATTGATGATGATGCCAGTGAGCAAAACCGAGCGCCGATAGCTAACTTCACACCAAATTGCACATTTGGTGCGTGTAAATTTGACGCTTCCAACAGCACCGATGACAAAGCAGGCTTAAAATACCGCTGGTACATAAGCAATGACGCAACTCAGTTTGAGTACTTTGGTAAACAAATAGAGTTTGTCAATCGACGAGCGGGCACCTACAAAATTGCATTGGAGGTAGAAGATGCCAACGGAGTACGCGCCAACAAAGAGGTGACTATGGACTTACCGGGCACAGTTCCTCCCGTTGCGAAGTTAACCTATCAGTGTAACGGCTTGACCTGCGAGTTTGACTCGTCAGGATCAACTGATGCTGATGGCCAAATCGTTAGGCGTTTATGGCGCATTGGCTCAGATGATAGATTTGCAGATGGTGACGTAAAGGTCACACGCACCTTCCCTGCCCCGGGTGATTATTTCGTTAGTGTTGTCGTACTCGATAACCATGGTGAATATGGCCAGGTTATTGAAACTATCACTGTTAAATAAAACAAGCTTAACCCAAGGCAGCACATTAACTTGTGCTGTCAAATTTCACTGTTAAACATTACCCTGCTGCCATTTATATTTTAAAAATAAAAAACAGGCATTTACCACCTCTATATACTAAAAACCCACGAACCAGTAAAAAATCAATTAAAAGAACCATTAAATATAAAATTAAAAACCACCACTCACAACATCACCAACTCAAATTAAATAAACCCCCTCAAAACAAGCTCGTTAAATATTAATATAATTATAAAAAACCTCCTTTATATTTTTATTTAAATTTACCAATGCGTATATCCAATTTACTGCTATGCTTATTTTTTTAGCAGTTTAAAGAGAGACGACGTTGATGTTGTTACGTTGTACAATTTTGATAGTCCTGTTTTTTAGCACAGCAGCCTTGGCAGCACCTTTCAACGAAGATGAATTTGAACAGCTCAGAACTGAAATACGCAGTGCATCTTCGCAATCTCCTTTTCAAGCAATCATTACTACTGAAGAACTCCTGATCAGGCATAGTGGAAAGCTCACCACTCGACAAAAAATACGTTTACTGTACGGTAAAGCTTGGTTTCAGATTCAAACTGACGATATTCACGGCGCTATTTCAACTTTGTCGCAGTGTAAAAAAATGAGTATTGACGTCTCAGATCCAACGATCCTATTTAGCTACCATAGCCTTACAGCCGGTGCATTAACTCGTATGGGGCTATATGAGAGAGCACTGGAAAGTTATCTAGAAAGCTACAAACTAGCCGCCTTGATGGACACTGAATTGTTCTTGCGTCAAACCGAAAACAATATCGGCAATGTCTACCTCAAGCTCGGTCGATTTGAGGACGCAAAAACCTACTTTCAACGCTTTTATCAAGATGCAAAAGCAAGAGATCTGCCGCAACAGATGGGCGTCGGCTTAAATAATCTAGGCGAAGCTTATTTTGGTTTGGAGCAATACCAAAAAGCCTTAGCACTGCATTTAGAAAGCTTAAACCTCAGAGAACAACATAACCTGACTTACCATAGTTCGTGGTCTCACCATAATTTAGGTAAAACCTACCTTGCACTTGAAGAGCTTGAATTAGCAGGGCAACACTTAGCAGCTGCAATTAAGATCCGCCAACAAAGCAATGCAATTGCCGACAGTATCGGACCACAAATTGACGCAATTAAAATCAAGATAATGCAAAAGTCATATCGTGATGTTGAGTCTCAGCTTAGGAAAATAATTGCGTTGAGTGACGAGCACTCTCGACTTCAAGAGGAAACCCAAGCATATCAATTGCTAGTAGATTATTTTAAACAGGTCCAAGATTGGAAAAGTGCACTTGAAACTTCTAAGCCCCTGATGCAAAGCAAGTTTGACTATTTACAAGGGCAAGCTGAAATAGGCGTTGCCTTTTACTCCGCACAAATGAATCTAGCAATTAAAGAGCGAGATATTGCCAAGCTAACGCAGGAAAATGTTTTGCACCAGATAAATACTCAAGCTGCGAGAGAGCAGCTCATTGTTGTATTGATAGCCGCAGCCATCATTACACTGCTCACCGTGTTCTTTGTTCGCAGGATCAAGTCAAAGAACCAAACACTCACTGAAACTCTAGAAAACCTCAAAGCGACACAAAAGCAGCTGTTGGAGTCAGAGAAAATGTCAGCCATGACAACGCTAGTTTCAGGAATGGCTCATCAAATAAATACGCCGTTGGGCTTGGTGGTCACCTCTGCATCATGTCTTGAAGACAAACTAAAAGAAATACGCGAACTACTCACGGTTAAAAAACTCAGCGCTAGTCAACTGACCATATTTTTAGAAGAAGCGTCAGAGATGCTTGCAATGACAGCAAACAACTCCACCCGCGCAGCCGATTTGATTGCGCAATTTAAAATGATTGCTGCCAATCTAGATTCCAGTGAAGCCGTTGATTTTGAAGTTTTTGCATACCTTACAGAGCGATGTGAATTGCTCGCCCAAAGCTTTGAGCAGGACATCAACCTCACCGTATTTGGCAACCCGGTACATGCCCATTCTCACCCTGAAATTGTACTAAAAGTTGTCGCTCAATTGGTTAACAACTCCTGCGCACATGGTTTTACAGCCCGATCCCCAGGAAAAATTAACATCGATGTTGAGGAAGAGGATGAATACGTGGTAATCACCTACCAAGATAATGGTATTGGGATCAGCGAAGAAGATCAGCTGCATATGTTTGACCCTTTTTACACCAGTCAATTGGGCCAAGGGAAACTGGGGTTAGGCTTAAATATTGCGTACAACTCAGTCGTTCAAATCCTAAAAGGGGAAATAAGCTATGAGCATCAATCAAGTGGTGCGAAGTTTATAGTGCGCTTTCCTAAAAAACTGCAATGACTATGGTGTCGGAGGCTGGTTTCGTAAACCTAGCCCCATTACCTCAAATCAAATTGACACTCTAGCGCTGATTTAATCGGCTGAACCCCAACTTGAACATGGGAGTACCCTTTTCATCAGTCAGTTATGCACTAGAGAGATGCGGTGCTTAAAAGTTACAACTGCAACAGTGACTTTAAACGCGTTTGTCGACTTTTATAAACATCAAACCCGCTGTCTCCTTCGTTTGCAAGTGTCAAAGCAATATTGACTTGCTCCAACGCATTGGAGAATTGTTTTGCTTGCTCATAGCCATATGCCAAACCATTATACGCATCTGCATTTTTCGGGTATAAAGCGATGTTGTACTTAAATATTTCAATCGCAGTTTTAAAGGCTTGTTTTTCAACTAATCCGTAAGCCAGTTCGCGTAGTACCCACTCTTGAGGCTGTATCTGCTCACCGCGCTGCAAAGATACTTTCAGATAATAGTCTTTGATGCTGCTCACACCATTTACTAACGCTTTATTTGGCATAACTAACGGTAAAAAAAGTGTGTGGTACGCATTAAATGCACCTGCTGCAGAGGTCATAGCATGCGGTACGTCGTTAAAGGTATTTAATACGAGTTTTAAATCTGAAGGTTTGTTTTTTTGTATATGGACAGATAAGTCGTCATAAACTCTTCGCATGGATAGATGCTCTGAGCCAATATTCATATATAGATAATTATTATACGACGATACAGATGACACAAATTGCTTCACTTTTTTCTTGGTTGTCTGATCTGCCCACCATACAGCCGGACTATAAGCTATATGCCCTTGAAAAAGGTGAGGTCTAGAATGAAAGCTATGCAAAACGAGTAAGCCACCAATTGAAGCTCCCGAAAACACCTTGAAGTCGTGGACACGGTAAGACTGATTGACGTAAGGGATAAGCTCTTTTTCAATAAAGTCTAAAAACTTGTCTCCACCACCGCCCGCGCCAACAGGTCCTCTCGGATCGTAATTAACTGTCGGCGTTAGATCTCGTGTTCTGTCAGTATTTTCAATTGCAACTATGATCACTTCAGGTGCAGATCCAGATTGGTATAGCTTGTTCAACATTGCAGATTCAATCGCCATGCTCTCTTTACCATCAAGACGATAAATCACCGGATATTTTTGATCTGTGTTATTTAAGTATGAGTTAGGTAGTTGAATTGTCACAGTCCGTTGCTCATTGAGGAGCTTGGAGTTAATCGTTCTGGTTTGTTGATGTTGCTCATGAGCTAACGCAGAACCACAGCCCGATAACAAAGTTAATAATATCCCTAACATGTACTTATGAAGCATATGTATTCCTTATTTATTTTTAATCATTATTATAATACTTAAAGCATGTTCTACTCCCATATTAACTGAGTTGAAGGGTGCTGAGAATAGGGTTTGCTTCACTTCAAAATTTCAGAGATTTTACTACTGAACAAAATAGCGAAAATACGAAGAAAACCGACATACACTTTTTTTAAAAATGACTCTACCCACTCATATTCCCCAACTCTTTGTTATAGAGTGCGACCTCCAGTAGGTTCTACACAATGCTAAATCAATAAAATACAGACATAAAACCACCAAGTGGGTGCCAATTAATTTTACTAGAATATTTCCACTCATTTTGATCGAACCCATTCTTTTTGTGATTTAGTAACCTTATGTAGTCAACTTATCTGATCCACGTCTTTTAAATGTAAAAACGACTTCCTGAACCACACTCAATAACCATCTGATTTTTAATAAAAAACCACCAAAATCACTTGGCGACAATTCCAATTTTTAAAGAGACATCAACAAGGTACCATATACATCAAGGGCTCCCGATATCACTCGGAAACGCCTATAACACAGTTCTAAAAATGCTCAAATGGAATATTTTACAGCTTTTCAGTTGTTACCAGATCAACAACAATATAACCACTCTTGTCAATTTATAAACTTTTGACTTTTATAATAACAAATGCAGCAATTGAGTTCGGCCATCAAATATATTTTTCGTGCTGTTAATTCATTGCGCCAAGCAAACATAAAGAAAGAGTTATCAATATGAAAGAAAGAGCACTATATTTTATCGGTGGCGCGGTAGTTGGATGTATCTGCGTATCTCTGCTGCAACCCTCGCCTATACAAAGCGAATCGCCTAGCGCTATAAACTATGATCCAAGTTTAGATTCACAAATCGTTGAACTGATAAAAGAAAACCAGAGCTTGAATTCAAAAATTCAGGCGCTTGAAAGTGCTTCGCCTACCGCAGTTCGTACTCAAATTGATACTCAGCTCCCTTCTCAGTCATTAGATTATATCGATGAAACTCCTCAAATATCTGAACCAACAGTACCGTCGCCAAAAATACAGGACGAAGCCGTGATCAGTGCGATTGCCAACCAAACAGTTTTACCGGCATCAAGACATATCGCAACACAACTCAATTTAGACAACAGCTCTGAAGAAGCGCTGCAGCAACTACTACAACAAAAAGCAACACAAGATTACCTTGCTTGGAATGCAGGCGCTGGTGAGTCTCATTTAACTCAAGAGCAGATAGCGACGAAGCTTAACAACAATACACAAGAATACCTTCATGCCTTACACACTATCTTAACGCCAGAGCAGCTTGATAATTACGCCCGTATAGAGCAACAGCAAACTGAAATTAAGCTTGAACAAAAGCAGCTGTCACTACGCCAATCATTGGTGGGCCTCGACTTAGATGATTTTCAACAGCAAGAGGTTGCACGGCTTTCTACAGCGCTTTATTCAACGAACAAAGTCGAGCTTGGGAATATGGGCAGTCCCTACGGTATGGATAATATAGAAATAAACAAAGACGTACTCTCTGAAATTAAGTCTTTGTTTACTGAAGAGCAGCTAAAAAAGCTCAATATGTAACACCAATATTGCAACTTGTGCTCAATTATATTTAAAACACTGAATCACAACAGGTTCAGGCTCCGTGCTGTGTCGCTTTACTTGATACACAAAACGGGTCTAACAATAAATCAGAAACTAATTCTGATAACAATAATAAACTTAAGGAAAAAACATGAAATCAATCTTAGCATTAGCTGTTGCAGCTATCGCCTTTACAAGTGCATCTGCCAACGCGCGTCCAAACTGTCCTGGTGGTCAGGGTTATTGGGAAGAAGTTGTGCGCAATGTGCGCGTTTGTGACACAACTCAAGAAACATACACCGTGACATTTAAAGATTGCCAATACCACGGTATTTTAAATCTTGGTCATTTGTGGCATCAGCCTACGTCTTACTTACCACGCACCAAAGTGATATGGGATACAAAGTTTGCCCAATCAAGCTGTCCATCTTCTGAATACAGAAGTGAGTCAACAACTTACTGGTATAACAATAGTTCAGGTCTGCCATCGATCGCTACGGCTAATTACACTGGATGGGTAACTAAAATCTCAGAAAACACACGTACAGAAGAGCGCACTCGCACAGTTGAAACTAACTGCCGTACAGAGCAGCGTGTAACACGTGTATTCCGTTGTGGTTTTGAGCCATAACCTCTTTGGTTAGGCTATAACCTAATATAGGGGCTTGTATACCAGCCCCTATTGCAAATTAACTACGCAAGAGATTTTAATTCAGTTTGAAGGTGTGCTAAAAACACTTTGACCTTTTCCAAAGGATACTTACGACCAGAGTAAAATGCGTTCAAAACGAGATCTTCAGGTTCACGGTCTAACGCTACCTCTACAAGCAAGCCCTGTGCTATCTCACTTTGACATGCATGATAGGGTAAAATTGAAAAGCCGAGCCCTTTCAGTGCAGCCGCTTTTGCCATATTACCACTATTTACCTTGTAACTCGATTTCACTTTTAATAGATAACCCTGCTTGAAGCGCCAAGGCGCTCCCTGCAAAACCGATAATGTCGTGATACAGGGTAAAACAGCCAGCTCATCAAGTGTATTTGGTTTGGTGTGCCTGTTAAGCAAGCTTGGAGCGGCCACAATGCAACTGCGCCAACGCACCAACTCCCTCACCACCCAGCCAGAATCTTCCAAGGCACCGCGACTAAAGCTCAAGACAAGGTCGAAGCCATCTAACAACCCTTCCTTTGGTGCCAACTGAGTGTCACAACTTAGCTGGATCAAGGGATATTGAACACTAAAATTGGCAAGCACTTCAGCCATAAAGGGCAAGTCGGGCGTCATTATTTTTAAATGACCTGATAGGTTATTTCCCTGCTGAGATACAGCTTCTAACGACGCTTGCAAAGACTCTAGTAGTGGGCTTACTGACCGATAGAGCTTTTGACCTGCATCCGTAGCGGTCATTTTTCGTGTCGTTCGCTCAAACAAACGTACATTGAGTTGCTGCTCCAAAAGTGCCACATGCCGGCTCACATTAGATGTCGGCAGCGCTAACTGCTCTGAGGCTAGCTTAAAGCTCGACTGCAAAAATACTGCTTCAAAGCTTAGTAACCATTTTAACTCGACTCTATCTAGCACTATTAACTCATTATTTGGGATTATAAAAACAACAAACCACAATTTATCCCATTATTTTGTTTTGTCAAAATTCAGATGGATTCTTTTGGAGATAAATTAAATGTACGAAAAAAAAATTGCGATTGTAGGCGCTGGTGTTGCCGGCCTAGCGATGTCGATTTTGGCCGCGAAACGCGGGTATTATGTTGAGATTTTTGAAAAGAGAGGCCAAATCTCTGATCTTGGTGCTGGCGTCACTTTGTGGCCCAATGCCATGTTTGTATTGAGTAAAATGGGCTTAACTCAGCAAATTCTACAACGAGGAAATCCCCCAAGATTTGTCCAACAGCTAAATCAACATGGCCATGCCTTAGCACAATTAGATATTGCTCAGCTCAATCAAAGTTGTGGACATAAAAGTGTTACTATTTTACGTAAAGACCTGATGCAAATTTTATATCAGTGTACACAAAGCCTAGATATCCGCTGTAATTTTAATACTCAAATAGGTGACGCAGATATTTCGTTGCTCACAAACAAGTTTGACCTGATTATTGGTGCCGATGGCAGGATGAAATCAAGTATGCGTGCAGTCATATTTGGAGATAAGTCCCGCCCTTCCTTTCAGGGCTTTGTCAATGTGATTGGAATAAGCCCACGTCCACAATGCCTGCATGCTAACACCATCAAAGAATATCGAACAGCAGGCTTGCGTTTTGGTATTGTTCCGGTGAACGATGACTTATGCTATTGGGCTGCGGCTTGGGGGTGTACAATTGATACCACTCGCTCCACTGAAGCTTACGTTGAAGACGCTCAACGTCACTTTGAACAGTGGCCTGCGGCCATAACAACAGTTTTACGCACATATAATATGGGCTCAGTAAAAAGAATATTTGTTCATGACCTCGACCCGCTCCCGCACTGGCACCGAGATAATTTAGTGCTCATCGGTGACGCCGCCCACGCTTCGCTTCCCACTTCTGGTCAAGGGGCTTGTCAAGCACTAGAAGACGCATGGCACCTAACGCAGCAACTTGAATCTCACACTGATATTCAACACGCACTAAGTGCTTTTTATGACATAAGAATCGAAAAGACCACAACAATTCAGCAGATTGGCAGGCAGCTGGCCGAGCAATTTTTTTCAAACCAGCCGCAAGAACCAGTTAGGATGGATGCAAAACAAGTAAGTGCACTTTGGATGCAAGGATTAGAAAATACCTAAGAGATGCTGCACTTAAACAAAGCGCTATATAGGATATGGCGCTTGCAAAAGGATAATCCAAATACCACACCTTTCAATTTGCGCCTACAACATCCGCTATCGCGCTGCTATAAACAAACTCCATTGACTCTGGCGGCGGTACAGCCATTTGAAAAACAACAGGTTTAAAGCAACTGGGCATGACAAAAAAATCAAACAGCCAATACATCAAGTGGACTAAATCTATATAAAAAAACACCTTTATATATCGGGCCTAAAATTACGAACGGGGATAACACTTGACAGCTTCACCGTTGGCTATTTTCTCTACATCGTCAAATGTATCGCTTAGCCTGAATAAAACTTTTGAATAAACTTGGACTGTTGGCTGAGATTGATTTTCGTCACCCTTTCTTAAAGCATATAAAAGCTGGTAATGAAACCCACTCTCGCGAAGCATTCCGCCATTGAGGTACCGCTTGAGAACAAAGTCCACTCCATTGTCTACCTTGTGTTCTTCAAGAGAAAAAGCCGAACTGCCTAGATTAACACCATTCATCTTAAAATCTTTTGAGGTTGAACTAAAGCAATCAGTTAAATAATTTATCATGTCATATTCTAACTTTTCATAATTATTAACAGCGCTATAAACTGGGCTTTTATCCGAATTAACCCTTAGATCATCTATTGTGTTAACACTGACACAAGCTGATAAAAATGAAAGTAAAAAAATAGGTATCAAAATCTTCATAGATTGTTCCAAAAACTCTATCTAACAAAAAAACGCATAGCATAGAGAGAAGATAAGCGTGCGTATCGAATATAAGACGCCATTTTTACAACTTGTAGAAGCAACTTCAATGGGTTATTCATCATTAATTTAGTAATTAGCCCCTTTTTAATTTATGTTAGATTTTAACTGGGTAAGCCCCCCCTGAAGGCAACGTCAATATTTTTATGTAATACGCTTCCATTCATACTATATACTTCTCATGCCGAAAGTTACTTCCTACAATCCACATACTGCTTCGCAATCTCGATAGTTTTAGACATTCCGTTATATGTCGGATAATTAGCTGCACCATTTTCCAATAAATTTGCAGGGTTAACAGGCCAAGTGTTTAAACTATGCAGCAAAGTAATTAGTCTCTATCACGCCTTGCGAAATAGACCATCAAAAAAGAGGAGCGAACTCCCCTTTGTGGCATTTCAAAAAATAAAACTTAGAAATTTAGAAACGATTACAAATGTACTTATCCTCACCGCTACTAAAATCTCTATCCCAATAGCAGCTTCTGGTTATTTTTTCTTTGCAGATATGTGCAAATTCCACTACGATCCCGCGCTCTGAGTTTGGTGCTTTATACTCATAAACGCCACTATTCCAATTAATGTCCCAAGTCAGTTCAGGTCTAGTTGGCGTACCACGTGTGACACGATTTTGGCGAGTGTGATCGTTTGCACCTACGCAATCGGGTAATGCAACTAGCTGATTGAACTTACCGTTTTCATCAGCCTGTATGGCTTCGTTCGCAAGCACGCCGATTGGCTCTCTATTATAAACATTCAAATATACCAAGCCAAAAGGCACAGGTTGCCCTGAACCATCAATTACCGTTCCTGACATACCAATTTCTTGGTGTGCTTCTAATAAGCTTGGCGCGAGTAAATTGGTTAAGTTTTCGTTGTTGTATGTTCGAATACTACCTACACTTGCGCCCGATAGCGGATCTGATACGGCAAAAGAATATTGCGCTGAAGTGGGAGGTAAGTTAGCCTGATCGCCTTTAACTAAAAAAACAGTATTCGTACTTGGCGTAACATCAATATTAAGCCTCTGATTATTTGGTACTTTAGTCCAACCAGAACCATTCCAAATTTCTAAGCTAAATTGGTCACTCGCCGCAAAGTTAAATGACAACTTCGACTGCGATGCGCCAGCACTGTACACAAAGAAATCCTGATCATTTTGACTATCAATATTGCCAACAATATTACCATTACTCGGTAGAGTAGTTGCCTGACCCGGCTTATCATTAGCCTCTTGCGCATCAAAGTTAGGGTGGCTGAACCATGCCATAATACTTTGGTCTGCACTCGTTCCAGATATAGATTGCGCAACCATAACATACGCACCAGGGTCGGCTTTATATACAACCTGCTCTGTTACCGCTGTTGTTGAAACCGACGTATCCAAAGGTGTTAAACTGTTGTCATCTTCTAACTTAAATAAATACAAATTGTAGTCAACACCTTGTGGAATATTTACTAATAAGCCTTCGATTTTAGTAGATTCAGTGATTTGAGTACTAAAGCAAGTTATATCGTTTGGTTGAGAGAATGACGCATAAACTGCACTATCCAAGCCAAGTTCGGGACACCCGCTGCGCTCTTGGAGTGTCGGACTGGTGTTATTCTGAGACACCGTTGCGCCAGCACTAAACGTAGAAGTATTCATAGCATTGACTATTTGATTGCGGCGTTCTAAATGCTGGATTTGGAAAGGAATGTTCGTTTTTAGACCCCCTTCCTCTGCTGATCTTACTTGATTGCCGTCAAAGTGAGTACCTGGAAAATCATAAATAGAAACAGGTTGATCTATCAATTTTGGAACTACAATATTACTTGCGAATGTTGAACCTGCCATTGTTACAGCAATAGCAACCGAGGAGTATTTTAGTAATTTTAACATTATCAAATCCTTCTTATTTATAAATGCTTAAAGTTTTTAAGCATTTTGACGATAATAAATATAAAGGAACAAATCAAATTAACTATTTCATATTTAAATCAGTTTTGAAAACGACTAGATTTATATTAAAGTACTGATATTAAGATGTAATAATCAAGGAAAAAATTATGGATATAAAATCTTCATTGCAAAAGTCACAACATGATTTAGTCAACAATAACGCAGCTTTAACAAAAGCAAAATCTACTACTATTGATACACGATCTCCCGCTGAAAAGCTCAACGCTGTCCCTGCATCGATTATAAATACGCCTGTTGCAAGCGAAGAAGAAATAAAGAAATTTCAACAAGAAGCATATGAATATAATGTAAAAAACTTCGAAATACAGGACAAAACACAAGCTGCTTTTGCCACAACACTAAAAGAGTTTGAGAAATTTAAAGATACACAATCGACTTTACACCCAAATATCGATTTCAATACGCTCGACCTTGCTCAAAAAGAAGATGGCACCCTTCAATTGGTAGGAGGAAATATAGCTACCTCGCTCCGAGCCGAGCTGGAAGCACAAATAAATGGCAACGAGGAGCTGAAAAGCGCTTACAAACAGGTGCATGAAGGTATGGCTGATATTGTTCGCTATTTTGATGTAAATAGTAATGTCGAAGCTAAAGACTTTTACGGAAAATTTAGACTAAACGAGTTAAGTCACAGTTTTGAGAAACAATTTCATGATGACGGTTTTGGCCAAGATTATCAAACGTTAGAAGAAAAAGTATTAAGCAACTCTTTACTATTTTCTTCCAAAATGGCCGATGCAATAAACCCGAGAATAAATATATCCGTATAAATCTTTGTTATAACTGACGTGATAGTGATTTATAAAAAATAGAATGAAGCAAGCTTTAACATCTTGTTAACTCAACTTACCACCATTATAAAACACAGAAAAAACAAGGTAATAATAAAATTTAAATCACCAAACTTTTTAACATGTAAAACTATTTTTATATGAGTAAATGTTATCCGCCTAGAAGAGTGTAAACAGAAGGCTGCATGGTAATTGAGCCTAGTTGATTAGTCAGGGAAAACTAAACTGCATGGGCCGTACTTAAAAAGTGCCCCAATGGTTTAGAAACATGGACAAGATTTGGTTTGTGGTTCTTAATATTTGATTTCTTGGAGTAGACATAAGCATGCAGACTAAGCGGCTCATCACTTTAAATCGCATTTTACTATGTTGATGAAAGAGGCCCCTGTTGTTAGGGCCTCTATTTTATTGTTTAAATTGGTCGAAGTTGCTTTAATCTAAGTGTCGCAACAATCACCAAAATCAAAATAAACAGTGTACTTATCAACAACTGCCAAACATCGACACCTTTAGCTGGTGTTTTTGCTTCAAATAGCGGGAAGTTTTCTACATCCGTTTTTGTCACTGGCTTATCAAAAAACATGAAGTCATAAAAGAAATGACGGATCTGCTGATGATACTCAGCTACCTGCAAACGGTAGTCAGCTTGATCTGCGCTGCTGGTATTTGCCAACTGGTTCAATTTCAGTTGAAAAAATAACGATGGAGATAGCGCACTCAAACGTTGCAAACTTTGCTGTCGCATCAGATTGGTTTCACGGTACTGCTGCCACAGCTGTTCAACCTCTACATCACTTAAATGCTGTTGAGCATAATACCATTTCCAGTCAAACGCCTCACCTAATGGCGCCGTGTCTTGCCAGTTGGACTCATGCTGTAAAAATGTATCGAGGGTTTGTTGCTTGTCTTTGTCCCATCCATCATTGAGCGTTACACGCTGCTTGAGGCTTATTTCAAGTGGCGCGTTGGTTTGATATTGATTTGACAAATATAGGTGCACTGCACTGGGCAGTAACATGGCAAACACAACCCAACTACTTAAATAGGTTAAGCTGTTAAACACACTGCTTTTACCAAAACTCATAATTAGCGCGGCAATGCTGAACCAAAAAACCATATATAAGCTGGTCGCGGCTATTACAGTCCAAAATATGCCGTCAAACGGCAAAGACAATAGTATTGCAGCGCTCACTAGCAGCAGTATAACTAACAGCCAAATCACCGCAAAGCGCAGTGCAAGTTGCTTTGCCACCTGACTAAACGCGCTGGTTGGCAGGGCATTTAACATTCGCCAACGGCCAGCATGCTGTTCATCAGATATCAGTGTCACCGTCAATATGCCAATGACTAAAGGCAGCAAATATACCAATACAAAGCCCAGATCTAAGCCACCAGTACGCTGCTGCGCAGGGTTCACAATCTCACGGTTAAAAATCTGGCTTTGCAATGCTGTGGCACGCACTTTAGTTGCAACCATTGAAGAGTGACTTTCTCCCACAAATAAAGCCGCCCATGGACTCAACTTCCACTCAGTTGGCGCACTGGCATAATAAGCGAGCGAGCCAGCAGCTGGGAGAGTTTCTCTTTTATTGACGTGTTCACGTTCCTTTTGAAAAACTATTTTAGATTTGTATTGATCGATACGTAACGTTTTATAGCCTTGAGCACCTTGATAAATTGCAAAAATACCTGCAACTAAAAAGAGTAACAGGACGAGTTTGTTTACAGCCCCTGAAAACAGTCGCTTACATTCAAGTTTAAACAGTAGCATAAACTCTCCTTTGCATACCTTTAGAGTTCAAAGTCCCAAACATCGCTAAGACCACCAGCAAAGGCAGTAACCAAACCAAAGAAAACGGACTTAACGACCAACTCAATACTGGAGACCGATAAGAGAACGCTTCAAACTCTTGCCAGTAAGATTTATCAATACGTTGATCGCTGTCGTTGTGATGATGGATCTCATTGGTGTGCAATTGGTTCAACTTTTGAATACGCGCGTAGCGATGCGCTTCTGCCTGTTGCTCAAAGTCCAAAAAGTGTCTCGTATCTGTGCGTGTCAGTGCCATTGAAAAATCGCGAACAAATAAATAGGGATTTAACCAGTAAAACTGGCTAACAAAGCGCTGCTGCGCCGCAAATTGCGCTAGCTGGTTTTCATAGTGCTTTTTATAGATTTCGGCATTGAGCTTTTCACCTTCTTGCATCACCAAGCCTCTATAATTAACTGGCAACTGCTCCACTGTACTAACACCATACTTTTTGAGGGTTTCCTCTTTGAACTTGTTAAAGTAAGGATCATTTGGATTATGGCTGTCACCTACTTTGCGGTTATCTAACTTGATAGCCAACTCAAAGTCATTTCGCTTCTGATGTGGGTACTGGTTGTGTGCAAATTCAGCCAGCATTCGAGGCATTAAAATGGTTAAAATAAACCATAAAGATGTCAGTAATACCAAGGCTTGTTTTGGTGCTTTCACTAGGCTTGATACGAACAGGGTTAAGCCAATCCAAAATAAGCAATACAATATGTAGACGGTGAATAAAAGTAATAACCTAAGCGGTGCTTCTGAAGAGAAAGAAGCACCAGTGCTAAAGGCAAGTAATAATGCCAAAATAAACACTGGTAAGATAAATATCACTGACAACAACAAGTAGCTCAGACTTTTCCCAGTGATCAAATCTCTGAATGAAACGCCCATGGACATCAGCTGGCGCAAAGTACCACTTTTTTGTTCACCACTGATGCTGGCAAAGCCCAACGCAATGATCAACAGGGGCCAAATGGTTAAAAGGATATTAGCAGTGCTTAACTCAGAGAACCTCAGTAACGTACCGCCATCTTGATCATTGGCGAAGTTTGCACTGTTTTGCTTATGGGCCTCTAAGAATATGCTGTTGCCAACCCATGAGTTCACGCCTAGATCAAAAAAACTTAGCGCACTTGGCGTTCTAAAAGCAAAATGGCCAAAATGCGCCACTCGGTGTGGATGTCTATCTGGCTGAGCTTCCCACTGCTGTTCTACCAAGGCCTGTGCCGTGGCCTGCGTTTGTGCATTGTGTTGATATTGCTGCCACCCGGTAAACAAGGCAACAGCGAGCAATAGTTGGATCATGATGAAGATCAACCACAAGCTAGGGCTTTTACGCTTACTGGCTAATTCGTGGCGAAATATCTTCATTACTCTGGTATTAATCATGTAATTATATTTCCTGTATGAACGCGGTTTATTTACGCAACGAGTTTGATTTTGTTGCGTTAAATGCTGTGTTAGCTTGCCTCGCGTATCGCACTTTTTCCTGAAATTAACTCATGGTAGGTATTTTCCAGGGTGTTGAGCGGAAGTTGTTTATTATCTAGTAGTGTTAACAGCGTCCCTTTGTCCATAATGCCAATTTTATCCGCTAGGGTATGCGCACAATAAAAGTCATGGGTTACCATTAAAATAGCCGCCCCCTTTTTTGCAAGTTGCTCGACAATACGAATAAACTCAAGGGTTGCACTCGGATCTAATCCTGAAGTTGGCTCATCGAGTAAGAGTACTTTGGCTTCACGAATAATCGCAAAAGCAATGCCCACTTTTTGTCTCATGCCTTTTGAATAGTTTTTTAATGATTGAGAGCGTGCTCCGGGCTCTAAACCGGTCTCATCTAATGCAGCATTGATCTGTGCTTCAGACACTGTTAGACCAGACAAACTGGCGAGGTATTTGAGGTTATCTATCGCATTAAATTCTTGATAAAGGTTAACTTGTTCTGGCAGGTAAACGAGTTTTTCCTTTGAGCCCGAACTGCTGTGTACATTCACACCGTCGATCAGGGCTTGGCCACTATCAGGCTGTAAAAAATTAAGAAAAATATTTAGGGTAGTACTTTTACCTGCTCCATTTGCACCCAAAAGGCACATAATTTCGCCCTGCTCGACCTTAAAGCTCAGGTCATTAATCACTTGTTTTTCTGAGAATGATTTATTTAAATTTTTGGCTTCTAACACAAAACACTCCTTATACTAAAAAATTCCGCCTCAGCAAAATGCATCATCCCTGATACGAGACATAACGCACTTCACTTGAGCGGAACTTGAAATATGCGATGAACGCAATATTGCTTAGTTATAACATAACACTTGTTGATTAAATAGAAACATTTATCATTTAGCCGATAGGCACTAGAAAACTAGCTGTGCCTGTAAATGCGCCTCCCTCAACATGGATCTGCCCATTTTTATAGTACACAAGGTCTTTTGACAGTTGCTTCTTACAGTGTTTTGGAAAAAATCCTTCGAATCGAACTTCTTCTGTAATGTTAATAGGCCGCTTAAATTTTATATCTAAATCTCGCAGGTATACCTCCCCTACTTTTTCGGTAAGTTGATTGTCCCAACAGCCATAAATAATGCCCAGCTGAGATATCCAAATCATGGCACTTTGCGCACTGAAATGGAATTGACCATCTCCAGGCATCTGAAAATGCTCTACATTGATCCTGCCATCAATATAACCTGGCTCTAGAGAAACTGAACTAAAAGACATACGCTCTTCACGCCAACCATTTTCTAAATAGTCCGACATATAAGCGCGCTGCTGCTGTGGTGTGAGTTGAATCATTTGATGTTCCTTACTTAATGGGTAGATGGGCTGGTTGTTTGACTTTCGTCTTCTTGGGTAGCTGAAGACATCAGCAGCGTGTTTAGTATCGCCGTAATAAGGCCAATGAAGATTAGGCAATACCATGCTAAGTGCTCACTAATGTTTGACAGATCAAACGCAACGCCGACAACGCTACTGCCTGCGATCAAACCAACGCCAGCAAATAGATAAAAAAAGCCATAATGAGTTGCCACTGACTTGTCTTTAGCAAGTTCAGAGATTTGACTCATAATAAACGGGAAACTGACCATGGTACCCACGGTAAAAATAACTGCGAGCAAGCTAAGCGGAAGGTAATACAATACGCCTTGGCTATAAGGCCAGCTTGGAATAAGCGTTAAGAAAGACACCCCCATCAATGCAATACCAATACTTATCCATTGTTTTGGTGACAGCCAACGCTCACATAACTTGGTAACTGGAAACTGTAAAAATATCGAGATCACGGCACATAGCGTTAGTACCCATGCCACATCTTGCGGTGCACCTTGTTGATTGACAATATGCATAGGTATCGCAAAGGAAATTTGGTTTATAAGCATAAAGTAACCAGCCATCACCGCCGAGAACTTTAGAAACTCTCGGTTACTCAGTACACCCGCGACCATCGCTTTTACGCCACCTTGTTTGGATGATGAAGACACATTGGCCTTGTCGCTTTGCTGCTTTTTTTGATGTTGTGGGATCAATAACGTGAAAACAACCGCAAACATGGCAAATGGCAATGCGGAGACGATGCACAAGATATCAAAACTGATATTGAGCAAAAGCAAGCCGCACACCGGGCCCAGCAGTTCCCCGCCATTTCTTGCCACACCAACCAAAGAAAACATTTGTGCGCGACTAAGCACTTGTTGCTTGGAAAAATACGCTTGTGCCGCTGGAGTAAACAATGCCCCTGCAAACCCGGTTAAAAACGCTGCGAGAAATAGGATTGCCGTCACATCAGCAAACAGGAATAAACAAAAGCCAATTGCTCTTAGCAAACACCCAATGACAATGAGTTTTTTTTCGCCGAATAGATCAGCTAAAAGACCACCAACAAGGAACAGTCCTTGCTGACAAAATGAACGTACACCAAGTACCACCCCGACTAAGGTCGCACTCAGCAACAGGTCTTGCTTCAAATATCCCGCTAAAAACGGGATCAGCATATAAAACCCAAGGTTAAATACAAAGGCAGCGATCAGCATCCAGCGATATTCTGCTGTCAGCTTAAAATATGAGGTAAAAATAGACATAGTCTTAAACTGGCTTCTGCGCTATCAAAATTGAGTGAAAATTATCCGCATAAGTTTGGATCTTAAGTTTCAACTGAAACGGCGTTAACCCCTGCTCATCAATACTTGGATAAAGCAAGGTTCGTAGATTGTATGCAGTTCGCACAACCAGCTGTGCACCCGGCTTCATGTGTTCAAACAGGTGCGCGACAATTTTATTTTTTAGTGATTCATCACCAACAAGGGCTGCTAGCCAAATGACATCGTACTGCGCCAAGTTACCTTGCTGACATATATCATTGTGAATAAACGTCATTTCATTTTCAGGTGAGAGTGACTGACACACTTGCTGGCCCAGCAACAGGTCCGGCCCATTGATATCTAGGTTATCAACCTGTAAACCCGAGTTGTGCAGCGCTAACGTCGTCAATGGCAATGCACCTGAGCCGACCATAAGTACGTTTTTCACCGGTTCGTCCGCCAAAGAGTGAATGGCGTTTATTTCCAGTCCAGTGGCACGCTGATAGTGTTTGTAATATGGATACTCGTTGCCCAGCACCTCGTTTGGGTCATCACTTGCCACAATCCGCTCAGCCCAGTGTCGCTCGTATAGGCTAGAAGCGTGGCTGAACAATTGCTGGATCCCCGGTTTGATTTTTTGGATCTGCGGCTGCGCAAGTACATTATCGGCAAACTCACTGCCGTGTTCATTGGACAGCAAATCTAAAAATTGGTGAAAGGTAGCCATGTTATCTGGCGTGATCTCAAGCGTAGACATCGACTTGATATGCTCGAACCCATCCACAATTTGAGTCGCGTGAATGGCAGCCTGATTTGAAATATTCATAAGTTAGTGTTTACTGTATTGTCCCTATTTTTATGTTATAACATATCCCACAAGTAACCCCGATGTAAACTACTCAACTGAATTAATTTCAATTAGCTTAGTTGGTTAGTTAAATGTTGAAACAATATATTTACAATTAAACCAGGTGCAAACAGAGACATTTTCATGGGAATAAATAAAAATAAGTCTTATTTTCATATACATACAAAGCGAATTGCGATTTTGCTTGTGGTGTTAGTAACAGGTGGTTCAGCATGTGCAGCGCTACTGAAATTTGGTAAAAAAAGTGCGGCGATAACACCGCCTGTGGATACTCGTCCCCATGTTGTAGCCCAACCACTCAATATTGTCGATTATCAAACAACACTGTCACTATCCGGTGTATTACAACCTGCCGAAAAAACGGACGTCGCTTTTGAACTTGGCGGTAAAGTCGCGTGGCTAAACATGAAGTTTATTGAAGGTGGCATTGTCAAAAAAGGGGAAGTATTAGCAACACTTGACCCTTTTGACTATGAAACAGAAGTAAAAGACAAACAAGCGGGTGTCGCATTAGCCCAAGCGCAGCTCTCAGAAGAGCTAGCCAAAGCTGAGGTAGCAAAGAAAGAGTGGGCTCACACATCCAACACCACAGCGCTGGCCCTTAGGAAGCCCCAAGTTGCCAGTGCAAAGGCACATCTAAAAGCAGCTCAGGCCAGCTTAGACAAAGCGGAGCAAAATCTTTTCAGAACAAAATATTACGCACCTTATGATGCGCTGATACTCGGTCGAAACACCGGCCTAGGTCAGGTGGTTTCCAAAGGTCAGAGCTTAGGGCAGCTGGCCAACTTAAAATATGGTGAAATCCACGTCCCAGTCGCTGGTTTTGACCGTCCATTTTTACCTGAACTCCCCGCCGATAACGTAAAAATCAGCGTCGATAATTTTGCTCGATTGGGCACTTTAACACGCCATATAGGGCGTTTTAGTGAGCGTACTCGCATGGCTTACTATGTAATTCAAATTGACGATCCCTATGCACTTAACAATGATAAATCGCCTCTGTATTTTGGCCAGTTTTTAGAAGCCAGTGTATCTGGGATCACACTAAAAAATGTACTAAAAACCCCTCAAGCACAACTAAAAGATAACGCGGTGTGGTTATTATCTGCAAATAACGAGCTGATCAAATATACCACCGAAGTCATTCGAAAAGAGCACGACTTTGTGTTGTTAAAAGCACCAAGTCAGGATAACTATCAATTGGTTACTCAACTCCCTGAATATCCGCAAAACGGTATGCAGGTCAAGTTGCGAACTGAGCGGCTGCAACTTGCAGAGAAAGGAGATAGACAATGAACCAGCGACAAGGTCTGATAAGTTACTTTGTACATCACCCTGTTGCAGCTAACTTAATGCTGTTGTTGATTGTGTGTATGGGATTGCTTAGCTACAACAGTATTCAGCGCCAAACCTTTCCTTTGTCCGAGAGCAATAAAGTGACAATCAGAGCAATACAGCTCGGAGCGTCAGCAAAAGAGATCGAAGAGAATATCCTACTTAAAATTGAGCAAGCACTTAAACCCCAAGTTGGTGTAAAACGCATCATTAGCACAGCTTCCCCCTCCCGCGGACGAGTTGAAATTCAGTTGCACAATGGCGAAGATATGGCATCACGATTAGACGAGATAAAACTCAAACTAGACAGTATTGCCACATTCCCTTCAAATATGGACCCCTTGCTTGTCTATGAAAATGTTCAGCGCCAAAGAGCATTTAGCGTCGTCGTCTCAGGGCTTGAAAACCCAGTTGCACTCAAACAACTCGGCGATGAAATGAAAGATGAGCTACTGCAACTTAAAGGGATCTCCTATGTTGATTTATCAGCAATGCCTGATTACGAAGTTGCCATTGAAGTTTTACCTAACAAGCTTAGAGAGTATAACTTAACGCTTTCGCAAGTTGTCTCGGCACTGCATGCACAATCAGACAATCTCTCGGCAGGTCAAATAAAAACAGCCAGCGGCAATATCTATTTAAGATTGGAACAGCGCCAGTATTTCGGTGCAGGTTTAGCCGAAGTGCCGATACTGACAGGCATGTTAGGCGAAAAAGTGTATCTTAAAGACATTGCCAATATTAAAGATGGCTTTAAAGAGTCACTCAATCAAGGCCGCTTTAATGGCAAACGCGCTCTATACATAATGGTGTTAGCATCTAAAGAGCAATCATTAACTGCTGTCGTTGATACTGTTAAACCATATATTGAGCGCAAGCGCCAAACACTCCCAAGCGAAGTAGGCATTTATGAATTTGTTGACGTGACCTATTACCTCGATGGCCGCTTAAATATGATGCTGACCAATTTAGCTCAAGGTGCCATCCTGGTATTTATAGTGCTGGCGGTATTTTTGCGCACACGTTTGGCTTTGTGGGTCATGGTGGGCTTACCTGTCGCCATGCTAGGCGCATTTTGGCTGATGCCATTTTTGGGGATCACCATTAACTTGGTATCACTCTTTGCGTTTATTATGGTACTTGGGATCGTTGTGGACGATGCCATAGTCATAGGCGAAAGCGTCTGTGATCAAATTGAGCACCACGGGCATTCAAATACGCAGGTAATACTCGGAGCCCAAAAAGTTGCAATGCCCGCCACGTTCGGTGTACTCACCACCATTGCTGTTTTTATGCCTTTTATGCTCAGTACTGGCCCTAATTCAGGCCAATTTATTGCCATTGCTGGTGTATGTATTTTGTGTTTGTTCTTCAGCTTGATTGAATCTAAATTGATTTTGCCAGCGCATTTAGCCGCAACCCCTATGCCTACCCTGCCTGACAACCACTGGCGTGTGCGCTTCAACAACAAATTCCAGCAAGGTTTGTACAATCAGTATGTACCGCTGCTAACACGCAGTATCAATCACCGCTATGCAGTGATCGTTGGATTTGTTTGCTTATTTGTCTTTGCTGTGAGTTTATTAATAAGTGGTCAGGTGCGTTTCACACCGATCCCAAAAGTTCCTCACGACTACCCATCGATTAATATTCAAATGAATCACAATGTGTCAGAAGCCCAAACGCTCGCCGCAGTCGCGCAAATAGAAGATGTAATTCAACGTGTTGAGAGAAATATTAAAGCTGAAACAGGAAAAGGCATGGTTGAAGCTATGTATACACGTGTCGATCATCTCACCGAAGCTGAAGTAGTCACTCCGCTGATCCCTGAAGCCGACCGTCCTTTTGATACTTTTGAATTGGCTAGGCGCTGGCGTGAGCAACTACCTAGTATCCCAGGGGTGAAAAAACTCACGATCGAATCAGACGTCATTGATATCGCAGAAAAAGGTGACCTTCAGTATCAGCTATTTGCCCATGACATTGCGACTTTACAACTCGCTAGTAAGGATTTCATCGACAGAGTGAATGAAATACAGGGGGTTCATAGCGTCTTCTCTTCTTTAGATAGCGCACAAACCGAATATCAGGTAAAGCTAAAGCCACTCGCTCATCAGCTGCAACTCACGGCGAGGGACGTCACGCAACAAGTATCCGCTCGATTTTACGGTATTGAGATGCAACGCGTGATGCGTGATGGTCAAGAAGTTGTATTCATGGTCAAAGGGGTGGAACAAAATCGCGAACGAATAAGTGCTTTAGAGCGCACCGTGATCAGCCTTAAAAACGGTGAACAGGTCTTCTTTGGAGATGTTGCTGAAACAGTAGAAGTGCCGGGGATATCCGTTATCACCCGAGAGCAAGGCCATCAAGTGGTTACCATCAGTGCTAATGTTGACCAACAGCAAACAGCGTTAAAGCAAGTCTCCGATGTAATCGAAGATAAAATACTGCCCGAGTTAAGTATTAAATACCCAGAGCTAATGACACAGCTGGGTGGCGACTTACTTGCACAGCGCAAGGAACAGAGCCAAGTAGTCAGTTTTGCCATCGTGGGGCTGCTAGTTATCTACCTTTTATTAGCGTTACCACTGCAAAGTTATGTGCAACCTCTCATCGTCATGTCTGTGATCCCATTTTCCTTGGTCGGTGCGCTGTGGGGCCACTATTTCTTGGGATACAGTGTCAGCATGATGTCTATTTTTGGGATAGTTGCAGCAGCTGGTGTTGTGATCAATGACTCGCTTGTTATGACAGATGTGATAAACAAAAACAGAACGAACGGCTTGGATATGACAGAAGCTGTCATCCGTGCTGGCGTATCACGTTTTAGAGCTATCTTATTGACCTCATTGACCACCTTTCTCGGATTAGTGCCTATTATGTTTGAATCTAGTCTACAGGCGCAATTTGTCATCCCTACCGCCATTTCGCTAAGCTTCTCAGTTGTGTTTGCGACTGTAGTTACGCTGGTCTTGGTGCCCTGTTTATATGTTGTGATAGAAGATATCAAACGACTATTTATCTTACTGAAAAGCAGTTTGGCTACGCAACAGGCATAAAAAAATGCCTTGGCAGGGAGACTGACCAAGGCATTGTTTTTTTGAGACTTATCGGTTCATGTCAATTAGAATTGATAAGACGTCGAAACTAAGATTTTACGAGGCTCGCCCGGCTGTACCCACATCTGAGTATACGAATTCGTATAGTGCGTACGATCAAATGCATTGTGTACTTGTGCTTTTACTGACCAGTTGTCACTCAGATCATATTGTGCAAAAAAGTTTGCCGTCACATAAGATGGTAAGTAGAAGTCTGAACCACGCTGACCAAGTCTTTCATCTACATATTGTAAGCCCCCGCCCACTGTCAGTGCATTACCACCAACCTCATAGTACTGGCTCAGCTGTAGACTTGCAGAGTGCTCTGGAATATTGAGCAGATCGTCACCCTTTTTAATTGCTGCAAAAATGCCTGTATCTACATAGTCTTCTTCAACTTGCGCATCTAACAACATGTAAGAGAATCGAATTTCAATATCGGCAGGTAATTGACCAGCAATGTCGAGCTCATAACCTGCGCTACTAGCTTCACCAATGGCAAGGTGGCTGCCTAGATTCTTGGTGTCCGCAACAATGATGTTCTTCTGTTCACTGTCGAAATACGCAAACGTAATGTCTAAATTATTGTCAAGTAAAGACCATTTACTACCAAACTCGATCGATTCCGTTTCGTTTGGATCAAAAGCACTGCCTTGGGCGTTGGCACCAAAGTTTAGTCGGTAACCTTCACCATAGGTCGAGTATAAAGACCAATTGTCCGCCACTTGAAATACCACGCCAAGCTGTGGGCTAAAGCGGTTTTCAGACTGTTCAGTGTTACGGCCTTTTACCTTGTCTTCTAAAGTTTGCTTTAATGAGTCAAAGCGACCACCTATACGGACCGAAAGCGCATCAGTTAATGCCATTTGGTTCTGAATATACAAACCAGTTGCCCATTGATTTTGCTGACGAATAATCGCAGGAACGCGTGTTCCAGGTGTAAACTGACCATATACAGGCTTGTGCACATTTATCGCATACATTTCTGCGTCTGTTGGATTTAACTGCAACGGCTTACCACGCGCGACAAGATAAGAACGATCGTATTCAAACCTGTCGTAATCCACACCCACAATAATATTGTGCGTGATAGCACCTGTTTCTATTTCACCAGCGAGTTCAAAACGTACAACATATTGATCAGTGTCATAATGGCGCTCACGGTGCTGACGCGCTAGAGTTTGGCCATCTAGATAAAACTTTTGGAATTGAGGCGCGATTTCAGCATCGCTTGAAAAACTATCTAGCTCAGTTTGTCGATACGCAGCGGCGGAGCTAAGCGCCCATGTTTCATTAAGGTTGTAATCCCACTTTAGCTGATGGCCAAGTACACTTGTGGTCGTTGGCCCATCTCCAGGCTCCCCTAAAAAGCGTTCAATTGGCATAAAATCAAAGTTACCGCCAAGTGCGATAATGCCACGATCAAACGGGATCTCATGCTCAGCGTATTCTAATTCATAAGAAATACTAGAACGTTCGCTTTGTTCAAACAATAGTGAAGCCATAAACCCTTGCTTTTGCGTCTCAATGGTGTCACGGAAACTATCTTCTTCTTGATAAAAACCAATAAAGCGACCAGCAACATCATCAGCAAGTACAGCGTTTACATCGGCTTCTAAGCGACGGTGAGCGCGACTACCTGCTGTCAACGCAATCGAGCTTGCAGAGTCAAACGTCGGTTTTTTTGTCACCAGGTTAATTGAACCACCCGGCTCGCCACGACCATATAAAGCAGCCTTTGGTCCTTTCAATACTTCGACACGCTCGATACCTGATACATCGCGCGGTCCAGAAAACCCTCGTCCAGCATTAAAACCATTGACTAAATAACCACTGGGTACATTCTCATCGCCAAAAAAGCCACGTATAGCATAACTATCCCAAAGCCCGCCCAAACTGTTTTGACGGCTAACAGATGCTGACATGTCTAAAACATCTGTCAGGTCAGTTAATCCCGTATTTTCAATGAGCTGTGAGTCGAATTCGAAAGTAGATTCAGGTGATTGCAAGTGTGTGAACTCACCACGATAAGCTTGGCGTTCACCGGTGACTTCTATTTTTTCAATACCGTTGTCGGCGTGAGCAGAGAAAATAGCAGCAAGTGACAGAGAAAGTACGCTTAAACGACAAGCATAGTTTAGGGGTTTCATTACAAATCCTTTATTTGATATGTTATAACGTTTTTGGGTACTTTAGCATGTGTCAATGCGAGTGTTAAGGATTATCGTTTAAGTATTTGTTGCAAAGTGTTTTTCTGTTTTTATCGAGCTGGCAGCCAGTCCCCTAACCAGCTTCGAACTTTTCGAGCGCTGTAATAATGCGTAATGTTTTTTTCTCCCTTTCTTGCTCTAACTTGTAAATACAGCTTTCTTTTAAGTTGAAATAGCTGTCTCTAAGCAACAAACCGTCAAACTGAAGGAGCAAGAAAATGTCACATGTCATACCCAAAAAAACCAGTGGTCAAAGTGTTAGCTTGTTGTCCTCTACGCAAACTTCGTCTTTGCCAGGAGTGGAAACCTTAACCCAATACAGAGAGAACCAAATGCGTGAGCCTCGATGGGACCATGTTAGTATTGGCGTTAGCAAAGCAGATTTAGACAACAACTTTGAGTTTTTAAACGGAGCGGTCTTAAACCGCAGTGCTGATGAACAACTGCTGCTAACCACCACAGGGCTATTTGGCCCGATCAGAACAGGCACCTTAGTTCACTTAGACCCTAACGCCGACAACCTCGTTGTACAAAGCGAATGTGCGCCACTTAATCCTGAGGCCGATCTAGTTACACGCTTAAACCGACTGCATGACGAAGCAACACACAACCCTCCTGGTAATAAACATGCGCTCAGTGTATCTGGGTTTTGGGCATCAGCGACAGATGGAGGTGGGATCCCAGGTTTAGATGGCGCATCCAATGTATTTGGTAGTACGGGCCAGCTAATCTGCGACACCGAACACCTTGAGTTCCCAGTACTCACATACGGTAGTGATGCTAAATCTCAACAAGAGTACTTACAAACACTTGCCTACTACGGTGGCACTTTGTTAAGACCTAAAGAAGAATTTGCATTAGGGTTTATTCAAGATTTGTGGGGGATCCAATATGATCAAAAGCTCCCGCAATATGTCACCGACTATCAATTTGGCGAGCATAAAGGCGGAGGCCTATTTGTAGAGCACCACCCATTTCCACATATTTGGCTGCCAGCAACTGGCTCTGATCCCGTTTTCCATAGAACCACTAAGTCGCGAATATTGCTGGGTAGACGACGAGATATAGACCACGAAGATGGTTACTATCGTACGGTTAAAACACAGCATTTTCATTTTACGCTATTTGAAGTACCAAATGACGGTAGTGCACTCGCCATCAGGCCTCAGTGCATTCATAACGACAGCTTTACCGATGGAGCCCAAACGGTATTCTTAGCAAATACCCCAGCTAACACCGTTGCAATAAGGCAAAGTGCACCGTTGACAGATATGACGTTTGATAAATATACGACCATGGATATGTGCAAATAAAGATATAGTATGGCGGCAAAGCGACGATGAGAAATATCAGGCGCAACTGAGTTTTTGTGAAGTAAAAGCATTGCCTTGACATCGCATTACTCTTTTAAATAAGAAGCTAGCTGTACTGAAATTAAGTGGAAATATTGCGGTTTTTTACGAATTTCATTGAGAGTAACCTTTTACTTAAGCCGTTACTCTCTTACATCACTTTTCTATTCTTTATTTCCTTGCAATGATAACGTGCTTTGCAATGTATTTTGCGGTCCAACTTTTGCCGCGCCGCCAATCAAATACAGAGTATTATTCAGTGTCACAGAACCATGACCATGCCGTGCCTGTGGCATATCGGGTAACGTCTCCCACTTGTCTGTATTTGGGTCATAGCGCCAAGCATGTTTAAACGCTTTTCCCAATTTCCATTGGTGGTTAGGACCAAACACTTCTCCGCCTGTCACAATCACTTTGCCATCAAGTACACTGGCTGAAAGCCCCGCCGAAGCCACCGGTAGCGGGCTTATTGTGGTCCATGTATCCATTTTTGTATCATAGACTTCCGCATGACTTAAATTTTTGCTGCCTTCACTCGCGGAACGCCCACCAAACACGTAAATTTTGTCGTCAATCACAGCACTTGCTGCGGAATTTCGTTTAATCGAAGCAGGCTTCGCTTTGCGCCAATAAGCATTGTTGACCAGAACATAGTGGGCGTTTGAGTCGACATTTTTGCCTGTTTCAGAAGAGATTGTTTTGCCGCCAATAACGTGAATATACTTTCCGACGTTGGCATACACTGATTCTGCGAGAGGGATTGGTAAAGTAGGCCCAGAACGCCAAGCTTGAAATTTACCATCCAACCTGAACACAGACTTTTTGATTTGCCACGCGTTGCTTTTAGGCCCGGAGTAGCCACCAATACCATAGACATAGTGTCGATTACTAACCATGCCCAAATGATGACGCGGCTCGGGCAGCGATGGGGCTTTTTGCCATTGACCCGTTGGCGGATTCAAAATATACACATCTTTGGTTGGCCCAAGTCCAAAAAATGACGGTGACTGGGACGGAGTAAATCCTCCTCCTGTGATTATCCGCTCTTTAAATACAGCCGGATAAACTTCTTGAAATGCAACGGGTAAGCTGGGGGCTTGCTGCCAATCATTAACGCTGTTTTCAACTGCTTTGGTACTTGACCAAACACTGCCCGAAGCTAAACCACTTAGCACTATACAGCTTTGTACCACTAAATTGACTTTCGCAGATAAACAACGCATTGGCACTCCTTAATTTTGGACTAAAAATTTATACCGACGATAGGGATTACGGGATCAATATACACGCTCGCTTATCATCAATTTTCGACTATTGATAAATAACACATCCATTACAATAGTAGATAGAAATGCGCCAAACCGCTGTAAATTCAGTTAAACACCAAATCATTATGGCCATGAATATTCAAAGGATGTTGCTGTGGTAGAAGCCTAATTGCAGCGAATGAAGCTCACAGTAACTTAGCAACTAGCTCCCTACTTCCTTAAAAAATAAATCTACCACTGAGTCTTTTTAAATTATCGCTAACAATTGGCAAGGCCGCTAAAATCAGTCAATAAAATTGATTAATCTAGTCATTACCTTCTGCTCATAAATTTATTAATTAAAATTCAATAGCCTGACTCCTTCATCTTTACATGGGTGTTACACATACATACTATACTGCGAGTTTAAATCTACTATATCTAGTATGAGGGAAATTATGGATGTTTTAGACACCGTCATCTATTCCGGAATGTGGGGCGCAATCTTACTTGCACTTGTGCAAGCTGTGAACAAGCCCAAACAGCCACAAACAACTTACCTCATCGCGCTTTTATTCTTGCTACTTATACATGTTAGCGGGGAGCTCGTTATTTATACTGGAGCATATCAGTACTTCCCAGCTTTAGTAGGCATGCAAATGCCAGTCCGTATCCTACTCGGCCCCGCGTTGTTTTTTTATGCCAGTGCAACTATGTCACCAAGTCTGTCTATTTCCAAGAAAAGCTACGCTCTGGCCATGATTGGGCCCGTGGTTGCGATACTTGTGATGCTGCCATTTGCAATCGGATTCACATCAGCAGAAAAGCTCGCTTTGGCGGATCCCGCGACGCGTAATCCAGAGCATTTTAAAGTTGCCTTGTACACCTGTGTCGCAAATATGCTGGTATTTATGGTGTTCAATGCCTTTTATTTCATCAAAGCACTGCAAGTTCATGCTAAGCATCGCCAGCAATTAATGGAGCGCTTTGCAGAAATACAATCCAGATCACTGGACTGGTTTAGGATCATGTTGATGCTGTGGGGGATTGTTTGGCTTTGCTACTCACTCTCTTACATTCCAACTTTAACTGGTTGGAAGCTACCGTGGTTGAAGCTTCTGCCGCTTTTTGAGGCCGTCGTTTTACTCGCTTTTGCGCAATTGGCACTCAATCAACCTATTTTAACTAAAGAAGATAAAGGAGAACCCGTGTCTGCACAAACCAGAAGTGCAACTTTAAGTCTAGATAAAATGGATGCAATATCAGACGAACTGAAAAATATTATGAGTGAACAACAGCTCTTTATGGATGAAGAACTGTCTCTCAACAAGCTCTCAAAAGCCATTAGCGTAAGTGAAAACCATATCTCAGAAACTTTGTCGCAAAGGCTAAAAACTAATTTCTTCCAATTCGTAAATGGATATCGAGTGGCAGCGGCCGAAATACTTTTACAAGAAACAGATAAACGCGTCTCCACAATTCAATATGAAGTGGGTTTTAATTCAAAGTCGACTTTTAATACTGCGTTTAAAAAAGCAACAGGTTTAACACCATCACTATATAGGAAGCAAGCCACGTTGGTAACTCGCTAAAAAATATACGAATAAAAAGACCGAACGGGCCCATTCGGACGATTTACTGACGATAAACGACAACAATAGAACCATCTTATAAACGCACCGTCGGCATGCACAACTTTAAAAAGCACGCCGGCGAGAAAAAATAAAAAGGGTTTTATTTATGTCTAATTCACTTGCAATACGTTTTGCCGGATTACTTATCCTGATCTCTACCAGCTCATTTATGTATGCTGATTCCATCATCTATGAGCTGCTCACTAAACCAGACTTTTTAGAGCAAGCCGCCCTAAACAGATCATCACTTGCATTCGCCGCCTTATTAGAATTTATAAATTGCGCAGCGGTTATTGGCATGTCTATTCTGATTTATCCGACTATCAGGCAGTATAGCGAGCGTGTCGCCATCGGCTATGTCAGCGGTCGCATAATAGAAGGTGCAACCTTAATTACAGGCGCAGTCACGCTGATGACACTTATCGCCATGGGTAAGCAAATAATCGATAATCCAGATGTGTCTAGCGAGTACCTTTATATGATGGGCAGTGCGCTCAAATCTGAGCGTTGGTTTGGCTTTCTAATGGGGATGTTTTCTTTAGGCTTGTGTGGCTTTTTACTCAACATCACTTTATATCAGTATCGCTTAATTCCAAGAGCCATCTCTGTGCTTGGTATGGTAGGTTACGCGATTTTATTACTAAAAGTTGCTTTTGATTACTTTGGTGTGAGTTTTTCAGGCTCTTGGATGTACATCCCAGGAGGGTTATACGAGTTAATTTTCCCTCTTTGGATGATTTTCAAAGGCTTTGATTTAAGCGCTAAACCCAAGTCCTGCTCATAATAACAATAAAGCCCTCCAAGGAAGCTAAATAAGGCTTCCTTTTTATATTCAACCTCAAACTGTTCTAATATCAAAAACATGTATTCTGGTACGCAGAACATCATATTTAAACATAAAACTCTAACACCATTCATTCACCAACGCGTTCTTATAATCGCATTTATGTACGCTGCTGAACCGCCGGAAAGGTGATCTCGAAACATGCCCCCTTGTGCGTGCCTGGTAAATAACGAATGCAGCCCTGCAATACATAAGTCACCAAGTTAAATACCATATATAGACCCAGACCGACCTTGCCCTGATGTCGGGCTGTCGTATAAAAAGGTTCAAACATATGCGCTACGGCTTGCTCTTTAATGCCTCTCCCATCGTCTGCAAATAACATGTTTACATGCCCATCTTTTAACTTTACCGTAATCAGAATATGACCCGCATTTCCTTCAAACCCATGCAGTGATGCATTTAGATATAAATCCTCTAAGATTTTTGCCAATGCTTGCGAGTCACATTGTATTTGAAGGTTTTTTGGGCAGTCAATTTCTACCACCACACCACTCCCTTTACCATGAAATGCAGTAATACCTTCAATAGACGCTTTGAGATCTATGGTCGTTTCGTTACCAACGTACTCCTGTGCCGAAGCTTGTTTGAATCGCTTGATCAATTGCGCTGCGCGCTCTGTGTTGCTGTCTATTAGCTCGATACTCGATAGCGACACTTCAAGAAATGCGTTGGTATCACTCAGAGTGAGTTTGCTGTTCTCAAGTTTAGCTTTAAATTCGTATAACTCTTTTAATAAAATTGAACTTGCCGTCACCGTCGTGCCAAGTGGTGTATTCAATTCATGTGAAACCCCCGCAACCAAACGCCCAAGCGAGGCCATTTTTTGCGCTTCTACCAAATTCGCCTGTGTCGAGGTAAGTTCATCTAAAATCTGCGCCAATTCATCCCGTGACTGCTTCAAACTGACGGTGCGCTCTTCAACTCGCTTCTCAAGTGTTGCGTTTAGTTCTGCTAAAGCCAATTCAGATGCTTTAATGTTAGAAATATCCTTAATCGTGCCACTCACTCGCAATGGCGTTCCATCAGCGCTGCGCTCAGTAACTTTGCCGCGATCCAATACCCACATCCATCCGCCACCTTTGGTCTTTACACGATAACTCACTTCATAAAATTCACTGTCTCCTGCTAGATGGCAATGAAACCTTGCATGCAAATCAGCATAGTCATCTGGATGAACTGATGACTCTAATGCGTTTAGGTCTGAGCCAATCTGTTCACAGGGCAAGCAAAGGTTATGCATTCTATTGTCGCGGACAATCAAGCCTGTGTCTAAATCCCAATCCCACAGCTCATCTCCACTTCCCCAAAGCGCATGCTTGAGACGATCTTTGACTTTGCTTACTTGTCTAAGTGCAGCTTGCTCAACGCTCAGCTGCTTGCTTTTATTGCGCCAGAAATATGTAAAAGATAAAAAGCTGAATATAAATAGCATGGCGATCAATATCATCACTTGCTGTACAGATTGCTTATCTATTTCAAGATCTTTTATCCGATTTTGTTGCACTAGACTGGCAATTTCCCGCTCTTTTTCATCAACACCAAACTCGATTGCCAAGGCGCTGATCCGATATTGGCTATTTTTTTCATTCCAAGAATTTTGAAGTGCCAAATAAGCTTGCATATAAGACAATGCTTGTTGAAATTCGCCCTGTGCTTTGAATATATCTGCAACTTCAAGCTGGCAATCCATTAGTAATGCGTCCCTTTGATGCTCCCGCGCGATTTTAATTGCAACCATATACGCATCAATGGCTTTTTCGGGTTCATTTTGTTTAAGGTAAAGCTGGCCTAAAGCTTGATGGATTTCAGCAAGCCTATCTTCCCAAGGAGAACCGTGATACAACGGAATACTTTTATTCAGATAGTCTTCGGCCATAACCAACTGGCCAGTTTCAATGTATAAACGCCCTAGGTCGAGAAAAGTTGAAATATTCGGATCAGGGCGGTTAACTTCAGCTTTGAGGGCTATTGCTTGTTTTAGTACATCTTCTGAGTTTTCATAGTCGCCCGCTTCTCGATACACACTACCCAACCGGTTGAGACTATGGATCATGCCCATTTTATATCCAAGCTGAGACTTGATAGACAGAGACTTCAAGTGCATTTCAATGGCTCTATCAAACTTACCGACTTCATCTAAATATGTACCCATATTGCTATAAAAAACGGCTTGTTGATTGGGGTTATCTAACGTGAGTGATATCTGAATAGCTCTATTTTGATGAAACAAGACCTTTTCATATAAATTCATTTTTCGGTAAATCGAGGCGAGACTTTGATGGCTTGAAGCGATGTAAACAGGTTTGTTCAACTTGCGATATAAACTTAAGCTTTGTAAATAACTACCAAGTGCAGCCTCGTAGTCTTGAGTTTTACTGTATAAACGTCCTAAAAGCCTTTTTGCGTTGGCTAAAAAGCGCTCGTATTTATCATTAGTCGCTTGCTCGATAATATCTATCAACCGTGCATTTGCGAGATCATACTTTCGCTGCCTGATCGCAATATCTGCAAGCACCAGCTGCACCCTGAGTTCATTTTCCTTGATACCACTGCGTTTTGCATAGCCTTGTGCTTCAAGTGCTAGAACATGAGCTTGCGCCAAATCACCATAGGAAATATACGCCCGAGAAAAGTAGCTGAGTAATCTAGCCGACTGATCACTATTTGGCACTGAACTTAGCAATGCACGTCCTTTTTCGGCGTATTTAATGGCATCTTTGGTTTTATAGTGAAAGTTTTTGGACACATAGTCGATTATCAATTCCACCTTGTCTGAACCACTGCTGCTCTCTATTTTGCTGATCAAATGTTGATTTTTTAACGCAGTAGACGCCATACAGATACTGCTAAAAACAAGTAAAGCAATACAAAATATAAACATTCTATGCTTCAAGGTTAGTTCGCGTATAGTCAAAACCTATGTTCCATATCTGTGGCACCATCACGATACGTATTTTGAAACGCAGCGCACTTGGTGCAACGACATCATTCGAGTAAGTTTAGCTGGTTGTAGAAAAACTGTTCAATGTAAACTTATTGGGAACATACAATTGAAAAGCTGTACACTCGACCCATATAGATAGTGTTGAAATTTAAAATGGAGTACAGCCTATTTCCCGGCTGAATTTTTAATATGGATAAAAAACTCACCTTTAAGTCATTAAACAAGGCGACCCATCAAGAGCTTGAGCGAATTACCAAAGGGTTGATTAATACCTATGACACCTCGCCACTACGCAAATTAAACTCGGCTCTTGCCATGACTGCTGAGCGCGAAGATATCCGAGCTCGAAGTGATGATTATCAAGACGGTTTTGATGAAGTTCGCTCCCGTAGACAAATTCCTGACAGTGTCCCCGATGAACAGCTGCACGATCAAATCGTGTATTTGCCCAGTGGGGAGATTTGGTTAGCCAGTATATACCGCAACCACATTGACCAAACCATTATTGAAATAATTGGTGAATCTCGAACAGAATATGCCGACTTAAAAATTTATTTACCCGAGATACTGGCGTTTTTCACCTGGTGTCAACCAGAGTTATTGTCTGTTTGGTCCAAACCCAACAGCCAGCACTTTGATAGCCTGTTATCGTTAAGTGGTGCGCATTTAGAAGATTGTTTTTGGGGTGCTGAAATTGATCATATGCCCTTGGCAGCAGCGGATGATGTAACGCTGCGTCCACTAGATATGGAAACAGACTGGCACTGGTATAAAACAGAATATGATCTCTTCCACAAAGAAACATCTGAGCTGAAGGAGCGTGTCGAAATCGAAGATAAAGAAACCTTTGAAGAGGCATTGAAACGCCAACTTCTTTTTGTCGCAGAATCACATCACCAACCAGCACAAAAAATTGGCATCATTATGTTAGAGCCTTGCACTGAACTTGGGTATAACGGCGTTTTAGTCAGTGACTTTATTATTGCTAAAGCTTTTCGAGGCCAAGGGTTGGCTGTTAAAATTCAAGCCGCAACTGTAAATAGATTAAAGCAAAAGTATGACTTTTTTTGCGGCTACATATACGGTGGCAATGGCGCATCGCTGCAAAATGCCAAAAAAAACCGACATTTACTGAGAACAGAAATCACATTACCCATTGAGCACTTCATTTCGGTTTAAAAGTCATAATCCCACACTCAGACAACAAAAATGCTCATTGCTATGCAATGAGCATTTTATCTACCAAGAAATCATAAACAAGCCTATTTACAGTCTCTAACCCACTGCCAAACTTCCCATTTTCCTGAATTGTCAGCTGGCGAAGCACCTTGTGTCCACCACTGCGCTTCATAAATGCTGCCATTTTGCGATGCCTGATCGCCTTTTAAATAAGTCTTGCTGCTTTGCCATGCATCAACTGTGCAACCGCCACCTACTGAAACTGAGATCTGCTCAGACTTAGTAGATTGTGCACCTTCTGCATCAGTGACCGTCAAAGTAACCGTATAGGTATTAGCTGCACCGTAGGTATGTACCGGGTTTTGAGCCTGACTCGATGTGCCATCTCCAAACTGCCAGTCGTAGCTCACCACACCTTTGTCATCAAATGACGTATCAGTAAAGGTGACAGATAACGCATTTTTGGTGAAAGAGAAGTTTGCAACTGGCGGTGTATTATCAACTGGGCCATTGTCGCCTTTAGGCACTACGCCACCGAAGTGTGATGCAACTTCAGGCCAGATCAATTCAATTCGAGTACCGCGATTTAGTTTGCTTGTGCATTGAGTACTGTTGCCATAGTGGTGCAATGCAATAACATTGTTATGTTCTGCTGACACAACAGGAGAACCAGATGAGCCGCCAATGGTGTCACATTTATAGCCCATATCTGTATCTGAACCACGACCTGCTGTCACAGTTTGATCAATTTGGCAGTAACCACCAGCATTTTGATCACTCTCAATCGCTAACTCTTTAGGGTTACCACTGCCGTGTTGAGGGATAAAAATGCGCTGTCCTTTCAACTGAGAAGTAACATCCAAACCAAAGTGGCCAAACTGCTGAATTTTATCGAAATCTTTTACAGTAAAAAGTGTATAGTCTAACTTATAGTCAGTCGCGAGTAGCTGATCACCCATTACTTTAACAGTGCCGTTTGTATCACCTGTGCCGCAAGCTGAACGCTGATAGTTAAACCATACTTCTACGTTTTTTGCATCTGCCGCAGAGTCGAAACAGTGGTTATTTGTGAACATGTGGTTGCTCGCGCCTACACGCCAAGCAGTACACAAACTGCGGCCACCAATCAGAAGACGCGCCACAGGACGACTGCGCTCATATTCTACTGGGTGAGAACTCTGCCAACACGCCACATCCCTGCGCTCATTAATACCGCAAGTCGAGTTCGGTTGTACAATATCCATCTCTGACATGATTTCATTTGCAGCGAGCTCTGTATCCGAGTAACCGGCAAAAAAGTCTGCTATTTCAATACCGTGCTCATTGTTCCACGCACTTTTGTCAGTAATTACTAATTTAAGCTTAACAGCATCAGCTGATACAGACATTGAAGAAGAGACATCGCTGTCATTATGGTCATAACGATAAACCTCACCACCTTTAAGATCACTCACTTCTAGGTAAGCGCCTTTTGGTAAAGCAAACTTGGTAAAATTGATTTTAATAAAGTTGGCGTTTGGATGGTGGATGATGTGTTCAAATTCATTACTGTCTGCGCGAGACATACTGTGCAAACCTAAATTAGCTTGATAAGACACAGCATGCGCTATATCTGTTTTTTGCACAGCGCTTTCAGGTGAGCTGGCCTGCACGTTTGAAGCGAGTACAAGTGCGCATACAGGGAGTATGGTTTTGATTACTTTACATGATGTCATAAATTTAAAATCCTTTAATTGTAATTATTGTGCTTTTTTAATAAAAGACTTTTGAAATTTATGTTATATCAAAGTTAAATTCAAGCGTATTCTTTAAGCATTTTGCAAAAATCATGTCACTGACGCCCCCTATCTTGGATCGATGCAATAAAACACGATCCATACACATGGCATCACTATCACCTTGAATGTCATAAAGCAGCCAAATTATTATTGCGCGATCTCGCCCATAAACTGACTTTAGTTTTGGGAGTGATAACAAGTAAATACTAACTTCTAAGGAAAATACTTATGAAAATCAAACTGAACAAAAATCTAAATGACGACAAACTTGCATTGTCGCAGCGGCGACCAAAGAGCTCAAAGCATATCCTAATTACTGTAATTACGCAGGTGACACACAGCGTATGTGCACTGAATTATAACCTCAAACTAAATAGTGAGCCTCTTTGTAACCAAAATAGAGACCCACATGTAAATTAGCTAAACGGCGTAAAAACAACTACATATTCACAATTGAATTAAGACGCTTTTTTACTACCGGATTTGATTGTGATTGATAAAGGTGTTCAAGCCTATCTAAATTATGCGTCGACAGCTTGTAGTTTGCCTGTTGGTATACTCGAGAAAATGCATCAATTGCACCTACTTGTGGTGATGCAACTAAACTCGATACGACTTGATCTTGGTAGTCTGCCATCCGCGCCAAAGATTTGATTGCGCTTTTTCTCACTTGCATATCTGAATGTTGTAAATATACTGGCAATTTTGCAATTAACTGCGGGTTTTTGCTATTTGCCATTGCCAAAACTGCCGTTGACAATTGTTGTGGATTTGCTAACTGATCGGTCAAATAATTCGCGACTTGTCGTGATTGATCAGGAGAGAATTTACTCATAGTACCGATACTTAACAATGCCATATCAGATAAAGCTGGCGTTGATGATTGCTCTACAACATGCCGTAAACTGGCGAAACCAACCTCTGACGCATTTTCAAAACGCCCCAACGCCATCACTAGTTTTTGCTGTACTTGCTGGCTTAAATCACTATCAATTAACAGATCTGACAACATCTGCTCTGCTTGCATTGTCTGTGCTTTTTGTAGTGCATAAATGAACGCAGACGTTGCTCCCTCATGTTCTTGAAAAAGCCTTTTAAGCGCACTTTGATCAAAGTTTTCTAGCATAAATAAGCCAATTTCTTTTGCTAACATGGGATCTAAATTAGTTCTAAGTGACTGGATATGCTCTAAAAAGTTTTCGTTGGTCACTATTACCACCTCCTGCACCTGAGCTGTTGGTGGCAAAACATGTTGGTTGTGAGAAGCTAACCAATCTGTTGGTTCAAAGGGTGTATGTTTAATCGGTTTCACCGTAACAGATTGCACCACTTGGTATTGCTGACCATCGCGTCGCCAAATTTGTTTGTTGCTATAATCCAGTGCCAGTATACTCTCCGGTTTATCGCCATCTAATGTGATCAGCCACTGCTCTAGCTCTTCGTTATCAGCACTTTTTTTCTGCTCTGTAATTGAGCGTTCTATCATATTTTGACGCTGCACATACTGAAATGTTTTTACACCCAGCGCATCCTCAAATGTCAAAGGCTTGTCTAAAGAATAACTCATTAAATCCAACACTTTTGACAGCACGGATAACGGATGCTGGCTGCTCAGGCCCAACATATCTAACTCAGAAAACTGATGATTCTTATACTTCACCAAAAATGGCAACTGTTCAGGCATTGCCTGTACTTTATTGTCTGCAACAAACTGAATATTGCTGAGCATCGCAGCCGACTTGGTTGATGCCGAAGCATGGGGTTGGAAATTCATTTGCCAGCTGAATTCCGAGAAAGTCATCGCACTGCCCTGATCTGTCAGCACTGCCGAGTGTATATCTACCTGATACGCAAAAAAGTATGCATTTGCTGATATTTTGTCGCGCTGATTTGCTGTGGCGGTTGTCTGCTGCTGGGCGCTGACCTCTTTTTTATCTCCAGAGACATTAAGAAAGATGAATCCGACCAACAAAACAGCAACAACGCACATTAAAGTTATTTTTTTCATGGAATCTTCTCAAAAAGTGGTGGCAAAGCCACCACCTATAGCATTTTATAGATTTTCCCAAACTGGGCTTGCGTATTCGTATAGCACGGTTTCACGTGTATAAAGTGGATCCCACTTCATCACGTCGACATTGAATTGCAACAAACCCCACAGCTTTTTGCAGTAAGCTTGGATTTTGCCATCACCACCAGTCAACTTAGTGCTGATCTTCAGCTCCAAGAAGCCCTGCTCTACAACTTGCTCATCTTGAACAACACGGCGTATACCCGCCTCTACGTAGCCTTTTCCTTTTACTTTCAACAGGTTTAATTTACCTTTAACACCCGCTTCCGAGATACCATGGCCAAATGAACCATAGGCTGAGCTAGACACCAAGCCACCAACATAAGGTTCAACTGAGGCATACACATAATCAGGGCGTCTTACACCATCCACCTCAAACGGCTCTTCATTGCCATGACCTCCAATCACACCACCTACTGTAAATTCAGCACCTGCTTCTACACCTACACCAAATTTAACGCCCACTTTTAGCAGTCCTAAAGGATCAAGCGGCAATTCAACTTTTGGCTTAATTGGCTCAGGAATAAGATCAAAGTAGTACTCAACTGGGTAAGTGATTGACGCATTCAATAGATCATCACAATTTGGTTTAAAACTCGCGACTGTGTCATCTCCAACTGTGAAATTGAAGCTCATCCCTTGCGTACAGTCGAGCTTGCTTGGATTGAATGAAAACTCAAGCTCACCAATAGACATTTTGAAATTGCGATTATGTAATTTCACCCAGTTGCCAGCCTGATACACCCCTTGTGTTGCGCCATTGCTCACCTGATCTACATACATCCAACCTTGCTGATCGCGATACTGGTGTGACTGCCCAATCACATTATTTTTTTGAATTGAGCGAACATTTCGCTCTACATAGCCCGGATCTTTATATAAATAGGCATTGGCAGCAGGTGACAATGTGATAGCAGAGATAACGCCTAACAATGCAGCGTATTTAAATTTCATGGTTATCCTCATATATTTTTTTAGGTTTAAATTGTCTATATGTTGCGCAACACAAATAAGGTAACACACAATTTTTACACTTTGCTTTCATTTTTACCTTTTTTAGATAAAAAAATATTTGAATTCTATTACTTTTAGTCAGAATAATGCGCATTCCCACCATGACTAATACCAAAAAAAGGATAATTAATGACGCTCACTATTGTTAAATTTAAATTAAATTTATTTATTAAAAGCGCTATAGATAGAAGGTTAATTTTTATTGCTATTGGTATAGCTGCCACAGCGGGAAAATCGGACTAAGCTTTGCATTCATTTAACTCATGAAAAAAGTAAACTAATTAAATGAACATTTATAAAATTCATTTGAATTATTAGAACAGAAGAAATACTGTATATTTTTCAAACAAAAGGAGTTAAACATGCGATCTAAATTAACATTAGCCCTAACCACTGCGCTTGCAACTGCATCGCTTTTCACATCTCTAGCAACAACAGCATACAGTGAAGTTAGGTATAGCAATGCCTATACTTATGTAAGCCAAAGTGAAGCACGCCGTTTATTTATCAATGATTTTAAGAGCCAGTATCCTGGTGTAAGAATTACTTATACGCATTGCTATTACCCAACTGGCGCAGGTATGCCAGTATTTATTTGCAATGGCAAAGGTAGATTATAAAAGCAGAAACAAAAATACGCTGACCGAAAATCATGCAGTTTTTCGGTTTCAAAACTTGCTCATCTATGAGTTCGTCGTTAAGAACAAAGCACAGTTATATCAGCGTTCATCATTTTCGAAGTGGTAAACCATGGTCGTTGAGCCAGAAAAGCCAAGCAACCATTTTAGGTAAGGATAATGCTCGGTTTGCGTCGCAACAAACCCTTTAGATTCATATAGCTTTTTCGCTCTCGTGTTACCGTCTATTACGTCGAGACGCACCGATTGATAGCCATTATTTTTTGCATGTTCAATGATCGCATCCAAAAGTCGGGAACCGTAGCCACCGCCCCTAAACTGCTCGTCTACAGCAATTCCGTCCATAAGCAGCTCATTTTTTTTGACCTGCCTCTCAAGGAGGCTGAATATTAGTGCGGCTCTCACTCCTTTGATAACCCCTAAAAGCTCAATTAGCCCAGCAAAGCTCAGCCCACCTGTCAACGAGCCTTCGTTAGTATGAAACCCGGCAATTCCCGCAATTCTATCATTCACCTTAACAACGTACGAAAAAGAAGGTACGAAGCTTTTAGATAAAACGAGTACTCTGCTCTGTTGGCAATTAATTGCTTTAGCAAACTTTGCACCAAACGCCACTTCGTACAATTCGGCCACTTTACCAACATGTGACGGTTCCCATCCTCGCTCTACCTTACTGTGGTCCATCATATCCTCTATCGCTGTTGCTTGGCTATTTTCATTGTTCAGCCTTTGCTATCAATATATTTGTACCCATAAAAGGGCGTAAACTATCATGTTTCAGGGTGATTCGAAAGGCAATAGTAACTCCAACGTCTTTGTCCCTGTTTGCTTATTTTTCCTTCTTTATGTAGTTTTCTTAACAAATATGATGCGCGGTCATGGTTCACATCTATCAACTTTTGGCATTCCATGTTGGTGATTTGGTCATGTGAATTTAAATACGCTAAAATCACGTCTTCGTCTTTTCTACGCGTAACAAACGACGGCGTATGCTCCAAAGTTTTGCCGCTTTGTTGCAAATTCACCTCAGCGTCTTGAAACTGCATAATTTGTAGTTGAGCTGGCGTAATGATTTGTTGGTTACTGCGAATAAGTGCAAACTCAATCAGGTTTTTAAGCTCTCGAACATTGCCTGGAAAATGGTGTGCAGTAAGTATCTGCATTGCCTCGTCATTGATGGAAACAGGTGCTTGGCCCATTTCCTGTGAGAACAATTGAATAAAATGTGTAACTAGCAAAGCAATGTCTTCTTGACGGTCACGCAGTGCAGGTACATTGACAACATAACTCGCTAGGCGAAAGTATAAATCCTGTCGAAACTGTTGTTGCGATACCTTTTGATGAATATTGACATTGGTTGCGCAGACCACCCTCACATCGACTTTTTTAGATTGGTTTCCTCCAACGGGGGTCACAACCCCGTCTTCAAGCACCCTCAACAATTTAGCTTGCAACTCCAAGGGCATATCGCCAATTTCATCGAGAAACAGAGTGCCACCATCAGCTTCGACAAAATGCCCTTTTCTATCACTCACAGCCCCAGTAAAAGCGCCTTTAACATTGCCAAAAAACGTCGCATCCGCAAGCTCCCTTGGTATTGCTGAGCAATTTACTGCTATAAATGGCTTTTTTGATCTTGGACCACCAAAATGTATGGCCCTTGCAACCAACTCTTTACCCGATCCCGACTCACCCAGTACTAACACACTGGTTTTGTCTATTTGTTGCAATCGGTTTATGTCATCGTGCAATGCCAACATCGCAGGACTTCGGCCAATGAGGTTTGAACCGTCCCACTTTTGTGCTTCATGGCGAACCAAGGTATTCACTTTTGCATCTGCTTTTTTTCGCTCTGCGCTTTCTGTTTTTAGCTCTTGTGCCAGCTTTTCCAAAGCTTGGTTTTGCTTGGCAAGCTCATCTATTTGTCGCTGTAGCGTCAAGTGTGTGGAGATCCGAGCAACTAGCTCAACCTCACACAGTGGCTTACGGATATAATCTACAGCCCCCACAGAAAAGCAGTCTACTACTTTTTCTTCATCGTCATGGGCGGTAATGAATATCACTGGGATCTGCGCACTTTTTTCGTCAGCTTTAATTCGCTTGCATATTTGTAAACCGTCCATACCCGGCATCACCACATCTAATAATATTAAATCTGGTAGTTGCTTATTAATGGTATCAAAAGCCTGCACACCACTGGTTGCAACTATAATCTCATAGTCTCTAGATAAACTCATACCAACCGCAGTTATATTGGTTGGGTTATCATCAATTATCAGTATTCTTTGGCGTCTATCGTGTTTGTTATCGTGCACTATTCTTTTACCTCTTGCTTAATTTTCAACGCCAGTTGCAAAGCAAGTTTAAAGTCAAACTCAGTTAACGCTTTGTCTAATTCTGCGGTTAATTTGGGGGAGATTGTGGCCAGTTCATGTTTGATATTGTCGAACTCAAAAGTGGCATCAAATTGCTGCATTTCTAGCTTATTTATTAAATTAGTCAGTGTGATTGTTGATGGCTTGATTGATGTAACTTCAGGTACAACCACTTTCTCATTAAGCTGAATATATGTCTCTATGTCTATTATCAAGTGCTTTAAGCTAGATTTGATGTCGCTTAAGTGGGTACCCAGCTCTTGCTCGTTAATGCTTGATAATTCAGCCTCTAATTGCACAATTTGTCGCTCAGTTTGAGTTGCCGCTATCGTACCAAGCGACCCCCTAAGCCCATGTAATTTACTTGCTATAACAGCCTTGCTGTCATCCGTATCTAAACGATTAATCAAATCTGGCTGAGAACGTAAAAAGCTATTCAGTACCCTAATATAACTCTGCATATTGCCACCAGCTTGACGAAGCCCCTTTTGAATATTCAGGTGTTTAAATGAAGCGCTAGCTATTTCTGTGCAGACTGTTTGCATTTCATCTTCACTTTCCAACAACCACTGCGCGAGTGTCTCATATAGGGTGTTTGGCTCTATGGGCTTGGTCAAATGCGCATTCAAACCCGCACTGATGGATTTTTGTCTGTCACTTTCATAGGCATGAGCTGTCATGGCAATAATAGGTAAGTCTTTAAGGTTCAGTTGATTGCGAATTTTATCTGTGGTTTGTAATCCATCCATATCTGGCATTTGAATATCCATCAACACCAAATCAACACTGCGGCTTTCAAGATAAACTAACGCATCGCGACCTCTTGATACCACCGATGCAGCAACATGCCACATATCAAGTAATTCACGTAATACTTGTTGATTAACAGGATTGTCCTCAACGATCAGGATCTGGGCTCCCTTAAAGCCTTTAAAACAATCTGATACTTCAGCGGTAACGCCGTCTTCAATCGGTGAGTTATATGGTTCAAAAGCCAGTTCAAAACTAAAAGTACTGCCTTTATTCGGTTCGCTTTTCAGTATGATTTCTCCCCCCATGGAACGCACCAAATCTTGGCTTATAGTTAAACCAAGCCCCGTTCCTCCATATTGACGGGTAGTCGACAAGTCTGCCTGAGTAAAAGCTTCAAACAACTGGGCTTGATTTTGTGGCGCAATGCCAATGCCGGTATCACTTACCTTAAACTCATGGTTTACCTGCGCGTCCACTCGCTGTTGGGTCACTTCTAAAATAACTTGTCCAGTTTCGGTGAACTTAAAAGCATTTGAAAGTAAATTTGTCAGTACTTGTTCAAGGCGTAGGGCGTCCCCCATAAAGTGTGCTTGCTGGTATTGAGGCTGGATCACGTCAAATCGAATGGGCTTTTGAAGTTGCTGTGGCTGAAACATCTGTGCCACTTTGCTAACCAGTTCAGGTAGATTAAAAGGCACCTTTTCTAGCGGCATTTTACCTGCCGCTATTTTCGAATGGTCTAACACATCGTTAATTATCCCAAGCAAGCTGTTGGACGCCGTCCCGATCCGCTCAAATAAATGTTGATGAGGATGAGCATCCGATTGTTTTGACATTTGCGCAAGCTCTGCACTGCCGATGATAGCATTTAGAGGCGTTCGCATTTCGTGACTCATCATCGCCAAAAAATCACTTTTTGACCTATCTGCCGCTTCTGCTTGCTCTTTAGCTTGGATCAAGTTTTGTTCTGCTTTTTTACGCTCAGCAATTTCTTTTTGTAGTGCATGACGAAGGCGAAACTCATTCAGCAGCCGCCGAGAAACAATCACTGATGTGTACAAAATATTCACTGTCAGGATCAAAGTGAACAGCGCCATGGTGTAGTAAATCCAGCCACCAATAATGATAAATTTAATAAATACGGCCAGAGTCGTTGGCAAGCAATACGACAATACCGTTCTAAAACTGGTGCTAAATGTTACCCCGACAATTCCGCTTATCCCGATCACGGCGCTACAAGATAAAACATTGTATAGAGGTGGTTGGTATGGGATCAGTGTCAGAATACCTATACCAGTTAAACACCCAAGTACCAACACGCCAACAAAGTATCGACTTTCCAACCCGCGTACAACGTCATCTTCGTCCAAATCCGGTTTAATTAAATATAGGCTGCTAATACGAAACAGTGACAAAGAAATAATTACAATTAATAGAGTAACTAAGCCTTCAGGCGCATCAGCATCAATTGCAGCCAAAAGCATTAATACGTTTGCCAACATCCCCATTAGTATATTCGTTGGCGCTTTAACGGCTGTTTCACGACAACAATCTACCCATAATTCAGGCTCCTGCTGCCTGATCTTTAGTAGTCGCCGCATTTCATCTAAAAACTGTTGAACAACCATAAACTCCCCAACCAAAAAGGAATTAATTATTACTTACCATAATTACTTTATTATAAGTTATACGTAAATTTTCGCAAATTACGCATAAACAAGATATATAGGTAAAAATACGCATAGATTTATATAATCACGCATAGAGCATATGAAATTCAAAGACTTATATGTGGCTTACTACTTGCTCATAGGTAATACAGGAATGTTTTAACTTTTAATTCAGTATATGTTCGCTTTGCAATTTTTCCCATCTTCAGTATGTCGCACGCGCCTCGTCAAAAGCCAAGTGTATTTGTTGGCTGGCTCATCCGGCTGTATCAGTGCGCTCTCTTTCGCTCCATACGACCTGTCTTATTTAGCTTTTTATGGCCCGGTAATTTGCTTCTGGCTTTGGGAGCGAGTTTCAATCACAAAGGCTTTTATAACTGGCTGTTTATATACCGTAACTTTGCTGTCCACTGCCGGAACTTGGTTATATTTGTCGCCTAACCAACTCGCTGATATGCCAATGCCCTTGGCTGTTCTTTTCACGGTTTTAATTATTGCTGTTGTAAGCTTGTGTATGGGCGCTGCGGGCGCAATATATGTATTGCTCAGGGCGCGCTCTTTGCTTTCCCGAGCGTGTTTGCTTTTTCCAAGCCTATGGTGGCTTGCAGAGTGGTCACGAGAATGGTTTCTCAGCGGTTACCCATGGTTCAACATTGGCTATTCACAGCTTGATATGCCTTTGATTGGCTGGGCAAGCGTATTTGGAGTCAATGGCGTAGCTTATTTGGTAGCAATGAGTGCAGCGCTGATAAAGGTTGCGCTGTTTTATACACGCTATAGACTCATCGCAATGAGCATAACTATCATTGCTTGGACATCAGGCATGTTCTTACAGACCATTTCTTGGACTAAAGAGATTGGCAACCCAATCCAAATTGCGCTTGTGCAACCAAACCAGATTTACAGCGCCTTATCGAACAAGGACAAGTGGCAACGCGCAGTTGAGTTAAATCGGCAGCTGCTAAGTAAACACCAACTCGTTGTTTGGCCGGAAACCGAATTTTCAATGCATGCAGTAACACCGCAACCTTCGCATACAACTGAGTTAAATAAACATATATGGCAAACAGTCTCATTTAGTCTAAATAATACAATTTTACCTTTTGCCACTAGCACTGCCCAATACAGTGATTTTATCGCACAGCTTGAAACCATCACAGCTTCCCAAGACAAGTCTATTTTAATGGGAATGAACTTTCGCGATCACCTAAATAACCTCACATATAATAGTGTTCTGGCGATCAATGCCACCGACAAAGCGATTTACGATAAACGTCATTTGGTGCCCTTTGGTGAAACCATTCCACTGCGCCAATCTCTCGCACCGCTTTGGCAATTGCTGAATGTCCATGAGGACACCTTCAACCCCTCGCGCACACCCACCCCACTATTGCCAGCCTCTGAGTATTTGGCCGGGGTGTCTATTTGCTACGAAGCCGCCTTTGGTTCCGAAGTCGCAGAGGCGTTGCCTGGGGCTCATTTCCTGATAACGCTTACCAATGATGGTATGTTCGATGGAACTGCTCAGCCCGAACAGCACCTTCAGATCGCTCGAATGCGTGCAATAGAAACTGGTCGCTGGGTAGCACGCGCTGCAAGAACGGGTATCACCGCCTTTATTGCACCCAATGCGGTGGTGACAAAGCGAACATCGCAACAAAAGTTTGCGACACTAAGTGCAACCATACAACCTCTTCAAGGCATTACGCCATTTGTTTACTGGCGCAATACCCCCTTTTTACTCTTCACTCTCACCATCATTGGATGGTTTGCTTTTAATCGGCGCTAACAAATTAAAAAGCCCAGAGTAGTGTCTACTCTGGGCTTTTTTAACGCTTATATGCTCGGTTTAAACCAACCTTTACTTGGTGTGCCAACCGTTTTTATCAAAGCTCGTAAAGGTGTAAGTCGCGCCACACTTTACTAGAGGAATACTTCTAGTCCATGTAGGGACCCCATCACAGTTGCTGCCACTTTTTTTGATTTTCAATGCGCACTTGCTGCCTTTACAGGTAAAGTTTACCCCCTTGCCAAACTCAACCTTTCCTTTTGAATAAGGAACAAATAACACTTCATCTGCACCATCAAAAGCACACACATAACCATCAGGGCCGCCGCCATCGTAAACAAGGTTCTGTACTCTAATGCTACATGTTTTACTTCCTGCAAATGCAGAAGCTGACGCAAACATTGCGATTCCTATGCTTACTAATCCTAATTTTGATTTCATTATTTATCTCCACTTGGCCCAACTGGCCGTTTATAGACTACGGTCATGGAATGTGCTGCTCTCTAAACTATCAGCAAGGACCAATAGCCCAATTACTTTCATTCAGAGAAATACTCCATGTGATGAACCGGGTTTTATCACGCCGGTTTCATACTCTATTAAGAGCAATCAGTAGGCCAAAAAAAGATAAGTTTTATATTTCAAATAGTTAGAATTAAAACAGAATTACATATACGTAATTTTATCGAGAAGCCCGCATAGAATTCAAAGTTAATCCACATAGGCACTTATAAGAACGCATAAATACTCTATATGATATTTAGTCGCACTGTAAGGCGTCGATTGGGTCCAACTTGGCGGCGTGATTTGCCGGAATAAAACCAAAACATATCCCGGTTAATATAGAGACACATGAACCCAATACAATTGGGTAAATGGGCATCAGATACACCCAATGATAGAACGATGCCACTGCATAACTCGCCCCAACTCCTATCAAAACGCCCATTACTCCGCCAATAACACACAGGCAAATTGATTCAATTAAAAACTGGCTACGAATATCCTGTTGTTTCGCCCCCATCGCTCGACGGATCCCAATCTCTTGTTTTCGTTCCGTGACTGACATCAGCATGATGTTCATGATCCCCACCCCCCCTAATAACAGAGAAATACCTGCGATCATTGCCAGCATAATATCCAACAGCTCTGTTTGTTCGCGCATTTGCTCAAGTAATTGCTTGGCTGTTACCGTGTTGACGTGAACGCGGTCATTTAAGATGTAAAAATGTTGATGGATCTGCCGCTCACAAACTTCAATATCAAAATTTTCCCCTACCTTTATCAGCGCATGATGAAAACTAACTTGTTTGTCGCGTTTTTTAATATAATCCAGCGTTGTGAAAATGCTGGTGTTAATTGAGAGGTTAAGTGTGCTTATATCTGGTGATTCAGTTAAAGCACCAATTACAGTAAAGTGGTGTTGCCCTACCTTAATGCGTTGACCGATCAGCGCGTTTGTCGTTGCGCTAAGCCCCAACAATTCCGGAACATGCGCGCCTATCACGACATAAGGCTTTGCACCATCAAAATGAGAAAGCTGCCTGCCCGCTGCTAGCTTGGCTTTTGTCAGGGTAAAAAACTCAGAACTCACACTTGCCAAAGTTCCGTTCATCCCTCTATCCAATGTCACGCCTTGTGTGCTCAATGGCGCATTTAACTCAACGCAGCTCAATCTTTGATGTAACTCTGCCGTATTTCGGGTAGATCTGAAGGTCAACTGTTGTGTACTGATATCGTAAAGACTCAAAGTGATCAAATTTGAGCCCAAGCTTCTAAATTGTCGCAGCGCTTCGTTTGATACCATTTGCCCAATAGCAACCATAGATATCACCGCGCCAATACCAATACTGATCCCTATCAGCGCCAGCAGTGTTCGCTGTTTAGTAGCAATTAAACTGCGCCACGCTTCTCTAACGTAGGCTTTTAATATCATCGTTTTAAACCCTTGGTTCAGTCGACAGCTTACCACTTTGCATATATAGAGTTCGGTGGCACTGCGCTGCAACTCGCGGATCATGAGTGATGATCACCAAAGTTATCCGCTCTTCTCGATTTAAGGTCAAAAACAGTTCCATGATCTCTTGAGCGACTTGTGGATCCAATGCACCGGTTGGTTCATCAGCTAAGATTAAACTAGGCTCTCCCACCAATGCTCTTGCAATAGCCACCCTTTGACGCTGCCCTCCAGAGAGCGCATTTGGTTTATGTTCGGCTCGCTCCGCTAAGCCTACTTTTGCCAGCATAGCCAAACTGCGCCTTTTTTGTTCCTGTTCTGAGATACCTCTATATAACAAGGGAATCGCTACATTTTCCCAGGCACAGAGCCGTGGCATTAAATGAAATGACTGAAATACAAAGCCTATTGATTCATTACGCACTTGAGAAAGCTCATTATCAGGCATATGTGTAATCGAGCGACCATTAATCTCAAACTCTCCTGAGTCAGGATGATCTAACAACCCAGCAATATTCATTAACGTTGTCTTGCCACTACCAGAGCGACCCATAACGGCGAGCATTTCTCCCTTTGCAACAGACAATGACAAGTTGTTCAAAATAGGTAATTGCGTGTGACCACTACAAAACGATTTACTAATGTTAGTCAGTTTAAGCATTCGTACTTTCTCCATGCCCAATCACTATTTTGTCGGCCGCACTTAACCCCGAAGAAACTTCTAGCCCTTGAGGTAGACTAGAACGTATCTCAATGTACTTGCGGATCACTTGTCCCTGCTCAGTTTGAACCCACACAAACTTTTTATTGCCTTCGAGTTGCACTGCTGAGAAAGGAATTACCAGCGCCTCTGGGTTAGAATAAATGAGAACACGGGTATCAACAGACATGCCTATGCGGATCATATTGCGCTGTCGCTTTGTTAGTTGCTTCACTTGGATCTGAATATTAAAAACCCGACTGCGACTCCCTTTATGTGCACTGGCCCGCGCATCCACGTAGTGAATTACGCCTGACAATGACAAATCGTTGAGTGCCTCAATACGTACATCAACACTCTGTCCCGGCTTGATTTTCAACAGATCTACCTCATTCACTTGGCTATCTATTGATACCCCACTCATGTCGGCAATCATCACCAACGGCTCGTTTTTAGCAACTTGAGCCCCAGAGTATATGCCCCCTTTAGAAGGCTGTTTTTCTTGCTTTGAAGTCGCGGGTAGGATTATGCCCTGCACGGGGCTGTGGATATTTGCCTGATCTACTTGCAGTGCCAAGCTTTGCATTTTCTGCTCTGCGTTTTGCAAACTAAGTTGCGCTATTTTCAGTTGTACATCGCTAGCAACTGACCGCTGCGCAATCAGCGACTCTTGAGCCATGGCTAAGGTAACTTCTGCTTCAGACACAGTGCGCCAATCCGAGTCCAACTCAGTTCTGGCAACAATGCCTTTTTGAAACAACGAGCTGGTGGAAGCATGACGCTCTTTAGCCAATTGCAGCGCTTTGTTCGCCCTAACGACAGCTCTTTTGGCGTTTTTAACTTCTATACTATTCGACCAATTTTTTAATCTTTCTAACTCTTTCAAACTTTGAAAATAGGCGGCAGTGGCATCTCTATGAGCTAACTGAATCGAGCTCTGATCTAACTCCAATAAAAGCTGCCCCTGATGCACGGTATCACCATATTGAAAGTTGACATGCTCGATTGCTGCATCTAACGGCGCGTTCACCTTAACCCAGCTCAGAGGCTGTAAATTGCCAGACAAATGTAAAAAGTCTTCTACCCGCTCAACTTGAGGTGAAATCAGCTGACTTTGTAGTCGTTGTTGCATACCTCCTCCATACCATGTTTCAGGTGCTGTATTGAAAGAATGGGCAAAAAATAGATAGAGAAAACCAGATAGAAAAATCATGACCGCAGTAGTAACAGCACGCTTCTTTGTAATGCGCCAGCTACGGTAACTGCTTTGTAGCCGGTGATTGTCCTGACATACTTTTGCGTAAGCTGTTTGTAAGCCTTGAAATTGGCTTTTCAGTTGCACTTTTTTTACTTGCACTTTGTCTACTTGCAATGTTTGCTCGACAACCCAACCAGCCATACAAGTCAGCTTTTGCAACAGTTGCAGGTCTGGCGCTGTAAATTCCATTGGAGCATCTCCTTGGCTGGCCATTTTGTTGAGTGCTAATACAAAGCCTAGTGGTTCATTACTCGAATTGTTCATAATTGCTGATATGCTGCTTTGCACACGTAACTTAAGTTTTTCGTCAAGCTCCTTTATAAAATCAGTGCTCAAGAGTGCCTCTTGCAATGTGGAAATAGAGTTTACGAGGCAGCTATCAGTCGTGATGCGAATATCTACAACCCGCGCTTCATTTTCCAATACCCCCACAAATTGGCTTGCCCCTTGGTCCAATAAAAACACAATAGCGTGTTCTGCAGTGAGCTGCTCAGCCACTGTTTGGCTTAATTTCAAACTCATACTATTCATTGGTGACAAAGACTTGCGTGTTACTTCTATTACTTGAACCCTATTCATGACCGCTCCCCCCAGCTTGATGCCAGCCGGCCGTTAAGCGATACGCATCCATATTGTTGACCGATATACCTGATTCTGGCTCTAGTTTGATCTGCCACGCTGTCAAAGTAGTACCCAATTGCGCTTGTAACACAGTTAACAGGTTGAGGTAGCTTATCTGCGCGGAAATAAACTGATTTTCGGCATCCACTAACTGTGTTTCGAAGCTCACTACATGAAAGTTTGAAGACAACCCCGCCGCCAGTTTTTCTTGCTCGAGAGATAACTGTTCTCGGGTGAGCGTTAGATAACTTTTTGCAAGCTGCAACGCTTCCCAGCCAGTTTCAATATTTCGTTTGCTATTTAGCAGCTCAAGGCGAATTTTATTTTCGAGTTCATAGAGCGTGTTTTGCGACTGATACAAGGAGATTTGAGCATTGTATAAAGACTGCCTTTTACTCTTATCACCTATTGGAATATTAACCTGTAAACCAATGCTATAGTCCCCTTGGTTAAGATGACCTTGGTACGCTAACGAGTCATTAAAGTGTCCTTCACTGCCCATTAATTGATACGACAAATTAAGGCTTAAGTCCCAGTTTTGCTCATCTTCCGCCACGGATAAGTTGAGATTGTTAGAGCGCACACTGAGCTGAGCTTGCAAATAGTCAGGGCGGTTTTTGAGCCCTGTTGTCACCAAGCGAGCCAAGTTTAAATTAGGTGCTGACACTGCAAGCGGCTCGGTTAGATTTAAATGTGTGTGTTCTTCCATACGCAGTGTTTGCAACAGCAGTAAACGTGCTTGGTCAAGCTCATTTTCAGCTCGCTTTAATGCTAACTTTTGGTTTGCCAATGCCGCTCTGCTTTGAACATACTCTGAATGGGATAAACGACCAGCTTCAACCAACGCACTATTTGTCTGTACTTGATGTTGCGCCCTTTGAAATGAGTGCTGGCTAATTTTCATCGCGTGCAAAGCTAATTGATAGCTGCGATATTGCACAACAACTTGACCAATCACCTCAGTTAAAAACTGCTGCATATTAAGTTGTTGACTGAGTTCTTGCCACTTGGCCTGCCTTACCGATGCCCCTGCGACTTTAGAGCCGGCTCCTCGCAACAAAGGTTGTTTATAGGCCAAAGTCAACGTAGAACCATACTGAGGTTCAAACCCCTCATAGTGGCTTTTTTGCTGCACAGCATTTAACTCTAACTGCCCACCTAACTTGTTTTTTAGTCGGATAGATCCGCCAACAGACGTTTGCATGTTTTGCTCATGCTGCGCCAAGGTCGATGAGTATACTGAGTTACTTTGCTCACCCACGGTGAGCAAATATTGGGGCTCAAACTCTTGCTCTGCGGTCTCCAATGCAACTTTATCTGAGATACGAGACAAGTATTGGTTTTGCACACTGATATTGTGCGTCAGCGCCCTATCTATTGCTTGCTTGAGTGTTAAGTTGACTTCTTTGGCTATAGCTGTGGACGCCCCAAGCAAATTTGCAGCGACAAGCAAAAGTACAAAGACATTGCGACTAGAGCACAAATAAATAGCAGGGTTGTAAAAGTAAATTAAATTGAACTGCAAAATGAAAACGCATAACGATGTAATTGGATGACTTATCAATCAGCAATAAATAAACCACACTCAGGGCATTTTTTGATAGCATTGATACAATTAACGCCATCCGGTAGTACAAAGCAAAATCACGCTGTAGATAAATGATTTTATTCACTAATTTCACATGTCGCTGGCAAATTAGCGCTGTCCACCAAGTTGGTGCCTACTTGGATTACTTATCTCGCTATACATAACAATACGAAACCTATCCGTAAAAGTTACTTATATGACCGCATAGTGAATGGCACGCTATGCGTCCCTCAATATCAGTAAGGTAGAACAAAAAATTAGTTAGGTACCTCATACTTTATTTATATCAACCACTCTCCCTTGCAACACAAAGAAGAACAAACTGAGTCAGTTTTGCGAGATAACAAGATAGGGGGAGTAGTTCGCTGAGGCGCGCCAAATATGAACTTTCCTGCGGTTAAGTAATTAGCCCAAAGAGAAGTTCATCTTGATTTAAATCCAATTCAACTTATCACAGACCCTAAAGCCAAGTTTTAATCAACTAACTGCGAAGCACACAGTGATAAGTCATGTGCTTCTAGGTGGGTTATTAGTCACACGTTATCTAGGCTAGACCACATGCATAAAGTTCACGTCAAAGCGACCATCCGGATCTTCTACTCGGATCATCTCGCTAAACCGTGCTTTTTGATAGTTGTCATTTTCCTCTAAAAGCACTTCTAACAGTGGTTTTACGCGCTCACTACATAGGGCTATGGCTAGGGCTTCATGGGAAAGTTTAAATTGCAGGTCTAAGCTTTCATCAGAGTTTTCTGTGGCCTCACTCTCAGACCAACCATCAAAAATATCTCTCAAATTAGAGATTTCAGGGTGCCTGCCTTCATAATCAGATAAAATAATAAACTCTTGATTGTCATATTCAGCATGACATGTGAACTCGCAGCTCTCCTTTTGATACAAGTTCCAATACATATCGCTATGCCAAAATGCCACTGATAATGTCATATGGGAAAATGCGGGTTGCTGTATATAGAATTTTAGCTCTTTTTCTCTTTGCTCAATCAGTTTTACTAACACGTTTTCATATACATAGGAGAGCTCTTCAGCACTGACCATTTGATTTAACTCCTTTAATCGATAAATTCAGTGCCATTATTACGCCAGTTCACTTAACTGGGACAAAACACCTGTTCAATATTCAAACAGATAGATATCTATCAACTTTTCATTACTGCCTGAGCTTCCACGCCCAATGGCGTTAAGAGCTGAACAGAGCACTTTTTGATAAGTGCAACTTGGGCGCTTAGTTAAAAATAATGACTGCACTAAGTAGCGCGGAGCCTAGTGAAGCTAGTATGCATGATTTGAGTGGCCTCAGATTATTTTCAACGTCGAGTGGTTCACTTTCCAATACACTTAAAGCGCGCGAATAACCCCCAAGGTGAAAAACTAGGATTAAGCATAATGTTGCAATGAATTGAACATATATAGAGTGAATGTATCCGCCAAAATCACCAGGATTCACAATAGAAATAACTAACGCCATGACTGTTGAAAACAACACATTGACCCACAAAGCGTTGTCTTCAAAAAATTTGCCCAGTTTTAATTCATGATATTGTATCGCGCACTCCTCAAGGCGCCCCATGCATTGCAAGCAGCGATAGTGACTTTTTTTGGCTTTATCTTCTCTGTAAGCAACCTGTTCACAACAGTGAATATTTGTACACTTGTAAAAGCGCATTTTGACTAGACCTCTAGCACGTTTATAAATGTAGGATCGAATTCTAACTTGTCTGATAATCCAATGCCTAGACCCAAAGAGAGAAACTCGCTGAATTAACGGTAATGATTGTTACACCCACTTCCTCCAATCCCATTATGTATAAGCACAGTTAAAAGTAGAAGTACACAATAATTACTCTGTTCACCTTAATGACAAGGTATAAAGAGCCAGATGACTATTCACTTATTCGTGAAAATATCATAAAGTATGCACGAATTATTTTATGAGAATTATATGCTTAAGCCCATATCACAGGTATTCATTATCATCGCGATGTTAATTGCCTTCGTTGGACAAGCTATGGCGTATAATTTTACTATGTCTTTTGAGCAAGCCTCAACGTCACTTGACCTAGCACAAGCATCGCAGACTTTGGCAGATCACTCTGGAAAAACAGGCGCTTCTGAAACAGACGACTGTTGTGAAGTTGAATGTTGCGAAAATGATTGTGTCTGTCCGGGAAATGCCTGTGTCTCATTGATGTATTTAAGCACAGACATGCAATCAGCCCAAGTTGTCAAACACAGTGAACTTGTTATCAATATAGATATCGGCCGACCTATTCCAATGACCGACTCCCTGTTTCGTCCCCCCATTTTTGCCTCTTAAGGGTCAGTGCACCCTAAATTCAACCATTTTGTCAAAACGTATCAAGAGTGCGCTATTTGCGCTCAGTTTTTTGCATTCTTTGAGGTAAAAATGCTTAACAAATATTCAAAACTCGCTATTTCAGCGATATTGCTACCGTCTGTTTCTTATGCCGGCGAGCACCATCATGGTGAACATGGCCACGGCGAACACCATCATGAACACAAAAACAGTCAAGTTGAAAAAATCCAAGTCACTGCATCTCGACTTGGTCGTATTGTTACAGAGTCTGCAACTCGCACAGAAGTGATCAATGCAGAAGAAGTGCAAGAAAAAGCACTCATGAGACCGGGGAATATATCTATGTTGGTTGCTGAAACCGGCGGTGTCAGAGTTCAAAACACCTCTCCAGCTTTGGGCAGTGCAAACATCAGATTGCAAGGGCTGTATGGTCGCTATACCCAACTCCTCAGTGACGGCCTGCCTCTCTATGGCGGTCAAACTGCATCTATTGGTTTACTGCAGATCCCACCAACCGATCTTGCCAACGTTGAAATAATAAAAGGCTCGGCTTCTTCACTATATGGCGGTTCGGCACTCGGGGGGGTCATCAACCTTATTTCTCGCACACCGTCTGACGAATTTGAAGGAGAAGTGCTACTCAATGCAACATCAAAAGATGGTCAAGATATTACCGCCTATGTTGCATCTCCATTGACGGATACCGTTAGTGCATCAGTCACTGCCGGCGGCCACCACCAAGCGGCAAAAGACCTCGATAATGATGGCTGGATAGATATGGCAGCTTACGACAGAGCAACAATACGACCACGCATGTACTGGTCTAGTGAGAACGGCGCTAACCTGTATGCCACCTTTGGTGCTATGACGGAAGAGCGCATGGCAGGTACCTTAGCCGGCGCTACCATGCCCGACGGCAACCCCTATATTCAAGCACAAGATACCGTGAGACTAGATAGCGGGTTTATTTTTGAACAGCCATTAGGAGATGTTTTGAACCTGAATGTTCGGGGTTCTGCAATGCATCAAGAGCATGAGCACCAGTACGGCGAAGTATTTGAAGAAGATACCCACGAAAGCTATTTAATCGAGTCGAGCATTTCTGGTTACAACGATGATACCGCTTGGCTAGTGGGCATCGCACATCAAACTGACAAGTATGAATCAGTTGAGTACCCCGATTTTAACTACACATTCGACGTACCCGGGTTATTTTCACAACTAGACTATGATGTTGCTGACAACGTGGCATTATCACTCAGTGCCCGTGCTGATTGGCATAGCGAATACGGTTCGCAATTCAGCCCTCGAATCTCCATGCTATACAACCCAAACAATTGGACAATACGAGGTTCATATGGACAAGGGTATTTTGCGCCAACACCATTTATTGAGGATATAGACGACACCGGACTATCTCGCCTTGCAGCTCTTACCGATTTAGAAGAAGAGCAAGCGTCCACCGCATCACTCGACATCAGCTACGCATTTGACAGCATTGAAACCAGTGTGACCTTATTTGCATCTGACGTAGACAACGTTACTGAGCTTCAAATTATCGACAATGTGACAACTAATATGGATAAAACCGTACGTATTGTAAATGCGTCTGGCCAGAGTGAAATTCGCGGTGCCGAGCTATTACTTCGCTATCGATGGCATGACATCAAATTCACGGCCAGCTACTTGTACACTGATGCCAGCAAAGACAGCAGCTCAGGCTTTGGTCGCGATCAACTTGCTTTAACCCCTAGGCATTCAGCTGGTGCTGTGATTATGTGGGAGGAACATGGCAGCCATTTAGTCGGCTTTGAAGCATACTACACTGGCACACAAAAACTAGATAATAACCCCTACTTGGATAACAGTGATCCATACTGGCATTTAGGTCTACTTGGTCAAATTACCTTGAGTCATGTGAGTTGGTTTGTGAATGCCGAAAACTTGCTTAATGTGCGCCAAACTAAAGAGCACTCGATGTTATTACCTAACCAAGCACCGAGCGGACGTTGGACTACGGATATCTGGTCACGCAATGATGGGTTTACCGTCAATGCGGGAGTAAGAATCCAATTTGGTGGTTAATGCGCTAACCTAACCGATTAAGCTCAGTACCAATGCAAATAGTTTGTCGAATTGCATTGGTACACTGCAACGTTTAGTTCTGACTGAGCAAGCCTCCAATGACTCTTATCTAATCTAAACCCAACATCTGTAAAAGCAGAATTCGTAAAGAGTTTACTCTACCCGGCTAAACTCCATCTGCCAGTTCACTTCCCAGGTTTCACCATTGTCTTTGGAAAATGCTTGCTGCCATGTCGGTTTTTCGGGCGTTGTCGAATCCCAAATAAACCTGACTTTTACCGCCAGGCCATTGTAAGTTTCGTCGGCGAAAAAGTGTCCGATACCATCTACAAATCGTCCAACTACAGGTGTATCCATTGTCATTGGATTGCGCCCATCTAGCCACCAAATAGACCACTCCTTTGATTTGCCATTGTACGAGCGTATCGCTTTTGCTCTGATAGATTCACTGGGCATATGCAAAAGGTTGTCTTCTACATTGCCAAGCCCGCCCAACGTTTTTACGGTTGATGATTTTCCCTCAAACTCTATCCATTCATCTGAACCATTTAAAATGTCTTTTAAACGGCGGTGCTTAACCTGCCAATCACCAATGATGAAGTCAAAATCCTTTGGTTCATTGGGGTCTAGTTCCTGAAGCATATCTTTTCCTTTGGATTATTTTTGGTTTGGAAACACCCTACCACAACAACTGTATATTAATACAGTTAAAATTCGTATATCAACAAAAATAGTGCTGTTACAGTGGTATAACATCTAAGCTTATTCGTGAACAAAGCCAGCAAAAACGCAGCAATTCACCTCATTTTCCGCTCAGCGTTGCTAGATTATTTCCCTGTCAAGTTGGCTGCAATGAGAATTGTTTAGGCATAAATTGTACCCAATAAGTAATATTTCAGTTCAACTGTTAAATTTATGCGATAAATGCCAACAATGTAGTATTGTTATACTGTATCATTTGATAACAACAAAAAAATATTAAGATTCACTACCTTTACTAGGGGAAATCCAGTGTTAAGAAAAACCCATTTGGCTTTGGCCATTTCGGCTGCAATGTTATTGAACGGTTGTTCAGATGCACCTGAAAAACAAACAACCCAAGTAGAAGCAACTGACAAAGCGTCAGCAAAAGCGACTTCAACAAACGACATTTCGCAAAATCCATTCTTCCAAGAGTGGAATACTCCATTTGGTGCACCACCGCTTGGCGATATTAAAACAGCGCACTTCTTACCAGCATTTAAACAAGCAATTGTTGAACATAAAAAAGAAATTGATGCTATTACTGAGAATGAGCGCCCAGCTGACTTTGACAACACCATTGCGGCAATGGAGCTTGCGGGCTCTACACTGACAAAAGTAGCCCAGGTATTTGGTAACCTGGCAAATACTGAGTCAAACGACGAAATGCAGTCATTGCAACGCGAAATTTCACCTATGCTAACACGTCATCGCAGTGAAATTCGTATGAATGAAGCATTGTTCAAGCGCGTAGCAGCGGTATATGACAATCGAAAATCAGCGCTACTGAATGCAGAGCAAACACGTCTACTTGAGCGCGTTTACAATAGCTTTGTGCGTTCAGGTGCCAAGCTAACAGGTGAACAGCGTGCTGAATTTGCGAAAATCAATGAACGTATCTCTGCACTTACGACTGAGTTCGGCCAAAACGCACTGAATGATTCTCGTGCATTTACCATGGTTTTAGAAGAGTCTGATCTTGCCGGATTACCACAAACACAGCGCGATGCTGCTGCAGCTGCCGCAGCTGCTCGAGACTTACCGGGTAAATATGTCATTACCTTGAACCGTTCTAGTGTTCAGCCTTTCCTTGAGTTTTCAGACCGCCGCGATCTACGCGAAAAAGCCTTCAAAGGCTGGGCAAATCGTGGTGACAACGACAATGAGTTTGATAACAAAGCCATTATTGCTGAAATTGTCGAGCTACGTGCAAAACGCGCTCAGCTGCTTGGTTACAAACACCACTCTGAATATGTATTAACCAATTCAATGGCAAGCAAACCTGAAACGGCAATGGATCTATTGCTAAAAGTGTGGGAGCCAGCGGTTGCTAAAGCAGAACAAGAGCGCGAATGGATCCAAGAGTTGATGGCTGCTGAGGGCGTCACTCACAAGCTTGAGCCATGGGATTGGCGTTATTATGCTGAAAAAGTACGCAAAGCCAAATTTGATCTAGACCAGGGTCAAATCGCTGAGTACTTCGAGTTAAACAACATGATCGAAGCGCAATTCTATACTGCTGAGCGTCTATTCGGCCTTAAGTTTGTTGAGCGTACAGACATTCCTGTATACAACCCTGTGGTGCGTGTATGGGAAGTTCAAGATAAGTCAGGTAAAGCTATTGGCTTGTTCTACGGCGATTACTATGCACGTTCAACTAAACGTTCAGGTGCGTGGATGAGTTCTTTCCGTTCACAGCAAAAACTTGCTGGCGACGTTAAACCGCTGATCTTAAACAACATGAACTTGAACAAGCCTGCTGAAGGTGAGCCAACATTAATGAGCTACTCTGATGCAGTTACCTTGTTCCATGAGTTTGGTCACGCATTGCACGGTTTACTATCTAACGTAACTTACCCGACACTGGCTGGTACAAGTGTACCTCGTGACTGGGTTGAATTCCCAGCACAGTTGTTCGAGCACTTCATTGCGCAGCCTGAAATGCTGAAAAAGTTTGCTCTACATTACAAGACTAATGAGCCAATGCCAGCTGAGTTACTTGAACGTATCAAACAAGCAGGTACATTTAACCAAGGTTTTGCAACGGTAGAATTTACCGCCTCTGCACTTGTAGATATGGCCTACCACCAGCTGACTGATGTGAAAGACCTAGACGTTCGCGCTTTTGAAAATAAAGTCCTTGGTGACTATGGCAAACCTGAAGAAATTATCATGCGTCACCGCAGCACGCACTTTGGTCACATCTTCGCAGGTGGATATTCTTCAGCTTATTATGCGTATATGTGGTCTGAAATCTTAGATGCGGACGGCTTTGACGCATTCCTAGAGAAAAAAGATATCTTCGATAAAGAAACCGCTGAACGCCTATATCAATTTATCTATAGCCGTGGTGATACTCTAGATTACTTTGAGGCATATCAAGGCTTTAGAGGAAGAAAACCAACTACTGATGCACTATTACGCAACAGAGGCTTAGACTAAATCCCCAACCAAAAAGCCGAAGTCATCGTACTTCGGCTTTGTTTATACAGCTTATACTCTCTGAATAAGCAAATATAACTTCTACATCATTTCAATTGGTTAATATACTTTGAGAGCACAACGGGCAGCATCAACGACGCATCTCCTTAAGTTCCATAAACAGCCTAAGACAGCCATTAGCAAATGATCCCACAGTAAAAGAGACTAATAGAATATAAGGCCCCACGCCATTCCGAGTGGTTGCATATAAGTGTGTCAACTTGTTATACCCAGTAGCCAAACACTGTGAATTCTCCGATACTGAAAAGATGTTGTCATTACATCCCCATATTGATAAAAAGCCGTAGCTCAAACATAAGCCAAGTGCTGCTAACCCCATGTGAGACAGCGCATTATATCTTTTTAAAAAATAAAGCATAAATGAGGCTGCGATAACGATGCTCGGTATATAAAGCGCTAAGTTAAAAAGCGCAATTTGAAGCACAAAAACAGCAGAAAGTAGCAGCTTTAATAATGACATGTATAAACCCTATAGCAATATACCGCAAAGATTTACTAAGGTAACTCTTTCAGTCAAGATGAAGGGAATGTGAAATTAAAATTAGCCTTACTCTTTAATCGTTAAAGTAAGTTCAGTTTAAACTCGTACCAGTATATCTTTAAATATGCATAAAACTAAATAAGCTTTTACATTCTATTTAGTAGTTGCAAATAGCCGATTGCAACGAGTGCAGCTAGAAAAGACAGCCGTTTACACCAAATTAGTCCAAAATATACTTTTTTTCTGCGTTCACTTACCAGCATTGCCAAAGGTGAGCTATCTGTTAATGCCCGTCTCACCTCTGTTAACTCAGGGGGCAATATACTGTGCGCATTTTCAGACGGCAAATCTTCTGCGGTCCTCTTCACAAACTCAACTTCGTAGGCAGCTAAAAGCCCCCAAATTATCAATGTAATAATTGCATAAATCATCCAGTCCGCTCCTATTTACTGAATATTTGGTTAAAGTTTATTGTCGGCGTCAGCACAGTCTAAAAACATCTTACCGCCCAAATTATTATTCACGCTTTTAGCAAGTGTGCGAGACCACATAGCACAAAAACTAATTTATCACCGTGGTTACTAGATTTCATTATTTGGCTTTCGAATAACCACAGTGCCAGCTAATTTGTCATGCCACCCCTGTTTTTTAGGGTCCCAAGCCACCCAAAAAAAGCCCAAACCGAACGGTAACAAAGAGACATAATAGGCTATATACCTGATAATTGACTGTCGAACAGATAGCGCGCGGCCAGTCTTTGCATCCACTATTTTTGCCTTGTAGACCATTTTCCCGGGCGTAGTCGATTTGTATAGCCAGAATAAGATAATTGCCGCAATAGGCAAAACATAGTTAATCAGCAACTCCGCTGGTCCTAGTATGATCTCCCTTGAGGTCCAGTAATCACCGCCATAAATTGAATATATGAGTGGGATAGTGATAAGCAGCAACATTATGCTATCAATAATACTGGCACCAAACCTTGCCCAAAAACCTAGATAGTTTTGAGACATACTTTCACTTTTAATTTCTGAAGTCACAATACTTATATTTTCCTTTAAAGTTATTTTTAATGAACAATAATATATTTAATCAAGTTTGTGAATGTAATAAACACACACTTTGGTAAAGTTGATTTTTCGCTGTTCAAGCAAACAAGATTTTTATATATTTTCAGCTCAGATTTTTAATTTTTAGCGCAGTGTATACTGCGAGGGTAATATCAACGGCTGCACCAATAACTCCAACAATAAACGCTTGAAATGCTATCTCAGGATCTTGGAGTAAAGGAAAAACCGCATGACCTTTAAAGTGAGCGGCAGCCCCAAGCGACAAAATAAGATAAAAAGGGAAACCAATTGCGCCTATAATTGAGAGCCTTTTCTGATATTTTTCTTTTTCACTAGACATAACTTCTCCAACTTATTGTATATTCATTAAAATACTTAACGGTTATGGTTACACATGGTGTGCATTTTGTAACCCTTCCAGTCTCCGTTTCCAATTGCCGTCGTGTTCAGTATGACAAGCTTCCTCAGTATCAAATACAATGCGTTTTTTCACACCTTTTGCTTTAATACCAAACGAAAAAAGCTTAGCTTCAATCGAGGCTTTTAGTTGATCGCCTTTATCATCGGCAAGGGTTTGTACTAGGTTTTCACGAGTATCAAATACACACACGATAGATAAGCTCTCTGGAAAAGACTGAAAATTGACTGCGTGGGTAAGCCATTCAAATCCTTTATAGCGCTTAAGTGCATCGTCACAAGCCTCGGTTAAAGCTAAAACAATATTTTTTCCTAGTTTTTTATCTGACTTTCTCATGCTGCTCTCGGTGTTTGTTCCCAACTTAAACAGGAGGGTATATACATAGATCTGTATTCCCGCTCCGCTTTGTAGTATCTGGCAGGCTTGGCATCTATTGGGGAATAGGCAAGTTATTTGCTTTAAGAAAGCTCAACTTATCCCAATACCCCCGTTGAAAAGTAATTAACTCATTTTCAAACTGAAAGAAACCACAGCCACGAAGCCCAATGGGATCTTTCCACTCTAAAATAACCCATTGACCATCTTGGAATATATTTTCCACGATACAGAACATATCTGCCGTGGCAAACTCACTTGCAAACATCTGCTTAATGGCGTCTTTACCGACGATAGGATCATTTGCAACTTGGTGATTTACTGCGTTGTCACAATAAAATTCGGCAATTGCATCGGCATCACCGCGATTAAATGTCGCAACCCAGTTTTCAACAATTTGTTTTAACTCCATCAAAACACTCCTATTGACTATGGTTTATAAAAGTACTATTAATTTACTTTAACAAGGGATCTGTGCATTTAGGGTAGGCTTTGTAAATACCACTCGACATCACGGCGACTTTTTCTAAATTTTTGCTATTGTTTGCACCTCCAAGGAGCATTACCGAAAATGGCGGTAATATTTTCACAACATTAGGACATTCATCTTTATATGTCACCGCCACAGCGCTGGCTAATACTGTATTTCTATTTAACCATACTTTGGTTTTCAGTCCATTATCGTTAACTTCTGCAACGCTTTTACCAAACTTCCAATCTAGATATTCAATCACTTTTGTAGTTGGTGCTGAGCCTATAAACCGAACTTGGTCATGGCGCATTTCTATCTTTTTGGCAACATAGGCATGGCTAAAATAATCAACTTGCTGAGCACTTGATTTTTTCCAAGCGAAGTCTGTTAAAACAGACGAACCAGCCTCTTGAACATGGCATTTGATTTTACCCAACAAAATTACATCTTGAGTGCCTAAGTTTACCATTTGGCCTGCGACTGGTGATTTAACCGTGCCGCGGATCACGTCTTCAGTTTTTGACAAAGTTTCAAAACCGCTAGGACAGGTTTCATTCGCCGCTTGTAACCAACTATTCTCAACAAAACCCTTGTCTGTACCGTGGTATTCAATATGGTGAATATCGTTCTTAGGAATAACAACATAGCCGTATGTACCGGTCAAAGGTTGATAAGTTGCCGAACAGCCCACTAATGACAGTAACGCCAGCGCAATAACAGCTTTATACATATTTTCTTTACTCTTTATCGTACGAATTACACAATAAGAACGCGTGTTTCTTGCTACAAACTAGCTTTACGGATGACGTTCCCAAAAAGGCGATTCTATCACTTCCGAATCACCGATTGAATTTTTGTGCATCATTATTGATAAAAAACAAACAAAATACCTTGCTTGATCATGCGGCTAAACATGGTTGAAGATTGAATGACAAAGTAACTAACGCCCTGCTCCCTTTAGAGTTACTGTTAGTCCTTGTTATTAAAATAGATGAGTGAGTATGGGTTGTTTTGGCGTTTTCCTTTACCCATTTGGACTTTATGTAAACATTTGTCTCATTTTTCTTCCACCAACGGGTACCAAGCCATTGCGTTGATAAAAGCTCAATGTACGTTCAAATTCTGGTAAGGGTGGTGTACAAAGCTCAAGACAAGACCAGCTACGTTCGTGACCATACGCCTGTACTTGCTCTATCAACATGGACCCTACACCGTGAGACCTATACGCATCAGACACATAAAACTCTTGAACAACACCTATTTTTCCTCCCGCATACAGTGCATAAGTCTCAGTCATCGTCGCCACTGCAATCGGCTCATTTTGATAAAAACCTATGATTGCAGAGTAATGCCCTTCACCCATCAGCTTGAAACAACGCCTAGCGGTGCTTTTTAGATCTATCTCAAAATGCTGTGCACGGGTTAACTGACAAATTTCAGTAGTCAGCTGTACAACCATTTCTGCAATGATCTCGCAGTCTTCTCTTGTGGCAACTTTAAAGCTTATATCCATATTTATTCACTCAAGTTTAATGAGATAGAAAGAAATACTCAGTTAAAAACACGCCCAAGCCGTTTTTTTAACTCTGAAAAAACAATTGTACGCCTTATCGGCATCAAGCACCTCTAAATCATACGCACTGTCTAGCAGCAGATAAACCCTATCATCTTCCAATCTAATGTGGACTGGAATTTGCAGGTGTGCCTGTTCAAATTTAGGATGTCGCAAAATAGCGCGGCTGCTTTCCTCAGGTAAATTAAATAACCTCAAGACCGCCATGTTGATGACTAACTCACCATCTCCATTGTGATAACAACCTTCAAACTCGACTTTCGCCGAATAGTATGATTTGGTTTTTGATAGCATGCTGCTTTTAAAGCGAATTTTGTTCTCTTGAGGCAACTGGATACGGTATTTAACTCCAGGCCCGCCATTAACTTTCGCCAATTCTGTGATCACAAATACATCTTGTTCGGTATTTCTAAATGCCAAGAAAAACTTCCCATACTGTTCCTTCGAGTAAGCGCATAAGCCCATATTTTGTAATGGATTAGTGATGGACTCCGTCATTGTTTAACCTTTTCTCCATAGCAGTTTGATAGTTAAATTTGAGATAGTTCAAATGTTCAATTATGAGTACAGCTTCTGCATCCGTCATTGCTTCAAATGAGGGCATGGCTCTTGGTATTTGCTCACTATTTTTTAACCATGCAATCAGTTCTAATTGCGTTTTCTGGGTTTTCACGTTGGCAGGAACCCCCTTAAGAAAGTTCCCTTGCCCTCGCTCCCCGTGACACCCTTGGCAATGATGTGCAAACAACTCTTTACCAGTTTTGAATGCGGGGTGCTCATGTGATTCGTTATCTGTGCAACCAAAAAGCCAAATCAATAACACCAAAGTAAGGTAATTTTTCATTCTCTTTGCGCCTGTACCTAACTGTTATGCATTTATGTTTCGCTTGATAGCAATACACTATTCATTTGTTTGTAGGCCCAATTAACAGCTTCATAATGACACGCTTTAACCGTTTGCTCAGTTACATTACAACAGGCGTAATCAAATTGTTGCTGGCATTCAATGGCGATGGCACACTGTAGCACCTTGCCCCCATGGCCTTGCTTTTTTAATATCGCTGTTTTGACAGAGCCACATAGGGGAATATGATGAAACAACTGTTGAGCCGGTATGTCTAAACAAGTTTCCAACAAAGAAAACAGACCCGTGGTAAAATAAGCATTGCGCTGAGCTCTCGTCAGTCGCTGCTGCTCAGCCATTAATTCGCAAAACTTGGCGCGCTGCAACATCAATAAAAACAGCATAGGCGGTTTATCTGTCATACGACTGAGCGCCATAATACAAACCAAAGTACGCAACTGCTCCAAACCTAAAAAAATCAATATTGATTTAATATCATGAAAAACCTTCCCCATACCGGTGTAAGCAGAATTGATATATCTCAGCAACTTATAGTAAATAAATGGGTCTTGAGACACCAAAGTTTCCAACTCGACAAAACTGACCTGTGGATCGTTAAGTTTTATCAGCAACCTAAGTGTTGAGATTCGATTGTGTGGCGCTTTTTTACCATTTAGCATTTCCGGGGAAGCAAAAAAGTACCCTTGAAACAGCTCAAAACCCAGCTTTTTGCACATTCGATACTCTTGCCAAGTTTCAACCTTTTCGGCCAACAATTTCACAGAAAAGCGCCGTAGTAAATTGACTTGGTGGATTAATGCCTGTGTATTAAATGCTCTGATATCCACCTTAACTATATCTGCACACTCCAACAGAGGAATAGCCGCTTCACTGTATACAAAGTCATCGAGCGCTATGGTGTAGCCCCGCTCAGCCAACGCCTTGACGGAATTAACTAAATACTCATCTATTACCACATCTTCCAAGACTTCAAATACAACCGAACTTGCAGATAAGCTCAATGACTGAGCATGATTTAAAGCATCTTTTGTCATATTGATAAAACAAGGTACATCCGCACTGAGCAAGTCCATGCCTACCTCTGTCATCGCTGTGATCATCACCTGCGCCGTCGCATATTCTGGGTCAGGCTCAGTACAGCACGTTGACTGACAATGTGGACGGTATAACAGCTCGTATCCAACTAATCTTAATTCTCGGTCACAGATTGGCTGGCGGGCCAAAATGCACTCGAACTCAGATGCAGGCCCACGACAATTTTCTTCTGTTGCCATGTTTACTCCCTTTTTACAAAACTGTCTCTGCTAATTTTTCCAATATTTGAGAAATCCTAGGATCATTTGGTGACATCACCGCTTTGATCTCCATATGCATATATTGTCTGTCACTTAAATCCAGCTTGTGCCCACACTTGTTGCCGCTCAACAACTCTAATGTTGGCCTTAGACGACTTTCATTGCAGGCTTTAACAACCACAGCAATTTCACCACTGCTGGTCTCAACCACACACCCTATCGGATAAATACTTAGTGCATGAATGAACTTTTCCACCAAGCGCTCATCAAATTCCGCCGCACGCCGACTATACAGATATTGCAACGCTTCAATGGGTGAATACATTTGTTGATAGCTGCGTTGACGAGTCAAGGCTTCATATACAGATGTGATCGCCACCATGCGTGTTAGTAAACTCATTTTTCGCTCTGCAAGTCCGCTTGGATACCCTTGCCCGTCAATCCGCTCGTGGTGACACAACACAATGTCTTTTACATCTTGTGGTATGTCTGGTGCTTTATTCAGTATGTCGACGCCAAGTTGAGGATGCCTTTGCATTTTTTGTCGCTGCTCCACGGTAAATGCTCTATTTTGCGCCAATACTTCAGGCGTTACGTACAACATACCGACGTCATGCAGCAACGCCCCTAACCCAAGATGCAACATCTTTTTATTGGCAATGCCTATGTGCTTGCCAAAAGCGAGACTAAAAATGCACACGTTCACTGATTTTTGCGCTAAGCAATTGGACTTTTTCCTCATTTGTGCAAGATAAAGCATGGCATCAGTGTGACTGATTACGTGTGTAGTCAATTCAGTAACCACGTGCTTGGCTGCACCCGTATCGAGACTTTTGCCAAAACGCACATCGCTAAATATTTCGTTTAGAACCGACACACCTTTACTGTGCACAGTGCGGCAACTATGCATTGTCTTATGCTTGCTATAAGCTGTACGCTGCCTCTCTTGGCTCTTTGCTTTTATAACAATGTTGTTGTTTTTGGTCTGCTCTACTTCTTGAGCAAGCATTACTTCCCGCTCAGTATCGACCGTAACTCTACGACAGTATTTCGAGAGTTTGGCAATTTGCTCTTTAGACTCAACCAAAAACGCATGACACCAAAATGGGGTATGTAACCATTGCGCTTCTATGGCACAGACATACATGCCTATTCTTAAAGATTCGATGGGAATTTGTTTTTTCAATCCAATACTCCAGTCCCTTCGGCCAAAAAATGGCTACCTGAGTAAAATCCAATCAAGGAAAAAGATCATTGTGTAAGTACAGATTCAGGGCCTTAACAGCCGACATTAACGAAAGGACGGAATGATAGAGTGGATCAGGACATATAGCGTACGTTTGACAAAAACGTAACTAGCATAGTCACGCAAAATATTAAGGTACCTTGAATGCAGGCGCGAATACCTTAAATGATGTTCCGCCCTCTAAAATATTGCTTTAGAAGGTGTAATTAACTCAATCGGATACATCTTTTTCCTCTTGCTTTGTGCCATCCCCACTGGCTGCAATCACTTTCGAGTCCATGAAAGTGCAAGCATAATACTGCATAACATTTTTCTTTCTCAAGCCTTTGAGCAATATTTGTTCTTTCATTATGATTCAGATCAAATTGACTATGCATTTATCAATTGCGAAGGGGCTAGCTGAACATCTGCAGCTACCTAGAGTCGCCAAACCTACCTGCGTGCGCTATTCAATGTATTGCCTTTACTTTCACATAGGCACCGGAATGCGAAAAGGGGCAATCTGCCCCTGCGCACTGGTATGTTTACTGTTTCCTGGTGTAAACAAAACCAAGAACACTCAATAACAAAATGACGCCACAACCAATGGCAATCAAATTAAACATATCAACCAGCATAAAACGCAGCTGAAACATGTCTGGCGTTCCTGCTTCCCAGTTTGTCCATTTAGTTGCCATGTTAGATGCAAATGCGCGCTTGTTACCTGTTTGAAACATGATAAAGGCATTGCCAGTATGGGGGTTCATGCGCGCTGTTGCATTGAGCATTGGGGAGCGACCACCATGTCCCAAAATAAAACTACCATGATTATTATCTGCATATAACATGACTCCCGCTCCCCAGATCTCAAGTCCGCCCGATTGGCCAATTGGCTGATGCATTGCCAAAAGACTCTGATCGGTTAGTATTCTTTTTCCGGGTGTATTTAGGACTGAAACCGGAATTTGTGAACGCACAAATTTGGCAAGGTCTGACGTTGTACTATACAACCCCGTTGCAGCTAAAGACGTATAGTTTGGATAAACTAACAAGGTTTGATTTTCACCAAAATACTGAGCCGTTTGGGGTGCGCTTCTATCTACACTATATCCAGTATTTGTCATACCCAAGGGCTGAAATATCGTTTGTTGCATATATTGTGCAAAACCCTGCCCAGAAATCTCTTCAATTAACAGCTGAAGTAAGTTGTAGCTACCGCCCGAGTACTGCCATCTAGTACCCGGCTGTATGCCCACTGCAACTTTTCCCGATTTATCCGGTTCGCGATCAGCTGCCAAGGTCAAATGTTCGACCAACGGCTGAACCGGCGTACCTACAGGGAAGCCATCGTGACCTAAGCCATCGGTAATGCCGGCGGTGTGGCTCAGTAACCTTCTTACTGTGACGCCATCATTGCCAAACTCGCTCGGCGGCAATTGCCAGCGTGTTAAGTAATTAGACACTGGAGCATCGAGATCCAACTTGCCCTGCTCTGCCAATTTCATCGCAGCCACAGCAGCAACCCACTTGCCCAGAGATGCGACGCCAAATATTGAATCAGCATTCACTAAGTCGCCCTTCGACACATGATGCGTTGCAATGACCTCCCCTCGCTGCATCAATAACATCGCTGCATTGCCCTCAAAGCCTTTATCAACCTCAGTTTTAATGTTGGCCACAAACTCTTGTATATCGCCATCTGCTGCGATTTTTTCGATAAACCACCCCTGTGTTGTGGCATAAAAATTCAGTGCAGCCCACAAACTCATTACACCCAATGTCGACGCTAACCAAAGCACCCCTTTTTTCATTTCAGCTCTCCTCATATAAGGTTTGAGCCAATTATCCAAAATTGAACTCAAAATAATTGATCAAACTCACCAACTGCACCTGAGTTGCATTAAACGCATTTCATGCACTGAAAGATGGTTTACAATGTGCAATATGTTAGGGAACGGTATTAACTGTGATTAAAATAGAAATTAGAAATGGATTGATTTTAATGTGCCTACTCATTGGGGTATTGGCGCACAAATCTTTCGCCAACTCAGCGCTTCAAGGGGTAAGCAACCTTCGGCAGGCGCCTTTCTCAGAAAGTTTAGGGCAAGGTTGCCACAGCATAGAGCTAGATGATCGTCATTGGCAAACTTTTCAATTTCCCAATATCCAACCCCAACAACACCTCTGCATTAGAGGTACTCTCACTATCGTTCAGGAACAGCTGCCACCAAATCCAACACTATTGTTTTTAGCGCTCGCTGCCTATGAGATCTATCTAAATGGTGAGCTGATTGGCAAAAATGGTGTACCTGGTAGCTCTAAAACCTACGAACAAGTCGGTGCGATTAGCAGTTTGACCCAATTGGACTATAAAACAATGCCCCCCGGTGAGCACTTGATAAGCCTTGAGCTATCAAGTTTTCACACAGCAGATGCATTTGCAGCAATCGCCTATGCACTTGCAATTGTCGACCAACAAACGTTTTACCAAACAATTATTGTTGCCAGTAGCATCACAGCAATGTTAATCGGTGGCTTATTAGTGCTATTTGTGATCTTTCTTACTGTATATCTGCGCTATAGCCATCAAACTAGTCACCTCATATTTGCGTTGTTGTGTGTTTTTACGCTTGCTCTATTGGTTGCTGAGCAATGGAAGCTCTGGGTAAATTATTACTATGATGTACACCTCCTGCGAATGAATATTGTGGTTGCATTGACCCTTGTTGTGACCTCCCTGCTTCCGAGTTACTACCTTGCTCAGCACAATATCTCTCGCAAGTCTCTCTGGCTCACCGCGCTTGCTTTAACGCTACTTGCAGTGGTGTATTCTACAACCAGCTTTGATGCTCGCAGTGCATGGCTCTTTTGCTCATCACTGCTATTTGTTGGCGCAATCAATGTTATTGCTTTGAGGCACAACAAGGCTGGCAGTGTCATAGCCCTGCTGATCTGTGCCGCTTCTCTAATAGGGTTCATTTTAGCACCTCGGCTATTTTTAGAGTTTGGCTTTGCACTCAGCATTACCTTAGTACTGGCTTCAATTGGCATATCACTTTTAAATCAACTTATTAAACAGCGAAATTTGGCTTTGGAAGCAGGCAAAGTAAAGGGCGAGTTACTGCGCAGAAATCTGCAACCGCACTACCTTATGAACTGCTTGATGCAGGTTCAGGAACTTATCGACTTTGCTCCGACACAAGCCAACGAATTTGTGCAACAGCTAGCAGAAGAATTTCGTGCTCTGGTAAAAGTGAGCGAAAAAGAAGTTGTCACGCTAGAGGAAGAATTGCGCCTATGTCATAGTCACCTCAAAATAATGTCAGTACGTTACCAGCAAAACTATCAATTAGTGACACACATACTACCTGATAGCGCTACTCACATATTAGTGCCGACAGCCATTGTTCACAGTCAAATTGAAAACTGCTTTACTCATAATCGAATCACGTCAGACAGACCCATTAAACTCTCCGTTCAAGTCGGTAAAAGCCGAATCATTTTAGAGCTTACGACACCAATTGACGCCGTTACTCAACATCAGGGCATGGGAATTGGTGATGCATATATTCGCGCTAAAATGGCACAAGTTTGCGAGTCTGATTGGCAGCTAGACAGTTGCCAAGTTGCTGACCATTGGGTAACACGATACGAATACCAAATTAGACCGAAGTTTACATAGAGGAGTGTTTTATGAGAGTCGTCATAGTAGAAGATGAACCTCTATTACAACAAAGGATTGCGCGATTTACACGCAATATTTTAGGACAAAAACTCACCCACTTAGGGCAATTTTTTACCTTATCTGAAGCTGAGGACTATCTTGCAGATAACGAAGTAGATCTATTACTGCTCGACCTAAATTTACAGGGCCAAAATGGCTTTTCTTTACTTCAAAATCAACTGGCAAAGGCTTTTCATACCATTGTGATTTCTGCCTATGCCGACAAAGCAATCGAGGCATTTGAGTTTGGTGTTCTGGATTTTATCGCAAAACCATTGGAGGAACACAGACTAGCTAAGGCCCTCGCCAAGCTCACTGATAACACTTTGCGAAGCCATTATGGTTGCCGTTACTTAAGCGTAAAAAAACGCGCAGCTATCGAGTTAATCGAAGTCGCCAATATTGCTTGGCTCAAAGCCGATGGCCACTACAGTGAAATTCATCTGATAAACGGTGAAGAGGTCTATTTGCACAGCAAAAGTATTGAAAAAATTCAACTGCTTTTACCAGAGCAATTTGAACGGATCCACCGCTCATACGTCGTCAACATCAATCAGCTAGCACGCATACAGGTAGAGTCTGGCGGACGTTATTTTGCACAGTTACGCGATAACACGCAATTGCCGATTGGACGCACCAAATACCTCTCGATTAAAAGTCATATAGACACAAACAAAAGCTAGTAAATCGCTATACTGAAATTAAATGCATAGTAAGTACTTACAATCCAACTAGATATTGTTTAATGCATCGCTATGGATAAACATGTAAAACAAGAAAGGTCAATTAGCATTGGTTATTAGACAAATCATCCCCTTGTTCTAGGTTACGCGTATTTTGCTTTACTGATTGTTTAATGGTGCGGTACATCGCGTGCATAGCCACTGGCTTACCAATATGGGCTGCAAAGCCGAGACTTTTATAGTGCGCAATGTCTTGCGACATCACATTTGCGGTGAGTGCAATTACAGGTATGTTTGGATTGGCTTTTTGAATTAACAAAAATGCTTCTATACCGTCCATTTCAGGCATTTGTATGTCCATTAAAACAATGTCATAGCAAGACTGATTAAAGGCTTCTACCGCAAGTTTACCATTCTCAACGACATCCAAAGTGGCACCAGTTTTCTCTAGCATCTTTTTAATCACTATTTGGTTTATTTCATTGTCTTCAGCGATTAGAACTTTCAAAGTTGCAAAATTTGGAAAGCAGTCTTCGTCTCCCTCTTTATTTGGATCAGTTAGCTCAGCTGGTGCCAGTGGTAAGATAACATCAATCGTGGTGCCTTTACCTAGTTCACTTTTAAGATTAATTGTGCCACCCATTAAGTGAACTAAGCTCGCCGTGATGGCAAGGCCTAACCCAGTACCACCATACTTGCGTGTGGTCGACGAGTCAGCTTGTTGAAATCGGTCAAATATCGACTGCTGGGCGTTTTTATCCATTCCAATTCCGGTGTCTTTTACTGCGATATGTAGCGCCGATTCTCCTTGGAATTGAATGGCCTGCACTTCAATTTTTATTCCGCCTGAGTCAGTAAACTTGACGGCATTTGACACCAAGTTAAGCAGGATCTGCCGAACTCTGACAGAATCACCCAAGCGGCCATCAGATTTCCCCAGATCAAAACTTGCATCAAGTGAAATAAATTTTTTTTCTGCTTCAACTTTTAAATCTGACACGACGGACTCAACAGTATCTGCCATTGAAAAAGGAGCGAGCTCTAGCGCCAATTTATGCGCTTCAATTTTTGAAAAATCCAAAATATCATTAATAACCGTAAGTAAGGATTGCGCAGAATATACAGCTTTTGACATTAAACTTTTTGATTCCTTATCGAGATTTCCTTTCTCAAAAATCTGTAGTGCACCTAGAATACCATTCATCGGTGTGCGTATCTCATGGCTCATATTTGCCAAAAATTCGCTCTTAGCTATGGAAGCTTGTTCTGCCTTTACTTTAGCCTCTCTAAGTTCTTCATTTTGCTGTCGCATTTTATCTCGAGAGCGCTTTAGTTGCCCTGAGTATTTTCGATTGAAAAAACCAACATTGCAACAATACAAATAGACACTTGCAGCGGCTACAACCTGCGTGACAAGCGGTGACTGCTCAACAAACTCAAAACCGAACCACACCCCACCGGATATACAACCCAATGCCAATACGGCAGTACAGCTGTAGTACCTTTTCACACCACCTAAGATAAGGCTATTTAACGAATTAACGATTAACAACGCAAAGACCACCCAAACCTGAAACCCAACCACTGCGCACCAAATCCCATAAAATAGAGCATCTAAGTGTAAGTTAATGTATTCATGGATATTTTTGTCGGAGAAAAGTTTGCTGTGTAAGCGCGCTACGTGAGGCCAAAGTGCACAATTTAGAAAAATAAAACAACCAGTGGTAAAGCTCAGGCCTTTGTACAGTGCCCCAATGAGCATAATTGCCATTAAGACGCAGCCAATTATGCGTGGCGCATAGTTAAGTTTAGCCAAGGAAGGCTTCTGTTCAGGTGTATCGTTGCTATATTGAGCAGACGTCATGTGAAATGTTTAAGTCCAAAGCGCAGCTAATCTTTTAACTTTATACACTAAAACAAGGGTTTTTATTTAAGTTTAGGTTAAAAAGTTTGCATTTTTGCACTGGTACACGTGTACAGGAGTATTGTTTTCACCACACATCGGAACTCAATCTACCGCTATATTGCTACAAGATGTTCAAAATACACACTTTTATTAACAGCACCAAAGTGTACATGCTCACACTTAAAAGCAAAACACAGATCAACAACTTACCAAGCTTAGTGTTTGCCACCGTTTTTGTGACGACACACCATAACATCAACATGTACAAGGCTATTTCGCCAGAATGTTTAAACACCAAAGCTTGATTGTACGTGCCTGAGACCCAAAATTGCGACGAGACGTTAGAAAAATAAACTCCCCAGCACAGTTGATAAAGACAGGCGATTGGTAAAAAACAAAAGCTCACCGCCTGCCATAGCCTAAATGATTGCATAACGCCAAACACCCTATTTCTTTTATGTTCTCAATGACTGACGCCTTATAAGACGACGGTATGATCAGCATCTGCACAACCAGACATGTGTATGTCACCAGGCTCGCAATCGCGATACATAGCCCGAAAATGACAAGCAAGCTATCTATCATGTTTAAACCTCTCAAAATAGTTTGAAATGTTTAAATACAACGTCTTCACCCACTGCGGTTTATCGCTCGCTAACTTTGAAATATCATTAATTCGTGGGTCCGACGGCGCAATCGCGACGTTGACATTCGATTTGCCTACTAGCGTTGTTAAAACAAAAAGTTCTTCAGCAACTTCATCACCCATCGCTAAACAACCAATTGAAATGGCCTTTCCATGAATGAAAATATTGGTGCCGGGCTCTGCTCTACCCTCTTCTTTTGCATGCAGTAAATCAAAATCATTTGGGTAGTTGAGCTTCAAGGACAGATGAAATGCACTATTAGGGTTTAAATACTCTAGCTGGTAAATCCCTTCTGGAACTTGCTTATCACCTTCCCTTAGCTTGGGACCTAACACACCACTAGCTGCCAGCACTGGGTAGGAACGTATAAAGGTTTGCTCCTCGGCATTTTCAACCCACAGTTCAAGCTCATTTGAATCTTTGATTGCAAGCAAGGTAACTTTTTCAGGCGGAAACTGAACATTTGCAGTTTTGAAAAAAGGCAATAACCTATCTTTTGAGGCCTCACCATATAGGTCGACAACATCTGCTGTAGTGCGCTTTCCAACAATTTTATGAAACATAGGAACCCATATAGGCCTCATAAAAAAATAGACACCAGCTGTGACTACAATAAAAGAAATGAGTGCTAGAAGTTTTACAAAATGCATTGTTGATCCTTACTTGCTATAAAATACTATAGATATTAATTCCATATTAATCTTCTTTAAACTAAGCCAATTCCCAAACCAAGCACTAGGATCACAAAATACAACGGGCCGTGATTAAATCTATTTAAAAGCCAAAAATACAAAAAAGATAAACCAAACGATATCAAAGTACCGACTAAAACATACGAAAAGCTGGCGCCGCTCATCCAACCAAATACTAACACCACTGAGGAATATATACCTGCACATAAGATTGGTTTTTCGGTGATTGCCAATACTCTCAGTAAAGCGAGTAACAAAATTATTTTTATAATCATTATATTTTCCTATTTGAGCAAAATGAGTTACCTATTCTGTGCTCATTGCCACTAACCCCCACTAAAATCAGTCAAACAAAACTCAAGTATTCCCCATGCTTGTTCTACAGTTTCAGTCAACTGGACATTAAACTCTTCGCTCACCTTTACATTTAATATATGTTCATGCCAGCCAGTCGAATCTTCCACCAACAGGTGCAGCATGGCGTTTTGGCAATGACTCGGTTCGTAAAAGTCTTGGAGAAAAAAGGCACAATTACCAAGTCTAAAATAAGCAGCCCCTTCAAATTCAGAAGTTGCAGTTAATGTTAAGCTCATTGTCGACAAATACGAAGTTTTCGGATTTACAAACGTGAGAAGCATTCTCTGTTAATGCAGCTTGAAGATCCTGAGTAGTGCTGCATACGCAGTCTTATGTGGCAATTTTATACTTGTGGTCATTCAAGTTTTCTGCCGCTGAACAAGTGAAAGAACAGTCAATCAAAAATAGTCAACACAGTAGGCTATCTAATTCATAATATGCCGTTTTGCGCGTGTTTCACACGCTTACCAGTCAGCAAGCGTGCTAACCCCAAGTGCCTTTTACACAGCTGCAAAGTTATAAATGTCAGACGCCTGCAAACCGTAGAAAAGGCCAGGTATAAGAACAACACACGCTGCTATAAATGCGTAGGTGAGAGATTTATTCTTTTTACCTCTTACATACGTGAGACCAATAGTTGCCGCTATCAGAAGAGGCAGTAAAAAATGCACTCTCATGAGCGCCATTAAAACAAACAGCCGCTGCACTTCGATACTCATTGATATATCGTAAGCATAAGCCAACAAAGGAGCCCCAATAAAAGTTCCGATGATCAATGTAGTTACATATAAAAGAATTAAGAACCACCACGGCGTGTTTTCTATCAGTTTAATCATGTTTCAGTGCACTTAACGCCAACATAAACGGCGTATTAGGCTTGGCTAAAATTACCTAAGAATGGACGCCAGCCAAGCATTAAACGGCCCATTCATCATTGTGTTGCCATTTTACAACTTTCCCCGCCAATGAGGTACTTAAATCACTCATCATGAGGAGTTACGTGCCAATTAACCAAGTTATTCTGCTCAATTACGACTCTTTTCGCCAAAATATATATACGCCACCCTACTTATCTAAATCAAAGTAATTAAACTGGTTGCGTAATAGCAAGCGTGCTCGCGATAAGAAGGTAATGTTAAAAATCTGCAATGTTCACAATAACCTAAACAAGCTGGCGACTGATAATTACACGTTAGTCGCAAATCACTTCATGCCACGTAAGTACATAGTAGGCTTATTAAGTTGAGTGTTTTATGGACTAAATTATTGAGTTTTGAGACTACAATGATAAAAGACATTTTCGGAACAGATAATTGCATGGTTAAACTTATCTTCATTTTTCTGTTGGTATTTTCATGTGGGGGATTTGCACAGAATTCAGCCACAGGGCCACATATTGAAGTTTCGCTGGTATCCGAAACCAGTCAGCTTAGCATAGGGAAAACCCACTGGATCGGCATCATACTGAACCCGGAACAAGGTTGGCACACCTACTGGTTAAACCCGGGAGATTCAGGTGAAGCCCCCAAGATTGAATGGCACAGCGATGCAATAGAGTTTGGGAATATTCAGTGGCCAATCCCTAAAGCGATAGAAGTAGCGCATTTAGTGAACTATGGCTACGAGGGCAGAACTTTACTAATGGTGCCAATAACGCTTAAAGAGCAATCCCTTCCCCATGCAACCATAAAGGCCGACTTGTCTTGGCTAGTCTGCAATGAAGACTGTATACCTGGGTGGGCTAAGTTAGAACTTGATTTACCAATAGTGCCAACAGGGCAGTCTATCGACTATTCCGATCACCAAGCCTTATTTGAGCAAACTCACTTACGTTTGGCGAACAAGCCATTCATTGAGGCTAAATTTGAACTAAGCGAAAGTCATATTGCTTTGCAAATGGCATGGCCTTATCAATCGAACTGGCAGATATTTCCATTTAGGGGGGACGTGATCCAGCACAATGCTGCGCAAGATTGGACACAATCACAAGATGTAGCCCAGCTAGTGTTACCATTATCCGACTATTTCTCTTCACAACCCGACTCACTTAAATTTTTGTTGAGTGATGGAGGTTCTGGGTATTATGTCAACGCTTTGCCAAATTCTCCGGACTTTACCCGTACCGATAACACTGCATCGAAACCGTTTTGGGTTATTTTAGTTTTCGCATTTCTTGGTGGTTTAATCCTCAATATCATGCCTTGTGTACTGCCTGTATTATCGATGAAGGCCCTGGCGTTAAGTTCGGCTGAGTGTAAAAGTCACTGGGGGTACCCACTAGGGGTCATTATCAGCTTTTGGTTATTTGCTGCGGTTGTTATTTCGTTAAAGGCAGCTGGCAGCGCTGTTGGATGGGGTTTTCATTTACAAGAGCCATTGCTGATTGCTGCATTGGCCTTTTTGTTCACTTTCATTGCGATGATGCTGTGGGACTTATTACCACCAAGCGTAAACATGTCTGGGATTGGACACTCATTGACGCAAGGCAGTTCTTTTTTCAGCCAGTTCTTTACAGGTGTACTTGCGGTTATCGTTGCATCCCCCTGTACCGCACCATTTATGGCGACCGCACTGGGTGTTGCCATGCTTAGCCCTGCATTTGAAACCTGGCTAGTTTTTACAGCATTAGCGGTTGGCTTTGCGCTACCTATGACACTACTCCCTATGTCGTCACACTTTGCAAAGTTATTGCCAAAGCCCGGAACATGGATGGAAACCTTCAAACATTTTCTCGGCTTTCCTATGCTTGCGACTGTAGTGTGGTTGGTTTGGGTATTTTTATCTCAGACCAGCAGCATGGGCCAATTGTGGTTATTGTCTGGATTATTACTTTTTGCACTCTTTATCTGGCTGTCGAGTAAAATGGGTCGCCCTTTTAGCTATATTTTTATGCTCATGGCGCTCGGCATCGCGACACTTTCAAGTATGAAAGGCACACACATTACTAGCGATGATCAGCAGCTCGGATCCGACCAATTTAGTGAACAAAAACTCTCTCAACTACGTAATGAAAATCATGTTGTAGTAGTGAATATGACCGCCGATTGGTGTATTACTTGTAAGGTAAATGAGCAAGTCGCCTTTAAGGATGATGCGCTAAAAGCGCTCTTTGAAGAAGGTGATATCGACTACCTAGTCGGAGATTGGACAAACAAGAATACAACTATTTTAAACTATTTGAAGCAATATCAACGCTCAGGTGTACCCTTATATATAGTGTATGCAGGAAACCACAGTAAGCAGATTTTGCCTCAAGTGCTAACACCTGAGATAGTAATCGATGCTATCTATGAAGCTAGGAAGGAAATTAACAATGCAACGTCTAATTAAATGGTTTGTAATTACAACCTTTTTTGCCCCAGCCATGAGTATGGCGGCAGCAAAAATAGATGCCATCGCTCCTGATTTTACACTGCAAGATTCCTATGGAAAAACGGTGACTCTATCAGATTTCAAAGGCAAATATGTGGTACTGGAGTGGACAAACCACCTCTGTCCATATGTCAAAAAGCATTACGGGAGTGACAATATGCAATCGCTGCAACGCAAATACACGCAGCAGGATATAGTTTGGTTGTCTGTCATTTCCTCTGCAAAAGGTAAACAAGGGCACGTTGATGCCAACAAAGCAAATGATTTGACCAAAACTCGAAACGCATCCCCTTCTCATGTGTTATTCGACGAATCAGGGGCTGTTGGTCGCCTTTACAAAGCCAAAACGACACCTCATATGTACATCATCAATCCTGAAGGTAAATTGAGTTATGCTGGTGCCATCGACAGTATAAAATCGGCAAACCCCGCAGACATTCCAAAAGCGACCAACTATGTCGTCAGCAGCCTAACCAACTTATTGGCAGGTAAAGCCATCAACAAGAAAATTACTAAACCGTATGGCTGCTCAATCAAATACAAGAGTTAGTCGACGCAGTTCAGTTAGAGAAAGAAACAAGCTGGTCATACAGAAGGCTTGGCAAACCTATTTCACCAGCTTATTTCAACGCCTTAACAGTGAAATCTAACTTCCCCCAAAACACCGTTGATTAGTTTTCAGCGCTGGGATCGCGAGACTTTCTCTCTACTTTGCTCGTAAGCGCAGTCGTCAATGTGCCAAAGAAAAACCCTAAAATAATGCCACCCCAATTAACCAATACTTCCGGTAGCTCATTTTCAGGGTACATCACGGTCACAATTGCGACGGGAAGGATCACCATGACCGCCAATATGGAAGCCACAACAACCAAAACGCTAATGTGCCAATTAGACATATTTATCTCCTTTCTACGATGTTTTTGAGTAGAGTTGTTGCGTCACGTATCCGTTTCGAGCTAGGTTTATTATCATGCTTAAAAATCGATTCGTACTGCTGTATCGTCACTAATAACCTTTTAGCCATGTCATAGTACAAAGTGTCTTTTGCTATATCCTCCCGTGAGGTATAAGGAAACCCTGTCACTTTTTCAAAGCTCGTTAACCAGTCCCCCAAAAAAGTACGTATTGTTGATCCTTTTTTTATCACCGCGTTATTGTCGAAATAGCTTTGGATCACCATAGCAGCGTCAAAATGATTACCCGTCTTTTGATACAACTTGTATTCGCCCTGATAGGGCCTTGCGTTTGCTGGATTTGCCTTTTTAGCAACGGCATAAGCCGACACCGCCACATCAAAATAAGATGTTGTTGCGTCAATCTCTTTTTCAGGATCTGGTACATTCGTATATACGTGGCCTAGCTGTAAAAATAGCTTATATCTTTCAAGATCACTGAGGCCTTTTGTGTAATTCAAAAAGTCACCATCAGTAGTTAGATCCATATGCCTGATTGGCAACGTGCTTTGGGTCTTTAACGCATCGCCAATCAGTCTTACTTTGTAAGAGTAAATGTCAAAGCTTTGATAGATGGCACTTGCAGAATCTAGCTGATCCAACGCCTTGATATAATCACCTGTTAAGGCTGATTTTTTTGCAGAAAGCACTAAAGTATCTGCGAGATGCTCCTTAGTCCTAACATTGATATGGTGTTCTGTTTTGCCACTAAAGCCTGTTCTTACCCTATCCCGCTCAGGATCAACCTGCACAAAATCAGTATGTAGGACCAAAAACGCGATGTGCTCCTTGGCATATTTATTTGGCTCTAGCCGCTTACTAAATGTGCCTTTCGACGGTAAATACTTCGCTTCGATACGCTCTTCATTGACTAACAGGATCACTTTAGCGTTTTCAACATGTTGACTTGGTGGGGTTTGATTTATAACCGAACCGACGACAAAAATATTCTTGCTAAAGCAGCCAGCTGAGAAAAAAACAATTTGTATGGCTAAGATAAATTTCAGCATCATACGCCCTCCTCTGGCCCGCTTTTTATTCAATTATTCAATGACACTACTAGCATAGCAGCAGGTACCACCTTTTGCGTTCATTTGATACATCATAAAAAAGGAGCAACAACCCTATTAGCAACAACACATTCACATTCAAATTCACATCTATTTAATAAAGCGTATTAATTTAAATAAACAGACCAGCCAAAAGCAAACCACAAGAATCGTTTTACCACATAAATTTAAAACAGAGATTTTTATACCTTCAATATGAAAACAAGGAGTAAATATGCAATATAAGCCAATTACTTGTTATTTTTCTTAGCAGCTCGTTTTTGCCTTATCCGTTTCTCCATATTATTATAGTCTTGCACTCCGTCTTCAACAACGTAGTAAGTCACTAGAATCTCTTCAGCTGGTAGCTTCATTGCGGCTTCTTTTAGATCTTTTAAAGATTCTAACTTATCAACTACTTCTAGTGGATTGTCATTAATATTCAAAAATTTCTCTTCGCCAAGTTGTTTTGAAGCTTGATTACCATCCATTTCTGTGTTTACTTCCCGCAAATACAATGGCAAATTACGTATATTTTCTACTTGTCGTTTAGCACTTATATATTCTCCTAAATTTTGCAAGCGATCGTTTGTTTTTGTTACAAAGTCATGCTTGAATTTCCATGGCATTTTATATAAATTTATCCTTGTTTTAGAAATTGCTGTTTCTAATGATTTTCTCTCTGCCCACCCCGATTCGAAAAACTGTTTAATTCGGCTTTTTTCTATTCCTAGCTCCGTAAACCTCCCTGTTTTACGTATGGAATCTAAATTTCTAGCGGCCCAAATTGCATTATTGTATTTATTGACACTCTCCTTCTCCAACTCTGTTAACGCTTCAATTTGCAATGGTGTAATTTGTTCTTCAGACTCTTTGTTTTGTGCAATTACTTGAGAACCCGTAATATCAGTCGTTGGTTTACTTGGTCCTTTTTGCATTAGAATCATTTCTGACTCTTTGTTTTGTGGCTTAATCTGATTACCCGTAATTCCTGTTGCTGGTTTAATCGGTCCTTTTTGACTTTGCATCACTTTCTGACTCCTTATTATTTAAAAACAAACCTTAAAATCAACTCTAAACATATAAATTTAATATATAATTTAAAATCACCCACCAACAACAAAAAACACAACACATAAAAAATAAAAATTAGAAAAACAATATTATAATTAAGTTTATTTTAAATGTGCCCCCGAAAAATGAGGTTTTCACGCTAAGAAATGAATGGCATTCATGACCCTCGCATGACAAATAAAAAACTAGATTAACTATAAACTAAAATCATGGCGCAATTACCTTAGCCAATTAAGGTAAAGATAAACTAATTTAAACATGAAAAAGCAAGAAGCTTAACTACTTACAGGTTACTATTTTTTTTGAGTGTTCCACTTATACACGTTATCCTCATACCCATCTTCAAAAGCACTTTGATCTATAGAGGTCCCCATTCCTGTTTCAATCGCTCCTTTTCGTTCAGGATTGTTCAGCCCTTTAACAGCTGTATACAAATCAACTAACGATTTGGCCCTGTCGCCCGGAGCGGAAGTGAGTTTTTGGTCGTGCAAAAACTTAAACATTTTTTTCCAATTGGTAACTGACACATCGGTCGCGTTCGTGCCATCCTTCGTGGTGTCGTCAGTCACTGTTTGCACAACGGTTTCAACTATACTGGTAATTTTAGCCGCGCCTTCGAGCACACTATCTCCTTTAGAAGGGTGAATATCAGCAGCTGCCCGAGTAAAGTAAGTTGTCGGCTCTGGATAATAAATTTTTAGTGGATGTTTATCATATAGCGCTTTTCTTTTATCCACTTCATAGCCATTAAGTTCATCTAAAAAGGTTTGGTATTTATAATCTTCAGACTCTTGTAAATCGCTCGCCCCTGTCGAGCTCCAGTGGTAAGGCGTTGTAAGAACTAAAGGCATATTGAGCGTATCAGGTGCAATACTCTTGGCCCCTTTTGAATCACCAATTGCTTTGGCAGCAGCGTCAAGGCCATTCTCTATTTCAGACTCCGACCAGTCTTGATCATCATCCGCAGTTTTGTATATCAAATCTCGTCGTTCATCTCCCGCAAGCCACTTTTTAGCGCCCCAGTGCCCTAAAGCGGTTGTATGAGCAAGCTCTCGCCACGCGCGAAAAGGGAAATTAGTTCTTATTGGCCGCCCTATTTTATTTTGCTTTCTCGCGAGATCTGATGAATTTAAATTTGCCCAAATCCAAGTCGCAGATCCCCAACGCAAGAAGTTTTCGATGTAACCAAAGGTGTCATCTGATTTTTTTTCATAATCTCGCTTTTGTACTTTGTCATACTTGTATTTGGTACCATTTATTTTTGTACTGCCTTTTTTAACTACCCCTTGGTTTAAATCAGGCTCCCCATCAGCATTTCCTTCTCTTTTGTTAAAGCCAATGGCGTAGAAAATTCTATTTTTCAAACTCGGTTTTAAGCCACTGTGTTTTGCAACGACACTGTTTATTAGTTTCCGATCTGTGTGCAAGCCTTTTTCAGCAGGCGCTATCATTTCAACAATGACACCTGTCTCCTTCTTTGACTGCTCACTTTGATCTGCATTCAGCATAACGCATCCTTAGTTTTGTTTATGAATTGAAAAGCGCATTTGTGCTGGGCAAAAACAACCGCAGTAAGCCGTCAAACTCTGATCTCATAGGCCGACTCACACGCAGCACAAAGCTAATTTATGATTTAAAATAATTAAGTTAGAGATTTAAATTTAGAAAAAGGGGGCGAGGAGCTTGTTCTACAACATAATCAAATTGTGGATCCGCTGATTTGAATTCTCACTTGTGTCACCTTGCTGCAATTATGATTGATGCATTACCACAGCTAGCTGAGTCACCGTAAACAAGGGTAACTCTGTTGTAAAACCCCTCTCATTTTCAAGCACTGTAGAATTAAAAGCTTATACGGCTACAACAAGTGGGAATACTGATGATGCAAGCCGCTCGGCCCCTTCACATGATTCCGAGATTACGTCATTTAATTTAGATACCTACATGAACAGTCTTTAGATATCGAGAATAAAATGCGCAGTTACTTTTTAATACAAAACTGAAAAGTCATATGGTAGTAGCAGTTATACCCACTTTTTGAATGTCAAATCAGGCGTTGTAGTGACGACCTCATAAGCGTCAGAAGTATGGTTGCCCTTTCCGGCCCCCGAATGATAACCGTTAGCCGTGACACTTTTACCTATCTTCGTAAACCAGAACTTCCAACGCCCCTTCACTCGCTCCAGTGAGTCTGTCAGTTCGTAACCTGAATTGGGAACCACCTTGTCTTTCACATCGGTGCGACCACATTTAAAGATACAGGTTTGTGTGATATGTCCATCATAACGAGTGCCATCTTTGTCCGGTTTTAGCTTATTCTTGTCGATAGAACCATACGAGATGCGCGTGTGGGAGTCACTTCCCGGTGAGTCGCCATCCAGATAATCTGAGTTATCTCCTGGACCAACTGTTAACGGACCAACAGGCGCGCCCCCTTGCACTTGCTCTGAGATCATTACTTCATCCAGCCAACTATAATCGTTTGGCACACCATCGCTCTCATAGGCATCAGAGACTTCCATAATGGCTTCATCATCATCGACAAGACTATTTTTTGCGCTAGGAAGATCCCAGTTTTGCGGGTATGAGGCAATCGCAAAACGATTGGTGATTGCTGAATCATCTATTTCTTTGTTCTCAGATTTTACCGTCAGCTCTTCACCCAGCTTGGTTTGCTGCTTTGGACTAACGGTGATTTCTATTTCTTTGCTTAATTTAACATCTCCGAGTACGGAGACGTCGCCTTTGGTTTTGGATTGGTTACCTTTTGCATCATACAATGCCAGTTTCAACTCCTCTTGCTTTATCGTCCCTTCAACTTTTGCCGCCACTTTGGCCGACGCGCCCCCCGGACGAAGACGCTCATAGGTCCCCAACTTTGTCGCTTCCTTTATATCTTCTGAAGCTGTGATTTTTGGTTTCATCATAATAAAGATCCTTAATATTGATGGTGCCACTTACATAGTTTTACTACTACTTACATGTAAAAAGGGTTGTTCCACTTTCCAAAGAAAGTGCTTAACCCCCTTGTTTACTCGGTTCTTTAAAATCTGCTTTCAACCAAAATTCATCTTGGTTAGATTTGGAAGTCACTCTCCATCTGGTCTAATAGACTGGAAACTAGAAACCAAAAAATAATTTCTCTCTATTAATGCGCCAGATATATACCTTGAAAGTGAATTAGTCTGCTTGTGTGCCAACAGCCGTGGGAGCAATTACTTCAGCACATCATTACCCTTAATAGTGGCGCTGTAGAAATGTCATTTTAGAACGTGTCAAAGAAACTTTAAGTACCAACTACGCTCATTAAAACGGACTCTATGCAGAGATATGCAGTGCTCGCAATAGTTGGTAATCATCACTGTGTTTAAAGCGATTCGAATCAGTAAAAGTGCACTGCTCTTAGGTTTTTTATCGAATTTAGATAGCAAAACAGCATTGCCGCTTAACGCGTAATACGCTAAAACGGCTTCGCCGCATCACCTACATTTAGGTAATCGTATTTTAAAATACTGCCGTTATTATTGAAAAACGCAATGTACGCTACGCTTTATTAATACTAATAACGCAGCCGATGCGATTTTGTGAACAATATTTATGGTTTTAATATGCAGGTTAATCCTCCCCAAACTTATGTAACGAATTCGACTTGGAGCAATCGCATTGCGCACAAGGACATCCAATCAGCAGTTGTTTGAGGTAACTCACTCAACCTAACGTTCAATAGCACAAACGCGCTCTGTTGTTTCATAACCGCCTAAAGCATCAATAAATTCATCTCCCCACTCCATCACCTGATGTTCACTCAACTCCACTAGCCCTTGCGCTTGTAACGCTACGACTCTATTGGCGACTTGCTCTAGTTCATCGACATGACAGGGCCTAAATAGATCCGGATAGTCTTGTGCTATGACTTTCGCTTTTTTAGGGCAAACAGTATGTAACGGGTGTTCAAAGGGCACATAGGGTCCGAGCATTACTTCAACAACCATAGGGGCATCTTCTGCTCCCCAAAAGCAGTGTGGCGTCGCGTGCGGAAACAATATCACATCACCTGGTCCCACTTCTTTTTTTGCCATTTTCCCCTTACAAGTTTGCACTATGGCAGTACCGTAACCTTCTAACACGGTGATTAAGCGGCTACTTAGTGGGTGTACATGCATATCCCCTTTGGCCGCTGATTTTGGCGGGAACATATCAAAGCCAAACGAAAGCCCATCCTCTTGTTTTCTAACAATTTTGGTCAGCATGCAATCAATTTTTTCCCAAGGAAAAGCATCAAACTTTTTGTAGTCTGGCAATGCGTTTGAAGGCAAGCGATCAAAGTGCTTCCCCTGCTGCCATTGAACGAGTACAAATTGATCAAGCTGTGCTTTGGAGAGTTTTTGCCTGTTATTAAATAGGCTCAGTAAATTATCTGTCATTTTCATACTCCTTTTTGAAAAACTGTTTCAGACTTAAGAATCTAATACGTCTATATTGGAGGCTATCATCAGGCTAAAAGCAGACAGCTTAGCTCTGTCTCTTAAAGTAATTCCCCAATGTTTGCTTTTAACGAGCATTTCCAGCGACACAAGTCACCGCCCAAACTTCTTTGTATAAATTAGGTATACCTTCAACTTCATAAATTATCGGCCCGCGAAAAGGTTAACCCAAGGTTGCAAAAATGCAAAAACAAATCTTCGAATTCATGGTTGAGGCGAAAAAGCATTCAATTCATTCAGTGCATGCAAAGAAAATACAAAATAGTAAGTTGGACATGGGTGCCAAACATGAGGTTGCTTGATTACACAACAAAGGCCGGAGTTATTCAGGCTATTTCGCGTACGTGCCCACTGTGTTGGGCTGCTCAATCACCAATTCATGCGCAACAGCCATGGCAGAGTGAATAACTCTGCCATGAAGAGCTCAATGCCAGTGTGGCTTTTGTTCTCTGTTCTAAGGTTGCTGACGTGTTGCAGCAATTACCAGCTCTCGAATGCACACGTATTGCGGCTGCTCTTGAATAAATAGTGCGGCTCTGGCAATGTCATCGGCAATTAACGCGCCCCCCATGGTCTGCTTCCAGTCTTCATAACCGGCTTTAATCTCTGTTGAGGTTGTATGACTTAACAATTCTGTTTCCACCGCGCCTGGACAGATGCTTGTCACCCTAACACCAAACTCTGCAACTTCTTCACGGATATTTTCGCTGATAGCAGACACCGCAAACTTAGTACCACAGTACGCTGCATGGTTAGGGAATGTTTTCTTTCCGGCAATAGAGCTAACGTTGATGATCGTCCCGCTTTGTCTGGTTTTCATAGGCTCAAGCACTGCTTGCATACTTCCTAATAAAGCCAGTACGTTGACGTCAAACATCTTTGACCATTCACCGCTGTCTTGAGAGTCAATTTGCCCAAGCAACATGACGCCAGCATTGTTAATGAGGCACTCAACGGGACCAAATTGAGCTTCAGCTTTTGAAATCGCTTGTTCAAAAGCGTGTCTATCCGTCACATCGACTTGTTCACACAAACAGTTTGGTAGGTCAAGCGCTGCCAATTTCTCAATACGTCTAGCAACTAATAAAAGTGGGTAACCAGCTTCACTAAAACGCCTCGCTATAGCTTTTCCAATACCCGAACTTGCCCCGGTGATAACAACCAATTTTTTCATACTTTTTTCTCCAATATCTGATGCGTTCGTCTTGCCTATGCAGCTCTGTTATTGCCCATAAGTGCGCTGCAGTATCAGCAGCTGATTATTCGACCTACTTTTTAGGAAACAGAACACTTTGTCGTAAGTGTTCGGAACACCTTTTTCGTGCCACATCGTACTTTTCAAGTAAATTAAGCTACGAGCAACTTAGAACGCCATTGTATGAGATTGACTATTGGTGATATATACTTATCAATTCACAACAATGTTTACTTATAGTTACCAATAAAATCACTTTATGGACCAAGCAGTATGAATAAAAGCGTGAGCTATTCAGATATAAAAAGCTTTTTAGTGTTAGTCGAGTCTGGCAGTTTCACCAATGCAGCAGAAACGCTACGTTGCTCTCGGTCCCACATTTCCAAACAATTGACTCAACTTGAGTCTGATTTAGGTGTGAGCTTGCTGGTTAGAACAACACGAACACAACACCTCACTGATGCCGGTGAGATCTTCTATGACAAATGCAAACAGTCATTTTTAGGAATTGAATCGGCCATTGATCGCGCCAAAGAGCAAGCTTCTAGCTTATCTGGGAAACTTAAAATTAATAGTGTTGGTGGCTATATCGGCGAAAACATCATCGGCCCTTTGGTGTCAGACTTTATGAAAGCACATCCAGAGGTAAGCGTTGTACTTGATTTCAGTAGTCAAAGAGTTGACCTAGTCTCGGGTGAGTTTGACTTTGTGTTTCGAATGGGAGAGCTATTCGACTCATCCCTGATCGCGCGAAAGTTGACAGATATCGAAGTTGGTACTTTTGCCAGCCCTGCATATATTGAAAAATACGGTCGCCCTGCTGAGCCTAAAAGCTTAGTTAGTCACAAGTGCATCGCTGGCAGCATGAACCAATGGAGCTTTGTACATGCGTCGTCAAAAGCAAGGCAAAATGTCAGTGTCAATGCAGATTTGTCTTGCAAGAATGGCCGAGTGATGCTCCACAGCGCACTACTTGGCAACGGCATAATTCGCGTACCAAATGTTTACTGCTCCGATGAAGTCCAGCAGGGGCTCCTTGTTCCAATATTTAAAAATTGGCAACCGGAGCCTACACCGTTTTATTTGCTCTACCTAAAGGATAAACATCAACCTGCACGGGTCATCGCTTTTAAAGATTTTGTTTCAATGCACTTTGCTAAATACTTTAAATAAGCCCATCAATTTATTGTTGCCGTGTTGCAAATAGCTGCGCACACCTCGCTAGCTTGGCCTGTATTGCAACGCCTACACAGGCCAAGTCCTCAAAAGGCTCTACTTGCTTGCTTCTACATTCGGCCTGTAGGGCTCCTCACGCACACCATGAGATAAAACCAGCTTAATAATGTAGATTGACGCCAACCATTCAAGCCCCGGCGGGCCGACAAAAACCAATTGGCTCAACATAATCGAGAGCATAACGATAAGAAGTGCAACAGGGCGATGAATGTACTGTGGTAGACAATGGATCAAAACAACTGACAACATCATTAAACCGTACCAGAAAAATGCGTATGACCAACTGACATCAAAACACAGTGGTGCTGCAAAAATTTGAAAATGTATCGCCGGGAATAAGAACTTACTGCCAACGAGTTTACCTAAAAAGTTCAGCTCTAGGGTTTGATTTGTATGTAAAAACCGTTTCATCGACCCTAAAGAATTAGTCAGCACACCCCCTACCATATCCAATGCTAAAAAACTGGCAACGACATACTGCAACACCGACCAATCGAGCATACGCCACAGCGCAAAATATAGAATGACCGGCGCTAAAAACGCAGCATAATTGGCGATTGCACTTTCCGCCTTAGTCGGACTAAACCCCGCTGTAAAATTAAACTTGCCTGCACAGTGCCAATCAATATTTGCCCCATTAATAATGTGTTTATTTTGTGACATTCTTACCTCTACTTACAAAAGCCCAAATTAGCCGCACACCTTTATCGACCACATGGACTATATAATAATCACAAGCGCAAAGTTTGATCAACCTTTTTAGTCCACTTGGTCTAAATAATGTTTGTGCGTTATACTGGGCTGAGTAAAATTACCAAATAGATCATGAGTTAAACGATGCCAAAAGTTATTGATCGAGATGCATACCGGATTGAGCTGGCCACAAAAGCCATAGATATCTTTACAGAACATGGATACAACGGCCTAGGGATGCGCGGTATTGCAGAGGCATTAGGTGTTTCTAAAAGCGCTTTGTATCACTACTTTCCAAGTAAAAAAGACTTATTTGAAGCAAGTACGGAGATCGTCACGCAAAAGCACAGCTTATATGGCACAGAAGATGAGCAGAGCATACCCACATCAAAAGCAGATGCATTGCACGCGATAATCTCTACCTTAGACAGCAGATTTCAAGGCGAAATGGTACTGCTTTTAGAATATATAAAAAACCGCGATCCACAGGATATTGCCGATGATAAATTACTGCAAAAAGCAGACTCACGCTTTATGGATGAGCTCGCAACCATAGTCGGTAATGAACAATCAGAGCAAGCCTATGCATTGGTGATGGGCGGCTTATTACTTAGGCTATTAAATGGCCAGCAAACTTCAATTGACGTGATCAGTGATTGGATAAAAAATATGGCAAAAACTGACCTTGCTCCATAAACTACAAATTCATAAACCTGCTTCCTATCAACCCGATGGGAAGTGGCCACGTTAACAAGCAAGTTGACGCGCTTTCCTTGCCAAGCGATTTATGCACAAAACCCTCGACATCACATTTATTTAACCAAAAACACAACATTGATTCACAAACAAAGATTAAATATAATAATTCTCATTTTTATTAAAAGGATTATAACCAAATGAAATTACTCTCTGTACTCTTGTTGTTGCTGTTTTCTCTACCCGCACTAGCAAAAAAACCAGTACGTGTGGTGGATATAGGCGTGATGGGCTTAGCTTCCCATGACTTATTTCAATGGAATGCGCAGACACGTGAAAACGAGGAAAATGGACGTTTTGATTTAAGTACCATTTTTGACTATGCCAATGGCACAAAAATATACCAAGGTGGCAACCCCAAAAACTCTTCAAATGCCGCAGTCTATTCAATTACACAAAACCTAGTGAGTTTCTATGCTGGTAAAAAAGCTACACTGCTTATGTCTAGACAAGTGACTGAAGAACAGGCACATATCATCGCTCGACAGCAAACTGTAGCGTTTTTTATGGGTATGGTCATTGAGTCTTACGAACGCTTTACCAACGCTAGGTTTCCTAACTATGCACTCGCGCAAAGTGTTACCGACGATGAGCAAGGCGTAATGCGCGCACTGCATGATATTTTACCCGGCAAAATTTATGTCAATCGTAATTTCTCTCATCAGCAGCTAGAAGTAACCGATTTTAAACTCGCGATGAACCAACTGTCTCCAACAGAAATGATGCAATTCGTGAAGTTCTTTGATGGTGCATACGACGAAGAATACCTGCATGTTGTGATCCCAGGCTTCCCAGATTCTCGGGTAATCAATTTAAAAGAAATAGATCAAAGCTTTATTGCAGAGCAAACCAATTACAATTTGGACAATATGCTCAGGGAGTTGCATTTTTACGGCAAATTTCCTTTCTTCGGTAACCTTGTTGAATTTACCAGTTTTGGCTATCACCTAGAGAACCTGTTCGCAAAAGGTATATGCAATAAATATGTTGATGGAAGCCCAAACCCTTGGAACTCAATTTCCATAGAGTGTTACTAATCGACAATCTGACTTAAACATATGGCTGGTTCTTACCTGCCAGCTATATTTTACTGCCCTCAAGTGGAGTAATTTAACAAGGTACTTACTCTCCAACTTAATAATTCGTCGAGGCCAATGTCATATACAAACCAGGTTTTTATTAATCCAAAGAGTGAGAGATCAGCATAGAGTAAGTAGGCATATACAAAACTGTGCGTTTATTATGTGGAACTATCGTAGCACGCCAACTCTACGACATTTTGTTCTGGGTCTTTTCTATAAAGAGGTTTTCAATGACACCATTCATGTTCTGCAGTAACGACTTCGCATCCCGCCTTTTCTAACAGAGACTTCTCAACCAAATAGTCATCTGATGATATTTCCAATGCGAAGTGATGTAAGCTTGAGCAAGTCGGCTCAATAAAACTAAGGTTATCTTTAGAGAATGCGCTGGGTAACTCGTGAGCAAATGAACCTAATACTTGCGTATGTCCTCCATATCCTTCTGTGTGACCCATCCTAGTATGGGTTGACACTTTTTATGTCAAAACGCTCGATGAATTTCATCGGGCGTTTTGTACTTTAAGGCTGTGTGTGGCCTTTTCTGATTATAGGTTTCAACAGACTGCTT